>NZ_JBIIGC010000027.1:0-21202 GCF_044236835.1 Rhodoferax sp.
AACCGCCAAACTTGGCCGCCAGCACCGTGGTGATGGCCGCAGTCAGCGTGGTCTTGCCGTGGTCCACGTGGCCAATCGTGCCTACGTTGACGTGCGGCTTGGTGCGTGTGAATTTTTCTTTACCCATGTTTCAATTCTCCAAAGAGCGTATTCCCGTGGTTTGGTTTTACGTCTGCACGGTGTTGCTGGTTCGCCCCGCACGGGAACAGGGCGGCACACCGTCGCAGACCACTTCTAAAACTTACTTGGCGCGCGATGCCATGATGGCTTCCGACACGTTACGTGGGGCTTCCGAGTAGTGTTTGAACTCCATCGTGTAGGTGGCGCGGCCTTGCGACATCGAACGCAAGGTGGTCGAGTAACCGAACATTTCGGACAGCGGCACTTCTGCCTTGATAGCCTTGCCGCCACCGACCATGTCTTCCATGCCCTGCACCATGCCACGGCGTGAGGACAAGTCACCCATCACGTTACCGGCGTAATCTTCTGGCGTTTCGACTTCCACAGCCATCATGGGCTCCAGAATCACGGGGCCAGCCTTGCGGCAACCCTCTTTGAAACCAAAGATGGCAGCCATCTTGAACGCCAGTTCATTCGAGTCCACGTCGTGGTAGGAACCGAAGTGCAGCGTCACCTTGACGTCCACCACCGGGTAACCAGCCAGCACGCCCTGCGTGACTGCTTCGTGGATGCCCTTTTCCACTGCGGGAATGAATTCGCGCGGCACCACGCCGCCCTTGATGGCGTCCACAAACTCAATGCCCTTGCCCGCTTCGTTGGGTTCGATTTTCAGAACCACGTGGCCGTACTGGCCCTTACCACCGGACTGGCGCACGAACTTGCCTTCGGCGTCCTCAATGGTCTTGCGGATAGTTTCGCGGTAGGCCACTTGGGGCTTGCCCACGTTGGCTTCCACGCCGAACTCGCGCTTCATGCGGTCCACAATGATTTCCAAGTGCAGTTCGCCCATACCGGCGATCAGGGTCTGGCCGGACTCTTCGTCGGTCTTGACACGGAAGGACGGGTCTTCTTGGGCCAAACGCTGCAATGCGATACCCATTTTTTCTTGGTCAGCCTTGGTCTTGGGCTCCACGGCTTGGGTGATCACAGGCTCAGGGAACACCATGCGCTCGAGCATCACCACCGCGCTGGGGTCACACAGGGTTTCGCCGGTGGTGACATCCTTCAAGCCGATGCAAGCGGCGATGTCGCCCGCACGGATTTCGCTCACCTCTTCGCGGTTGTTGGCGTGCATTTGCACGATACGGCCGATACGCTCTTTCTTGCCACGGATCGGGTTGTAAACGCTGTCGCCCTTGGTCAATACGCCTGAGTACACACGCACAAAGGTGAGCTGGCCCACGAACGGGTCGGTCATCAGCTTGAACGCCAGCGCCGAGAACTTCTCGCCATCGTCGGCCCTGCGGGTCACAGGCGCTTCTTCTTCGTCCATGCCGCTCACAGGCGGAATGTCCACAGGCGATGGCATGAACTCAATCACCGCGTCCAGCATGCGCTGCACGCCTTTGTTTTTGAACGCCGAGCCGCAGTACATAGGCTGAATCTCGGTAGCGATGGTGCGCACACGGATGCCGAACTTGATTTCCTCTTCCGACAAGTCGCCTTCTTCGAGGTACTTGTTCATGAGCTCTTCCGACGCTTCGGCGGCCGCTTCAACCATCTTCTCACGCCAAGTTTTGGCCAGCTCCAGCAAATCCGCGGGAATGTCCTTGTAATCGAACAACATGCCCTGGGACGCCTCGTCCCAAATGATGGCCTTCATCTTCAGCAGGTCCACCACGCCGGTGAAGTTCTCTTCGGCGCCAATCGGAATCACCATGGGCACCGGGTTGGCCTTCAGACGCAGCTTCATCTGATCTACCACTTTGAAAAAGTTGGCGCCGGTGCGGTCCATCTTGTTCACAAACGCAAGGCGAGGCACCTTGTACTTGTTGGCCTGGCGCCACACGGTTTCCGACTGGGGCTGCACGCCACCCACGGCACAGTACACCATGCAGGCGCCGTCCAAGACGCGCATAGAACGCTCGACCTCAATAGTGAAGTCAACGTGTCCCGGGGTGTCGATGATGTTGATACGGTGCTCTGGCAGGGACTTGTCCATGCCTTTCCAGAAGCAGGTGGTGGCAGCCGAGGTGATCGTGATACCGCGCTCTTGCTCTTGCTCCATCCAGTCCATGGTGGCAGCGCCATCGTGCACTTCACCGATCTTGTGGTTCACGCCGGTGTAGAAAAGCACGCGCTCGGTGGTGGTGGTTTTACCAGCGTCAATGTGGGCGGAGATACCGATGTTGCGGTAGCGCTCAATGGGGGTATGGCGAGCCATGATGGGTCCTTGGTTGGTCACTGTCTGAAACAGCCAAGCCGCACACGGCAGCTTGGCAAGGAACCCGACAGTCTGGGTTCACTTTGTGACGGTGCGACTACACCGCCAAAATGCGACACCGCCCGGTGGGTAGCGCCGCAGTCGCTTTAGAAGCGGAAGTGGGAGAACGCCTTGTTGGCTTCGGCCATGCGGTGCACTTCGTCCCGCTTTTTCATGGCACCGCCACGACCCTCGGTGGCTTCCAGCAGCTCGTTCGCCAAGCGCAACGCCATGGACTTTTCGCCCCGCTTGCGGGCTGCTTCCTTGATCCAGCGCATCGACAGCGCCAGACGGCGCACGGGACGCACTTCCACAGGAACCTGGTAGTTCGCACCACCGACGCGGCGGGACTTCACTTCCACCATGGGCTTGACATTGTTGATGGCAACGGTGAACGCCTCCAACGGGTCTTTTCCGGGGTGCTTCTTCTCAATTTGCTCCAGCGCGCCGTAAATGATGCGCTCAGCGATAGCTTTCTTGCCGCCTTCCATGATGACGTTCATGAACTTGGACAGCTCGACATTGCCGAACTTGGGATCCGGCAGGATTTCACGTTTAGGGACTTCGCGACGACGTGGCATTTTTTCACCTCTTTGCTTCAGTTGGTGGCCTTGCGGACACCGCGAGAGTTAATCAATAAGACTCTCACTTACTCGACCCGAACACCGGGTCACTACGTTCATCTGCTGCGCCACGCAACAAACAAACACCTTTTGACTGCCGCCCTAGGGCCGCATGGATTACTTCGCCTTGGGCTTCTTGGCACCGTACTTGGAACGCGACTGCTTGCGGTCTTTCACGCCTTGCAAGTCCAGCGAACCGCGCACGATGTGGTAACGCACACCAGGCAAATCCTTGACCCGGCCGCCGCGCACCAGCACCACGCTGTGCTCTTGCAGGTTGTGGCCTTCGCCGCCGATGTAGGAGATCACCTCAAAACCGTTGGTCAGACGCACCTTGGCGACCTTACGCAACGCGGAATTAGGCTTCTTTGGCGTGGTGGTGTACACCCGGGTGCACACGCCACGGCGCTGCGGAGAATTCTGCATTGCAGGACTCTTCGACTTAATCGTCTCGACCTCGCGGCCTTGACGCACTAGCTGGTTGATGGTTGGCACTTAAGCCTCCTGAAAAAAACGTCCCTAAACGTTGGATTGCAAAAAATCGCGACGACACACGCTGGTTAACGCGCATCAGTCCTGTGCAAAGGTCGTGAGCATCAGCGACACACATTGGCGTTGCACACCGGTTGCGAACACCGCATTGCAGCGAAAACGCAAACCCCCTCCGGAATTTCCGAAAAGCCCGCGAATATATCAGATCGCCTTCAACCAGACAATCTGAGCTTGGCGACTTATTGGATCCAAAGCCTCAAGGAATCCCAAGCGCGGCCAAGCACGCCGGCCTGCAACACAGGCTCCAAGACCAGCAAAGGCACGTCCATGGGCGCTTGTGCGCCCACCGTGATACGCAAAGTGGCCACGGACTGCCCTTGGGCGAGTGGCGCCAGCAGAGGTTCGCTGCGCAATACCTGGGTTTTGATTTGGCCAGCAGAACCTTGCGGCACGCTCACCACAACCGCCTGCGGACGCCCTAACTTGACGGTGGCCGCGGAGCCCTTCCAGACATCGGGCGTCACCACGGGCTGGTTAGCGTCGAACAACTTGACCGCTTCATATGCGGTGTAACCCCAGTTGAGCAGCTTTTGCGATTCGTTAGCGCGGGCGTTTTCGCTGTCAGCACCTAACACCACCGACAGCAGGCGGCGGCTACCCCTTGCTTGGGCGGAGCCCGCAGGCGCCCCGGGCGAGACCAAGTTTGCAAAGTCGCGCTTGGCGGTTGCCACCATGCAGTAACCGGCTGCGTCGGTGTAGCCAGTCTTCAAACCATCCACCGTCGGATCGCGAAACAAAAGCAAATTGCGGTTGCTGTCGTTGGCCGCTGGCGTTCCGGGATAGCGGTACTTTTTGAGGGAGTAAAAGCCCACGTAGTCAGGGAAATCGGACATCAGCCGGCTGGCCAACACACCCAGGTCGCGCGCCGTCGTGGTGTGGCCAGGTTCCGTCAAGCCCTCCGGGTTTTTGTAGCGTGTGGACTGCATGCCAAGCACCTTGGCCTGGGCGTTCATCATCTCCACGAAGCGCTCCACCGTGCCGCCTACGCCTTCAGCCAGGGCTACCGTGGCATCGTTGCCACTTTGCACAATCATCCCCTTGATCAAGTCTTCCACCGGCACCTGCATCTTGGGGTCAATGAACATACGTGAACCGGGCATTTTCCAAGCTCGCTCGCTTACCGGAAAAGTCTGGGCCAGCGCGATTTTCTTGGACCGCAGGGCGTCAAACACCAGGTAGGCGGTCATCAGCTTGGTCAGGGATGCGGGCTCCAAAGGTGCATCGATGTCTTTGGCCGCAAGTATCTGGTTGGCCGTCACGTCCATCAATAGGTAGGCGCGCGCCGCCACCTCGGGTGGCTGAGGCGTCTGGGAGAAAGCCACACAGGCGAAGGTGGCCAAAAAAATGGCGATGAGTGATTTCATGGGACAGGGCTTGGGTGCCGCAGGGGCGGCATCACCGGGTTCAGACTATCGACTAGACAAATGGGGTTTGGCTGACAAGGTGGCGAACGACCAAGTTGCGCAGCAGTGGCAATTGTCCATGAAAGAAGTGCCCACCCCCGGGGATGACGGTCACAGGCAGCCCTTGCGGGCGCGCCCAGCCCAACACGTCGACCAAGGCGACGGTGTCGTCAGACTCCCCATGCAGCACCAGCGTGCGATCGTGCACAGCGGCGGGGATGGGGCTAGCGTCAAATCGCGACACTGCCGTGCCTACGAGCACCACCGGCCCGAGTTGGCGCTGAGCCGAAAGCGTAGCCACCGCGTGGCTGGTCACGAACGCCCCAAAGGAGAAGCCCGCCAGAGCCAAGACCGCATCGGGCGCTTGGTCTGCGGCAACGGCAAGCAGGTCGTCTAGCTCACCGCGACCAGCGTCGTACACGCCCGCACTGGCGCCTACGCCCCGAAAGTTAAATCGCACCGCACACCAACCCGACTGCACAAAGGCGCGGGCCAAGGTCTGCACAACTTTGTTGTCCATGGTGCCACCAAACAGCGGGTGGGGGTGCGCAATCACTGCCACACCTCGCGGGGCGGCATCCGAGCCCACTGCGGGCAGGTCGCGCAAGGCTTCCAACACGCCTGCCGGGCCGACGATCTCGATTTTTTGGGTCTGGGCGTTCACGGCTTACCGACCAAGATGGGGCGGCGTGAGAAGCCGCTCCACCACCTTGCCGTTCTTGAGATGCGACTCCACGATCTCGTCGATATCCTGCGTGTCCACATAGCTGTACCACACGGCCTCGGGGTAGACCACCACCACCGGACCGGCCGCACAGCGGTCCAAGCAACCCGCCTTGTTCACACGCACCTTGCCCACTCCGGCCAGCCCAGCGCTCTTGACTTGCGACTTGCAGCGGTCGAACGCTTCCTGCGCCTTGAACTGGGCACAACAAGCCTCGCCGTTAGTACGTTCGTTGAGGCAGAAAAAAACATGTCGCTCGTAGTACGAGCTTGCAGGCGTGGTGTGTTCGGTCATGGCTGGATTCTAGTTTTGTCGGTCTTTATGCCAGACCAACGTCAAAGCGTAAAACAGTGCGGCGTAGGGCCACAACCAACCCAGCCACTGCGCTAGGCCATGAAACCGAATAAAGCGACCCTGCTCCCAGGCTTGCAGGGTCTGTGATAAGTACGGACTCTCCGGCGCCTGGTTCAACAAGCTAAGGTAGGCCCCCAAGGCCAACAACACCAGCGCCACACACGCCCGCGTCGGCGCAAACGCCAAGCCCAGCGCCACCACCAGAGCAACCAACAACGCCCATTGGGTGGGCACGTCCAGCCAAGCGCCCGCGTGCTCGGGGCCCCAGCTCAGACCCGCCGACAAACTCGCAGTGAAGATACCTACAGCCAATAACAACGGTACAAAGACGAGACGGCGCCCCAAAGCCGGAACCACAGCAAAGCCTAGCAAACAAGGGATCAGCAAACCCAGCACCACGCACAACAACTCGGCAGCTGGCGAGAGCGGCTGCAAGTCCACGGGAGCCAACAGCAACCATTGCGCCATCGGCGTGCCTTCGAGCCAACCCCAGGCCTGTGCCTCCAAACGTTGCACGACTTGGCCCAACCCAAAGGGCACGGCAGGCGGAAACAACAACGCTGCCGGCCACGTCGCAAGCAGCACCAGGCCACCGCGGGCGTCGGCAACAAACCAATGGCGTCGCAGCGCGCTCCATCGCTCGATAGCACCCCAACGCTCCATGACGAGGGTCGCCACAGCGCCTGTGAACGCTCCTGCGGTGTTGAGCAGCCAATCCTCACGCGACGGCACCCGCGCCGTCAAGAATCCTTGCGCCATCTCCATGCCCAGCGACAGAGCACTCGCAATCAAGCAGGACCAAAGCAAGGCGTAGCGACCGTGGCCGCGGCGCAGCGCGCCCAGCACCAGCAAGCCGCCCAGAGGCACGTAACCCGCCATATTGATCGCCACGTCCAGCCCGGTCCAGTAGCGCGGCGGGGGTGCAAGCAAAAACTCCCACGGCGCAATACCTTGGTCGCGCCAATCTGAAAAAGGGTACAGGCTGGCATAGACGACCAAGGCCGCGTACAGCAGGGTTAGCGGAGTAGCAGCGGTCTTGTGCATGCGCGGCGCACGCGGGCTAAAACGGCTTGACGACCACCAAAATCACCACCGCGGTCAATAGCAGGACCGGGATTTCATTGAACCAGCGGTACCACACATGGCTTTTCTGCGACGCGCCGCTGGCAAGCTGGCGCAGCATCGCACCGCACAGAAGGTGGTACGCAATCACCAGGGCCACGCCGGCCAACTTGGCGTGCATCCATGCATTGCCGGGGCCCCAGCCAATGCCGTAGTACGCCCACAGCCACAGGCCCAAAACCAGCGCCGGGGCCGCCAACAGGGTGGTGAATCGGTAGAGCTTGCGCGCCATCAACAACAGGCGCTCACGCTCGGCAATCGAATCGGCGTGCACCATTGCCAGATTGACAAATATGCGCGGTAAATAAAACAAACCAGCGAACCAGCTAGCGACAAAAATGATGTGAAACGACTTGACCCAAAGCATGCGGTTCAGTGTAGACCAGAACCCAAGGCCGAACTGAGGGCCATGAGAACAAGTGCGCCCCGACCGTCACATTGACTTAGGCCAGGCCTTTGCACCCATTTACGAGCCTCTGCCATGACCAATCGCACCATTCCTCCGCCAAAAAAAACCCCAGCCAGGGGCTGGGGTTGGAAGCCTATTTGCTGTCACACATCAAGGCCCCGCTCAGGGAGGAAAAGCGGGGGGCAGCAAGCTGCCCGGTGCGGAATTTATCAAATAACTACACGGCGCACAAGCACTTTGCGCACGCCCCGCGTCGGGTGCCAAAACGAGTCAAGCGCTCTCCAAAGTGTCGCCACCAGGCGCTGCAGCCTTCCCAAGTCGGCTGTTGCTTGGGCTTTGGAGCCAGCGCAACGCAAGATTTCCAAGAAGAGCCAATTACTTGAGGCACAATTTTCCGATGACACCTTACGCCCCCTTTCCGGCTGGCCGGCCCCGTCGCCTGCGCCGCGACACCTTCACTCGCAACCTAGTCCGCGAAAACGCGTTAACTCCCCACGACTTGATTTACCCGGTGTTCGTCGTAGACGGCACACAGCAGCGTATTCCGATCGCGTCCATGCCGGGCGTCGAGCGGCTCAGCCTGGACCTGCTGTTGCCGGTGGCGCAGGAATGCGTCGAACTAGAAATCCCGGTGCTCGCCTTGTTCCCGGTGGTGGATCAATCCCTGAAAACCTACGACGGCAAAGAGGCACACAACGCCGATGGACTGGTACCGCGGGTGGTGCGCGCGCTCAAGAAGGAGTTTCCGCAGCTCGGCGTGATGACCGACGTGGCGCTGGACCCATTCACCACCCACGGGCAAGATGGCCTGCCAGACACCCTGCCCGAAAACGAGGGCTACATCCTGAACGATGAAACCGTGGCCCTGCTGGTGCAGCAAGCGCTGACCCAGGCCCGCGCGGGCGTCGACATCGTGGCGCCCAGCGACATGATGGACGGGCGCATTGGTGCCATCCGTGCGGCGCTGGAGGCCGAGAACCTGGTCCACACCCGCATCATGGCCTACAGCGCCAAGTACGCCAGCGCGTTCTACGGTCCATTCCGCGATGCCGTGGGCTCGGCCTCCAACCTGGGCAAGGGCAACAAAAAGGTGTACCAAATGGACCCGGCCAATTCGGACGAGGCACTGCGCGAGGTGGCCATGGACATCGCCGAGGGCGCCGACATGGTGATGGTCAAGCCTGGCATGCCGTACCTCGACATCGTGCGCCGGGTCAAAGACGCTTTCAGGGTGCCCACCTTTGCCTACCAGGTGTCGGGCGAGTACGCCATGCTCAAGGCGGCGGCGGCCAACGGTTGGCTGGACCACGACGCGGTGATGATGGAGAGCCTGCTCGCGTTCAAGCGCGCCGGTGCCGACGGCGTGCTGACCTACTTCGCCCGCGACGCTGCCCGCACCCTGCGCCGCACCTGTTAGGCCCGACATGCGGGTGTTCCACATCCAGGGCAGCACCGTCAGCGAGGGCCCTAGCCTGGACGACTGGCGCCAAAGCGGCCTGCCGCCCCAAGGCTTTCTCTGGCTGGCCTGCAGCCGCGAGGAGCTGGAGCTGCAACTCGGTCCCATCCAAAGCACGCTGCAGTCCCTGTGCGGCCACAACCTGGTGGACCTGCATGTGTCGGACCTGCTCAATGTGCACCTGCCTTCGCACTACGACTACACCTCCCAATACGATGTGGTGGTGTTTCGGCGTTTGGCCGCAGGCAGCAGCGCCTCAGCCCCAAGCTTGCCCGCGCGCCCAGCCACAGCTCCCAAGCGCACTGCCAGCCGTGGTGGGCCGCCGATTTTGCGCCGCATCGACACCAGCCCCATCGGATTCGCGGTGTTTGACCGCGTACTGCTATCGGTGCACCCGTCCGATTGCGCGGTGCGCGATGCGTATGCCGCCAAGCTGTTGCAGCCCGCCGCCAGTGAACCGCGCAATGTTGGGGCGCGATTGCCTGCCAGCCCCGCCGACTTGATGCTGCGCGTTATCAACCAGGTGGTCGACGGCTACCTGGCGCTGCGCCGCGAGTTGACGCTGCAACTGGACCATTGGCAAAGCGAGCTGCTCAACCCCAAGACCCGCTTCAACAACTGGACGGCACTGTTGGATGCGCGCTTGGCGCTGCACCAACTTGATGAAGTGTGCGAAGAGCAGCGCGCCTGCATCCAAGACTGGATCGAGGCGGTAAACACCTGGCCCAGCGCAAGCACCGAGCACGAGATCCATGAGCGCGACCTCTTGCAGGTGCGCGGTCGCGATGTGTTGGAACACATTGAGCGGGTGGTACACCACGTACGGCGCCTCGAACAAAACAACGAGACGGCGGTTCAGATGCACTTCAATGCGCAAAGCAAGCGCACCAACGACATCATGCGCACCCTCACCGCGCTGACCGCCATCTTTCTTCCGCTCAACCTGATTGCCGGCATTTTTGGTATGAATTTCGACTTCATCCCGCTGCTGCACTTGCAAACCGGTTTTTGGTGGGCCATGGGCAGCATGGCCGCCATTGCGGCGATGCTGCTGATGGTGTTTTGGCGCAAGCGGTATCTGGCGCGCTCCGGCGCGTGAAGACCGCGCGTTGCGCAGGTCAAGCCGAAGCCACGCCTAGGGGATTCCCTAGTTCTGTGGTGGCGCGTCGACCTGAAGTCATTGCAGAGCGCATTTGCTGGTTATGCTGAACACCGTGTGATTGGCATGGTCCGCTTCCTGCTTGTGGCCTAACCAAGTCAACACCGCACCCGGCGCGCGCAGGCACCCGCCCCAACTGAGGAATGCAACAGTGGCTGAAAAAGTTGTCGTCAAAAATCTTTACAAGGTCTACGGGGCCGAGCCCGCGTTGGCCATGCAAATGCTCCAGCAGGGGCTCAGCAAGGAGGTCATCTTCCAGCAAACCGGCATGACGATTGGTGTCAAAGACGCCAACTTCCATGTCGACGAAGGCGAGATCTTTGTGCTCATGGGCCTGTCGGGATCGGGCAAGTCCACCCTGATTCGTCTGCTCAACCGCTTGGTGGAGCCCACCTTCGGCCAGGTTCTGGTGGGCGGCCACGATGTGGCGGCCATGGGCAAGAAGGCGCTGATCGAATTGCGTCGCAAAGACCTGGCCATGGTGTTCCAGTCCTTTGCCTTGCTGCCGCATCTCTCCGTGTTGCGTAACACGGCCTTCGGCCTGGAAGTCGCAGGTGTTGAGCGCAAAGCGCGTGAAGTGCGGGCCATGGAAGTGCTGGATCAAGTGGGGCTCAAGGCCTTCGCCCACCAAATGCCGTCCGAGCTCTCTGGCGGCATGCAGCAGCGTGTGGGCCTGGCCCGCGCACTGGCGGTGGACCCCTCGCTGATGCTGATGGACGAGGCCTTCTCGGCGCTGGACCCGCTCAAGCGCACCGAAATGCAGGAGCTGCTGCTCAAGCTGCAACAAGAGCAACAGCGCACCATTGTGTTCGTGTCGCACGACCTTGACGAGGCCTTTCATATCGGCAACCGTATTGCCATCATGGAAGGCGGTCGCATTGTGCAGATCGGCACGCCCGACGAGATTCTTCGCAACCCGTCTGACGAGTACGTGCGCGCCTTCTTCAAAGGCGTCGATGTCAAAAAGTACCTGGTGGCCAAAGACGTGGCCAGTGCCACCGAGACGCTCACCATCCAAGCCAGCGGCGATGCGCAGGCTGACATGGCCAGCGCCATCGAGCGGCTGCGCGCTGCACAGCGCAACTACGCGTTTGTGCTCGGCCACGATGGTCGCTTCCAAGGCACCGTGTCGATCGACTCCATGTTGCAAGCCTTGGCCGCCGGTGGCGCGACGCTGGCAGGGGCCTGCCTCAAAGACATCGCTGCAGTGCCCGAGGCACTCTCACTCAACGCCCTGGTGGGACGCATCGTCAAGAACCCCTACCCGCTGGCCGTCGTCGATGCGCAGCAACGCTACTTGGGCGCGGTCACGCAAACCATCTTGTTAAAGCGCATGGCGCTGGAGGAGTCTGAGCATGAGTGACGTACTGCCCCTGGGCGAATGGGTCGATCTGGCCGTCAAATTCATCGTCGACAACGACGGCGGCACGCTCGAGCGCCTGGGCTCGGGCATCGGCACGTTGACCGAAGGCATCGAGCTGGCGCTGCAGGCAACGCCTTTTTTTGTGATCACCGGCTTGTTGGTGGCCCTGGGGTTGTGGCGTGTAGGCTGGAAGTTTGCGCTGTTTTGCCTGGCCTGCTGTCTGGTCATTTACGCCACCGACTTCTGGCCACAAACCATGGTGACGCTGGCGCTCATCATCGCGGCCACCGCCATCAGTTTGGTGCTGGGGCTACCGCTGGGCATCTGGTCGGCCAAAAGCGACCGCATGGCTGCGGTCATCCGGCCCACGCTGGACTTCATGCAAACCATGCCTGCGTTCGTGTACCTGATTCCGGCGGCCATGCTATTTGGCTTGGGGCGGGTGCCCGGCGTGCTGGCTACCGTGATCTTTGCCATGCCGCCAGTGGTGCGCCTGACCAGCCTGGGCATACGCCAAGTCAACAAGGAGCAGGTGGAAGCCGGTGTGACCTTTGGTTGCACGCCGCTGCAGGTGCTGCTCAAAGTGCAAATTCCGGGCGCCATGCCGTCCATCATGGCGGGCATCAACCAAACCATCATGATGGCGCTTTCCATGGTGATCATCGCCTCCATGGTGGGCGCTGGTGGCCTGGGTAACGATGTGCTGGCCAGCATCCAACGCCTGGACATCGGTTTGGGTTTTGAGTCTGGCTTGGCGGTGGTACTGCTGGCCATCATGCTGGACCGCATCACCGAAACCTTTGGTCAGCAAGGCAAACGCCGCTCGCTCAGGGATAAACTCGGTTTGTCCTCAAAAAAGCAGTGATGCCGCCGTCTGCAGGCGATGTCTGGTGCCCATGCAGGACCCTGCAGACCACCACCCAAGCACCCTGCCCATGACCGAACGGCGCCCCATCGCAGCAGCACGGACCCGAGCGCTCCCCGCCCCCCCGGCCCAGCGCCGGTTTGTCTTTCTGACATTGCACAACTATTCGCTGATCGCGCTCTCCAGCGCCGTCGAGGCGCTGCGCATGGCCAACCGGCTCGCGGGCCAGGAGGTGTACGAGTGGACCATTGCCAGCCTCGACGGCAAGCCCACGCCAGCCAGCAACGGCCTGTCGATGGCACCTACCCTGGGGATCGACCACATTGGCCCGGCCCATATCGTTTTCGTGTGTGGTGGCGTCGACGTGGAACGCGCCTGTACCCCTGAGTTGACCACCACGCTGCGGCGCCTGGCCCAGCGGCACATCCCCTTGGGCTCGCTGTGCACTGGCGGCTATGCGCTGGCAAAAGCGGGCTTGCTGGACAAGTACAAGGCGGTGGTGCACTGGGAAAACATGTCGGCGCTGGAGGAGCAATTCCCGGCGGTGCAGTTTTCCAAGCAGTTGTACGCCATCGACCGCGACCGCTACACCTGCTCGGGCGGCATTGCGCCGCTGGACCTGATGCTCAACATCATCAAAGAGCACCTGGGGCGCGATATCGCACCCATGATTTCCGACCAGTTCATTCTGGACCGCATCCGCAACGACCAGGACCGCCAGCATGTGCCCTTGCTGGCCCGCGTGGGCCTGTTCCATGAAAACCTGATCGAGGCCGCCGCCCTGATGGAGGCCAATCTCGAGGAGCCGCTCTCGCTCGATGAAATCGCTGGGTTGGTAGGCGTCTCGCGCCGCCAGATTGAGCGCCTGTTCAAGCGCTACGTTGGCGAAGTGCCCACCAAGTACTACCTGGACATGCGCCTGCGCCGCGCCCGCGGCCTACTGTTGCAAACCTCAATGTCCATCATGGAAGTGGCGGTGGCTTGTGGCTTCCAGTCGCCGCCGCACTTCTCCAAGTGCTACCGCGACCTGTTTGGCCACACCCCCAGTGCGGAGCGGCGCAACAGCCGACGCTCGGCGCTGGGCCTGACGTCACCCGCGCCCGAACGAAAAACCGCCTGAGGCCTGCCACTGCGCGCACCACGCAAACGCTTGCATGGGAACGCGCCTGCAACGGCGTCAGCCTGACCAGCACCCAAGCGCCGGCTATTTGAAGATCACGGTTTTTGCGCCATTGAGAAACACGCGGTGCTCAATGTGCAAGCGCACCGCGGTTGCCAACGCAGCGCACTCGGAATCGCGGCCCGCGGAGGCCAGACGGTCCGGCGTGTAGGTGTGGTCCACCCGCTGCACCACCTGCTCAATGATGGGGCCCTCATCGAGATCGGCGGTGACGTAGTGGGCAGTCGCGCCGGTGAGCTTGACACCGCGCTCGTGCGCCTGGTGGTAGGGCTTGGCACCCTTGAAACCGGGCAAAAATGAGTGGTGGATGTTGATGGCCTGGCCCCGCAAACGCCGGCACAGATCGTCCGAGAGCACCTGCATGTAGCGCGCCAGCACCACCAGCTCGCTCTGGGTTTCGCCTACGATGTCCATCAAGCGGTCTTCCTGCTGCGGCTTGGTGGCAGGTGTCACCGGCAAATGGATGTAGCGCAGGCCGTGCGACTCCACCAGCGACTGCAGATCGGGGTGGTTGGAGACCACACAAGTGATGTCCATCTTGAGCTCGCCACGACGGTGGCGGTACAGCAAATCGACCAGGCAGTGGTCGAACTTGGACACCATGATGAGCACGCGGGGCCGCCGGTCGCCGTCCGAAATCGACCACTCCATGTCCTCGCGCTGTGCCACCTCCTCGAACTGCTGGCGCAAGCCGTCGATCGCCGGTGTGCCCACCGGATCGCCGTAGAACGACACACGGGTGAAAAAGCGGCCGGTCAGCACATCGTCGAACTGCTGCATGTCGGTGATGTAGCACTTGCGCGAGGCCAAAAAGCCCGACACCGCTGCCACCGTACCCATGCGGCTGGCGCAGCTTGCTTTGAGGATGTAATGGGGTTTGCCTTCGAGAGGTACGTTCATGGGACAGTTTCCAATTGAGTGACGATGAATGACGCGCCTGCAGGGGGTCACGCTGGGTAGGCAGTGTATGAATTGGCGCGCGCGCAGGTTGTCTTGCTGCGACGGCGATTTTTGCCCCCGCGACCATCCTGGGCGTTACCATGCAGACCCTGTCGTGAGGCGACAATCCATAGTCGCTATTCTGTCAGCCGCCCAGGGGGCAGAACCTTACCATTTTCCTTGAAGCCTGCACCGGGTCTGCCCCCGCTGTCGGGCCCCATTTACTTGCAGGAGTGCACTGTGGCCGAAGAATTCGATGACGATCTGGATCTCAACACGCTCAACGACGAGGAGCTGACGGAGCAGGTGCACGACGACCTGTACAACGGCCTGCGCGACGAGGTCATTGAGGCCACCGAGATCCTGCTCAAGCGTGGTTGGTCGGCCGACCGGGTGCTCAATGACGCGCTGGTCGAAGGCATGCGGATTGTGGGCGTGGACTTCCGCGATGGCATTTTGTTCGTGCCCGAAGTGCTGCTGGCGGCCAACGCCATGAAGGGCGGCATGGAAATTTTGCGCCCGCTGCTGGCCGAGACCGGCGTCGAGCCCATCGGCAAGATGGTCATCGGCACCGTCAAAGGCGACATCCACGACATTGGCAAAAACCTGGTGGCCATGATGATGGAAGGTGCTGGTTTTGAGGTGATCGATCTGGGCATCAACAACCCGGTGGAGAAATACATTGCCGCCCTGGAAGAGCACAAGCCCGACATCCTGGGCCTGTCGGCCTTGCTGACCACCACCATGCCTTACATGAAGGTGGTGATCGACACGCTCAAGGAAAAAGGGCTGCGCGACGACTACATCGTACTGGTCGGTGGCGCGCCGCTGAATGAAGAATTCGGCAAAGCCGTAGGCGCAGATGCCTACTGCCGCGACGCAGGCATTGCAGTGGAAACCGCCAAGACCCTGATCGCGCAGCGCCGCGCTGCCGCCAGCGCCTAAGGCGCGGCCCCCCGGTAGACGCCCACACGCGACCGGATTGCCCAGCGGCCCCCAGCAACCCGACACCAGGTATTCACCTATGGGCGCTGTGCCAGCTTGTCTTGTCATCGCCTGCGGGGCGCTGGCGCGGGAGATCGTGGCCTTGCGCGAGATCAACCACTGGCCGCACCTGGTGGTGCAATGCCTGCCGGCCAATTTGCATAACCGGCCCGAAAAAATCCCTGGCGCGGTGCGCGAAAAAATCCGAGCCAACCGTGGCAAGTTCCAGTCCATGTTTGTGGCCTACGCCGACTGCGGCACCGGGGGTTTGCTCGATGGGGTGCTGGCCGAGGAGCAGGTGGAGCGCATTCCCGGCGCCCACTGCTACGAGTTTTTTGCGGGTGCGGCACAGTTCGAGGCGATGGCCGATGCCGAGCCCGGCACCTTTTACCTGACGGACTTTTTGCTCAAGCACTTTGACCGCCTGATCATCCAAGGTCTGGGCATCGACAAGCACCCGCAGCTCTTGCCCATCTACTTCGGCAATTACCGCAAGCTGGTCTACCTGGCCCAAGTCGAGTCTGCAGCGCTGCGTGCCCAAGGCCAAGCCGCCGCTGACCGGCTGGGCCTGGCCTACGGGTACCAGCCCACGGGCTATGGCGAACTCGCCACCAGCCTGGCGCGCGCCGGCCAAACCAAGTCTTCTATGGGTGTTATCGCATGGCAAAACTGATCGTGATTTCATGGCGGGACATTCCCGCGCAGGTGGTCGTGAAAAAAGGCCGGGAAACCGGCAAGGTGCAGCTCTCGCACCGTTTTCAAGAGGCGGTCGACCGCGCCGCCATGCGCGCGGGCAAGGCCAGCTCCACCGACTACCTGGCCGACTGGAAGCGCAGCGAGCCGCGCGCCTGTGGCGAAGACATCCAGGCCGAGGCCAATGCAGAAGCCCAGGCCATCGAGGCGCGCTACTCGGACGACGACTTGCTGCGCCTGATCCGCGCCCACGGCATCGACGAAACGCTGGCCCCCAGCGCGCCGCCTGCGGGCGAGCCTGATGCCGCCCCCGCTGCAGACGGGAACGCAGTACCTACCGCAGCAGCCAACGCGGGAGAGGCCTGATGTACGCCGTTCGCCGTTGGTCGGTGCGCCACGCCCGGGGTTTGGAGATTTTTTACAGCGCATTTGAGCGCGTGTTCGTGGGCCTGCACCCGCTGTGGAACGCCATCGGGTATGAGCGGCTGGAAAAACCGGTGGCGGTCGTGGAGAAGGTCGTCAAGGGCTTCTTGTTTGATTGCCAGATGTGCGGCCAATGCGCCCTGAGCAGCACCGGCATGTCGTGCTCCATGAACTGCCCCAAGAACATCCGCAACGGCCCCTGCGGCGGCGTACGCGCCAATGGCAACTGCGAGGTCAAGCCGGAGATGAAATGCGTCTGGGTCGAGGCCTTTGCCGGCAGCGAGCGCATGGTCGAGGGCAAGAAAGCCATTCGCGTGGTGCAGATTGCGGTGGACCGCCGCCTGGAAGGCAAGTCCTCTTGGCTGAAGGTGGCGCGCGAGAAAAATGCGGAGGCCAAGCCATGAGATTCGACGACGAACCGGTCCCCGGGTACCCGCTGCCCATTCTGCCGGGCCACACCTCGCCGGGTCGCCTCGAGCGCGTGCTGCGGGCTGGCGCCTTTGCAGTGACCACCGAGCTCGACCCGCCCGACTCCGCCGACCCGGAAGATGTGTACAAGCGCGCCCGCATTTTTGACGGCTATGTGGACGCCATCAACGCCACCGACGGCAGCGGCGCCAACTGCCATATGTCCAGCCTGGCGGTGTGCGCGCTGCTGACCCGCATCGGCTATGCGCCGGTAATGCAAATCTCCTGCCGCGACAAAAACCGCATCGCCATCCAGGGCGACATCCTGGGCGGTGCCGCCATGGGCGTGGCCAACATGCTGTGCTTGAGCGGCGACAGCGTGCAATCGGGCGACCACCCGCAGGCCAAGCCGGTGTTTGACCTGGACTGCATGTCGCTGCTGACCATAGGCCGCACGCTGCGCGACGAGCACAAGTTCCAAAGCGGCCGCAAGGTCACCTTTGCGCCGCGTGTGTTTTTTGGCGCGGCGGCCAATCCCTTTGTGCCGCCGTTTGAGTGGCGCGCCGAGCGCATCGCCAAAAAGGTGGAAGCCGGTGCCCAGTTCATCCAAACGCAGTACTGCTACGATGTGCCGCGCCTCAAAACCTTCATGCAGCAGATCGAAGACATTGGCCTCTTGGGCAAGGTGTTTTTGCTCATCGGTGTGGGGCCGTTGCGCAGCGCCAAGGCGGCAGACTGGATGCGCACCAACGTGCCCGGCATCCACATTCCAGACGCGGTCATCAAACGCATGGCAGGAGCCGACAAGCCCGCGCTGGAAGGTCGGCAAATTTGCATCGACCTGATCCAGGAAATCAAAGACATCAAGGGTGTTTCCGGCGTGCATGTCATGGCCTTTCGCCAGGAAGACACGGTGGCCGAAATCATCCAGCGCTCTGGCGTACTCGCGGGCCGCGTGCCCTGGTACCCCGGGCGCGACACCCTCTACCAATCCGGCCAATCAGAAAAGGAAACGACGTGACAGACACCATCATCAGCTCGGCAACCAAAGAGGTTGTCATCGGCTTCGACCGGCCCTTCGTCATCATCGGCGAGCGCATCAACCCCACCGGGCGCAAGATCATGGCCGCCGAAATGATGGCCGGCGACTACAGCCGCGTCATCGCCGACGCACTCGCCCAGGTCGAGGCCGGTGCCCACATGCTCGACGTCAATGCGGGTATTCCGCTGGCCGATGAGCCCGGCATGCTGGCCAAGGCGATCCAGCTGGTACAGGGCGTCACCGATGTGCCCATATCGATCGACTCCTCCATCGTGGCGGCACTCGAAGCCGGGCTGGCCGTCTACAAGGGCAAGGCGCTGGTGAACTCGGTCACCGGCGAGGAAGACCGGCTCGAAACCGTGCTGCCCCTGGTCAAAAAGTACGGCGCTGCCGTAGTGGCCATTTCCAATGATGAAACCGGTATTTCGCAAGACCCCGATGTGCGCTTTGCAGTGGCCAAAAAGATTGTGGAGCGCGCCGCGGACTACGGCATTCCCGCCTGCGACATCGTGGTCGATCCGCTGGTTATGCCCATTGGCGCCATCAACCAGGCGGGCGTGCAGGTGATGCAGCTGGTGCACCGCCTGCGCACCGAACTCAAGGTCAACACCACCTGCGGCGCATCCAATGTCAGCTTTGGGCTGCCCGAGCGCAATGGCGTCAACTCGGCGTTCCTGACGATGGCGATTGCCGCTGGCATGACCTCGGCCATCACCAACCCGCTGCATGCCGAGGTGGTCAAAGCCATCATGGGCGCCGATGTGATGATGGGCCATGATCCGGACTGCATGCGTTGGATCCGCAAGTTCCGCGAAGCGCCCGCCATGGGCGCCGACGGCGAAATGGGCCGGGGTCGGCGCGAGGGCGGTAGCCGCCGTCGCCGAGAGTAAGTTCCAGTGTTCCACACCAACACCTTGTCAGGAGCCCGTGCGTGAGTACCAAAGACCCCCTGGTCGTTTTCACCCCTTCCGGTCGGCGTGGCCGCTTTCCGGTGGGCACACCCGTGTTGCAAGCCGCGCGCTCGCTGGGGGTGGACATTGATTCGGTCTGCGGTGGCCGCGGCATTTGCGGGCGCTGCCAGGTGCTGGTCTCCGAGGGCGAGTTCTCCAAGCACGGTTTGACCTCCAAGCTCGAACACCTGTCGCCCGTGGGCCAGGTGGAGCGCGATTACTGCGCCACGCAAGCGCTGGCCGATGGCCGGCGCCTGTCGTGTGCCGCCAAGGTGCAAGGTGATGTGGTGATTGACGTACCACCCGACAGCCAGGTGCACAAGCAGGTGGTGCGCAAAGAGGCCGAGGCCCACGATGTGCACCTGGACCCCTTGATCCGCCTGCACTACGTCGAGGTGCAGCAACCCGACATGCACGACCCCAGCGGCGACTTGCGCCGCCTGGAAGACGCCCTGGAGTTTGAGTGGCGCCTGACCGACCTGGCCTGCGAC
This sequence comes from Rhodoferax sp., assembly GCF_044236835.1. Classification (GTDB taxonomy): domain Bacteria; phylum Pseudomonadota; class Gammaproteobacteria; order Burkholderiales; family Burkholderiaceae_C; genus Allorhodoferax. The sequence goes on from NZ_JBIIGC010000027.1 coordinate 19,524, forward strand.
GTCATCGTCTTGCAGCAACTGCAAAAGGCGCTGCGCGCAGGCGATTGGAAGGTCACGGTGGCGGTGCATGCGGGTACGCAAATCGTCGCAGTCTGGCCCGGCTTCAGAGAGCACGCCTACGGCTTGGCGGTGGACATTGGTTCGACCACCATTGCCGCCCACCTGTGCCGCCTATCCTCGGGCGAGGTCGTGGCGTCCGCCGGTTTGATGAACCCGCAAATCCGCTTTGGCGAAGATTTGATGAGCCGGGTGTCCTACGTGATGATGAACCCCGGTGGCGAGAAAGAAATGACCGCCGCCGTGCGCGAAGCCCTCAACACCCTGGCCGCCGAGGTGGCGGCGCAAGCGGGCATCACGCCGCAGGACATTCTGGAAGCCACTTTTGTGGGCAACCCCATCATGCACCACCTGCTGCTGGGCATCGACCCCACCGAGCTGGGCGGCGCGCCGTTTGCGCTGGCCACCGATCGCGCCATCACGCTGTGGGCCATCGAGATCGACTTTGCCATCCACCGCAATGCGCGCATTTACGTACTGCCCTGCATCGCCGGGCACGTGGGCGCGGACACTGCGGGTGTGCTGCTGGCCGAACGGCCCGACCTGTCGGACCAGATGACGCTCTTGGTCGACGTGGGCACCAACGCCGAGATCGTGCTGGGCAACAACCAGCGCCTCTTGGCCTGCTCCAGCCCCACAGGTCCCGCATTTGAAGGCGCGCAAATCAGCTGCGGCCAGCGCGCGGCGCCCGGCGCCATCGAGCGGGTGCGTGTCAACCCCGAGACGCTGGAGCCACGCTTCAAGGTGATTGGCTCGGACCTGTGGTCCGACGAAGCCGGTTTTGCTGAGTCCATTGCGGGCTCGGGTGTGACCGGCGTGTGCGGCTCCGGCATCATCGAAGTGCTCGCCGAGATGTACCTGGCTGGCATCATCCGCCACGAAGGCACCATCGACGGTGCGCTGGCGGCACGCAACCCGCGCATCCAGGCCGACGGACGCACTTTTTCCTACGAGCTGGTGGCGGCCTCGCCCACCCAGCCGGCGCTCAAGATCATGCAAAACGATGTGCGCGCCATCCAGCTGGGCAAGGCCGCGCTGTACGCGGGCGTGCGCCTGCTGATGGAGCGCCTGGGCATCGACAAGGTGGATCGCATCCGCCTGGCCGGCGCCTTTGGCAGCCACATCGACGTCAAGTACGCCATGGTGCTGGGCATGATTCCCGACTGCAAACTGCCCAACGTGTCATCGGCGGGCAACGCCGCGGGCACGGGCGCGCGCATTGCGCTGCTGGACCAAGGCTCGCGCACCGACATCGAGCAACTGGTGCGGCGGGTGGAAAAAATTGAGACCGCGGTTGAGCCGCGTTTCCAGGAATTTTTTGTCGAGGCCATGGCCATCCCGCACCTCAGCGCGCCTTTCGATGAGCTGCGCAAGGTGGTGGCCCTGCCCGAGCGCACGGTGGTAGCCACCGATGCCAGCCCACGCAGCCGCCGCGCCAGTCGGCGCGATGCGGCCAGCGCCGCCGAACCCTCGGTCTGAGCCAACCATGCACCGGCTCAGTGTTAACCCCGAGTCGCACACACCGTGCAACCAGGTGCGTTGGAGTTGTAATCAGCAGGGCAAAAGTTTTTCCCAATTTCACAAGGAGTCAATATGAAGTTCAAGATGGTTGGAATCGTGGC
>NZ_JBIIGC010000028.1:0-21043 GCF_044236835.1 Rhodoferax sp.
GAAATCCCCAATGTCAGTGAAGACTATGTGCACCGCATTGGCCGCACCGGCCGCGCTGGCGCCGACGGCGCAGCAGTGAACCTGGTGTGCCTGGACGAAGAAGGCTTCATGCAAGACATCGAGCGCTTCACCAAGCAAAAAATTGAAGTCCAGGTGATCGAAGGCTTTGGTCCCGAGCCCGGCGAAAAGGGCGAGCCCATCGCCATGGGGCGCCAAACCATCTGGGGCGGCGCCGGCAAACCGCCCAGCCGCGAAGTGATGCAAGCCGCAGCCAAGGCCGCCCGCACCGAAATGCTGCAGCGCGTGCGCGACAACAAGGCGGGGCAAGGCGGCAAGGGGAATGGCGGTAGCGGTGGTGGTGGCGGCGCAGGCCGGGGTGGTGCAAACGCTCCCCGCGCGCGCAACGCCAATGCTGGCCATGGTGGCGGCAACGGTGGTGGTGGCTATGGTGGCGGTGCGAACGGGGGTGGTAACGGTAACGGGGTGGGCGGCGGTATGGGTGGTGGCAACGGAGGCGGTCAGGGCCGCGCACGCCCCGCCGGACAACCCGACCCAATGCGCACCAGCGTCGACATGATGGCCGAGCGCGGCGCGCGGCGCGGTAACTTTGGCGGTGGCAACCGCAGTGGCGGTGGTGGCGGTGGTGGCGGTGGATATGCCGGCGCCCGCTCTGGCGGCGGCGGCGGTGGCCGCCCTGATGGTGGTTTTGGACGTGGCGGCAATGGTCCGCGCGGGCCACGCGGACCAGGTGGATCGTCGAACCGCTGAACTAACGGAACGCGGCCTGCAAGGACCGTTAGGTAGCCACTCCTGCTGGTCGCCTGCTGCATTCCCACAGCGCACAGTTTTCGTCTGCTGACAGGTTCTGTCACTGCCCTTTGAAACACTGAACATCGCCGCCAAGAAGGGCGGCAATGTTCAACGCAATCAAAGGAAATAACATGTCTGCTGTACTGGAATCGGTTACGTTTCGCCTCATCGAAGGCACGACGGTGGGCGCGTTCACCCAAGCGTGCGAGGCAACCTTCGCGTGGGTACGCAAACAGCCAGGGTTTATGCACCGGGTTTTGTGCTGCGACGATGGCGGACAATGGTCGGACCAGGTGCTCTGGACCTCCATGGCGCACGCGAAAGCCGCCAGCGAGGCATTCATGCACAGTTTTGGAGACTCCGCATTCATGGCCTCGATGGACCCTAACAGCGTCAAGATGCAGCACAACATGGTGCACGCACACACCTGAGCATGAAGAAGGCTGAGCGCCTTTTCCGCTTGGTGCAGCTCCTGCAGGGAAGGCGCACTGCCCTGCCTGCTCGGACTATTGCCCGCGAACTGCGGGTCTCGCTGCGCACGGTGTACCGAGATATCAGCGATCTGGCGCAGTCGGGTATGCGCATTGAAGGCGAGGCTGGCGTGGGCTACCTGTTGCACAAGGAGGCCCATGTGCCTCCCCTCATGTTCAGCCCCAACGAAGTGCTGGCATTGCTACTGGGCAGCCGCATGGTGCAGGCAGCGACCGACGCCGACTTGGCCAGCGCAGCCCGCGTGGCGGAACAAAAAATCCAGGCGGTGCTCAGCGACAACTTGAAAGCACTGGCCGAGCGCCTTCCATACCGCATCCCCCACCCGGCAGAAGACACCACACTGCGCGCGCTGCACGGTGTGATCCGGCAAGCCTGCGAGTCACAAACCAAGCTACGCTTGCACTACGTGGATGAGGCCCAACACGCCAGCGTGCGCACCATCTGGCCATTAAGCCTGGTGGGCTTGCACGGCGTCTGGCTGTTGCTAGGTTGGTGTGAGCTGCGCAAGGACTACCGCAACTTCAGGTTCGACCGCATCGTCTGCGCAAACTCCACAGACACCCGATTTGCGCTATCACCCACCATCAATGTCCAGCACTACTTCACGCAGGTACTGAAGATGGATGACAGTGCTTGGCGGTGAGTCCCATCAATACACGCCCATGTAATCGCGCTTGCCAATGGGCAGGCCGTTGTGGCGCAACAGCGCGTACGCGGTGGTGACGTGGAAGAAGAATTGCGGCAGGCCGTACTGCGAGAGGTAGGCCTGACCCAGCAGCTTTTTCTCCTTGGGGGTGCCCGGGCGCAGCACGATTTCTTTGGACTCGGTGCCAGCGAACCGTGCCGGGTCCAGGCCATCGAGAAACGCGATGGTGGTGGCCAGCAAGGCGTCAAGGTCTGCAAAAGTTTTCTCGGCACCCGCGCTGGGCGGCACCTCCACACCCGCCAGGCGCGCACCGATGCCGCGTGCGAAGTCGGCGGCGATTTGCACCTGCTTAACCAGCGCGAACATGTCTGGGAACAAGCGTGCTTGCAATAGCGCGTCCGGGTCAATGGACTTGGCGGCAACGTGGGCATCAGCCTGGGACAGGATGGCGCGCAAGGCGCTGAGCATTTGTTTCAGCACGGGGACGCTGTGGGAGTACATCGGACTGGTCATGGAACGGGCCTGGGTTGGTTGAAAAAACGGTGGTGCATGGTAGCGCTTTGCCGACACCGTCACCCGGCAGTCGGCGCTGTGGGCCTCTGCGCAGTCCGCCGCTTACCCTTTGCTAAAACGCACTTCCAGCGACCAACTGCCATCGGCCGCTGCGGGTCCATACGCCAGCAGTTGACGGGTGTTGGGATTGGGGCTGTCCAGCGGACTGTTGGGGCGGGAGATGTCTTGCACCTCCAGCACCACCGGCGTGCCGAAGAACTGCAGCAGCAATTGCTTGTCGCGCAGCTGCAAGCGGGCTTGCTGCTCGCCCAGCGTGACCGCCGCCTCGGTCACCATGGCCCAGCGCAGCACCAGGCCGGGCTGGGCGCCGGCCACGACGTCGCGCAGGGTGACGCCCTGCGCACCCAAGCGTGCGGTGCGCGTAGCGCTGCGCAGCTGGCCGGGCAGGAACACCGGGCTCAGATCGATGCGGGCCTCTTGCCCTGCCTGCACCGCCAGGCTGGCCATGCCGCGCACGTTGTGCGGCGCACCCGCAGCGGTTAAGGTGTTGTGGGCGGCGCTGCCCAAACGAAACACCTTCCAGCGCGGTGATTCTTGGCGCATGTTCCACAGGTCCACGCCTTGCTGTTCCAGGCCGTTGTAGTCCTGCAGCCCCAGGTCTTTGGCCCAGCGCACGCCGTCCCAGTCCAAGACAAAGCTGCCGGCGTCCATGTGCGCGTGGTTGTGCGCCGCGCCGCCGCCTTTGATAGCGAAGTACAGCGCGTTCGGGTCGTTCCAGGCGCTGCGCCAGATGGCCACGGGCTGCGGCCCTTGGCCAGCAAAGTGCAGCGCAGCGGGGCTGCCGCCGCCCTCGGGCCACCACAGTGCCGCCAGCGGCGCAAAGCGCTCGCCCAGGCCCTGGCGCTTGCGCGCCATCTCCAGCTTGGCGTCCACCAAAGCGCCCTGCCCCAGCCGCTGGGCAAAGTAGAACAAGGCGGAACTGAACTCCTGGCCCTCGCCACCGTCGGCAAAGTTGAAAGACTTGCCCGTCGGTCCCACGCTATGCGCGTAAAACAGCGCACTGCCTTGCAGCCCTGGCGCATCCCACAGGCCCCAGTCGGTGCCCAGCGCGGTCTGCAAGCCGGCCATGAGCAGGACCTCGTAACTGGTGCCGTAGTTCCAGTAGCCGGGGCCTTCGGGGTACACGCCGTCGGGCTGGTAGGCGGCCAGCGCGGTAAAGGCCTGGGCGCGCGCTGCCGCCAACAGGTCGCGCGCCAGCTCGGGCTCGTCTTCGGCCACTGCCAACGCGCCCAGCACCATGCCGGCAATGCAGACCTGACCCCAGTTGTTGGTCATGGAAAAAGTTCGGTGCCCGCGGCGCGCCTGGCCGATGCCCTTGTCCACAATGGCGCGGCGCAGCGTGCTGCGTTCGGCGCTTGGCAACTCATCGAACAGCCAGTCGTAGCCCAGTGCCAGGCCCGTAGTCATTTCGGCCACGTCCAGGAAATGGCTGGGGTTCCAGTCGGCAAAGCCGGCCACCGCCAACATCTCTTGGCGCGCGCGCTGGGCGAAGGCCGTATCGCCGCTGAGCTTGAACGCAAAGCACCATTGCAAGGTGCGGCGAATGAACTCGCGCGACACCCCCAGCAGGCGCCGCCCTTCGAGCTTGCGCTCCAAGACCGGCAAGGTCAGTTCTTTGCGCGCACGCGCCAGCAAGTAGCCCACAAAGTCCGCCAGTGCGGTGTCGCTCGCGCTGCGCTGGCGCAGCCGCTCCCAGTGGGCGGGGCTGGCAATCAACCGGGGGTGCGAAACTTTGGAAAGTGATTCAACGGGCCCAGCCGCGCAACCGGCCGCCGACACGCCCGCCAGCAGCACCGCCAGGGCCTCGCGGCGGCGCAAGGGGTGCTCCCAGTTGGCAGTCCGCAGCTGAGGAACCGCGTTCACTGCAGCAGCGCCACCGCTGCCTGCGCGGCGATGCGGCCCTCGTCGGTGGGCACCACCCAGACCTCCACACCGCTGTGCGGGGCATGCAAGCTGCAAGCAACTGTGCCGTCGGCGTCGGCGTTGCGCTGGGCGTCCAGAGCAATGCCCAGGTAGGCCAGTTGGTCGCACACGTCGGCGCGCAACAGCGCGTCGTGCTCGCCAATGCCGCCGGTGAACACCAAGGCGTCCATGCCGCCCAGGCAGGCCGTCATGGCACCGGTTTCCCGCACCACGCGGTGGGTGAACATCGCAATGGCCAGGCCCGCGCGCGCATCGCTGCTGGCGCGCAGGGTGCGCATGTCAGATGACAGACCCGAAACCCCCAGCAACCCGCTCTCGCGGTACAGCATGGCTTGCAGGCGTGCGGCGTCCCAGCCTTGCGCCAGCAGGTGCAAGAGCACGCCGGCATCGAGCGCACCACAGCGGGTGCCCATCATCAACCCGTCCAAGGCCGAGAAGCCCATGCTGGTGGCCACACTGCGGCCCGCAAGGCTGGCGCAGACGCTGGCACCGCTGCCCAGGTGGGCCATGACCACGCGGCCCTGGGCCCGGTCGCTCAAACCCGCCAGTGTTTGCACCAGGTACTGGTAGGACAGCCCATGAAACCCATAGCGCCGCACACCCTGTTCGGCCAGCGCCTCGGGAATGGCAAAGCGGTACTCCACCTCGGGCAGGCTGGCATGGAAGGCGGTGTCGAAGCAGGCGACTTGCGGCACCTCGGGAAAGGCCTGCGCAAAGGCGCGGATGCCGTGGAGGTTGTTGGGCTGGTGCAGCGGCGCCAGCGGGCACAGGCGCTCCAACTCGGCCAGCACCAGGTCGTCCACCCGCACCGCCTGCCGGTAGACGCTGCCACCATGCACCACCCGGTGGGCGACCGCGCGCAAATCGCGCCCGTCGCAGGCTGTTTGCAATAGCGCGCGCAACTGGCGCAGGGCCACCTCAAAAGGCGCTTGGTCTGCGCACGCCAGCTGTTGGCTATGCGACTGGCCCAGCGCCGTCCAGCGCAGCACCAGGTGCCCGGCCCCGGCCAGGCCGTCAAAGCTGCCGGTCAGGGGCGTAGGCGCCTGCGGATCGTGCTCCACCGGATACAGCGCGAACTTGAGCGTGGACGAGCCCGCGTTGACTGCCAGCACCGTCATGTGCGCGCCTTGCGGTTGTGGTGCGCCACCAGCTTGGCCAGCAGGGCCGAGCCGATGCGGGCGGCCCCACCGTCGGCGCGGCTGGTCAGCGCAATCGGCAAGCGGGCACCGAGCACGAGGCCACAGGAGGTGGCACCGCCAAAGTACTGCAGCTGTTTGGCCAGCATGTTGCCGGACTCCAGGTCGGGCGCGACCAGGATGTCGGCGTCGCCGGCCACGTCGGAGCGGATTTGCTTGATGCTGGCGGCGTGGGCCGAGATGGCGTTGTCAAAGGCCAGCGGCCCGTCCAACAGCGCGCCGGTGATTTGCCCGCGCTGGGCCATCTTGCACAGCGCGGCGGCGTCCAGCGTGGAGGGAATGGCGGGGTTGACGGTTTCTACTGCCGAGAGCAGCGCCACCTTGGGCAGCGCCACACCCATGATGTGGGCGAACTCCACCGCGTTCTGCACGATGTCAGCCTTCTCGGGCAAGCTGGGTCGGATGTTCAGGGCGGCATCGGTCAGCAGCAGCGGCTTGTCGTAGGTGGGCACGTCAAAGCGAAACACATGCGACATCCGCCGGGCGGTGCGCAGGCTGGTCTCGGACACCACCGCGTGGATCAATTCGTCAGTGTGCAAGCTGCCCTTCATCAGCGTCTCCACGCGCTTTTCGGCGGCCAGGGAGGCGGCCTTGGCGGCTGCCGCGTGGCTGTGCTCGACCGGCACGATCTCGATGCCGTGCAGGTCCAGGCCCTCGCGCTCGGCCAGTTCGCGCAGCCGTGCCTCGGGGGCAATCAACACCGGTACCAGCAGGCCCAGGCGGGCGGCCTCCAAGGCACCCGCGAGCGAGTCGGCATCGCAGGGGTGCACCACACCGCAGCGCACGGCGGCCAGGCCCTCGCCCAGGGCCAGCAGCGCGTGGAGGCGCGCAGCAGGGTCGAACAACTGAATTTGCGGTGGACTGACCTGCAAACGCCGCACCCGCTGCGTGGGCGCCAGCACCCGCGCCAAGCCGTGCAGCACCCGCTCGCTGCGCTGGTTGGTGACCTGGCAGTCCAGCTCAACGCTCTTCTTTTCGTCGTTTTTGGACACCACGGTGACGGTGATGGTCAGCGTGTCGCCCACCCGCACCGGGCGGCTGAAGTGCAGCACCTGCTCCAGGTAAATGGTGCCCGGGCCCGGAAACACGGTGCCCAACAGCGCCGAAATCAGCGCGCCGCCCCACATGCCGTGGGCGATCACGCCGTGGAACAAGGTGGCGTCGGCGTAGGTGGAGTCCAGGTGCGCGGGGTTGGTGTCCCCCGACACCGCCGCAAAGGCGCGGATGTCTTCGAGCGTCAGCGTGCGCACGGTGCGCGCGCTTTGGCCCAGGCTGATTTCGTCAAAGGTGGTGTTGTCGGTGTACTGGGGGTCGGCTACGGTTTGCATCGGGAGTTTCCGGTGGGTGAGGTCGCGGTGGCGAGCGGGAGCGCAGCAGGGCTAACCCACAGCGTGGCAGCCTGCGTCGACGTAAATGGTTTGCCCGGTCATGCCCGAGGAGGCCTTGCTGCACAAAAACGAGGTGAGACCGCCGACTTCTTCCAAGGTGACCAGGCGGCCCAGCGGCGCCTGGGTGCGGGCGCTTTGCATGAGGCCGTCAAAATCTTCAATACCCGAAGCTGCGCGGGTGGGAATCGGCCCGGGCGAAACCGCATGCACCCGGATGCCACGCGGTCCCAGCTCGAGTGCCATATAGCGCACCAAGGACTCCAGCGCCGCCTTGACCGGCCCCATCAGGCCATAGTGCGCAATCGCCTCGGCCGCACCGTGGTAGCTCATGGTGACCAAGCTGCCACCCTGCGGCATGTGCGGCACACACAAGCGCGCCAGTTCCGCAAACGAATGGCAAGACACCTGCATGGCGCGGGAGAAGCCCGCCGCCGAGCTGTCGACCACCGGGCCGTGCAGGTCGTCGAGTGGAGCCCAGGCGATGGAATGCACCACGAAATCGATTTGTCCTAAGCGCGCAGCGGCCTGGGTCACCAAGGCCTCCAGTTCACCGGGAGTTTCTACGTTGCAGGCGACCAAGGGAGCGTCGATCGCATCGGCCAGCGGCTGCACATAGCCGCGCGCTTTTTCGTTGAGACACGACAGCACCAACTGGGCGCCGTTGCGATGCATTTCACGGGCGCAGCCCCAGGCGATGCTGTGGTCATTGGCCACCCCCACCACCAGCCCACGTTGTCCGGCCAGCGGCCCGGTTGCACGGTTGATATCTGCCATGGCACCTCGAAGATTGATCTTGATGGGCCATTCTAGGTTTGGGCCTGTGCCGCTGTGTGACACCACGCTGCACTGCAGCATCGATATCGCCATGACTTGACATGGCTCAAGAAAAAGCCGGTCAGGCGCGCACAAACAGCGTGGTCAGCGGCTCTGCGCCAACCTGGCGGCTCCAGTGGCCGTGCAAAGCGACATCGAAAGTGGCGCCCTCGGGCAGCAGGTCGGCCGAGTAAAAATGCTCGCCCGGCTTAAAGATGCGCGAGGGCCCACCGTGGGTACCAATCTCCATCTGCCCTTGCAAGATAAAGCACCACTGGGTGTGGCCCGAGCAATGGAAGCTGCTGCGAAAGCCCACCGGGCTGCTGCGCAGCTGGTAGCCGCCCGAGGCAAACACCGCTGAGAGCATCGACTGCGGTGTGCCCTCGTCCAGCGGCACCTGCTCCTCGCGAAAGCGGGCGCGGCCGTCGGTGTCGGTGAAAAGAACCACTTTGGTGAATGTCGCCATGAGGGAAATTATGGACGAGCGTCGGGCAGAATCCCGCCATGCACATCCTCCACACCATGCTGCGCGTTGGCAATCTCCAGCGCTCCATCGACTTCTACACCCAGGTGCTGGGCATGCAGTTGCTGCGCACCTCCGACAACCCCGAGTACCGCTACTCGCTGGCCTTCCTGGGTTTTGAGGCCAACCCGGCGCAGGCCGAAATTGAGCTGACCTACAACTGGGGGGTCGATCGCTACGAACTGGGCACCGCCTACGGTCACATTGCCTTAGGTGTGGACGATGCCTATGCGGCGTGCCAAAAAATCAAAGCTGCTGGCGGCAATGTGACGCGCGAGGCCGGCCCGGTCCAAGGCGGCAAAACCGTCATCGCCTTTGTCACCGACCCGGACGGCTACAAGATTGAATTGATTCAGACCAATACGCGGGCGTAGCACCCCGCATTTTGTGCGGGGCGAAGCGGCCATGCCGGAGGGCGCCACGGTCGCCGACCGTGGCGGTGCTTTCAAGTTCCTTTCACCAAACCCTCGCGCATACCCCATTGCCACTGTGTGCGCGCAGACGGCACCATGCAAGCCATGCAAGTGCTACTCGTTGAAGACGACCTCGATCTGGTGGATGCGCTGGCCCGGGTCTTGGCTTCGCGCGGCTTTGGTCTGGTGTGCTGCGCCGATGGCAAGGAGGCGCTGGCTTGGTTGCGCAAGCGCCAGTTCGATGTGGTCGTGCTGGATTTGAGCCTGCCCGGCCTCGATGGGCTGGAGGTGCTACAGCGGCTGCGCGACCAGGGGCAGCGCTTGCCGGTGTTGGTGGTGACTGCGCGCGGTTCAGTGGACGACAGGGTGCGCGGCCTGACCTTGGGTGCCGACGATTACCTCACCAAACCCTTTGACACCGAAGAGCTGGTCGCGCGCATCCTGGCTCTGGTGCGGCGCAGCCAGGGGGTGGAGGAATTTCGTTGCGGCCAGCTCCAGCTCAATACGACCACCGGCGTGTTGATGCGCGCGGGCCGGCCCTTTGATATCGCGCCACGCGAAGCAACCATGCTGCGCGCCTTGATCACCCGTCCCGATCAGCCAGTAGCCAAAGACGATTTGTGCCGCACCGTGTTTGGCGACGATGCCAGCCAGCAAGGCGACGCCATGGACCTGCTGGCGCACCGCTTGCGCAAACGGCTGGCCGGCACTGGTGCGGCGCTGTTGACCATGCGCGGCATCGGCTACTTGTTGGTGGACGCCAGCGACCCCGACTCCCAGGCCTGCGCCTGAGCCCAAACCCAACATGAGCCCCATCCAATCCACGTCGGATCACGCCAGCCCAACGCGGTCCATACGCGTGCGGCTGGTCGCCCTGCTGGCGTGCTGCCTGATGCTGGGCGCGGCCTTGGGCGTGCAGTGGTCGCGCTTTGCGGGCGTCCTAAGCCTGGGGCACACCCTGGGCGTGCTGGTATCGCTGGCCCTGTGCGCCCTGCCCTTGTGGTGGGTGGCTGGGCGCTGCTTGGCGCCGGTGCAGCGCCTGGCCGACACGGTAGCTGCGCGCAGGCCGCATGAGACCACACCACTAACCCATGCACCTGCAACCGAGCTCGAACCCGTAGTGCGTGCACTCAATGTGCAGTGGCAGCAGCAGCAAGACGCACTGGACCAGCAGCAGCGCTTTCTGGCCGAGGCCTCGCACCAGCTGCGCACGCCCTTGGCGGTGCTCAAAATCCAGTTGCAAGGCGCGCTCTCCGGTGAGTTGGAGGCAGCAGACGCCTTGCCCAAAATGCTGCGCACCGTGGACCGCGCATCGCACCTGGCCAACCAGCTGCTGTCCAAGGCCAAGGTGGAGCAAAAGATGCACAACGCGCAGTGGAGCGCGGTCGACCTCAAGCAGGTCGCCAGCGATGTGCTGGTCGAGTTCTCGCCGCTGATCGCGCGCAAGCAGCTCGACGTGGCGCTGGACGCGGTACCGGTGCAAATGCAAACCGACGCCTGGCTGGTGGGCGAACTGCTGCGCAACCTGCTATCCAACGCCATCCGGCAAAGCGCACCCGGCGGCAGCCTCGGTGTGGTCATTCGCTACCTGCCGCAGGAGCTCGAACTGCTGGTGTGGGACAACGCAGGGGGCATGGACGAGGCGCTGCGCGAGCGCCTGTTCCAACCCTTTGAGTCCGCCAGCGGCGGCACCGGTGTGGGCTTGGGCCTGTCGATTTGCAAGCAAATTGCGATCTCCGTGCAGGCCAGTCTGGACCTGTACAACCGCATCCAAAACCAGGCGGTGGTGGGCGTGGACGCGGTGGTGCGCTGGAAGCTCCCCGCATGAGCCACGATGTGCATATTCGCGGCGTAGAAAAAACCTATGCCAACGGCTTTCGGGCATTGCATGGTGTGCATCTGCGCTTGCCACAGCGGCGTTTGACTACGCTGCTGGGCCCCTCTGGCTGCGGCAAGACCACGCTGCTGCGACTGGTGGCAGGACTCGAAAAGCCCGACTGCGGCACCATTTCCTTCGGCGCCAACGACGTCACCACCCAAGGCGCTGCACAGCGCGATATCAGCCTGGTGTTTCAAAACTACGCGCTGTTTCCCTACCTGAACGTGCAAGACAACGTGCGCTATGGGCTGCGCCAGCAGGGTCTGTCTGCCGCCAGTCAGCAAGAGCGCAGCGCCCAGGCATTGGCACTGGTCGGTCTGGGCGGATTGGAGCAGCGCATGCCGCACGAGCTGTCCGGCGGCCAACAACAGCGCACCGCGCTGGCACGGGCGCTGGCCTTGCAGCCCAGCATGGTGCTGCTCGACGAGCCGCTCTCCAACATCGACACCAACCTGCGCCGCAGCATCCGCGAAGACATTCGGCAGTTGCAGCAGCGCCTGGGCCTGACCGTGTTGTACGTCACCCACGACCACGCCGAGGCCATGTCGGTCAGCGACCTGGTGGTAGTGATGCGCGAGGGGCGTGTGGTGCAAATTGGCTCGCCACGCGACATCTACCAGCAACCGCAATCTGAGTTTCTGGCCGGCTTCATGGGCGATGCAACCGTGTTCGACGCCACCGTGGACGAGGCCGGAACCATCCACCTGGGCCCGCTGGCGATGCAGTCGGTGCCCGACGGCGTGGACAGCTCGGGTCTGACCCTGCGCCAAGGTGCGGTGCGCATCGTGGTGCGGCCCGAGGCTTGGCGGCTGGCACCTGCTTGCGCCAGCGGCTTGGCCGGCAAGGTGCTGCACAGCGCTTACCTGGGCCGTGCCACCGAGGTGCGAGTGCAAACCGCCTTGGGCGACTTGCTGGTGCTCACCCATTCACACGGCCCGGTGGTTGCACCGGGCGCCCCGGTCAGTGTTTTTTTGTCCCGGCAGGGGGTCAGCATGTTGCTGCCCGCACTGCAATCTAGCCCCACCGACCTACCGGTCGAAAACTCCAGGAGACTTTCATGAAGAAGACGGTTTTGTTTGGCGCTGCCTACGTGGCGCTGGCCCACGGCGCAGCGCACGCGCAGCAGGCCGAGGTCAACATCATTTGCTCGGGCCAGGCGCCCTGGTGCAGCATGGTTGCGGTGACATTCGAGAAGAGCCAGGGCATCAAAGTGAACATGACGCTCAAGGGTTCTGGCGAAGCCATCGCCCAGTTGGTCGCAGAAAAAGCCAATCCCAAGACCGACGTGTTCTTTGGCGGCACCGGCGACCCCCACCTGGTTGCGGCCGAACAAAACCTCACTCTCGAATACAAGTCGCCCCTGCTGCCCAAGCTCTACGACTGGGCCCAGCGCCAGGCCGCGCAGTCTGGCTACAAGACCGTGGGCATTTACTCGGGCCCGCTGGGCTTTGGCTACAACACCGAACTTCTGGCCAAGAAAAAACTACCCGTCCCCCAAACCTGGGCTGACCTGATCAAGCCGATCTACAAAGGCGAAATCCAATCGGCCAACCCCTCTTCCAGCGGCACTGCCTACACCATGATTGCCACCTTGGTGCAGCTCATGGGCGAAGACAAGGCGTTCGCCTACCTGGCCGAACTGCACAAGAACATCTCCACCTACCAGCGTTCGGGCGTGGGACCCATCAAGGCGGTGGCGCGTGGCGAAGCGGCGGTGTCGATCAGCTTTGTGCATGACGGCCCTGGCGAAAAAGCGCAAGGCTTTCCGCTGGAAACCATCACTCCCACCGACGGCACCGGTGCTGAGATCGGCTCCATGTCCATCGTGCGCGGTGCGCGCAACCTGGACGCTGCCAAGAAGTTTTACGACTGGGCTTTGACGCCGGGCGCGCAGGCTTTAGGTGCCGCCACCCTGCAATTTCAATTGCCATCCAACCGCGAAACCAAGGTGGACCCGCGCGTGCCGGACTTCCGCAAAATCAAGATGATTGATTACGACTACGCCAAGTACGGCCAGGCCGCCGAGCGCCGGCGCCTGATCCAGCGCTGGGAACGCGAAGTCAACGGCCAAGCGCGCTAATCCTGTCTTGCCCCTGCACTGTCGCTGGCCTGCCCGGCGGGTGCAGGGCACCTTGTTGTCGGTATCCCTCGGTTTGATGTCATGAACGCTTCTTCGCACTGGCGCTTGCGCCGCGCCATTGTTTTTTGGGCCTGCCTGGGCACCGCGGCTTTCACGCTGCTGCCCTGGTACTTTTTGCAGCGCGGTGGCTTGCTCGACGCACTGCCCAACGTCTGGGGCTCGGCGGACCACGCCAGCGCCTGGGTGCAAAGTGTGGCGCACGGCCGCGCCTGGCTCGCCACGGGTTTGGCTGGTCTGTGGCTGGCCGCTGCGGCGGCCTTGTTCACCACGCCCAGGCGCCAAGGGCAGCTGCTATGCGCAGGTGCTGCCCTGGGCTTGCTGGGCCTGGGCTGCAGCGGCTTTGCCATCGGCATGGTCGGCTGGTCTTGGGACTGGCTCAACGCCGCCTTGGGGCCCACCAGTGTGCAGCAACCCGGCATGGGCTGGGGCGCGCTGCTCACCACGCTGAGCCTGTTGGCGCTGTTCTCGCTGGGAATCGCCCGGCTGGGTGGCTTCAAGGGCGATGCGTTTGTGGCCGGTGCGGTGCTGGGCTGCACAGCCTTGCTGGCGCTGTTTGTGGTGTACCCGGTGGCCAAGTCCTTGCTAGGCAGTGTGCTCACTGAGGATGGCCTGTTCTCTTTGGGCGCGCTGTGGGACCGCATCGCCACACCCCGGATCTGGGGGCTGGGTTGCATCTCTGGGCAAGGGCGTTGCGGCGTGGCCTGGAACACGCTGGGCCTGGCCTTGCTGACCGCCTTTGGCACCACGGTGCTGGGCACCCTGATCGCCCTGTGGGCCGAGCGCGAGGCCAAGCGACTGGCCAAGCCGCTCAACATCTTGGCGTTGCTGCCCATCATCACGCCACCGTTCGTGGTGGGCCTGGGGCTGATTTTGTTGTTCGGGCGGGCCGGCCTGTTCAACCAGTTTTTGGAGTGGGGCTTTGGTATCGAGCCCACGCGCTGGTTCTATGGGTTTTTCGGGGTCTGGCTGGCCCAGCTCTTTGCCTTCACGCCCATTGCATTCTTGATCATGCGCGGTGTAGTCCAAGGCGTCAGCCCCTCGATGGAAGAGGCCTCGCAAACCCTGCGCGCCAACCGCATGCAAACCTTCTGGACGGTGACGCTGCCCCTACTCAAGCCGGGCCTGGCCAATGCGTTCTTGGTAGGCTTCATTGAAAGCATGGCCGACTTTGGCAACCCCATCGTGGTGGGCGGGCAGTTCTCCGTGCTGTCCACTGAAATCTTCTTTGCCATCGTCGGCTCCTCGCTGGATCCCGGCATGGCTGCGGCCTTATCGCTGGTGCTCACTGCGTTTGCGTTGGTGGTGTTCTTTATCCAGCGCGGCGTGCTAGGCCGGGGCAGCTTTACCACCGTGGCCGGCAAGGGTGATGCGGGCTTACCCATGGCGCTACCGCCTGCGGTGCGCCGGCTGTGCCTGGGCGTGGCCGGACCCTGGCTGCTGTTCACACTGGTGGTGTACCTGTTTGCGTTTGCCGGAGGATTTGTACAGACCTGGGGCCGCGACTACACGCTCACCCTCAACCACTTTCGCACTGCCTTTGATGTGCAGTGGGGCGACTACGGCATGGTGTGGGCAGGCTCGGCGTGGAACTCGCTGTTTACCACCCTGAGCTTGGCCGCCATGGCAGCACCCTTGTGCGCCAGCATCGGCTTGTTGATTGCGTGGCTGCTAGCGCGAGCTGATTTTCGGGGCAAGGCCAGCTTCGAGTTTGCCGCGCTGCTGACCTTCGCGGTGCCCGGCACGGTGCTGGGCGTGAGCTACATCCTGGCGTTCAATGTGCCGCCGGTCGAGCTCACCGGGACCGGTCTCATCATCGTGCTGTGCTTTGTGTTCAGAAACCTGCCGGTGGGGGTGCGGGCTGGTACGGCAGCCTTCAAGCAGCTGGACCGCTCACTGGACGAAGCCTCGCTGATGCTGCGCGCCAACACCCTGACCACGCTGCGCTTGGTGGTGCTGCCACTGATCAAACCTGCCCTGGTGGCGGCACTCGTGTACTCGTTCGTGCGCTCCATCACGACGGTATCTGCAGTGATCTTTTTGGTGACTGCGCAGTACGAACTCTCGACCACCTACATCATCGGCCGCGTGGGCAATGGCGACTACGGCGTGGCCTTGGCCTATTGCACGGTGCTCATCGTGCTGATGTCGCTCAGTACCCTGGCAGTGCAAGCGCTGGTGGGCGAGCGCAAGCTGGGTCGGCGCAAGGCCGCTGCCACCCCAAGCCAAGAAGCTAAGCCCCCGGTGCCAGCGCACTAAAGCAGCACTGCAATTGCAACCCAAGAACATTCCCATGACACACCCTACCGACTCCCACACCAGCGGCCAAGCCGACGCACACACCGGCATTCTTTTTAGGCAGGTGTCCAAACGCTATGGCGGCAAAGACAGCCCACTGGTGGTCAAGCACATCGACTTCCATGTGCCCAAGGGCAGCTTAACAACCATCCTGGGGCCCTCAGGCTGCGGCAAGACCACCACGCTGCGCATGATTGCTGGCCTGGAGACGCCCACGGGAGGCCACATCTTTATCGATGGCCGCGATGTCACGCAACTCGGCCCCGCCGAGCGCAATGTGAGCATGGTGTTCCAAAGTTACGCCCTGTTCCCGCACATGTCGGTGTTGGAAAACGTGTCCTACGGGCTGCAAGTCAGTGGCGTGGCCAAGCCCGAAATCACCGAGCGCGCCCGCACCACCATGGCCTTGGTGGGCCTGAGCGGCTACGAGCACAGCTACCCCGCCGAACTCTCTGGCGGCCAACAACAGCGGGTGGCGCTGGCGCGCGCGCTGGTGCTCGAACCCGCAGTGCTGCTGTTTGACGAGCCGCTGTCCAACCTCGATGCGCGCCTGCGCCGAGCCATGCGCGAAGAAATCCGCGGTCTCCAGCAGCGCCTGCAGCTCACAGTGGCCTACGTCACCCACGACCAAAGCGAAGCGCTGGCGGTGAGCGACCAAATCATCGTGATGCATGCCGGCGAAATCGCCCAGGCTGGCAGCCCGCGCGAGCTGTACGAAAACCCGCAGTCCGAGTTCGTCGCAGGCTTCATGGGCGAAGCGGTGTTGTTGCCTGGCACCTGCTTGGCGAGCGGACAGGTGCAGGTGGGCAGCCTCACACTGTCGCCGGTGCGCCCCTTGGCAGCAGGGCCGGTGAAGGTGGCGATCCGCCCCGAAGCGTGGACAGTACACGCCGGCCAGGGCGAGGGTTTGCACGGCACGGTGGCCAAGTCGGCCTACTTGGGGAGCTATCAGGAGCTCACGGTGGACACCAGCTTGGGGCCGATCTTTGTGGTCGCTTCCGATGTGCAAGGCACTTGGTCACCGCAAGACACGGTGACCTTGCAACTGGGCCAGCACGGGGTGTCGGTGGTGGCGGCCTGAGGCCGCGGGGCGGATTGTCCCTGTAGCGCGCTCTTGGCTAGGCCAGCTTAAGTGCGGCGCAGGCCTTGGGTGTCTTGGGCGAGCTGGGTGATGCGACCCCAGTCGCCTGCGGCCATCGCATCGGCGGGCACCAGCCAGGAGCCACCGACGCAGACCACATTGGGCAGCGCCAAAAAGTCAGGCGCGTTGTGCAGCGTGACGCCGCCCGTGGGGCAAAACTGCACATCAAAAAACGGCCCGCTCCAGGCTTTGAGCAGGGCCGGGCCGCCCGCTTGCATGGCGGGAAAGAACTTGAGCTGGGTCAACCCGTCTTCCTGCGCCATCATGATTTCGCTGCCGGTGGCCACACCTGGCAACAGAGCGAGGCCCGCGTCGCGGCAGGCTTGGCCGACTGCGCTGGTGTAACCGGGGCTGACCGCAAAACGCGCGCCAGCGCGGGCCGCAGCTTGCGCATCGGCTTTGGAGCGCACCGTGCCTGCGCCCACCACCGCCTCGGGCACCTCGCGGGCAATGGCCTCGATGCAGGCCAGCGCCTGGGGTGTGCGCAGCGTCACTTCCAACATGCGCACGCCACCGGCCACCAGCGCGTGGGCCATGGGCACCGCGTGGGCCACGTCGTGGAGAACGATGACAGGAATCACGGGGGCGTCCTGCATGACTTGCAGGGCGGTGATGGGGGCGGTAGGAGTGGTCATGGTGGTGGGCCCTTCGACAAGCTCAGGGCGAGCGGGTTTGTGGAGCGAGCAGGTTTGCGGAGCGAGCGGGTTTGCGGGGCGAGCGGGTTTGCGGGGCGAGCGGGTTTGCGGGGCGAACGGGTTTGCGGGGCGAACGGGTGGAGGGGGCGCGGGGGGGGTTGGCAAACCAGGCCTACAGCCAGGCGCAGGCGCCTTCCTCGGCGGTGAGGGCGTTGCGGCGCATGGCGGTGAAGAGTTCGCGGCCCATGCCGATGGCGTTGGCGGCGCGCAGGGCCTCGGGCAGGGTGGCCAGGGGGCGGGCGTCCCACTCGGCGGGGGGCACCAGCACTTGCAGGGTTTCGGCGGTGGCGTCCAGGCGGATCACGTCGCCGTCGCGCACCTTGGCCAAAGCGCCGCCGGCGGCGGCTTCGGGCGAGACGTGGATGGCAGCGGGCACCTTGCCCGAAGCACCGCTCATGCGGCCGTCGGTCACCAGCGCCACCTTGAATCCCTTGCCCTGCAGCACTGCCAGCGGCGGCGTGAGTTTGTGCAGCTCGGGCATGCCGTTGGCCTGCGGGCCTTGCCAGCGCACCACGCACACCACATCGCGGTTGAGTTCGCCTGCGGTGAAGGCCTGGTGCAGCGCCTCCTGCGAGTCGAACACGCGGCACGGCGCTTCGATCACGTGGCGGTCTTCGGGCACGGCGGATACCTTGATCACACTGCGGCCCACATTGCCCTGCAGCAGCTTGAGGCCGCCGCTGGCGCTGAAGGGCTGGGACACCGGGCGCAGCACCGCCAAGTCCCCGCTGGGGCCTGCGTCGCGCCACTGCAAGCGGCCCTCGCTGGCAGCGGGGATGCGCGAGAACTCGCGCAAACCACCGCTGCGCACGGTGAGCACATCGGCGTGCATGAAGCCGCCATCCATCAACTCGCAGATCACAAAACCGGGGCCGCCTGCGGCCTGGAACTGGTTCACATCGGCGCTGCCATTGGGGTACACGCGGGCCAGTAGCGGCACCACATCAGACAGCGCAGAAAAGTCGTCCCAATCGATCACGATGCCCGCAGCGCGCGCCACCGCCACCCAATGGATCAGGTGGTTGGTGGAGCCGCCGGTGGCCAGGAGCGCGACCATGGCGTTGACGATGCTGCGCTCGTCCACCACCAAGCCAATGGGGGGGCAGGCAGCTGCGGTGTTGCGTGCCGCCTGCGCATGGCTGGCGGACGAAGCTGCATCACCGCCCTGCCCCGCTTGGCCCAGCACAGTGCGCACCGCCTCGCGAGTGAGCTCCTCGCGCACCGCGTTGCCGGGGTTGATGAAGGCGGTGCCTGGCACATGCAGGCCCATGGCTTCGAGCAGCATCTGGTTGCTGTTGGCGGTGCCATAAAAGGTACAGGTGCCGGGGCCGTGGTAGGCGGCGGACTCGGCTTCGAGCAGCTCAGCGCGTCCTACCAAACCCTGCGCGGCCATCTCGCGCACTTTGGCTTTCTCGTTGTTGGGCAGGCCCGACGTCATGGGGCCAGCGGGCACAAACACCGTGGGCAGGTGCCCAAAGTGCAGCGCGCCAATCAGAAGGCCCGGCACGATCTTGTCGCACACGCCCAGCATCAGGGCGGCGTCGAACACGTCGTGGCTGAGCGACACGGCGGTGGCCATGGCAATCGCGTCGCGGCTGAACAGGCTCAGCTCCATGCCCGGCGTGCCTTGGGTGACGCCGTCGCACATGGCGGGCACGCCACCGGCCACTTGGGCGGTGGCACCCAGGCGGCGGGCTTCGGTTTTGATGGTGTCGGGGTAGTGCTGCAAGGGCGCGTGGGCCGAGAGCATGTCGTTGTAGGCGTTGACGATGCCGATGTTGGGGCCGCGCTGCGCCACCACCTTGAACTTATCGATGCCAGTGGCGCGGGCCTTGTCGGTCTCGGGCATGGCAGCAAAGGCGTGGGCCACGTTGGCGCAGCCCATGCGCTCGGCACCGGGTTTGCGCTGCGCGGCGGCGTGCAGTTGCGCCACGTAGGCAGCGCGGGTGGCGGCGCTGCGGGTCTGGATGCGGCGGGTGGTCGCTGCCACCACGGGGTGCAGCGGCACAGGGTTTGGGTTGGCCATGGGTGCCTCGTTCTTGTAACAAAATTACACGCCGGATGGTAACGGCGAATCGGCTGCGCAAGCACACCCGCAGTTACGAGCGGGTTACCAACTGCCAGTGGATGACAGCGGCTTGCAAGTCGTCCACCGTGTCGATGTCGAACACGCAGCCTGCGTCGTCCACCGGCAGGGTCTCGCTGCCCCAGCCACGGACCAAGGCAGCAGCGCCCGCCTCACCTTGCAAAGCGGCCAGCGCAGCACCGCAGCCTTGGGCAAAGCGCACCGGGTGGCCACGCCGACCCTGCACCGTGGGCACCAGCACCTTGCCAGCCATGGGGTGGCTGGCGATATGCACCAAGGTACTGGCGCGAACCAGCGGCAAGTCCGCAGGCAACACCAACCAGCCCGCCGCGCCTTCCGTCGCGCGCACAGCGGCGGCAATCGAATCGCCCATGCCGGGATGGCCCGCGTCTTCCAGGTGCCAAGGCAAGCCGCTGGCGCGCACCGCATCGAGGGTGCGCTGCAGTACCGTCTTGCCGCACAGGTCGGCCTGCAGTTTGTGGGTGCTGCCGCCCGAGGCCAGAAACCGCGCACCCCGGCCCGATGCCAGCACCAAGACCGTGGGCCTCACGCCGCGAAAATCTTCAGACACACCGACCAAGTCAGAGGAGGCCAAAGAAACTCCTTGGTTCGCGCGCCAGCTTGCAAGCAGCCTTTGGCGCTTGTGGCACATAGGGGCAGGCTTTGGACATCAAGTGCGGGCTTTCGCTTCGTCGCGCACCAGCCGTGCCATGGCCCACAGGCCCAGCGCGGGGCCCACTGCCAGCCAAGGCAGCAGCGCGCCCAGGCTGATGGTTTGTGCCAGCGAAACAAACAGCAGGATGCTGACAATCGAAATACCAAAGCCGATGCTGTTGGTAAGGGTGAGCACGCTGCCGACCGCCTGGGGTGGCGCATTGCGCGCGGTGAGCGTAGAAAACTGCGGCGAGTCACCCGCCACCGTGATGCCCCACAGCACCAGCCAGCCATAGAAAACCGGCTCGCTCGCGCCCATGGCCCAGGGCGTTGCCAGGCAGCACATCCCGCTGATGCATAACTGCGTGGCCGCCACGCGCGCGCTGCCCCAGCGCAGCGCCATCCAGCCGCCACCAGCGCAGCCCAGCGCGCCTGCAGCCAGCACCCAGAAGGCAGCCCAGGACAGGTCGGTGCCGCCCAGGCGCGTGGCCAGCACCATCGGCACCATCACCCACATCGTGTAGAGCTCCCACATGTGGCCGAAGTAGCCCAGCACCGAAGCGCGCACCCGGGCGTCAGTCCACAGCGTGCCCAGAGCGCGCCACTGCAGCGTGGTCACACGGGCCACCGCCCCGGGCGGGTCGCCGGTCGCAAAAAACAGCAGCAACCCGCCCGCTGCCGCCAGCGCCGCCACGCCCAGCATCAGCGTGGGCCACGGCAGCGCGCCACTGAGCGCGCGCAAGGCATGGGCGCTGGCCGAGCCCAGCACCAGCGCGCCAATCAGCAGCCCCAAGGCAGCGCCCAAGCCTTTGGTGTACCACTGCGCAGCGATCTTCATGCCCACCGGGTAGATGCCCGCCAGAAACATCCCGGTGAAAAAGCGCCACGCAAGCAATGCCTCGTAGTGCGTCACCATGGCCCACGCGCCCACCGTACAGCCGGCGCCGGCGAGCGCGCAAAACAAAAACACACGGCGTGGCGAGAAACGGTCGGCAAGTGCCAGCAGCGCAAACACCAGCGTGCCGACGATAAAGCCCAACTGCAGCGCCGAGGTCAGCGGCCCCACGGCGCTGGCCGGCCAAGCCAGCGCGCGCTGCAAGTCGGGCATGACCGCGTTGACCGCAAACCACAGCGATGTACCGGCGAACTGGGCCAGCACCAACACGGGCAGGATATGACGGGGCACGGAAGCAGCGGTCTTCATAGGATGCGTGCCTATACTAAACCGATGGTGCGACTCGAAGTCGCCTCTGTAGCTGAACTAATCAGCCTTACAAAGTGCAGTCTCCTCTGGGAGTCTGCGGTTTTCTCCTCTGGAGAGAGCCGACCGAAGGTCGCGGTTTGCTTGCAAACTGTGACCGTGAGCCCGTCTTTGC
>NZ_JBIIGC010000004.1:0-179543 GCF_044236835.1 Rhodoferax sp.
GCTGCCTGGCTCTTGTTGCCGTGCAGCGCCATGGCGCTGATGCCGTTCTTCTCCAAAAACTCGGCCACGTTGTTGGCGCCGAACTTGGTGCGGGTGAACACTAGCACCTGGCTCCAGTTGTGCTGCTGGATGATGTGCGCCAAGAGCGCCTTTTTCTTACCCCGCCCGACAGGGTGGATGACCTGGGTGATGCGCTGCACCGTGGTGTTGCGCGGCGTGACCTGCACGCTTTGCGGGTTCTTGAGCAGGTTGTTGGCGAGGTCGCGGATCTCGTCGCTGAAGGTGGCGGAGAACAGCAGGCTTTGCTTGTCTTTGGGCACCAGGGCCAGGACCTTTTTGACGTCGTGGATGAAGCCCATGTCGAGCATGCGGTCGGCCTCGTCGAGCACCAGAATTTGCACTTGCCCCAAGTCCAGCATGCCTTGCTGTTGCAGGTCCAGCAGCCGCCCGGGGGTGGCCACCAAAATGTCCACGCCCTTTTTGAGCTTGGAAATCTGCGGGTTCATGCCCACCCCGCCAAAGATCACGGTGGAGCTCAGTTGCAGGTACTTGCCGTAGGTGCGAATCGATTCTTCGACCTGGGCCGCCAGTTCCCGGGTGGGGGTGAGCACCAGGGCGCGGATGCCGGTGCCGCCAAGCTTGTTTTGCGCGCTGCGGGCCATGGAGAGGCGGTGCAGCAAGGGCAGGGTGAACGCGGCGGTTTTGCCGGTGCCGGTCTGGGCGCCGCCCAAGAGGTCGTGGCCGGCCATGACCAGGGGGATGGCCTGTGCCTGGATGGCGGTGGGGGTCTCGTAGCCTTCTTCACGCACGGCTTTCAAAATGGCCGGGGCCAGTTGGAGTTCTTCAAATTTCATGGATGGTGTCGCCCGTTCCGGGGCGCTGGGTACCGGCCGTTCCGACTGCGCAAGGCAGCCGGTCAGTCAAAGGCAGATGGATTCAAAAGGTGGGCGCAATGCGGGACTGGGCCCCCAGCATGGTGCTGGCATTGCGGGCAACTGAAGCGCCGCAATGCGCTGGATTGTCGCACGGTCTCCTGTGACGTTTGTCACGGGGGCGTGCCAGCGCGCTTGCGCCACTGCGCACGCCATGGGTCGAATGCTTGCGCGCGCGCCGATAATGCCAACTTTTCGGTTGACCCAACAAGAAACTCCGCCATGGCCCAATACGTTTTTTCCATGAACCGCGTCGGCAAGATCGTGCCGCCCAAGCGGCAGATACTCAAAGACATTTCCCTCTCGTTTTTCCCTGGCGCCAAGATCGGCGTGTTGGGCACCAACGGTTCGGGCAAGTCGACCTTGCTCAAGATCATGGCCGGGCTCGACAAGGAGATCGAGGGCGAGGCCATCCCGATGCCGGGCCTCAACATCGGCTACCTGCCGCAGGAGCCCAAGCTGGACCCGAACCAGACGGTGCGCGAAAGTGTCGAAGCCGCCATGGGCAAGGTGTTCAGCGCCAAGGCCCGTCTGGAAGAGGTGTATGCCGCCTACGGCGCAGAGGATGCCGACTTCGACGCACTGGCTGCCGAGCAGGCTGAGCTGGAGGCCATCATCGCCACCGCTGGCACCGATTCCGAGCACCAGCTGGAGATCGCCGCCGACGCGCTGCGCCTGCCGCCCTGGGACGCCAACATCGGCGTGCTCTCGGGCGGCGAAAAGCGCCGCGTGGCGCTGTGCCGCTTGCTGCTGTCCAAGCCCGACATGCTGTTGTTGGACGAACCGACCAACCACTTGGACGCCGAATCGGTGGACTGGCTGGAGCAGTTTTTGCAACGCTACCCCGGCACGGTGGTCGCCATCACCCACGACCGTTACTTCTTGGACAACGCCGCCGAATGGATTTTGGAGCTCGACCGCGGCTCTGGCATTCCCTACAAGGGCAACTACAGCGACTGGCTGAGCCAGAAGCAGGCCCGCTTGGAGGCCGAGCAAAAGGGCGAAGAGTCCCGCGCCAAAGCCTTGAAGAAGGAACTGGAGTGGTCGCGTCAGAACCCCAAGGCCCGCCAAGCCAAGAGCAAGGCCCGACTGGCCCGCTTTGAAGAGCTGTCCGACTTTGAATACCAAAAGCGCAACGAGACCAATGAAATCTTCATCCCCGTGGCCGACCGCCTGGGTAATGAAGTCATCGAGTTCGTGAACGTGACCAAGTCCTTTGGCGACCGGGTGCTGATCGACAACCTCAGCTTCAAGGTGCCTGCGGGCGCCATCGTGGGCATCATCGGGCCCAACGGCGCGGGCAAGTCCACACTGTTCAAGATGATTGCCGGGCGCGAAAAGCCGGACTCGGGCGAGGTCAAGATCGGCTCCACGGTGAAGATGGCCTTTGTGGACCAGAACCGCGACGACCTGGCCAACGACAAGACGGTGTGGGAAGACGTCTCGGGCGGCCTGGACATCATCAACGTGGGCAAGTTCCAGATGGCCAGCCGCGCCTACTGCGGCCGCTTCAATTTCAATGGCGGCGACCAGCAAAAGCGCGTGGGCACGCTCTCGGGCGGCGAACGCGGGCGCTTGCACCTGGCCAAGACGCTGATTGCCGGTGGCAACGTGCTGATGCTGGACGAGCCCTCCAACGACCTGGATGTGGAAACCCTGCGCGCCCTGGAAGACGCGCTGCTGGAGTTTGCCGGTACCCTGATGGTGATCAGCCACGACCGCTGGTTCCTGGACCGCATTGCCACCCACATCCTGGCTTGTGAGGGTGACAGCCAGTGGACCTTTTTTGACGGCAACTACCAGGAGTACGAGGCCGACAAGAAGAGGCGTCTGGGTGAAGAGGGCGCCAAGCCCAAGCGGATGCGCTACAAGGCCCTCAAGTAACACCGGGTTGACGCACAACAGCCCCACCATGTGTTGTCAGGCTTCCCGGCTGGTATGAGCAAGGCAGCGCGCGCAACTGCCGGTGCATGGTTGCTGGGCGCGAGCGCGGTACCAGCTGCCAACACCCATAGCGCAAGTCCGGAGGCTGTGGGTTCCTTTGCCCAGATGGCCGCGCTGGCACTGGGACCCTTGTGGATCGGGGGCGTGTTTTTGCTTGCAGCGTGGATGGTGCAATACCGCAGGCGCAAGCGGCGAGGCATGGGCCGAGCCTCGCTGCAGGTGCACAAAAGAGCCACTGGCTGGGCGTTAGGGACCGCCGCGTTGGGCGCGGCGCTGACCTTGGTGCTGGCAGACGATGCGCGACTGGAGGCCTACCGTGACGCGCAGCGCTACTTCCAGCAGCAGGTGGAGCGTGCGCAAAATGCCCTATCGCAAGAGGTGGTGGCGCTGGCCAAGCCCTTGGGTGGCATGCGCGGGGCTTTTGCCATCGACGGCTCGGTATCGCGTCAAGAATTTGCTGCGATGGTGGATGCGCTTGATCTGCCCCGCAACTACCCCGGCATCCGTGGCATTGGCTTTGTAGAGCGGGTGACGCCGTCGGCATTGGAAACCTACTTGGCTCGCCAGGAGCGCATCGATGGGCAAGCAGCCACGATGCGCCCGGTGCTGGGTAACTTGCCCGAGCCGCTGGATGCGCATTTTCGGGTTCAGCACATCGAACCCCTCGCGGCCAACGGCCAGGAAGTGGGGCTGGACTTCGCCTCCGAGCCCAGGCGCCGCGCGGCGATGCGGGCGGCACTGCAATCGGGCGAGCCTTCGATGACGCGCAAAACCGCGTTGGCCATTGATCCCCTGCATCGCCCGGGGTTCCTGGTGTTTGTGCCGGTGTACCGGGCGGGTTCGGAGCGCCAGCCCATCGGCTTGACATTTGCGCCGGTGGTCTGGGCGGAGCTGATGGCCAGCAGCCCGGCGCATGACGATTTGTTGGTGAAAAAGCAGATTTTTGACGGCCCGAACTTCCAGACCGCCGAGCTTCTCTACGACAGCGATTTTCCAACCGGCAAGCAGGGTGACTTTGCTGGTCAGCGTGGCCCGCGCAACGCGCTGTTTGCCGAGGTCCGTTCGGTGCGTCTGTTTGACCAGGTGGTCTATGTGCGGGTGTCTTCCGCGCCGGCCTTCGAATCGGGGTTGGACCGGCGTTCGCACTTGATGCGCGCGCTCGCTGGTGGTTTGCTCAGTGGCTTGGCGGCGCTGGTGGTGTGGCTGCTCATTGCGGGACGCAGCCGGGCCGAGCGCTTGGCCCGCAGCATGACGGCCGACCTGGACCGGCTGGCGATGGTGGCCAAGCGCACCACCAACGCGGTGATCATGACCGATGCGCAGCAGCGCATCACCTGGGTCAACGAGGGCTTTACCCGCATCACCGGATACGGCTTGGACGAGGTCATTGGGCGGGTGCCTGGGCACTTCTTGCAGTCCGAGCGCACCGATAAAGCGGTGGCACGGGCGATTGGGGAAGACTTGCGCGCCCTGCGGGTTTCGCGCCACATGATCCAGAACCGCCACAAGGACGGACACCACTACTGGCTGGACATCGAGATCCAGCCCGTGCTGCGAGCCGATGGCAGCCTGGGCGGTTTCATGGCGATGGAGAGCGACGTCACCACCGAGGTGGAGGCCCGTGAGGCCTTGGCCCGGGAGACCGAGCGTGCCCACACGATCCTGGAGGGGACCGGTGTGGGCACCTGGGAGACCAACATGGTCACCGGTGAGTCGCAGTGGAGTGACCGTTGGGGTTCGATGATGGGGTATGCACGCCACGAGGTGGTGCCCAACGCCGCGGTGTTCTGGCGCACGGTGTTGCACCCCGATGACCTCAAACGGGTGGAGAACGCCACCAAGCTGTGCAACGCGGGCACCACCGACGGTTATGCCTGCGAGGTGCGGGTACGCCACCAGGACGGAAGCTGGATGTGGATCCTGACCCGCGCCAAGGTGATGTCGCGGCTGCCTGATGGTCGCGTCGAATGGCTGGGTGGCATTCAAACCGACATTACCGAGTCCAAGCGCACGGAACTCAATTTGCGCGATGTGGAGGCCTCCTTGGGCCGGGCGGGGCAGCTCTCGGGGGTCGGCGCGTGGGAGATTGAGCTGCAAAGTGGCGCGATCATTTGGAGCGACCAAACCTGCGCCATCTACGGTGTGCCACCTGGTCACCGGCCCACCATGGAGGAGATGCTGGCGTTTTATCCCGAGCATGCGCGGCTGGCCCTGGTGGCCGCGATGGACCGCGCCAAAGAGCGTGGACTGAGTTGGGACCTGACCACCGAAATGGTCGACGCCGACGGCGAGCCGCGCTGGGTACGTACCTACGGCGACGTGGAGTTCAATGACAGCGGCCCGGTGCGCTTGGTGGGCGCGTTCCAAGACGTGACCCAAGACCGCAAGACCCAACTCCAAATGCAACGCAGCGCCGCTTTGTTGCGCGGCGCCATCGACGCCATCAATGAGGCCTTTGTGGTTTACGACCCGCAAGACCGGCTGGTGTTTTGCAACGACAAGTACCGCGCGCTGTACGCCGAGTCGGCCGAGTTCATGACCGAGGGCGCCAGCTTCGAGAGCATTCTGCGTGGCGGCCTCTCCAAGGGGCAGTACGCGGCGGCGGTGGGGCGCGAAGAGGCCTGGCTGGCCGAGCGACTGGCTCAGCACCGCGCGGGCAACATCACGCTGGAGCAGCAGCTTGCAGATGGCCGTTGGCTCAAGGTGGTGGAGCGCAAGATGGCCGACGGGCACATCGTGGGCTTTCGGGTGGATGTCACCTCACTCAAAGAAGCGACTGCGCGGGCCGAGTCGGTCGGACAGTCCCTGGCCCTGGAACAGCGCCGCCTGCGCAGCATTTTGGAGGGCACCAACGTTGGTACCTGGGAGTGGATCATCGACACAGGCGCAGTCACGTTCAATGACCGCTGGGCCGAGATCGCGGGCTACACCTTGGACGAACTCGCGCCCATTGACATCAACACCTGGATTGCCCTCTCGCACCCCGACGATTTGCTGCGTTCCAACGAACGGCTCCAGGCGCACTTCGATAACCGCTCCGAGTTTTACGAGTGCGAAGTGCGCATGCGCCACAAAGACGGCCACTGGGTCTGGGCGCTCGACCGCGGGCGCGTGTCTGAGCGCACGCCCGAGGGCAAGCCCATCAGCATGTCGGGCACCCACATGGACATCTCGGAGCGCAAGCGGGCCGAACAGTCGCTCGCCGAGACCTCGGCCATGCTGCAAAACGTGCTGGACTCGGCGGTCAATGTGGGCATCGTCAGCGCCGGGCTGGACCGGGTGGTGCGGGTATTCAACAAGGGTGCAGAAAACTTGCTGGGCTACTTTGCGCACGAAGTCGTGGGCCACAGAAGCAGCAGCCTGTTCTTCGACATGGGCGAGCTCAACGCGCTGCGCAAGACCCTGGAGCTGCAACAGGGGCGTAACCCGACCATGCACGAGGTGTTTGAGCATGTGGTGAGCATCCGCGAGCAGCAGGAATGGACCTTTGTTCGCCAGAACGGCGAGCGCTTCCGGGGCAGCCTGATCGTGTCGCCCATGCGGGACGCTGCCGGGCAGACACTGGGCCACCTGGCCATCCTCTACGACATCTCGAAGCAAAAGGAGGTGGAGGCCTCTCTGCGCCAGGCGATGGTGCTGGCCGAGCAGTCCAACGTGGCCAAGAGCCAGTTCCTGGCCAACATGAGCCACGAAATTCGCACGCCCATGAATGCGGTCTTGGGCATGTTGCAACTGCTGGGTACCACCGCGCTGGACAGCCGCCAGGGCGACTATGTCCAAAAGGCCGACGGCGCAGCGCGTTCGCTGTTGGGCTTGCTCAACGACATCTTGGACTTCTCCAAGGTGGAGGCGGGCAAGATGCAACTGGCCCACGAAGAGTTTTCCATGGCCGCGCTGCACGATGAGCTGTCGGTCATTCTGGCTTCCAACCTGGGCGACAAGCCGGTGGACCTGGTGTTCGAGGTGGACCCGGCAATTCCGGATGCGCTGCTGGGCGACTCGCTGCGCATCAAGCAGGTGCTGATCAACCTGGCGGGCAATGCAGTCAAGTTCACCGCGCAGGGCCATGTGGTGGTGCGTTGGGCACTGCTCGAGCGTGGCCCGGAGGCGGTGCGCTTGCATGTCTCGGTACGCGACACCGGCATTGGCATTGCCCCGGAGAACCAGGCCCGCATTTTTGAGGCCTTCACCCAGGCCGAGGCCAACACCACCCGGCGCTTCGGCGGTACCGGCCTGGGACTGGTCATTTGCACCCGACTGATCCGGATGATGGGTGGCGAGATCGTGCTGCACAGCGCGGTGGGGCAGGGCAGCACCTTCAGTTTCGAGTTGGTATTGGCGGTGCCCAAGACGCAGCCCATGCTGATCGCCGCTGCCCCTGCCCAGGCGGTGGCGCGGCGTGTGCTGGTGGTAGACGACAACCCTGTGGCCTTGGCCAGCAGCGTGTCCATGGCGCAGTCGCTGGGTTGGACCGTGGCCCAGGCGCAGACCCTGCCCCAGGCCTTGGAGGTACTGCGCCAGGGGTTGGCCGACGGCCAAGGCCCCTGGGACGCGGTGCTGATCGATGCGCGCCTGCAGGGTGCCAGTGCCGCCGAGTCCGTGGACCTGATGCGCCAGGCGTTGATCCCAAGCCCGCAAACCAAGTTCCTGGTGCTGGGTGCGCAAAGCGACCGGCAGGCACAGCAGGGGTCCGGTGTGTCGCCATTCGATGGTGTGTTGGTCAGGCCGCTGACGGCGCGCATGCTGGCGCATTCTGTGGATATGGCGCAGCAAAGCAAGGCTTCGCCATCAGGGCAAGCCGCTCAGACCTCGGCCCAGGTCGCGCCGAGCGCCCGCCGTGTGCTCGACGGCATGCGCATCTTGCTGGTGGAAGACAACCCGATCAATCAGCAAGTGGCCAGCGAGTTGCTGCGCACCCAAGGCGCTGAGGTCACGGTGGCTGACAACGGCGCGCTGGGCCTGCAGGCCATTGCACAGGCCCAGCCCCTGTTCGACGCGGTGCTGATGGACTTGCAAATGCCGGAAATGGATGGCCTGACCGCTGCACGATTGCTGCGGCAGGATGCGCGCTTCCAGTCCTTACCAGTGGTGGCCATGACGGCCAACGCCATGGCCAGCGACCGGCAAGCGTGCTTGGAAGCCGGCATGAACGACCATGTAGGCAAGCCCTTCGATCTGCACGACTTGGTGAACACGCTGGTACGGGTGACGCAATGGGCTCCAGTTGCGGCAGGAGACGCTTGGGTTCTGGCCGCGCCCAGTGCTGCGCCCAAAGCGCCATCGCGGGTGTGGCCAGCGGGCTTGGACATCGACCGTGCGCTGGCGCGCATGGGTGGCAACGATGCCGTGCTGCTGCAATCCATTGCCGCGTTTGTGGCCGATGCAGCGACCGTCTGTGATCGGGTAGCGCAGCAGTTGTCGCAAGGCGACCCAGCGGCCGCCACACGCACCCTGCATTCCCTCAAAGGCTTGGCCGCCACCCTGGGCGCGGGTGGGCTGGCCGCGCTCGCGGCGGACGCGGAAAAGGCGCTTGCAGGTGCGCTCGGTGCAGCCCACATCGACGCGTTGCTACAGCAGATTGCGCGCAGCTTGGCCGAGGTGCTGCCCGCGCTGCAATCGGTGGCCGTACAGCTGGGTGGCGCGCGCGAGGTGTCCGACGGCCCCCCACCTGCATCGGCGCTGCCGGCCTTGCACACTTTGCTCCAAGCCCTGCAGGAAGGCGATATGACCGCGCTGGAACTCCATGCCGAACTGCGCCCGCACATCCCGGCCCTGTGGGCCGGCTGGATGGCGCCGCTGGACGCTGCCCTGGCCGAGCTGGAGTTGGAGTTGGCTGCGGTAGAGTGCGAAAAACTGATCACCCTGGTGACTGCCACATAAATTTGCATTGGGAGATGTACTGCCATGACCGAGACCGTCCGGCCCCGCCTCTCTACACCGCGCGCCATGAAAGTGCTGGTGGTGGAGGACAACATCATCAACCAGCGCTTGGTGGTCGGACTCTTGTCCAACCTGGGGCACACCGGCGTGGTCGTGGGCGACGGCGAGAAGGCCTTGCGCGCTCTGGCCAAACTCAAGTTTGACGTGGTGCTAATGGACGTGATGATGCCGGTGATGGACGGCCTGGCCGCCCTGCGTGCGATCCGCGATAACGAGCAAGTTCAAGGCGGCCATCTGCCCATCATCATGGTCACTTCGCACGACGAGCCCGGCGATGCGGCACGCTTCAAAAAGTCTGGTGCCGACGGCTACCTACCCAAACCCATCAGCGTGGACCAGCTTCAACTGGAGCTGGCACGCTTTGCATGAACTGCTTGCCCACCATGCGCACCCTCTCCGAATCCCATGCCCTGAACGTTTTGCTGGCCCCCGGTGTGGCGCTGATGCAGCGCCTGAAGATGCCGGTGAAGTTGTCGGTGATGGTTTTTTTGTTGGTGATCCCCCTGTTTTTGGCGGGTGGGTTCTTGCTGCATGCGCGCTTCAACGACCACCAGGTGGCGGCGTCCCAGGTGCAAGGCGCGCTGGCGGTGGATCTGCTCAGCGCGGTGGTGACCGAGGTGCAGCAGCACCGCAGTGCAGTCCAGTCGATCGACCTGCCAGGCATGCGCGAGCGACACAGCGAAACCGTGCAGCGCCTGCGGGCCACCACCGAGGCGCTGGACGCATTCGTGCAGGCCTCGCCAGAGCTGCGCCTGGGTGCGGATTGGCCAGCTGTGCTGCGGTCATTGCAATCGATCGCCAGCGCGCCGCCCAGCACCGACCTGCCCGCAAGTTTCCAAAGCGACACTGCCACCGTGCAGCGTCTGCGGGTGATGGTGATGCTGGCGGCACAGCATTCGTCCTTGGTGTTTGGCGGCAACTCCGAGGTGGCGCTGCTGCAAGATGTGCTCACCGACCACG
Organism: Rhodoferax sp.; assembly: GCF_044236835.1. Taxonomy (GTDB): domain Bacteria; phylum Pseudomonadota; class Gammaproteobacteria; order Burkholderiales; family Burkholderiaceae_C; genus Allorhodoferax. Next base: position 9,777 of record NZ_JBIIGC010000004.1, read on the forward strand.
CGGTGCTGTGGACCGAGGCGCTTGGAAAGTCGCAGGCGCTGGGTACGCGCTGGTACGGCGATGCATCGGGCAGCGCGGCCACAGGGGCGTGGCTGCTCGCGCTTGCGGACAACCTGGACGACGCGGCCGACACCGTGGACCAGAACCTGGCTGCCATGCTCGATGCCAGTGTGAGCCAACTGCCTGAGCGTGCCCGTGAGTCGGTGCAGGCCACCCGCGCCTTGTCCGCGTGGATGCGCGCGCAGGCCGGTAAGCCCGCCTCGGCGGACGCACAAACCACGTTCATGCGGCTCAGTGACGTGGCCTTGCAGGACATGCGGACTTTTCGTTCGTCGACCTCGCAGCAACTCATTGGCGTGCTGCAGCAACGCCAAACCGTGCTGGCGCGCCAGATCGCACTGTTGTTTGGTCTGGCCCTGGCGGGCTTGGTTTTGGTGCTGTACTTGAGTGTGTGCTTTTCGATTGCAACGCTCAAAAGCATCGAAACGCTGCACTTTGCCATCGCCGAGGGCACCCGTGGCAACCTGGCCACCCATGTCAACGTGCCGGGACGCGATGAGATGGCGCTGATCAGCCAGGAGTTTGAGGGGATGCTGGGCGTGCTGTCCGCGCTGGTGGCCGACGTGCGCAGCGCATCGGCCATGGTCACCCATGTCGGTGCCCAACTGGTGCAAGACGGGCACTCGCTGTCGCAGCGCACCCAATCGCAGGCCGTGAGCCTGGAGGAGGCCGCCACCAATGTGGCCCGCGTGAGCGACACGGTGGCGCGCAATTCGGAAGCCGCGCAGGAGGTCAGCATGATGACCAAGAGCCTGCACGCCGAGGCCGGCAATGCGGGCAGCAAGATGGCCAAAACCGTGGGCGGTATGGCGGCGTTGCAAACCACCTCGCAACGTATGCGCGACATCATCAGCACCATCGACGGCATCGCATTCCAAACCAATTTGCTGGCGCTCAACGCTGCGGTGGAGGCGGCGCGTGCAGGCGAGCAGGGCAAGGGTTTTGCGGTGGTCGCAGCCGAAGTGCGCAGCCTGGCGCGGCGCAGCCAGGGCGCAGCTGCCGAGGTACGCAACTTGATTGCTGAATCGTCATCGCGGGTGACCGAGACGGTCTCCGAGATCGAGGCCATCAGCGCCTTGATGACCAGCTTGGTGGCAGGCATTTCGGAGATCGCTCAGAACGTGGAGACCATGGCCGATGGCAGCGCCAAGCAAAGCCTCGCCTTGTCCGAAGTGGTGCAGGCGGTGGGCGACCTGGACCGGGTGACCATCGAAAACTCCGGTTTGGTAGACCGCACTTCGCACCGCTCCAGTCGGCTGATGCAACGCTCCCAAGAGCTGGAAAACGCGGTCACTTACATCAAGCTGCGCCAAGGCACAGCGGACGAGGCGCTGGACATCGTCAATCGCGCCTTGGCCTTGGTGCAGTCGGTCGGCTTTGACGAGGCCTTCAAGGTGTTCCACGACAAAGAGGGCGGCTTTGTGGACCGCGATTTGTATGTGTTTGTGCTGGACCGCGAAGGCGTGTACCGGGTGATCGGCGCCGACATCAAGCGGGTGGGCACCAGCTTGTTTGCCACGCCGGGTGTGGACGCCCAGCAGCTACTTGATGATGCCTGGCGGCGCTGTGGGCAAGGCGGTGGTTGGGTGGAGTACAACATCATCAACCCCGTCACCGGCGATGTGCGGGGGAAGTCCTCCTACGTGATGCCGCTGAGCGACGACTTGCTGATTGGTTGCGGTGCCTACCGCTCCGCCTTGTCCGACAGCGACAGCCGCATCGGTGCGTAAACCGTGGTGTTCAGCCGCTGTGGCGGCGCGTGTGTCACCGGTGTGCCGCAGCAGTTTTGCTTGCGTCCTGCGCCGCAAGGGCACCAGCCGCCAGGTTCTGGGGCGCCAGCTCTATAGCGGGTGCTCCACGTAAAACTTGCCGCCATGGAACAGCAAAGGTGAGGCCGTAGGCTCGTGGGTACAGCGTTCCACCTCGCCCACAAAAATCACATGGTCACCCTCTTCATATCGGCTGCGGTTGAAACACTCAAACGTGGCGGCTGCGCCCACGATGAGCGGTGCGCCGCTGCTGCCCGGGGTCCAGTCAACGCCCGCAAACCGGTCTACCCCTGGGGTTGCAAATTTGCGCGCCAGCGCCTGCTGGTCGGCACTCAGAATATTGATTGCGTAGTGCGAGCCCGTGCGAAACGCATGCAGGCTGCTGGCCGACTGGCTCAGGCTCCACAGCACCAAGGGCGGCGTCATGGAGACCGAGTTAAATGAGTTGGCTGTCAGCCCGACCAGTGCTCCCTCCTCTGTGCGCGCGGTCACGATGGTGACCCCGGTGGCAAACATGCTCAAGGCAGCTCGGAATTCCAGTTTGGTAAAGGGCGGTGAAGCCGCTTGGCGGGGTAGGGTGGTGGGTTGCATCCGTTGAATTTAACCGCATTTGGCACCGCGCCGGCCCGGGGCAAGGTGCCCAGCCCGTCGCATGGCCTTTCCAGGCCCGGAACTTAGAATCCCGCGATGCGCTTTTGCATCCCTGTTGCATCGGTACTGGTGGCCCTGGCAGGCTTGCACAGCGCGCCCGCCACAGCGCGCGCCTGTGCCGAATTCGTGAGGCGTTTGCCCAACGTGTCCCAGCCATTGTGCGAGTCGGCACAGCTGCGCGACACCCAGGCCCGCTCGGTCCAGAACCGCACCCTGTGGGCTCGCGATTTGGGCGTAGAAGATGCTGCCCTGCGTGTGCTGGTGGTAGGGGGCATTCATGGCGATGAGATGTCATCGAGCGCGGTGGTGTTCCACTGGATTCGGCTGGCCGCCAACCCGCCGGCCGACATGCCCCATCCGGTGCACTGGCGCTTCATTCCCAGTCTCAATCCTGACGGCTTGTTGGCCCGACCGCCTAAGCGCGTCAATGCCAATGGCGTGGATCTGAACCGCAATTTCCCCACGCCCAATTGGCACCGCGACGCCACCAACTACTGGGAAAAGCGCACACGGCGCGACCCGCGGCGCTGGCCTGGGCGCCATCCATTGTCCGAGCCGGAGTCGCGTTTCCTGAACGGGCAACTCGACGCCTTCCAGCCGAACTTGATCGTCAGCGTCCACGCACCTTACGGCGTGTTGGACTTTGACGGGCCGTCGGTACCGCCCAGCAAACTGGGGCGTTTGTACCTGGACCAGGTGGGCATTTATCCTGGCTCCTTGGGCAACTACGCCGGCATCCACCGCCGCGTGCCGGTGGTTACCGTGGAGTTGCCCAGTGCTTTGCGCACGCCCTCGGACGCAGAGATGGCCCAGATGTGGACCGACTTGCTGCGCTGGGCCGCTGAGCGGCTCGCGCCAGTTGCCAGCGCAAGCCCTTGACGCGCGCGGCGTTCAGTGGCCGAGGATCTTGGAGAGGAAGTCCCGGCTGCGTTCGTTTTGGGGGTTGTTGAAGAAGTCGTGCGGGTTGTTTTGCTCGACGATTTGCCCCTGGTCCATAAAGATGACGCGGTCGGCCACCGCTTTGGCAAAGCCCATTTCGTGGGTCACGCACAGCATGGTGATGCCTTGGCTGGCCATTTCGATCATGACGTCAAGCACTTCCTTGATCATCTCGGGATCGAGCGCCGAGGTGGGCTCATCGAACAGCATGATCTTGGGCTTGAGGCACAGCGCCCGGGCAATCGCCACCCGCTGTTGCTGTCCACCAGAGAGTTGCAGAGGGTACTTGGTAGCCTGCTCTGCGATGCGCACCCGCTTGAGCTGCTCCATGGCTTTTTCTTCGGCGTCTTTCTTGGGCATTTTGCCCACCCACATGGGCGACAGCGTCAGGTTCTCCAGCACTGTGAGGTGCGGAAACAGGTTGAACTGCTGAAACACCATGCCCACTTTTTTGCGCACATCGTCGATGGCTTTGACGTCGTCGGAGAGTTCCACGCCGTCGACAAACAGGTGGCCTTGCTGGTGTTCTTCAAGCCGGTTGATGCAGCGAATCAGGGTCGATTTGCCGGAGCCCGACGGGCCGCACACCACGATGCGCTCGCCGGTTTTCACTTGCAAATCGATGTCGCGCAGCACATGAAAATTGTTGCCGTACCACTTGTTGACTTTGTCGAAGGTAATGATGTTTTCAGACATGGGAGGGGTCCGTGTAAAAGGGGGACGGGGCGCTTAGCGCAGCTTGCTTTTGTTGACTTGCTTTTCGATCCACAGGCTGTAGCGCGACATCGAGAAGCAAAAAATGAAGTAAATCAGGGCGATGAACAGGTAGCCCTCGATCTTGAACGGGCGCCAGTTGGCGTCCGAGTTCAGGGCCAGGCTCATCGCGCCGGTGAGCTCGTACAGGCTCACGATGGTGACCAACGAGGTGTCCTTGAAGGTCGAGATGAAGTTGTTCATGATGCCCGGCACCACCATCGCCAAGGCCTGCGGCAGCACGATCTTGCGTTGGGTTTGCCAGTACGACAGGCCCAAGGTGGCCGCTGCCTCAACTTGGCCTTTGGGTACTGCCTGCAGGCCGCCGCGAATCACTTCGGCCATGTAGGCGGCAGCAAACAGCGTGATGCCCGCCAGCACCCGCACCAGCACGTCGATGCTGAAGCCCTGCGGCATCAAGAGCGGGAACATGAAAGACGCCATGAACAGCACCGAAATCAGCGGCACGCCGCGGATCAGCTCCACATAGATGGTGCAAACGCTGCGAATCGCCGGCAGCGAGGAGCGGCGCCCCAGCGCCACCACCAAGGCAATCGGGAAGGCCATGGACATGGACAGCGACGCCAACAGAATGGTCAGCGGCAGACCGCCCCAGCGGTCGGTCTCCACCTTGGTCAGGCCGAACACGTCGCCATACATCAGGGTGAAGAAAAACGCGAGTACCGCCACCCATGCCAATGCCAGCCAGGGCTTCCAGAAGGCGCGCATGCAGCTCACCACCAGCAGGCTGAGCAAGGCGGTGGTGGCGATCAGCGAGCGCCACTGTTCCTCAAACGGGTAGCGGCCAAAAATGATGATGCGGAACTTTTCGTACACCACGCCCCAGCAGGCGCCAGCAGCGGCCTGGCAGGCATCGTAGTCCTTGGCGAAGACCGCATTGATGAAGGCCCAGTTGATCAACTGGGGCAGGATGTAAAGCAGCGCCGCGCCTATGACCAGGGTGCCAATGGAGGTGGAGAGCCCGCCAAACAGGTTGGTGCGCACCCAGGCCACCAAGCCCTGTGTCTTGATGGGTGCGGGTCGCGCCGCGATCGGTTGGAATGTATTTGCGTTCATAAAAGTAGCCTAGGGTGTGCTGCTTAGCGCTCTTTGATAGCCGAACGCGTGTTGTACCAATTCATGACGACGGAGGTGAACAGCGAGGTGCTCAGGTACACCAGCATGATCACGGCAATGCACTCCACGGCACGCCCGGTCTGGTTGATGGCCGTGTTGGCGATCGACACCACGTCGGGGTAGCCAATGGCCACCGCCAGCGACGAGTTTTTGGTCAGATTGAGGTACTGGTTGGTGACCGGCGGAATGATGACCCGCAGCGCCTGCGGCAGCATCACCAGGCGCATGGACTGGCCGCGGCTCAGGCCCAGGGCGCTGGCTGCTTCCGACTGCCCCAGCGCCACCGACTGGATGCCGCCGCGCACCACCTCGGCGACGAAGGCCGCGGTGTAGACGGTCAGGCCCAACAGCACCGCCAGGTACTCTGGCGTCAGCGCACCACCGTTTTCCACGGCGAACTCGCCTTGCACCGGGCTATTCATGGCGGTGGGTGCACCACCCAGCAACCAACCCAGCAGACCTACGGCAACCACGATCGCCAGCGGCACCCAAAACATGCTGCGCGGGCGCCCGGTTGCCTCAAATGCCCTTTGGGCGCGCCCTCGGTAGAGCACCGCGACCACCACACCCGCAAGCAGCCCCCAGGCGGCCCAGAGGTGGCCTGCGGCCCACACGGGAATAGGAAAATTGAGTCCGCCCTTGCTCAGGAAGATGGAGCCGAGTACCAACGGGTCGCTGGAGTCGGGCAGCAGTTCGGTGAACATCAGGTACCACATCAGCAACTGCAGCAACACCGGGATATTGCGGAAGAACTCCACATACGCCGAGCACAGCCCCCGCACCAGCGCGTTGCGCGAAAACCGGCCCACGCCGATCAGAGTGCCCAGTAGGGTGGTCAACACAATGCCGATCACCGCCACCCGCAAGGTGTTCACAAAGCCCACCAAGTAGGCGCGCCAGTAGGGTTCGGCGGAATCGAACGGGAACAGGCTTTCGCCGATGTCGAACCCGGCGCCACCAAGCATGAAATCAAAGCCGCTTTGGATGCCGCGGGCCTTCATGTTGGTATTGGTGTTGTGGGCCAAATACAGCACCACAGAAACAATCACCGCGACGGTGACCACCTGGTAGATCAAACCGCGAAAGGCCTGGCTGCGCCAGGACCACGATTTCTTGGGGGGGGTGGAGGGTGTGGACATAGAACAATCAACCGGGTTGAGCTGCGCAATAGAAAAGGGGCCGGGCAACCTGGTTGCACCCGCCCCTTTTGGTTCAGTGCCTACGGATTAGCGCACCGGTGGTGCGTACTGGATACCGCCCTTGCTCCACAGGTTGTTCAGGCCACGTGGCAATTGCAGCGCAGACTTGGGGCCCACATTGCGCTCAAAGATTTCACCGTAGTTGCCGGTGGCCTTGATGGCGCGTGCCAGCCATTCCTTGTCCAGACCCAGCAGCTTGCCGGTGTCTTCGGTGGAGCCCAGCAAGCGGCCCACGACGGGGTCTTTGCTATTGGCTTTTTGCTCGTCCACGTTGGCCGAGGTCACACCGTACTCTTCAGCTTCCAGAAGACCGTAGATCACCCACTTGACGATGGTGGTCCACTCGTCGTCACCACGGCGCACCATCGGGCCCAGGGGTTCCTTGGAAATCAGGTCAGGAAGAATGACATGGTCGGCGGGGTTCTTGGCGACCTTGTTGCGGGTCGAAGCCAAACCGGATGCGTCGGTGGTGTACGCCACGCAACGGCCGGAGAAGTACGCGCCTTCAGCCGCTTCGAGCTTCTCGAACACCACAGGCTTGATGTTCAGGTTGTTGGCTTTGGAGTAGTCGGTCAGGTTCTTCTCGGTGGTGGTGCCGGATTGGACGCACACCGTTTGGCCCTTGAGCTGCTTGGCGCTCTTGATCTTCTTGTTCACCGGAACCATGAAGCCTTGGCCGTCGTAGTAGGTCACGGCGGTTTGGGTCAGGCCCAGGGAGGCGTCACGGGTGAGGGTGAAAGTGGTGTTGCGCGACAGCACATCGATCTCACCGGACTGCAGGGCGGTGAAGCGCTGTTGGGCGTTGAGGGGCACGTACTTGACCTTTTCTGCATCGCCCAGGACGGCTGCGGCGACCGCACGGCACACATCCACGTCCAGACCGGTCCACTTGCCGCTGGAGTCGGCTGCCGAGAACCCGGCCAAGCCGGTGTTCACGCCGCAAACCACTTGACCACGGGCCTTGATGGCGTCCAGGGTCTTGCCGGCAAATGCTGGCGTGGCCGCCAAAGTGCCAACTGCTGCGACCAGTGCTGCAACTGTTTTCAAAGTGTTCAATTTCATGTATCGGTGCTCCGGTTAAAAAAATATGCCCCAGTTCCGTGACTAAGCCGCCTCAGGATGGTGCAAGCCCGTGAATGTAGCGGCCCCATCAAGACGACTAGCTCAGGGTTTACTCTTGCTTCTCATGCAAAAAGAACATGAACTAATTCGGCGGTCAGGGCCATGCATGCCTGGGCATGCATAGGCTGAGCAGAAAGCGTGCCAGGCCGCCGATCGTGGCGGCCCGGGTCGGGCGCTGCTGGGGGCGGCTCAGACCGCGCCGCGTTCAAGCCTCTGCGACTTGCAGCACCAGCTTGCCGAAGTTTTCTCCCTGAAACAGCTTGAGCAAGGTCGTCGGGAACTGGTCCAGACCGATGACGATGTCCTCTTTGCTTTTCATGCGGCCTTCGCGCAGGTAGCCAGCCATTTCGGCCACGCCCACAGCGTAGCGGTCGGCGTAGTCGAACACCACGATGCCTTCCATGCGCGCCCGGTTCACCAGCAGGCTCAGGTAGTTGGCCGGGCCTTTGACGGGCGTGGTGTTGTTGTACTGGCTGATGGCTCCGCAGATCACGATGCGCGCCTTGCGGTTGATGCGGGTCAGCACCGTGTCCAAAATGTCGCCGCCGACGTTGTCGAAATAAATGTCCACGCCCTTGGGGCAATGGGTCTTGAGCCCCTCGCGCACCGCGCTGGGGCTGGCCTTGTAGTCGATGCAGGCATCGAAGCCGAGCTCTTGCACCACCCAGTCGCATTTGGCCTGTCCCCCGGCAATGCCCACCACCCGGCAGCCCTTGATCTTGGCGACCTGGCCCACAGTCTGGCCCACCGCACCGGCGGCACCGGACACCACCAAAGTCTCACCGGCGCGGGGCTGGCCTACGTCCATCAGCCCAAAGTAGCCGGTCATGCCGGGCATGCCCAGCACATTGAGCCACTGGCTCAGGCTGCCCATTCGCAGATCGATCTTGGTCAGGCCGCTGCGCGCGATGTCGGACGGCGCCAGCGCCAGGTACTCCTGCACGCCCAGACCGGCGCTGACCATGTCGCCCACCGCGTAATCGGGGTGGCGCGACGCGATCACCTGGCCGACGCCACCGGCGCGCATCACCTCGCCGATACCCACCGGTGCGATGTAGCTTTTGCCCTCGTTCATCCAGCCGCGCATGGCGGGGTCGATCGACAAGGCCAGGGTTTTGATCAGCAGACCGCCCTCGACGGGCTCCGTCACCGGGGCGGTGGTGTGGCTCCAGTCGCTGGCTTGGGGGAGACCGACCGGGCGTGCGGCAAGGCGAATCTGGTGGTTGGTGGTGGGTAGCGGCATGGGCTTGTGAACCAGGGGTTGAACAGGCACGCATCGTAGCCTGCGAGCGCAGCATGCGGCAACGCTCGCTGGGCCGCTGTGTCACGCCAGCGACTGCGTTGGCACCGACCGATAATGGCCAACCACTTACGACCGCTATGACCGCGCCATTTCCTCCCCCGTTTTTGTCCGATCCCACCCACCTTGCCGCCACCTTGGCGCGCCAAGGGTTTGCGGTGCTGGGTGCCGAGCAGGCCGCATCGCTGGCCGGCGTGGACCAGACGAGCTTGCTGGCTTGGCGCAGCTATTGGAACGACCTGCCACCGGACGGGTACTTGCGCGACGGCGGGCGCTACCGGCGCCGTCGCCACAGCTGCTTTGTGCTCGACGGTGGCCAGGTGCAACAGGTGCCGCACCGGGCGCATTGGCAGCCGGTGGCCTACAACGCTTTGCATGGGGGCATGCAGCGCCATTTCGAGCCGATTGCAGATGCCATGCTGGGCCAGGCTGCCTGGTCGGAACTCTTGGCCTGGCTGGGCCGTGTGGCCAGCACACTCAAGGGCGCGCAGCCTTGGTACACCGAGGCCCACCAGTTCCGGATCGACACCACCGACGGCATTGGCCGGCCCACGCCCGAAGGCGCGCACCGCGACGGTGTGGACTTGGTGGCGGTGTTCATGGTCGACCGCTTTGGCGTCAAAGGCGGCGAAACCCGGGTGTTTGAAGCCGACGGTCCCAGCGGCCAGCGCTTCACCCTCAGCCAGCCATGGTCAGTGCTGCTGCTTGACGACGCCCGCGTCATCCACGAGTCCACCCCCATCCAGCCGCTGCAAGCAGGCGGCTACCGCGACACGCTGGTGGTTACGCTGCGTGCGGGTGGGTTTCAAGCGGCGCAGTAGCGCCGGGCGTGAGCAGGTGCTGCACCAAAGCGCTGACGCTTTGAATTTGCGATCCAAACGGCAGCCGCCCCGCGCCCCGAAAGAACAGCCCCTTTTTGACATCGCCGCGCAGCGCGGCAGCCAGCTGGTTGTCGATGCAGAACTGCCCCCAGCCGGGTAGGCCGTCGCGCAGCCCGCACTGCGCCAGGCAGTCGAAGCTTTTGGTGCAACGCGACTTGGCATGCGCCACCGCTTGCAGCTTGGGTTCGAGCTTGAGGTAGGCGCGTAGCCAGGGCGTGCCCACGGCCCTTGCTGGCAGCCCCGCCACGCTGGTGAACTCCACCATGTCCTCTGCGCCAGCCTCGGCGAGCACGCGCTTGAACTCCGCATGGGCGTCGCTCTCTTGCGTCACGGCGAACGCGGTGCCCAGCTGCACGGCGTCGGCGCCCAGCGACTGCAGCCGCGCAATGTCCTCAAAGCTGCCGATACCGCCGGCTGCTACCAGCGGTATCTCGCGCTCCAGGCCGGCATCTTTCAAAAAGGCCCGCACCTGGGGCAAGGCGTTGGCAAATTCAAAGCGCGGATCGTGCAGATCGGCAATGCGTGCAGCGCCCAAATGACCGCCCGCCAAGCGCGGGTGTTCGATGACGATGGCGTCGGGCAGGCGCTTTTTTCGCTCCCATTTCTTCACCACCAACTGCACGCCGCGCGCGTCCGACAAGATGGGAATCAAGAGGGCTTGGGGATGCTCGCGCGCCAGGTCGGGCAGGTCCAGCGGCAAGCCCGCGCCCACCACTACCGCATCGATGCCGCACTCCAGTGCCTTGGTCACGCTGGCGGCGTAGTCGCTGATCGCACGCATCACATTGATGGCCAGCAGGCCCTTGCCTTGGCTGCGCGCACGTGCTGCTGCGATCTCGCGGCCAATGGCCTCCAGATTGGCCCGGTTGATGCCGGTCTTGGCCTCGTCGCCGGGATGCAGGTCGCGGGTTTGTTCCATCAGGTCGGGGTGGTGGCGGCGCAGGTCCACCGCCGACAAGGTGCCCACACCACCCAATGCGGCCACGCTGCCAGCGAGCCGGTTGCCCGAGACGCCAATGCCCATGCCACCTTGCACAATGGGCAGCAGGGTGCGGTCACCCAAACGCAAAGGACGCAAGCCGCTGCGGCGCAGCCAATCTTGCGCGTGGGCAGGAACGGTGGAGTCCAGGCTGGGAGTGATCATGTGCGCGCCCCGAAAAAAGCAAAAAAGCCAACCGCCCAGCTTAGAGCGCGGTTGGCTTTGCGTATTGCTTTAGGTCAAGACCGCGCCAATGCTCAGGCCTGGCGTTCAAAAATCGCGGCAATCCCCTGGCCACCGCCGATGCACATGGTGACCAGCGCATAGCGTCCGCCGATGCGCTGCAACTCATGCAGGGCCTTGACGGTGATCAGCGCGCCGGTGGCCCCAATGGGGTGGCCCAGCGAAATGCCCGAACCGTTGGGGTTGACCTTGGCCGGGTCCAGCCCGAGGTCGCGGCTGACGGCGCAGGCTTGGGCGGCAAAGGCCTCGTTGGCCTCGATCACGTCCAGGTCCTGCACGGTCAAGCCGGCTTTTTTCAGAGCCAACTGGGTGGCAGGCACCGGGCCGATGCCCATGTACTTGGGGTCCACACCGGCATGTGCGTAGGCCACCAGCCGCGCCATGGGCGCCAGGCCTCGGGCCTTGGCGCTGGCCGCGTCCATCAGCACCACGGCGGCGGCGGCGTCGTTGATGCCGGAGGCATTGCCTGCGGTCACGGTGCCGTTGTCTTTGAGGAACACCGGCTTGAGTTTGACCATGTCGGCGGCGGTGCAGTTGGGGCGGAAGTGCTCATCGGTGTCAAACGCCACATCGCCTTTTTTGCTCTTGAGCATGACCGGCGTGATTTGCGACTTGAAGTACCCGCCTTCCACCGCGCGCTGGGCGCGGTTGTGGCTCTCTACCGCCGTGGCGTCTTGTTCCTCGCGGCTGATGCCCCACTTGGCGGCGATGTTCTCGGCGGTCACGCCCATGTGGATGGTGTGGAAGGGGTCGTGCAACGCGCCCACCACCATGTCCACCATTTTGGTGTCGCCCATGCGCGCACCCCAGCGGGCACTGAGCGAGGCATAGGGGCCGCGGCTCATGTTCTCGGCGCCGCCACCGATGGCGATGTCGGCGTCGCCCAGCAAGATGCTTTGGCTGGCGCTGACGATGGCTTGCAGGCCCGAGCCGCACAGCCGGTTGACGTTGAACGCTGGCGTGCCTTCGCCGCAGCCCCCCTGGATGGCGGCCACGCGCGAGAGGTACATGTCTTTGGGTTCGGTGTTGACCACATGGCCAAACACCACATGGCCCACGTCTTTGCCGTCCACGTTGGCGCGGGCCAGCGATTCGCGCACCACCTGGGCGGCCAGATCGGTGGGGGCGATGTCCTTGAGACTGCCGCCAAAGGTACCAATGGCGGTACGAACCGCGCTCACCACAACAACTTCACGGGACATGCCTATCTCCTTATCGGTGTGTAAAAAATCCCTTGGGCACTGCGCCCGGTGTCGCAAGTGTGCCCGCCCAAAGCTGCGCCGAGCTTACGGGCGGTTTGATCTGTATCAGGTGGATGCGCTTTACGCAGCGGCCTGGTCGGCGGCCTGCGCCGCTTCGACGAGCAAGCGCAGTCTGCGCACGCCGTTCCAGGCGTCGGTGTCGAGCCGGTAGGCCAGCCGGGTGTGGCGTGGCAGCGGCTCGGTGTGCCCGAACCAGATGCCGTCGATGGGCTGGCCCTGAAGCAGCAGCTTGAGTTGCAGGTGCTTCTCGGCCACCAGCCGCTGCGACACCACCTCCACCTCATCGCAAAACACCGGCGCGGCAAAGCCCTGTCCCCACACCGCCTGCTGCAAGGTGTCGGCCACATCGAGCCGCAGGTACTGCGGCTCCAGCGCTCCGTCGGTTTCCAGCCGGCGCGCGAGGGTGGCCGCATCCAGCCAAGCCTGGGCCACCTCGATGAGCGCCTGCTCAAAAGTTTCCAGGTTTTCCTCCGCCACGGTGCAGCCCGCCGCCATGGCGTGTCCGCCGAAGCGCAGCAACACCCCGGGGTGGCGCTTGGCCACCAGGTCCAGCGCATCGCGCAAATGGAAGCCTGGTATCGACCGGCCCGAACCTTTGAGCTCGTGCTCCTTGCCCGGCGCGCCGCTCGCGGCAAACACAAACGCAGGCCGGTGCAGCCGGTCTTTGATGCGCGAGGCCACGATGCCCACCACGCCCTCGTGGAAGTCGGGGTCGAACACGCACACCGCGCTGGGCGGCTCTTGGCCTTCTTCAAACAGCGAGTCCACGATTTCCATGGCCATGTCGCGCATGCCGCTCTCGATGGTGCGGCGCTGGCGGTTGATGCTGTCCAGGGCGGTGGCGAGCTCATCGGCGCGGCCGGGGTCGTCGGTGAGCAGGCACTCGATGCCCACCGTCATGTCCGAAAGCCGCCCTGCTGCATTGATGCGTGGCCCCAGCGCAAAGCCAAAGTCGAAGGTTGTTGCGGCCTGCGCGTTGCGGGCACACACCGCAAACAGGCTGGCCATGCCTGCAGGCATGGCCCCGGCGCGCACCCGCTTGAGCCCCTGGGCCACCAAGCGGCGGTTGTTGGCGTCGAGTTTGACCACATCGGCCACCGTGCCCAAAGCGACCAGCGGCAGCAGTGCGTCGAGCTTGGGCTGGCTGGCCGCATCGAACAACCCTCGGTTGCGCAGCTCGCTGCGCAGGGCCAGCAGCACATAAAACACCACACCCACGCCGCACAGCGCCTTGCTTGCAAAAGGGCAGCCGGGCTGGTTGGGGTTGACGATCACATCGGCCAGCGGCAATGCGACCCTCCCGTCGGCACCCGGTGCGCCGGGCAGATGGTGGTCGGTGACTACCACCTGCAGGCCCAGCGCCTTGGCCTGCGCTACACCGTCGATGCTGGCAATGCCGTTGTCCACGGTCATCAGCACGTCGGCACCGCGCTCGCGCACCCGGCGCGCGATGGAAGCGGTCAAGCCGTAGCCGTCGACCACCCGGTCGGGCACCAGGTAGCTGGCCTGGGTTGCCCCCAGCAGCCGCAAGCCGCGCACCGCAACGGCGCAGGCGGTGGCGCCGTCGCAGTCATAGTCGGCCACGATGCACAGGTGCTTGTTGGCCGCCAGCGCATCGGCCAGCAGTACCGCCGCTTGCTGCGCGCCCAGTAGGTCGGACGGTGGCAGCAGCTTGGAGAGTGCGGCGTCGAGTTCCTCGGGCTGGGTCACGCCACGGGCCGCGTACAAGCGCGCCAGCAGTGGGTGGGTACCAGCCTGCTCCAGCGCCCAGGCGGCGCGCGGCGCGCTGGCGCGGGTCACGATGTTCATAGGCTGTGCAACAGGGTGGAGATATCGGGTGGCGCCAGGCGCTGCAGGCAGCGCGTCCACAAGTTGGCGGGTCGCAGCGAAAAGGTTTGCGCCGCCGTTGTGCCGCACAGCGTCAGCGCAGTGTGCGCCGCCGGGCTGCGTCCCAGGGCCTGCGCACGCAGCGCAGCAATGGGGCCTTGGTCAAGCTGTTGCCAGGCTTGGCACCAGGCGCTTGCATCGTCGTGCAATGCCGCATTGCGCAGCGCATCGTGGAGTTGGGGTGCCTGCGCCAACACGGCACCTGCATGGTTGCGGGCTTCTTCGGGCAGGTCGCCAGTGCCGCTGATCCAAAAGGCGTTGATCGCTTGCGAGCCGGCGCTTGCGCGCGCTGTGTTGACGGGGTGGGTGTAGAGCAGCATTTGCATCTCGTTTTGCAGTCGCCGCAGCGGCTTGGCCTGGGACTGCCGGGGCAGCCAATCGTCGATGCGGGTGCCGCGTACCCGGTCCAGCGAGGCGGTAGGCAGATTGCGAAACACCTCGCCCTGTGCCAGCCAGGTGCCACTGCGCAGCGTGTACAGGCGGATGCCGTCCTCAGCAAAGTAGCCGCGCATAGCGTCTTGCAGCGCGTTCGACTCCGCCTCGGTCACTTGCAGGGTGGCGGGGTCGTTCATGTGCACATGGTCAGAGTGCACGACCACATGGCACAGGGTCAGCAAGGCCCAGCCGGGCCGCAAGGCATCGAGTCCGAGGTGCTGGGCTTCAGCAGCGGCCCAGGGCAGCAGGCCGTCAGGCAGGGGGGAGTTGGGCCACAGGCTGCGTGCGATGCACTGCTCGTGCAGGGGCACCAGGTCGGTGGCGTCCCCGGTGACGCGCTCGGTGGGTGTGAGCCGTGACAGCAAGGCGCGCAATTGGGGCAGGCGCAGGCCCGACAGCGCCTGGGCGGTCGCCGCCCCGGTGGGCGCGGCGTAGGGAATCACCATGTGCATGGTCGGTATTGTGGGCCATTGCGGAGCCCACGGCGGATGGTGGATGGGGCGGTGCCACAATCGACGGGTGCGTAAATTTCCCTTTGAGATCCCCTACGAATTGCGAGTCGGCTGGCGTTACACCCGCGCTGGCCGCGCCACGCGGCGCAATGCCTTTATCAACTTCATTTCCGGCGTGTCTATGCTGGGTATTGCGCTGGGTGTGGCGGCGCTGATCATTGTGCTGAGCGTGATGAACGGCTTTCAGAAAGAGGTGCGCGACCGCATGCTCGGCGTGGTCTCGCATGTGGAGGTGTACGGCGCCGGTGGCCTGCCGCTGCCCAATTTGCCGCGCACCCTGGAGCAGGCGCGCAGCCACCCGCAGGTGGTGGGTGCTGCGCCGTTCATTGCCGCGCAAGCGCTGCTGGCGCGGGGCGAGGACATGAAGGGTGTGGTGGTGCGCGGTATCGATCCGGCGCTGGAGCACGAGGTGACCGATGTTGCCGCAGGCGCGCAAGCCGATGCGCTGCTCCAGCTGGTGCCCGGCGGTTTTGGCGCGGTGCTCGGTATCGAGCTGGCGCGCTCCTTGGGCGTGCGCTTGGGTGACAAGGTGACGCTGATCGCGCCCAGCGGGCAGGTCACGCCCGCAGGCGTGGTGCCGCGCCTCAAGCAAATGACGGTGGTGGGCACCTTTGATTCTGGCCACTACGAGTACGACGCCTCGCTGGTGATGGTGCATTGGGAGGACGCCGCCCGGGTGTTCCGGCTGGAGGGGCCCACCGGCGTGCGCCTGAAGCTGCGCGATTTGCACCAAGCGCGCGCGGTGGCCTTCGAGCTAGAGCAAACCATCTCGGGCGATGTGTACATCCGTGACTGGACGCGGCAAAACCGCACCTGGTTTGCCGCGGTGCAGGTGGAAAAACGCATGATGTTCATCATCCTCACCCTGATCGTGGCGGTGGCGGCCTTCAACCTGGTCAGCACCTTGGTGATGACGGTGACTGACAAGCGCGCTGACATCGCCATCCTGCGCACGCTGGGCGCGAGCCCGGCGAGCATCATGGCCATCTTTGTGGTGCAAGGCGCGATGGTGGGTTTGATCGGCACCATCGGTGGCTTGCTGCTGGGGCTGTCGGTGGCGTTCAACATCGACGTCATCGTGCCGGCGCTGGAGCGCTTGTTCGGGGCCAGTTTTCTGCCGCAAGACATCTACCTGATCAGCCGCATGCCCAGCGACCCGCAGTCGGCCGACATCGTGCCCATCGCCCTCATTGCCCTGGTGCTGGCCTTCCTGGCCACGCTGTATCCGAGCTGGCGCGCCAGCCGTGTCAACCCTGCACAGGCCCTGCGCTATGAATGACCCACGGTCCGCCCGGCCCTCCGGTCCGGGCCCATCCTCTGGCGCCAAAGTTGGTGCCGTGTCCAGCCCCGTCTTGCTCCAATGCCGTGGGCTGACCCAGCGCTTTACCGAAGGGCGGCTGGATGTGACGGTCCTGCGCGGCATCGACCTGGAGGTGCGCCGCGGCGAGACGCTGGCCATCGTGGGCGCGTCGGGCTCGGGCAAAAGCACCTTGCTGCACCTGCTGGGGGGACTCGACACCCCCACCAGCGGCAGCGTGACCCTGTGCGGGCATAGCCTGGCCGGGCTGGATGCCGCAGCGCAAGGCCGACTGCGCAACCAACACCTGGGCTTTGTGTACCAGTTCCACCACCTGCTGCCCGAGTTCAGCGCCCAGGACAACGTGGCCATGCCCTTGACGATTCGGCGCTCCGACCCGGCCCAGGCAGCGCAGGCTGCGGCGCGCCTGCTGGCCAAAGTGGGCCTGGCCGACCGGCTGCACCACCGCCCCTCGGAGCTGTCGGGCGGCGAGCGCCAGCGGGTCGCGATTGCCCGCGCGCTGGTGACCCAGCCCGACTGCGTGCTCGCCGATGAGCCTACTGGCAATCTGGACCGCAGCACCGCCGATGGCGTTTTCTCGTTGATGCTCGATTTGGCCCGCGAGCACGGCACCGCCTTTGTGGTGGTCACCCATGACGCCAGCTTGGCAGCGCGCTGTGACCGCCAGCTGCTGCTGGTGCAAGGCCAATTGGCAGAGCCTCCTGTGCCCCACCGGGATGCTGCCGCTGGTTGACACCCACTGCCACCTGGACGCGCCGGAGTTCGGTGCCGATGCGCACCAGGTCTGGCAGCGTGCACTGGCGCAAGGCGTGCAGCACTGCGTGATTCCGGCCGTGCACGCCGCCAACTTCGACGCCGTGCGTGCGCTGGCCCACCGCAGCGGCAACAGCTACTGCCTGGGCATCCACCCGCTGTATGTGCCGCAGGCCAGCGCGCAGGACCTGCAGCAGCTGCAGGCGCAACTCCAGCTTCACCAGCACGACCCGCGTTTGGTCGCCGTGGGCGAAATCGGTCTCGACTTTTTTGTGCCGGCGCTGGCGCAGCCGGCCATGCGCGAGAAGCAAGAGCACTTCTACCGCGCCCAACTGGCCATGGCCCGCGCCTGCAGGCTGCCGGTGGTGCTGCATGTGCGGCGCTCGGCCGACCGGTTGCTCAAGTTCTTGCGCGCCACGGCCACGCCCGGGCAGGCTTGGCAAGGTATTGCCCACGCCTTCAATGGCAGCGCGGTGCAGGCGCAAGCGTTTGTGGACTTGGGGTTCAAACTGGGTTTTGGTGGCGCGTTCACCTTCGAGCGCGCGCTGCAATTGCGCCACTTGGCCACCACCTTGCCGCTGGACGTGCTGGTGCTGGAGACCGATGCGCCCGATATCCCGCCGCACTGGCTCTACACCACCGCCGCCGAGCGTGCCGCTGGTGTGCCGCCGGGGCGCAACGAGCCGGGTCAGTTGCCGCGCATCGCCGCCGAGCTGGCGCAACTGCGCGGCATCGATTTGGTCGCGCTGGCCCACGCCACCACCGCCAATGCCACGGCGGCACTGCCTAAGCTGGCCGCGCTGCTGGTATAAACCGGCATGCCAAAAACAGCCCACGCGGCCTTGCCGGAAGTCAATTTCTCAGAGGAAGGCAGCGTGCGCCATTTGCACCTGGGCAGTCCCTGGATCCAGGGCTCGATGCGGATCGACGCCCCCACCGCGCTGGTACACGAATACATCCAACGGATGATGGGCTGGTTGCTGTGGATCGACCCTGCCACTTTGGGCCAGCGCCAGGCGCTGCAACTGGGCTTGGGCGCGGGATCGCTGACCAAGTTTTGCGCCAAGGAAGTGCGCATGAAGCAGACCACCGCGATCGAACTCAACCCGCAGGTGCTGCACGCCTGCCGAGGCTGGTTCAAGCTGCCGGCCGATGGCCCACGCATGCAAGTGCTGCTGGCCGATGCCGCGCAGGAGATTCGCGCGCCGCGCTGGCAGGCGGCAGTGGACGCACTGCAAGTGGACTTGTACGACGAACACGCCGCCGCCCCGGTGCTCGACAGCGCTGCGTTCTACGCCGACTGCCGCGCGGTGCTGACGCCCGAGGGCAGCATGGCGGTTAACCTGTTTGGCCGCACCTCCAGCTTTCAAGGCAGCGTCGACAAGATGGCAGCCGCCTTTGGCGCCGACGCGCTCTGGGCCTTCCCCGCCACCCGCGAGGGCAACACCGTGGTGCTGGCGCAGCGCACACCCTCGCGCCCCAGCCGCGCGGTGCTGACCGAGCGCGCAGCGTGGATCCAGGATCGGCTGGGCCTGCCCGCTGACAAATGGGTCCGCGCACTCAAGCCGGTGCAGCCATGAAGACAGGCTTGGCGCGCGCTGATACTGCTGGTGCCTTGGCAGAGCTGGCCCGCAGTGGCGCGCCCATTGACTGGCGCTTGCTCGTTCAGTGGCTGCAGGCCGACGGGCTGATTTCGCTGGATGAAGCGCAGCGCACGGTGGCACGTTGCGCCCAGGCAGAAAGCGTACAGCACCCCTTGGTGCGCCTGGCCAGCGTGGCGATGCGCGCGCAAGCCACCCAAAAGCCGCTCGACATCGATACCCTGACCCAGTGGCTGGCCGCGCGGGTGGGCATGGACCATTTGCGCATCGACCCGCTCAAGGTGGATGTCGCCAAGATTTTTGACGCCATGGGCGCGGCCTACGCCGAGCGCCACCGCATCCTGCCGGTGGTGGTGACGCCGACCCAGATCACGGTGGCCACGGCCCAGCCTTTTGTGACCGATTGGGTCGCCGAAGTGGAGCGGCAGTCGCGCCGCAGCGTGCGCCGGGTGCTGGCCAACCCGCAAGAGATATCGCGTTTCACCGCCGAGTTCTACGCCTTGGCCAAATCGGTGCGCAACGCCAGCAAGTCCGGCGCCAACAACGGCGCAAGTTTTGAGCAACTGGTGGAGCTGGGACGCAGCAACAAGCAGCTCGATGCCAACGACCTGGGCGTGGTGCAGGTGGTGGACTGGCTCTGGCAATACGCCTTTGATCAGCGCGCCAGCGACATCCACCTGGAGCCCCGGCGCGAGCAGGGCGTGATCCGCTTTCGCATCGACGGCGTGTTGCACCCGGTCTACCAAATGCCCATGGGCGTGCTCAATGCCATGACGGCGCGCATCAAGCTGCTCGGGCGCATGGATGTGATTGAGCGCAGGCGTCCGCAAGACGGGCGCATCAAGACCCGCAACCCACGCGGCGACGAAGTCGAGATGCGCATTTCCACCTTGCCCACCGCGTTTGGCGAGAAGATGGTGATGCGGATTTTTGACCCCGACAACGCGGTCAAGGAACTCGACGCGATGGGCTTCTCGCGCCACGACGCGCAGCGCTGGGAGGCGCTGGTGCGCCGGCCGCACGGCATCGTGCTGGTGACCGGCCCCACCGGCTCGGGCAAAACCACCACGCTGTACGCCACCCTCAAGCGGGTGGCCACCGAAGAGGTCAATGTGAGCACGGTGGAAGACCCCATCGAAATGATCGAGCCCGCCTTCAACCAGACGCAGGTGCAAACCCAGCTCGACTTCGGCTTTGCCCAGGGCTTGCGCGCATTGATGCGCCAAGACCCCGACATCATCATGGTGGGCGAAATTCGCGACCAGGAGACCGCCGAGATGGCGGTGCAGGCGGCGCTCACCGGGCACTTGGTTTTTTCCACCTTGCACACCAACGATGCACCGTCTGCGGTGACCCGCCTGCTGGAGTTGGGGGTGCCCGCCTACCTGATCAACGCGACGCTGCTGGGTGTCCTGGCCCAGCGCCTGGTGCGCACCTTGTGCCCGCAGTGCCGCGTGCCCGACCCGGGTTTGGCGCGCGATGCGTTGGCAGATCGGGTCAAGCCTTGGCCGATCGAGGGCACCTTCATGCCCTACCAGCCGGTGGGTTGCGTGGACTGCCGCATGACGGGCTACTCAGGGCGCATGGGGCTGTACGAGTTGCTGGAGGTGACCGAGGGTTTCCGGGAACGCGTGGCCGCACAGCCCAGTACCGATGCGCTGCGCCGACAGGCCTTGGCCGATGGCATGCGCCCGCTGCGTTTGGCCGGCGTGCTGCGGGTGGCGCAGGGCCTGACCGTGTTGGAAGAAGTGCTGGCGTCGACGCCGCCGATGGATACCTAGACCCAGTGGCGCGGCAGCGTGCTGCGTATTGCTGCGTATTGTTGGCCCGCAGTTTGCATGCAAAATGCGCATTGGGTTTTTTACGAGGAGACACAAGAATGAATATAAAAAGTCAAAAAGACTTTTTCTCTGGGCTGATGTTCATGGTGGTGGGCGTCACTTTCGCCTGGGGCGCAAGCACCTACAACATTGGCACCGGCGCGCGCATGGGGCCGGGCTACTTTCCGTTGGTGCTGGGCATCTTGCTGGCGATCTTGGGGGCGGCCATTGTTTTTGTGTCGCTCACCAAGGGCGGCCCCGATGGCGACAAGATCGGCAAGTTCGCCTGGAAGCCGCTGTTCTTCATCATCAGCGCCAACCTCGTGTTTGGTGTTTGCATTGGCGGCCTGCCCTCGATTGGTTTGCCGCCGCTGGGTTTGGTGGTGGGCATTTACTTGCTCACCTTCATTGCCAGCAACGCTGGTGACACCTTCAAGCCCAAGGAAGCTGCGGTGCTGGCCACCATTCTTGCGCTCTTGAGTTACTTGGCCTTTGTAGTGATGCTCAAGCTGCAGTTCCCGGTCTGGCCCGCCTTCTTTAAAGCCTAAGGACCGAGACACACCATGGAACTCTTTGACAACCTCGCCCTCGGCTTTGGCGTTGCCTTCACCGCCCAGAACCTGATTTACGCCTTTGTGGGCTGCCTGCTGGGCACCCTCATTGGGGTGCTGCCCGGCATTGGCCCCCTGGCCACCATCGCCATGCTGCTGCCAGCTACCTACGCACTGCCTCCTGTGGCTGCGCTGATCATGCTGGCAGGCATTTACTACGGCGCACAGTACGGTGGCTCCACCACCGCCATTTTGGTGAACCTGCCGGGCGAATCGTCCTCGGTGGTGACCACCTTGGACGGCTACCAAATGGCCCGCAACGGGCGCGCTGGCCCGGCACTGGCGGCGGCTGGCCTCGGCTCGTTCTTCGCGGGTTGCGTGGGCACCTTGATCTTGGCGGCGTTTGCTGGGCCACTGACCGAGCTGGCCTTCAAGTTCGGCCCGGCTGAGTACTTCTCGCTGATGATTTTGGGCTTGATTGGCGCGGTGGTGCTGGCCTCGGGTTCGCTGCTCAAGGCCATTGCGATGATCGTGCTGGGCCTGCTCATGGGCATGATTGGCACCGACGTCAACTCCGGCGTGGCGCGCTTTAGCATGGATATCCCCGAGCTCACCGACGGCATCGGCTTCATCGTGATTGCCATGGGCGTGTTCGGTTACGGCGAAATCATCAGCAACCTCTCCAAGAGCGCCAGCGAGCGCGAGGTGTTTACCGCCTCGGTCACCGGGCTGCTTCCCACCAAACAGGACTTCAAGAACATGATGCCCGCTGTGCTGCGCGGCACCGCTCTGGGCTCGGCACTGGGCATCTTGCCCGGTGGCGGTGCAGTGATGGCGGCGTTTGCGGCCTACACCCTGGAGAAGAAGACCAAGTTGCGCCCTGGTGAAGTGCCCTTTGGCAAGGGCAACATCCGCGGTGTGGCAGCACCCGAGGCGGCCAACAACGCCGGCTCGCAGACCTCGTTCATCCCCTTGCTGACCTTGGGCATCCCGCCCAATGCGGTGATGGCGCTGATGGTGGGGGCGATGACCATCCACAACATCCAGCCCGGCCCGCAGGTGATGACCTCCAACCCCGAGCTGTTCTGGGGTCTGATCGCCTCGATGTGGATCGGCAACCTGATGCTGATCATCCTGAACCTGCCGCTCATTGGCATCTGGATCAAGCTCTTGAGCGTGCCCTACCGCTGGTTGTTCCCCGCCATCGTGCTGTTCTGTGCGATTGGCGTGTACTCCACCAACAACAACACATTTGACATTTGGATGGTGGCCATCTTTGGTGTGCTGGGCTACCTGTTCATCAAGCTCGGTACCGAGCCCGCGCCCTTGCTGCTGGGCTTCATTCTGGGCCCGATGATGGAAGAGTACCTGCGCCGCGCGCTCTTGCTCAGCCGGGGTGACTGGAGCGTGTTCGTGACGCGCCCTTTGTCTGCCAGCTTGCTGGTGGTGGCCTTGGCCCTGCTGGTGATCGTGCTGCTGCCTTCGGTCAAATCCAAGCGCGAAGAAGCTTTTGTGGATGACTAAGCCCGCCATGCAACACCCTTTGCGCGTCGCGCTGCACAACGAGATCCATGCCCGGCCGCCCGAGGCCATGGGTGCACCGCTGTGCATCTCGCATGTGGTGATGGTGTGCAACGCCGAGCAGCGCGCCCAAAGCCGCGCGCACATGGCGGCGCTGGCACGCGACAACCACCTGCCCGCACCCGACGCGGCTGCCACCCACACCCGGGTGGACTTCGGGCCGTACCGCGTGCGCTGGGAGTTGCACACCGAGTTCGTCACCTGGACGTTTATTCGCCCCCTGAAGTCCGACCCCTTTGGCGACCGCGAGCCTGAAACCGCCAGCGCGGTGGTGCCGCGCGACTGGATGGCCCAGCTGCCGGGCCAGTGCCTGGCCTCGGTGCACCTGTGGGCCTTGCCTGCGGGCAGCGTGGAGCCCGACACCCTGGTGCGCCAGGTGCTGTCCGACGAAACCTTGGTCGCCTCCACCGTGGCCGATGGCTTTGCCGAGGTCTACACCGACTTTGCGATTCACGCCGATGGTTTCTCGCGCATGGTGGTGCTGGC
The DNA here is from genome assembly GCF_044236835.1 of Rhodoferax sp. GTDB lineage: Bacteria > Pseudomonadota > Gammaproteobacteria > Burkholderiales > Burkholderiaceae_C > Allorhodoferax. The sequence goes on from NZ_JBIIGC010000004.1 coordinate 33,016, forward strand.
CGGTAGCCTGACACCGCGCCGCCTGGGCCGCTTGGTGCAATGCTTGCTGGAGATTGAAACCTACCGCATGGCTGCCTTGCTCGGCCTGCCAGCCGCCCGCGAGGCGTCTGCGGTGCTGGCCTCTGCCGAACTGGAACTCGCCGAGCTGGCGCAGTCGATCCGCTCGGCCAACCGCGACGACGAGCCTGCCTTGCTCGACCGCCTGACCCGGCTGGCCGGGCAGGTGGAGAGCCAGCACGCCGCCAGCCACTCGCGCTTTTCCGCCAGTGCGGCCTATTTCGAGTTGGTGGACAAACGCATTGGCGACATCGCCGAGTCCCGGCTGGCGGGCATGCAAACCATCCGCGAGTTCATGGACCGCCGCTTGACCCCGGCGCGCAGCACCTGCGAGTGGTCGAGTCGGCGGCAAGACGCCCTGTCGCAGCGCGTCTCACGCATCAGCAACCTGTTGCGCACCCGGGTGGAAATTGAGCAGCAGCAAAGTAGCCAAGCGTTGCTGGCCGCGATGAACAGCCGCCAGGGCATGCAACTCAGGATGCAGTCCACCGTGGAAGGCCTGTCGGTGGCGGCCATTACCTACTACATCGTGGGTCTGGTGAGCTATCTGGCCAAGGGTGCGCAGCACCTGGGCTGGCCACTGGGGCCGGAGGTGACTGCTGCGGCCACCATTCCGGTGGTGGTGGGGGTGGTGTGGTGGTCCATGCGCCGCCTGCACGCCAAGGTCTTCAAGGCCTGAGCGGCCTCAGGCAAACCAGGCCTCAAAACCCGCCTCCGGTTCGAACCGCCGCCCCCGTTGCACCAGCCGTGTGGGGCCGGGCAGGGCGCGCTCTGCTACGTCGTGCAAAGCGTCTCCGGGGTAGCAAAGAATGCGCTGGCCATCTTCGGCCAGCATGGCCTGGGGAAACACCCGTGCCGGAGGCCGCGTCTGGCAGTGCTGCAACACCTCGGCCACGCTGCCAAAACGCGCCAGGTGCGCCAAGGTCATGGTCTGCGGCGGGGCCATCACCATGGTTCCGCGCACATACTGCTCCAGCGCCGCGCGCGGGCGCAGCCAGATGCTCTCGGTGGTTTCGTGTGCGTCGTGGGTGGCTGACTGGCCTGCTGGCAGGGCCGCCACAAAAAAGCGGGTGTCAAAACGTTTGCTGCCCATGGAGGGCGACAGTGGTGTGATCCATCGCGAGAACGGCCGCAGGGCGCGGGTGTCCAGCCGCAGCTGGAGCCGGGCCAGTGTGGCGTTGAAGTCGTGTCCAGCGCGCAGCATCTGCATCGCTGCCAACCCTTGCTCGGCTGTCAGCGCCTGACCAAACAGCACGCCTGCTTCCTCAAACACCTCGCGCACCGCTGCCACATACAAGCCCTGCGCACGCAGCGGCTCCAAATCCGGCTCGGCCAAGCTGGTGTGCAATGCCTGCACATCGCTGTCGAGGTGCCGATGGGCGTCAAGCTGCAGGTCGCTGGCGTCGAGCTTGCCGCCGGGAAACACATAGGCGCCGCCCAGCACGTCCGAGTCCGTGTGGCGGCGTGCCAGGAACACTTCGGGGCCTTGGGGCGTCTCGCGCAGCAGCACGACGGTAGCCGAGTCACGCGGCGGGCTGTGGGGCAGGGGCGGTGCCGGTGTGGGGATGGTTTGCATGCGAATGCGGCCATTATCGACGCGGCGATTGCGGTGCCAAGGCGGCTTGGGCCGCGCCAGCGCGCCGCGCGCGCCTGTGGTACCTTCGCTGGCCCAAGAAGACGCAAAGGGCCCTACGGCATGGATACGAATTTGCAGGGCCATACCGCCCTGACCGAGCAGCAACTCGCCGGCATGCGCCGCGGCCTCGAAAAAGAAAGCCTGCGTGCCTTGCCCAACGGTGCACTGGCCATGACGCCGCACCCCGCCGCCCTGGGTTCGGCGCTCGCCCACCCCCACATCACCACCGATTTCAGCGAGTCGCAGCTTGAGCTCATCACCGGCGTGCACGCCAGCGCGCAGGCCTGCATCGACGAGCTGGTACAGGTGCAGCGCTTTACCACCCAGGTGCTGGGCGATGAAATGCTGTGGGTTTCCAGCATGCCCTGCGCCTTGCCCGAGGACGATGCGATTCCGCTGGGCCAGTACGGTAGCTCCAACGTGGGCCGCGCCAAGACGGTGTACCGCAGCGGCTTGGGCTACCGCTACGGGCGGCGCATGCAGACGATCTCGGGCATCCACTACAACTGGTCCATGCCCGGCGTGTCCAGCGAAGACTACTTCGCACTGATCCGCAACTTTCGGCGCAACGCGTTTTTGTTGCTGTACCTGTTTGGCGCGTCGCCCGCCAGCTGCAGCAGCTTTGTGGCCGGGCGCGCGCACCAGTTGCAGGCGCTCAACCCGCACACCATGTACCTGCCCCACGCCACCTCCTTGCGCATGGGGCGGCTGGGCTACCAAAGCGATGCGCAGTCCTCGCTGGCGGTGAGCTACAACAGCCTGCAGGGCTATGCCGCCTCTTTGCACGACGCACTTACCCAACCCTACCCGGCCTACGAGGCGGTGGGCGTGCGCGATGCGCAGGGCCAGTACAAGCAACTCGCCACCACGCTGCTGCAAATCGAGAACGAGTTCTACGGCACCATCCGGCCCAAGCGGGTGATTTTTCAGGGCGAGCGGCCCCTGCATGCACTGCGCGAACGCGGCGTGGAGTATGTGGAAGTGCGGCTGTTGGACCTCAACCCATTTGAGCCAGTGGGCATCAACGCGCAAACGCTGCGCTTTATCGATGTGTTCTTGCTGTACTGCCTGACCCACCCCAGCCCGCCCGACACCCCGCAAGAAATTGCCGCCATGGCGCGCAACCAGCACCGCACCGCCGAGCGCGGGCGCGAGCCGGGCTTGCTGCTGGAGCGCGCAGATGAACAAGTGCCACTCACCGCGTGGGCCGCAGAGATTCTGGCCGCCATGCAGCCACTCGCTGAGCGCTTGGACGCCATCAACGGCTCCACTGGCAGCGCAGGTTCCGATGGCAGCGCGCACGCCCACGCGGTGCAGGCTGCGCGCCAAGCGCTGGAGCAGCCCCACACCTTGCCCTCGGCGCGGGTCTTGCAGTCCATGACCGAAGACCACGCCGGGAGCTTTTTGGCCTGCATGCGCGCGCACTCCGAGGCCACCCAGGCCGCCATGCTCTCCGAGCCCCTGCCACCGGCTGTACTGCAGTCCATGCAAGCGCAAAGCGCCGAGTCGCTTGCGGCGCAGCACCGCATCGAGGCGGCCGACACCATGCCCTTCGATGTGTACTTGCAAGCCTACCTGTCGCCCAAGCGTTTGCTGGCCAGCGCGGCGGCACCGGCGTAGCGCGCACCGCCAGGGCGCAGCGCAACACACTCCCCAAGGCACAGGCATGGCGATTCAGTGGTTTCCGGGTCATATGCACTTGACCCGCAAGGCGATTGAGGACCGCATCAAAGAGATTGATGTGGTCATCGAGCTGCTCGACGCACGCCTGCCCGGTTCCAGTGCCAACCCGATGTTGGCCCAGCTCACCGGCCACAAACCGGCGCTCAAGGTGCTCAACAAGCAAGACCTGGCCGACCCCGAGCGCACCGCCCTGTGGTTGGACCACTACAACGCGCTGCCCGGTGTGCGCGCCTTGGCGCTGGACGCCAGCACAGTAGCTCCTGCGCGCGCGCTGGTGGCGGCCTGCCATGCGCTGGCGCCCTTGCGCGGCGGCATGGCCAAGCCGATGCGGGTGCTGATTTGCGGCATTCCCAACGTGGGCAAGTCCACCCTCATCAACACCCTCAAAGGCAAGCGCGCCGCCAAGACCGGCGACGAGGCCGGTGTGACCAAGGCGGAGCAGCGCATTGCGATTGCCGACGACTTTTACCTCTACGACACACCGGGCGTGCTGTGGCCGCGCATCATCGTGGCCCAAAGCGGCTACCACCTGGCCGCCAGTGGTGCCGTGGGGCGCAATGCGTACAACGACGAAGAGGTGGCGCTGGAGTTGCTCGACACGCTGCGCAGCCACTACCCGCAATCGCTACAAGTGCGCTACAAGCTGGGCGACATCGCCGCGCTGCGCAGTGAACAGTTGCTGGAGGCGGTGGGCCGCAAGCGCGGCGCGCTGCAGTCCGGCGGCACGGTAGACACCAACAAGGCCGCAGAGATATTGATCCACGACTTTCGCAGCGCCGCGCTGGGCCGCATCACGCTGGAGACGCCGCAGGAGTTTGCCCAGTGGCTGGCACAAGGGCAGCAGCGCGATGCAGAGCGCCAGGCCAAAAAAGACGCGATGGAGCAAGCGCGCTTGGTGCGCCTGAAAAAAATTCCCCGGCCCGATCCGCCGGTGCCCGCAAGCTAAGTTGCAGCGCGTATCGACGCGTCCAGCCACTGCGCCACGCAGTCGGCAAACGCCTGCGGTTGCTCCACCATCACCCAGTGGCCGGTGGCAAAGGGTGCGACCTTGCAGCCCTCGCGTTGGGCCAAGGATTCAAGCCACTGTGGTGAGTGAAACATGTAGGGCTTGCGCTGGCCGTAGATGAACAGCACCGGGCAGGCCGGCTTGACCCGAATGCAACCGCGCAGGCCACCGTGCAGCTTCATCCACAGCATGGCGTACGGAAAATTTTTCTGCCATTGCAGGTCCTCTGGCGGCGTGGGGCAGCCCAGTTTGCGCGCCATGAAGCGCGTCAGCGCATTGCCTGCGCCGCTGCCAAGGTAAGCACCGGCATACCAGGCGCAGGCAAGCCAGTATTGGTACTTGAAGATGGCCCACTTGGCGCCGGGCGTGAGCGAGCGCATGTAGGCGCCGGTGTTGTGGTCGCCAATGTCCACCGCCGCGATGCGCGCCACCTTGTGCGGATGCCGCGCAGCGTACTCGTAGCCAAAGGTGCAGCCCCAGTCGTGTATCAGCAATGTCACTGGCGCATGGGGGCTGACCGCCTCCACCACCGCGGCAATGCGCGCCGTCATGTCCGCCAAGGACAGGCCGCGTTCGGGCGGTGTGCCGTCAAAGCCCGGCAAAGAAAACCGCACGCAGCGCCAGCGATCTTGCAGCTGTGCCACGGTGCTGTCCCACAGCCGGTAACTGTCGGGCCAGCCGTGCAGCATGACGATGGTGTGTTCGCCATGGCCGTCGATGTGGACCTCGATGCCGTCCACGGTTTGGGTGCTGGTGCTGGTGGTGTACATACGGCTCCTGGTGTGCGGGTTGCAGGAATGTTTTGATGCACATCAAGCCCACACGGGGCAGAAGGCGCATCATGGAACGGTGTTCATCCACTCCGTGAGAAATAAACCATGTTCAAAAGCATTTTGTTGGCAACCGATGGTTCGGCCGCTTCCACCAACGCGGCCCGCATGGCAGTTGACTTGGCCCGCGTCCATGGCGCCAAGCTTACCGCGGTCTATGTGTCCGACCCGTACCCGTATTTGGGTGTGGGCGAGGTCAACCCCATGGGCTACCAAGCCTACAGCGCAGCCGCGCAGCAACTGGCTGCTCAGGCGCATGCGCAAGTCGAGGTCATGTGCAAGTCGGGCGGAGCGGCAGTTCCGCTGGCAGTGCAGTTGGTAGAAGACGTGGGCGCGGCTGCGGGCATTGTGCAAACCGCCCAGGGCGTGGGTGCCGATGTGATCGTGCTGGGATCGCACGGCCGCTCGGGCATTGCGCGGCTCATGCTAGGCAGCGTGGCAGCGCGGGTGGTGGCCGAGTCGCCGATTCCGGTGCTGGTCTGCCGCTAAGCAGCGCGAGGCGCTGGCTGCGCTAGGCACGGGTGGCGTGGCTTGCTTACGCGCCAGCCACCCTAGCGCCTAGACGCTGCCGGAAGCCTTGCGGTCGGCAACCACTTTTTGCGCCGAGGGGCGCTCGCCAATGCGTTTGATGTAGGGCTTGTAGTCGATGCCCGCAGCGCTGAGCATGTCTTCGCCGTACACCGCGCGGGTGGCCATGCCCACCAGTGGCAGGTTGTTGAAGGCCACCACATCGGCCATGGAGAACTCGTCACCGGTGGCGTAGGGCGATAGCTTCAACAGGTGCTTGACCCCTGCGATGTTGCGCTGCAGTGTTTTTTGAACGCGGGCCTTGGTGTCGTCGCTGACGGTGCCACCAAAAAACGCTTGGCCATACAGCTCGCGCGCCACCAGCTCCAGGTGCAAGTCGATGTACATCATCAACTCGCGCACCTTGCCCGCTGCAAAGGCGTCGCTGGGAAACAGCGCGGGTTGCGGGTAGGCCGCCTCCACGTACTCCAGAATCGCCTGGCTCTCGCACATGCCACCCTGCGCGGTCTTGATAAACGGAACCTTGCCCAGCGGCGAGATCGCCAGCACCGCCGGGTCGCTGCTGCGCGGTTTGACCATCTCTTCGGTGAACGGCGCGCCCTTTTCGAGCAGCGCCATCTTGACGACGTTGTAGTAATTGGAGAGGGCGAAGCCGCAAAGAGTAATCATGGAAGTGCCTTGGGTTGAAAGGTTGGTAGGGGTTGGGTGGGGGGTAGGGGCTTGGGGAGAGCGCTTGGGTTGGTGCGTCGCGTTGGCGTTGCTGTTTATAGCGCTGCGTTTAGTTGATACCCAAGAACTTGCCAAGCGCTTCGGTGTCCAGCGCGCCGGTGTTGCTCACCACCTGGCCGGTCACTTGGTTCTTGGCGATGATGTGCGGCACCGATGCCACGCCCAGGCGGTTGAGCAGCTGGGTGTTGTTCTTGATCGCGCTTGCCAGCTCGGGTGCCACGCTGCTCGATGCCGCCATGCCGCCCGCACCTGCGAGGATGGACGCCTCGTGCGCATTCATGGCTTCTACCGGGTCGGTGGCGGACATCAAGGCGGCGCCCTGGGGCTCGCTCTTGGCGTTGATGAAGGCCACCGGCAACCACACAAACTTGACTTTGTTGTGCAGCGGCAAGGCCTGCTGCCACAGATGACCGCAGTGTGGGCACTGCGGATCGAAGAGCACGTACACGGTGTTGGCCGCCATCATCGAGCCGACGGTAAAGCCCCGCCCTTCTTTGGCCACGGCGTCCAGCGATTGGTCGGCTGGGATGCTGGCCACGGTTTCTTTTTGCGGGGTGTCTTTGGGCGAGCAGGCAACCAGGGTCAGCGCACTTGCAACACAGGCAGCCAGGGCGAGGCCGCGCAGAGCGGAGGGGAGGTGGTTCTTCACGGGCAGCTTTCCATCAGGGTGAAAAATGAAAAGTGCATAGCGTAGCTGCAAAACCGCCCCCCTCAGACCCCGCCGCCGGTAAAGCCCCGCAGTTGATGATTTCGCGGGCACCCCAGCGCAGCCCAATGCTGGCGCGGATTTGCGGGCTTGTGAACATGGTTATCCACAAAGTGGCCCACAGGCCGCGTGGGTAAGTTTGGCGCGCGGCCAGCGTGTACTTAGAACGACGACCCAGGCTCGCTCAAAAACGCCAGCTCTGCTGGCGTGGACGCGCGGCCCAGCGGGGCGTTGCGGTGGGGGTAGCGGCCAAAGCGGTCGATGATTTCCTTGTGGCGCAGCTCAAAGCGCAGGGTGTCTTCCATGCCGGCTTGCGAAAACAGCGCCACCGCCTGCGCATGCACCAGCGCGGACTCGCTGTGCATGTAGGGCATGTAGGCAAAGCTGCGCTGCGCCAGGGGCAGGCTGCGGTCTTGTCCGCTGGCCACCAACTCTTGCGCCAGCACCAGCGCCAAGGCGTCTTGCGCAAAGGCGCGCGGCGTGTCGCGGTACACGTTGCGCGAGAACTGGTCCAACACCAGCACCTCCGCCAAGCGCCCCTCGGGCGTGGCGCGCCAAGCAAACAACTCACACCGTGCCGCAGACTCCAGCGTGGCACCGAAGCGGGAGCGGATGGCTTCGTCCAAGGCGGCGTCTTTGGCGTAGTGCTGCTCGGGGGTTAGCTCGGTGAACCAGAAGTGAAGGATGGGTTGGTGGTGCATATCAATCCTTCAAACTTCGAAACGGAAGCTCTAACTTGGCAAACAGTTCATTCCCTTGCTTATTAGCTAAAGACAAAACAAATTCAGGCTCGATTGACCATGCATATGCCAGCAGGCCACGAAGATGGGCAACATTTTCCCCATTTAGATAGCCCTTGCCATAGAGGTACAGCTTGGCGCGAATATCCCGCTTTCGTTCTCGTCCTAGCGAGACTTTTTGATTCGGCGTGATTGTCAACCCAACGAGCGACCGGCGATATCTCTTGGATACATTCACCGTCTTCTTATCGTTAATGGCGAGTTTTGGGGACTGAATCGATGAGGTAAGCCTATGTACCTCTGCCTCAACCTCCTTGAGCGTATCTTTACGCATTGTTGAAAATGCGAGGTCATCGGCATACCGACTGTACGTGACTTCTCGTTCCCGACAATAGGAACTGATGCATGTATCAAACTCAAACATCATGGAGTTTGATATGGCTGGAGACGAAGGGGCCCCAATAGACAAACCAAAACTACGGTCTAACTTATTCCGCCACGCAACGATATTTACAAAAATATCCAAATCATCTTCCTCAAGATTTGAATTGCGCTTTGCGTGTTGCCTAATGTCGGCCGCAGTAATGGATGGAAAGAAATTTTTAAAGTCGAGTTTTAGAAGGTATTTCGATTTGACATGGTGGCGAGCATGATCGGCTATTGATTGGTCCGCTACATAAGCGGTAGCAGCCTCATGCACCGGCCATTTTTCAATTAACTCTGCATGCAGAATGCGCTGCAAAAGTTTTACCTCTGGCGCGGGCTGAGCAATGGTCCGAACTGACTTTCCATCTCTTTTCGGTATTTGGTAAACCTTGTATCTGCGAGACGCAGTCGCAATGATTGTTAAAAGCTCTTCTCTTTCGAATGGCACCTCCCGCAGGAGCAATTGGAGCAACTTCATAGGTCGGCTCCCTTCGGGAAAAACTTCTGGAATACTTTTTCTCGGTCAGTGGAGATTCGATTCGTCAGTACTTTGACTTGCAATCGAGCGCGATTGAATTTTTCATTAGGTGATATACCTTTGAAATCCAAATACCTTGTTCCCCGCGTTGCTGGCGCGTAATAGTCGATTCCACCGTACCTGCGCTTCCTAATCAGTTCTGATTTTTCTAACGTGAAGAGAATCTGCAAAATTCGATGTTCGTTGGCGCTGACCTGAAAGTGTTCAAAAAGCAGTTTGATATCTGTAAACGTAACAACTTCGATAAGAGCAATAAGATCAAGGGCAAGGGCGAATTGATGTTGCTTGTCCTCCGGCGTAAACGTCCGCTTGGTCTTGTTTCTCGCTTTCTTCTTCAAAACGGCAGCATTGATGACATTGATATCGTTCAATATCTCCGTTTCGTCTCTGGCTGGCACTACGCACACGCTATCCGTATCTTTCTTCTCCAGTTGGCGAAGTGGGCCAAGGCTAATGAAAGACTTGATTGGATGGCGATCCCCAAGTACTACGATAACTAAGCGATCCTTTAAGGACTCGATTTGGGAGAACGCGCCCAATTCGGCAATTGATCCAAAGGCCTCTAGGAATACCACAATCGCAGCGGTCAAGTACCCTAGATCGGCCTCAAAGAGCAGTAAATCGCTATAGGTGTTGAAGTTGCTCCAATCCTCATAGCTTTCTGGCATGAGAACTTTAGATCTGTCACCGGGCAAATTTGTCGTAAGCCACTGGACATACGCATCACGGCAACTCTTTGGTGAAGACCCGGCTGCGATCTCGCTTGGGCTTGATAGCGGGCCACCGAAAATTGCCACAAGATCGGGCAAGGCGTCAACGGTTCCACCATCTGGGGATATGACTGACTTTACGAGTTCGACTTCGCTTTGGGCCATAGAAAAAGAGCTCAGATACCCTGATTACAGGCACGAAACCGGACCTGCGGCCACTCGTGACAGACTTGGCGCGATTGGCCGCAGGGCCGGTTTCGTGCCGTCGAAGTCACTCAATTCATTTCCGTCTGGCAAATCGCCCGACGATGGCTAGTTACCTTCACCACAAACGCGTAGCTGAGCAAATGCATTATGCCGTGCAATAGATGCCTATCTGATACCTTTCTTGTGGATGCCACAAGTTACTTCCCCCAACTATCCTTCAACCCCACCGCCAGGTTAAACACCGGCTTGCCCCCCGTCACATGGTCCACCCGATCCGCCACAAAGTATCCATGCCGCTCAAACTGAAACTTCTGGTCCGGCAGCGCATTCGCCAGTGACGGTTCCACCAACGCGGTGACCACCTTCAGGCTGTTCGGGTTCAGGCTCTCGATGAAGTCTTTGCCGCCCGCGTCCGGGTGGGCGTCGTTGAACAGGCGGTCGTACATGCGGACTTCGGCGCGCACGCCGTCGGCCACGCCGACCCAGGTGATGGCGGCTTTGACCTTCACGGTTTCGCTGCCGGGGGTGCCGCTTTTGGTGTCGGGCACCACGGTGGCCAGCACTTGGGTGATGGTGCCGCTGGCGTCTTGGGTGGCGCCGGTGCATTCGATCACATAGCCGCCTTTCAGGCGCACTTTGTTGCCGGGGTAGAGGCGCTTGTAGCCCTTGGGCGGCGCTTCTTCGTAGTCTTCGCGCTCAATCCACACTTCTTTACCGATGGTGAAGTGGCGCGCAGGCGCCTCAGTGCCTTCGGGCGGGTGTGGCAGGGCGGGCAGGCTGCAGGGCTCCAGGTAGCTGGCGCCGCCTTGGGCTGCAAACACTTCGTCCCAGTTGGTCAGCACCAGCTTGACCGGGTTGAGCACGGCCATGCCGCGGTGGGCGGTGTTTTCCAGGTCTTCGCGCAAGCAGCCTTCCAGGGTGCTGTAGTCGATCCAGCTGTCGCTCTTGGTCACGCCAATGCGCTCGGCAAACAGTTGCAGGCTGCTCGGGGTGTAGCCGCGCCGGCGCAGGCCGACGATGGTGGGCATGCGCGGGTCGTCCCAGCCAGACACTTTTCGGTCGTACACCAGCTGGGCGAGCTTGCGTTTGCTGGTGATGACGTAGGTGAGGTTGAGCCGCGCAAACTCGTACTGCCGGGGCGGGGGAGCGGACAGCAGGCCGCCCACCACGCGGCCATCGGGCAGTGCGGTGGTTTCGGTCAGGCGCTCTAGCAGCCAGTCGTAAAACGGGCGCTGGTCTTCAAACTCCAGGGTGCAGATGCTGTGGGTGATTTGCTCCAGCGCGTCTTCAATCGGGTGGGCGAAGGTGTACATCGGGTAGATGCACCAGGTGTCGCCGGTGTTGTGGTGGGTGGCGCGGCGGATGCGGTAGATGGCCGGGTCGCGCATGTTGATGTTGGGGCTGGCCATGTCGATCTTGGCGCGCAGCACCATGGAGCCGTCCTCGTGCAGGCCGTCGCGCATTTCGCGAAACCGCGCCAGGTTCTCGGCGGCTGTGCGGCTGCGAAACGGGCTGTCCACGCCGGGCTTGCCAAAGTCGCCGCGGTTGGCGCGCATTTGCTCGGCGGTTTGCTCGTCCACGTAGGCGTGGCCGGCCTCAATCAGCGTTTCGGCAGCGCGGTACATGAAGCCAAAGTAATCGCTGGCCTGGTAGGGCGCGGTGTTGCCGGGCTGGCTCCAGTCAAAGCCCAGCCAGCGCACCGCGTCGATGATGGAGTTGACGTACTCGGTGTCTTCTTTTTCGGGGTTGGTGTCGTCAAAGCGCAGGTGGCACACGCCGCCGTAATCACGCGCTAGACCGAAGTTGATGCAAATGCTTTTGGCGTGGCCGACGTGCAGGTAGCCGTTGGGTTCGGGCGGAAAGCGGGTGCGGATTTTGGCGGTATCGGGCGGCGCGGCGGCATGGTGCGCCGCATCGCCCGGGCTGCCGGCCCAGCGGCGGCTGGCGTAGGTGCCAACGGACAGATCGTGCTCGATGATCTGGCGCAAAAAGTTGCTGGGTTTGGTGGCTCCTGGGGTGCTGTCGGGTGGGGGCGTGCTCATGCGTGCGATTCTAGACGTCACATCTTCCACAAATGGACCAGCCGCTCGAGTGCAAACGCACCCAAAACCGAGTTGCCTTTGGCATCAAGTTCGGGCGCCCACACCGCCACCGCCATGCCAAACTGGCGCGGCGGCACTTGGCCCAGAGCGGGTATGTAATCGGCCACACGGCCGGTGCCGTAAAGAGGTTGAACGTCGGCGTAAATCTGGTCGAGGATGTTTTGCATGCAGCGGGTTAGGGGAGCAACTCCCAACCCTGGGACGCCATGCAACCTTTGAGTTGGCTGCGGGCTTCCACCAGACGCTCGCACATTTCAAAGTCGCGTGCCATGACCTGCGAGCCTCTGTCGCCACGCATGTCTTTCCAAGGCAACTCTGCGTAAGCTTGGGGAATTTGGGCGCAACCCGCCAGCAACAAGACGGTTCCTAAAGTTGCGGCTACGGCCCGGCAGTTGTGATGTTGAACCATGGGTAGGGACGAAAAAAAAGGGGCCCTCGCTAGAGAGCCCCAATCGTTAACACTCACACTATCGAATCACAAAGGAAGAACCTTAGCGAATGACGGCCAGGGTTTCCAATTTGCCAGCGCGCACAGTCTTGAGCGTCAGGGCACCGTTCTTGATGTCGCCCTTTTCGTCAAAGCTGATGGGGCCAGTCACGCCCTTGTAGTCGGCGGTAGCGGCCAACACGGGCAGGTACTTCGCTGGGTCAGAGGAATTGGCCTTGACCATGGCAGCAACCATCAACTTCACAGAGTCATACACATAGGGTGCGTAGACCTGCACTTCAGCGCCGAACTTGGTCTTGAACTTGTTGCGGAAGTCTTCCATGCCAGCCTTGGCTTCACCTTCCACGCCACCGGCTTCTGCACAGAACACTTGGTCGTCAGCAATTGCATCACCGCCGAGCTTGACCAGTTCGGTGGAGCAGATGCCGTCGCCGCCCATGAACTTGGCCTTGATGCCCAAGGACTTCATTTGCTTGAGCATGGGGCCAGCAACAGCGTCCATACCGCCGAAGAACACGACGTCAGGCTTCTTGCCCTTGATGGTGGTGAGGATGGAGTTGAAATCGGTGGCCTTGTCGGTGGTGAACTCTTTGGCTACCACTTTGCCGCCAGCGGCTTCGACGGCTTTGGTGAACTCTTCAGCCACGCCTTGGCCGTAAGCGGTACGGTCATCGATCACCGCAATGGACTTGCCCTTGAGGGTTGTCACAGCGTACTTGCCCAGGGTGCCGCCCAGTTGGGTGTCGTCAGCCACCACGCGGAAGGTGGTCTTGAAACCTTGGCGGGTGTACTTGGGGTTGGTAGCCGAGGGGGAAATCTGGGGGATACCAGCTGCGCTGTAGATGGCAGAGGCGGGGATGGAAGTACCGGAATTCAAGTGACCGATCACACCAGCAACCTTGGCATCAGCGAGCTTTTGAGCCACTGCGGTGCCTTGCTTGGGATCGGCTGCGTCGTCTTCAGCAACCAGCTCAAAGGTGACCTTCTTGCCGTCGATCATCACGCCTTCGGCGTTCAGTTCTTCGATGGCCATACGGGCGCCGTTTTCGTTGTCTTTACCAAGGTGGGCGATGGCGCCGCTGATGGGGCCAACGTGACCGATCTTCACAACATTAGCCGGAGCCGCCGCTGGCGCGGCTGCCGGTGCAGCTGCTTCTTCTTTCTTTCCGCATGCCACCAGCAAGGTTGCAGCAGCCAATACCGTCATCGCGCTTTTCACTCGAAATTGCATAAAAACTCCATGAATTGATAGATTGCTGTGAATATATTTTCCACGCCCCCTACGTTAACCGACTTTTCTTGCCCTGTACATGGGACATCTGCTAGGCGATTTGGGCCTAGAAAAGGTCGCAGAAGCGCTTTTTCCGAGGTGATTAAAGCAAACGGTATGCCACCGCCAGTCCGACCGGGCGACGCCCGGCCGGACTGTGGCTTAGGCCCAGCTCGCCTTGTAGTCCTTTGCGTACTGCGCCAAGGTGCGCGGTGCCTGGCCGGTGATCTCGCGCACATGGTCGGTGGTGCGCTCGGCATACCCGGCCTTGAAGTAGCCCAAGATCACCAGCAAGAACTCGGCGTAGTCCTGGGGCAGGCCCGCCTCTTTCAATGCAGTCAACATGGCCTCTGGCGGGATATCGGTGAAGCCGATGGGCTTGCCGCTGGCCTGCGTGAGGATGGCGGCTACCTCGTTGTGGTCCAGCGCCAGTGGGCCGGTGAGGTCGAAGTCCCGGTTGGCAAAGGTGTCGCTGGTGAGCAGCCGGGCGGCCACCGCCGCGATGTCGCGGGCGTCGATGAAGCTGCCCTTGGCAGCGCCCACCGGCAAAAAAATCTGGCCCGCTGAACGTATGCCTTGCAACCAAAAGGTGTTGAAGTTTTGCATGAACCAGTTGGGCCGAATGATGTTGTAGGCCAGGCCAGAGGCCTCCAGGCGGCGCTCGGCTTTGCGCAGCGGCGCGTTGTCGTCCGCGTTGGCGCCCATGGCCGACATCAGCACCACCTTCTTCAGGCCGCGCGCCTTGGCTTCGTCGACCAAGGGGGCCAACAGCACGTCCTGGTTGGTGTGCCCGGGTGGGGCCAGAAAGAACGCCCGGTCCACACCGTTGAACGCGGTGCTCAGACCCCCATGGTTGAGCAAATCGAGCTGAACCTGGTCTGGGGCAGTGGGCGCTCGGCTGGTCGCCTTGACCACGGTTTCGCCCTGGGCAGCCAGAAGGCGGGAGAGTTCAGAACCGACGGTGCCACTGGCACCAAGAACAAAAATACGCGGCATGGATAGCTCCTGTGATGAGATTGCAGAGGCGTGCATGTTGCCAAGGTCAATCCGTATCAGGAATGGACAAAAATTCATTTTTCATGTTCAATCGTCCGCATGGACTTGCTTTCAAACATTCTTCAAGACGCGGGAATGCGCCGCCGTGTGCTGGGTTTGCGCACCATTGCGGACGATGTGGCGCTGCGTTTTCCCTGCGACAAAAGCATCGGTCTGCATGTGGTGATGCAAGGCCCGGTGCATGTGCATGCGCCCACGCTGGCGCAGCCGCTGGCCCTGGCCACCGGTGACGTGGCCTTCATGGCGCGGGGCTGCGACCACGCGCTCAGCGTGGGCCCCAGCTTGGAGGGCCTCAGGCCAGAGACGATCACGCAGGAGTCCGCGTCGGCAAAGGCAGGGAACAGCAGCACCGTGGTGGGTGGTGCCTACCAGCTCTGGAACACGCCCTTGCACCCGCTTTTTTCCGAGTTGCCGGCGTGGACGGTGTTGCGGGCCGAGACCCGGCCCCGCTTTGGTCCGTTGGCCTTGGCTGCTGGTTTGATGGAGCAAGAGATTCTGGCCGACACCCCTGGCAGCGACACCATCGTGCAGGCGCTGCTGGATGCGGTGTTCACCTACGCGCTGCGGGAGGTGGTTGCACAGCGCGGCCAGGTCGGCCAAAGCTGGAGCCACGCGGTGCGCGACCCGCAGGTGCTGCGCGCACTGACATTGATGCACGAGCGCAGCGCGCACCCGTGGACCTTGGACGAGTTGGCCCAGCACGCCGGCCTGTCGCGCACCGCGCTGGCCGAGCGCTTTAGAGACGCCATGGGCGACACCCCACTCAACCACCTGCGCGTGCTGCGCATGCAGCGCGCCATGCGCTTGCTCGCAGAGACGCAGCAGCGGCTGGAGGCGGTGGCAGCCGAGGTGGGCTACGGGGATGCGTTCAGCTTCTCCAAGGTCTTCAAGCGCACGGTGGGCGTGTCGCCCAAGGCCTTTCGTTTGCAGGATACCGCCAGCAAGGGGCACCCCTGGCGCATGGGCGCCGCCTAGTCCAACAAGGTGTCGGTGAAGGCGTTGATGGCCGCGACGTCCGGCGGTAGTGCGGTGTAGTGCAAGCCCTCGCGCACCAACGTTGCGCGCAGCCCGCGGTCGATTTGCTTGGCCTGCTCTTCATCTTGAAAGCGGCCGGTGTGCACGTACTTTTTGTCGCCACGTTCGACAAACACATTGACGTTGTTGTGTTGGCGGTACCACTGCAAGATTTGCTGCCGGGTCTTGCCGATGTCGCAGATGTTGTCTTCGTAGTGCTCGTTATAAAACAGGATTTGAGGCAAGGAGCATTCGGTGATCAGGAATTGCACCTGGCCGTCGAGCAGGTTGAGCATCTCAAACTGTCGCTGTGCAATGAAGTACTGATTCTTGAGCACCTCATAGTTTTGCTGCCAGACCAGCGACTTGGCGTAATCCGGGATGGTCTCGGCGGTTTTGTGGCGTAGGTTGAGGTGCAAGACGATGGCCGCAGAGAACAGCGATTTGTCGCAGCCCGGCCCGCCAATGATGTTGATGACCTTGGTGGGGTAAAGCCGCATCTTGGACTCGGGCAGCACGTTGACGCTGGTGTAGCGGAGGGTCATATGTCGGTGTGTCCCATGGAAGTTGCAGTCTGTGCACGATGGTAGTGCGCTGCCCGGGCCAGCGCAAGCCACGGCGGTGCACGCGCGCCACCCGGCGGTGGGACAAAGTTGGCCGTTTACAGCTTGCCTGTCACGCCACCTTCCTAGAATCGCGACATGAAACGAAACTACCTAGTAGGAGCCTTGGTGCTGTTGGTCGCGGTGGCCGCGCTCGCAGGGTGGATGGCGCAACGCTCGAACGCGGACGCCCCAAGCTACCGCAGCACCAAAATCGAGCGCGGCAACTTGCAGGCCAGCGTGGCCGCCAGCGGCACGCTCAACCCGGTGGCGTTGGTGACGGTGGGTACGCAGGTAAGCGGGCAGATTCGGGAGGTGTATGTGGACTTCAACTCCGAGGTCAAGGCCGGCCAGTTGCTCGCACAAATCGACCCCGAGACTTTTGAATACCGATTGCGCGCGGCGCAGGCTGACCTGGATGCGGCCAGCGCCGCAGTGATGACGGCGCAGGCCAACCAGACTTCAGCGCAAGCCCAGGTGGCCCGCGCCCAGGTGGACCTCAACGAGGCGCAGCGCGACATGGAGCGCAAGCTGCATTTGGTGGAGCGGCAGTTCATCGCCCAAAGCGAGGCAGACAAGGCGCGCGCCCTCTACAACACCAGCGAACAGGCGCTCAAAGCCGTGCAGGCGCAGGTGGGCGTGGCGCAAGCCAATGTGCGTCTGGCCCAGGCTAATGTGGCACAGCGCGAATCGGCGCTGGCGCAGGCGCGCATTGACCTGTCGCGCACACGGATCACTTCGCCGGTGAACGGCATCGTGATCAAACGCACCATCGAACGCGGCCAGACGGTGGCCAGCAGCCTGCAAGCGCCCGAGCTGTTCATTCTGGCCAAAAACCTCAGCGACATGCAGGTGGAGGCCAGCATCGACGAGAGCGATGTGGGGCGGCTGGCGGTGGGGCAAAAGGCCAGCTTCAATGTCGACGCCTTTCCCGGCCAGACCTTTGAGGGTGAAATTCGCCAAGTGCGCAAAGCTGCCTCCAATGTGGCCAATGTGGTGACCTACGTAGCGGTGGTGGGTTTCTCCAATGTCGGCGGCAAGCTGCTACCGGGCATGACCGCCAACGTGAAGGTCACCACCGATGTGCGCAAGGACGTGCTCAAGCTGCCCAACGCGGCCTTGCGGATGCGCATCGCTGGGGTGGTACCGGCAGCGGGCGCCGTTGCGCGTACCGATGGCGCCGGCCGTGGAGGTGCGACCGCCCGGGTGTACCAGCTCGGCGCAGACGGCAAGCCGCGCGCCTTTGCGGTGCGCGTGGGTATCAGTGATGGCGCGTTCAGCGAGTTGCTGGTGCAGCCACAAACCCCCGCGG
The DNA here is from genome assembly GCF_044236835.1 of Rhodoferax sp. GTDB lineage: Bacteria > Pseudomonadota > Gammaproteobacteria > Burkholderiales > Burkholderiaceae_C > Allorhodoferax. The sequence continues at coordinate 50,616 of NZ_JBIIGC010000004.1, forward strand.
CCGAGGCGCTGGTAGAGGGCGCAGAGGTCATCACCGCCACGGGTGCTGCGGCGTCAGCGGCGTCCAACCGGCCGGCAGGCCCGAGGCCGCTGTTTTGATCGCGCTGCGCAGCGTCTCCAAAACCTACGACATGGGCACGCCCGCGCAGCGGCGCAACGGCGCGGGGCAACAGGTGCATGCGCTGCGTGATGTGTCGCTCGATATCGAGGCGGGTGCGTTCGTCGCGGTGATGGGCGCATCGGGCTCAGGCAAGTCCACACTGATGAACATCCTGGGCTGCCTGGACGCCCCCAGCAGCGGCAGCTACCACTTGGGCGGCGAGGCGGTGCATGCGATGACACCGGACCAACTGGCCTTGGTGCGCAACCGCCGCATTGGTTTTGTGTTCCAGCAGTTCAATCTGTTGGCGCGTACCTCGGCTTTGGAAAACGTGGAGCTGCCCATGGAGTACGCCGGTGTAGGCGCAGCGGCACGCCGCACGCGGGCCCGCGCCGCGCTGGAGCGGGTGGGCCTGGGCGAGCGGCTGAACCATTTGCCCACTGAACTCTCGGGCGGGCAGCAGCAGCGGGTGGCGATTGCACGGGCGCTGGTCAACCAGCCGCAGCTCATCTTGGCCGACGAACCTACGGGCGCTTTGGACTCGCAGACCAGCGAGGACACCATGCGCCTGCTGGCCGACCTGCACCGCGAAGGACTCACCGTGGTGCTGGTCACCCACGAACCCGAGGTGGCAGCCTGGGCGCAACGCAAGTTGGTGTTCAAGGACGGCCGCATGGTCGACGACCTGACCTTGCCGCCGCGCACAGGGAGTGCCGCATGAACGCAGCGGTGGCTTTGCGCAGCGCGCTGCGTTCGCTCAGCGCCAACGCCTTGCGCAGTGTGCTGACCATGCTGGGCATCATCGTCGGCGTGGGTGCGGTGATCACCATGGTGGCGGTGGGACAGGGTGCCACCAGCCGGGTACAAGAGCAAATGAAGGGCTTGGGCTCGAACGTCATGCTGGTGGTGCCAGGTGGGGTGTCGCAAGCCGGGGTGCGCTTGGGCGCGCAGACGCGCCAGCGCCTGACCGAAGAGGATGCGCAGGCGATTGCGCTGGAGATTGCAGAGGTGCAGGTGGCCGCGCCCACCTCGCGCGCCAGTGGGCAGATTGTGTTTGGCAACAGCAACTGGGGCACCAGCATCATGGGGGTCACCAACGAGTACCTGGAAGCACGCGAATGGACTTTGCTGAGCGGCCGGCCTTTTGACGCCGCCGAGCTGGCGGGCTCGGCCAAGGTGGCCTGGATTGGGGCCACGGTGGCACGCGAGTTGTTTGGCGACCAAGACCCGGTGGACCAGACGATTCGGGTGCGCAACATTCCGATGACGGTGGTCGGTGTGCTGGCGGTAAAGGGCCAAAATTCCATGGGCCAAGACCAGGACGACACCGTGATGGTGCCCTTGTCCACTTTGCGCAACCGCATCTGGGGCGGCGACGCCAGCAGCCGGCTCAAGCGGGTGGGGTCGATTTTGGTGAAAGTGCAAGACGGCAAGGACATGACCCAGGTCGAAGAGAACATCAAGGACCTGCTGCGCCAGCGATTCAAGGTAGCACCGGGCGGCGACGACCCGTTTGTGGTGCGCAATCTCACCGAAATTCTGCGGGCGCAAGAGGAGTCGAGCCGTGTGATGACGCTGCTGCTGGCGGCGGTAGCCGGTATCAGCCTGTTGATTGGTGGCATCGGCATCATGAACATCATGCTGGTGAGCGTGACCGAGCGCACCCGCGAGATTGGCCTGCGCATGGCAGTGGGGGCGCGTGCGCGCGACATCCTGGCGCAGTTTTTGATCGAGGCGGTCACGCTCAGCCTGATTGGTGGAGCCATCGGCGTGGTGCTGGGTGCGGCGGCGACCTGGGGTGTGGGTGCCTTGTCCGGTTGGGAGGTGTCGCTCAGTGCGGCTGCGGTGGCGCTGGCCGTCGGGTTTTCGGTGCTGGTTGGCGTCTTCTTCGGTTTCTACCCAGCCCGGCGTGCCTCTAAACTTCAGCCCATTGCAGCGCTGCGCTACGAATAACTCAAGGGGACATCGTTTTGGATTTTGTTTTGCTGGCCAAGGCGGCTGTGATGGGTGTGGTCGAGGGCTTGACCGAATTCTTGCCCATCTCCAGCACCGGCCATCTGATTCTGGCCGGTGCCTTGCTCGGCTTGCACGACGAGAAAGCCAAGGTGTTTGACATTGCCATCCAGACCGGCGCCATCGTGGCGGTGATCTTGGTGTACTGGCAAAAAATCCGCGCGACCGTGGTGGCGTTGCCGTCTGACCGGCAGGCGCAGCAGTTCGCACTCAATGTGTTGGTGGCCTTTGTGCCCGCGGTGGTGCTGGGCTTGCTACTGGGCAAGGCAGTCAAGGCGCACCTGTTCACACCGGTGGTCGTGGCCTCGGCGTTCATCGTGGGAGGATTCATCATTCTGTGGGCCGAGCGCCGCCAAGCGGTGCAGCGTGGCGCGGTGCGGGTGCATGCGGTGGAGGACATGGGCACGGCGGATGCCCTCAAGGTGGGGCTGGTGCAGTGCCTGGCCCTGGTGCCTGGCACGAGCCGCAGCGGGGCCACGATCATCGGCGGCATGCTGCTGGGTTTGTCGCGCAAGGCGGCGACCGATTTTTCGTTCTACTTAGCTATTCCCACGCTGATCGGGGCTGGTGCATACAGCTTGTTCAAGGAACGCGCGCTGCTCAGTTGGGCCGATGTGCCCACGTTTGGGGTGGGTTTGGTGTTTTCTTTCATCAGCGCCTGGCTGTGCATCCGCTGGTTGCTGCGCTTTGTGGCCACGCACAGCTTTGTGGGTTTTGCCTACTACCGTATTGCCTTTGGCGTGCTGGTTCTGCTGACCGACTGGAGCGGCACGGTGCGCTGGACGCCTTAGGGCACTTCAGCCGCGCTGGGCGGTCTACCGCGTTGGCGCCTTGCGCTCTGCTCCCTGTTGCCGTGGCGTATGTGCCATGTTGCGCAGTGCGGTCTCGATGGCGGCGGATGTCACCAGCGGCTTTTCCATCGGGAACAAATGGCTGCCGTCGAGCATCAGCATGCGCCCGCGGGTTACCGACTCGGTGAGCGCCAGGCCCACGGTTTTGAGCTCAGCCGACTGAATTCCACCGATGAATGAGACCGGGCAGTGCAGCGGCTGTCGCCGCAGCAGCGCCGGCAGGTTGTCGGGCAGGGTGTTGTAGATCTGGGTTTCTACAGCGGGTTCAAACGCAAGTCGGCGCGAGCCTTCGTGATCGGTGGTGCAGTGCGTGACGTAGTCCCACAGCACCTCGTCGGCCCAGGCGGCGAAAGCGCGCTTGTGGCGAAAGTGGGCGTAGGCCTCTTCGATGCTGGCCCAGGCGTTGCGCCGCTGCCGACTGACCGCACCCGGCGAAAACGACCCGACCAGCCCGGACGCCTTCGCGCCTTTGAGTGCGGTGGCACGCCAGCCGCCCACAATGGGCGAGTCCATCAGCACCACACCGCGCGCCAGAGAAGGGTGGCGCGAGGCCACCATCAGGCTCAGGAATCCGCCCAGCGAATGGCCCACCAGCCACACCGGGCCGCCATGGCGCTGCGCTGCAGCTTCGCTGAAATCTGCCAGCTCTTGGACCAAGTGGGGCCAGTTGTTGGTGACGGGGTACTGCGGGTTGTGGCCGATTTTTTCCAGGGCCTCGACCGTGTGCCCCTGCGCGCGCAAGCTCTTGAAAAGCACCCGGTAGGTGCTGGCAGGAAAGCTGTTGGCGTGCGAGAAAACCAGCATGTGCGCTTAGATCAGCTTCTCGTCGGGGTTGCTGATCTTTTTGAGCGGCTGGTTGCGGCCTGAGGGCACCAGCAGTGGTACTTCGGTGGCGCCGCCAGTCCACATCGGGTCTTCGATGCTGTCGAACACCTGGCGCAGCTTGTGGCCCCAACTGCCGTGCAGCATCTTGAAATAGGGGTTGTTCTCGTCGATGCAGACCACCTTGTCGGTCGCAAAGCGGTTGGCCTCGTACACCACCATGTCCAGCGGCAACCCGACCGAGAGGTTGGACTTGAGGGTGGAATCCATGGACACCAGCGCGCATTTGGCCGCCTCGTCCAGCGGGGTGGTCGGTGTGATGACCCGGTCCAGCACGGGCTTGCCGTACTTGGACTCGCCAATCTGGAAGTACGGTGTTTCCAGCGTCGCCTCGATGAAGTTGCCCGCCGAGTACACCTGAAACAGGCGCATGCCTTCGCCTTTGATTTGCCCACCAAAGATCAGCGAAACATTGAAGTCCACACCCGCTTGCTTGAGCGACGCCGCATCGCGTTCGTACACCCGGCGGATGGCAGCGCCCAGTACACGCGCCGCATCGAACATGCTTTTGGCGTTCCAGATGGTGATGCCCTCGTCGTCTTCGTTGTCTTTGATGCGCTCGACCTGCAATATTTCGCGCACCGACTGTGAGATGCTGAGATTGCCCGCCGACAGCAGCACCATGAAGCGGTCATCGGTCTTCTCGTAGACGATCATTTTGCGGAAGGTGCTGATCTGGTCCAGCCCGGCGTTGGTGCGTGAATCGGAAAGAAACACCAGCCCGGCATTGAGTTTGATGGCGACGCAATAAGTCATGGTGGGGGAACAAAGCAAAGCCCAGATTCTAGGCGGCAGGGTGTTGCGAACCGGCATTTGTGCACGCGGCAGCGTCCCAGGGAATCAATTCCCCAGCGGCTATTCGGAAAATACGGTATAAACCGTTTACATCGTTTTTCTAAAGGAGCCCGTCATGGCCAAGCTTGTGATGCGTCTGTTGCGGCGCCTGACCCACCACCACGCGCTGCATGCGCCCGAACAGGTGGGCGCTTACGCTTCTGCCTACATTACGCTGCGCGATTGGTAAACGTGCTGGGGTACGCCAGTGCGTTGCACCGCGTACCCGTTAGGTTTTGATCAAAGCCTTGAGCTGGTAAAGCGCATCCAGCGCCTCGCGCGGGCTCAAAGCGTCGGGGTTGATCGCGGCCAGCGCGGCGTCTAGCGCACTGATAGTGGGCGCATCTTCAGCAGGCGGCGCGGCAAACAAGTCGACTTGCTGTTGCGCGTCGGCCGCCTGCGCTTCCAGTGCGTCTAAAGTGTGGCGGGCCTGCTTGAGCACCGCAGCGGGCATGCCCGCAAGCTGCGCTACCTGGATGCCGTAGCTTTTGCTGGCGGGCCCGGGCTCGATGGCGTGCAAAAACACAATGTCGCGCCCCGCCTCGGCCGCGCTCACATGCACATTCACCGCACCGTGGTGGGTGGCTGCAAACGCGGTCAGTTCAAAGTAGTGGGTGGCAAACAGGGTGAAGGCCTGGGTTTTGTCGTGCAGCTGGGTGGCAATGGCGCTGGCCAGCGCCAGGCCGTCGAAGGTGGAGGTGCCACGGCCAATCTCGTCCATCAGCACCAGGCTGTGCGGCGTGGCGGCGTGCAGTATCTGCGCGGCCTCAGTCATCTCCAGCATGAAGGTGGATTGCGCGTTGGCGAGGTCGTCGGCCGCGCCAATGCGGGTGTGGATCGCGTCGATGGGACCGAGCCGACAAGCGTTGGCGGGCACGTAACTGCCGATGGAGGCGAGCAACACGATGATCGCCACCTGGCGCATGTAGGTGGATTTGCCGCCCATATTCGGGCCAGTGATGACCTGCATGCGCTGGCGTGCCGAGAGCTGGCTGCTGTTGGCAATGAAGCTGCGGCTGCCGCCTTGCCCGCTTTGGCCCGAGAGTTCGGCCAAACGCGCCTCGACCACTGGATGGCGGCCCGCCTCGATCTCGATGCAAGCATGTTCCACAAACTGCGGCGCGCACCAGCCCAGGGTGAGCGAGCGCTCTGCCAAGGCGCACAGCGCATCGAGCGCCGCCAGCGACTGCGCGGTACGGGTGAGCGGCGCTACGAAAGCCTGCAGCTGGTCGAGCACCTGCTCGAACAACCACTTCTCGCGGGCCAAGGCGCGTTCTTGTGCACTCAGGGCCTTGTCCTCGAAGGCCTTGAGCTCGGGAGTGATAAAGCGCTCGGCGTTTTTCAGGGTTTGGCGGCGGCGGTAATCGCCCGGCACCTTGTCGGCCTGGCTGCTGCTCACCTCAATGTAGAAGCCATGCACACGGTTGAATTGCACCCGCAGATTGGCGATGCCAGTGCGGGCCTTCTCTCGCACCTCCAGGTCCAGCAAAAAGGCGTCGCAGTTGGTCTGGATGGCGCGCAACTCGTCCAGCTCGGTATCGAACCCGGCGGCAATCACGCCGCCATCGCGCACCAGCGCCGCAGGCTCCGCGTCAATGGCCGCGAGCAGCAGCGCAGCACATTCGGCCGGCGGCACCAGCCCCGCCGCAATCTGCGCTAGCAAACCATCCGCCCCCTCCAACAGTCGCGCCAACCCTTCGGTTTTGTGCAGCGTTTGCAACAGCGCCACCAACTCCCGCGGCCGCACCTGCCGCAAGGCCAGCCGGGCGGTGATGCGCTCTACATCCGCACTGCCCTTGAGCGCAGCGCGCAGCGTCTGCCACAGCGTGGGGCGCAGCGCGGCGATGGAGGAATGCCGCGCACGCGCCTCGCTGCGCTCACGTTGCGGCTCGAGCAGCCAACGCTTGAGCGCACGGCTGCCCATGCCGGTCATGCACACGTCCAGCAGCGAAAACAGCGTGGGTGCGTCCTCGCCGCGCAGCGTCTGCGTCAGCTCCAGGTTACGCCGCGTGGTGGGTGGCAGGTCGATGTGCGTGTCGTTGCGCTGAACTTTCACGCTGCTGATGTGCGTGAGTGCCCGGCCTTGGGTGTGTTCGGCATAACCGAGCAGGGCGGCGCTGGCGGCATGGGCCAGCGGCAGTTCGTGCGCGTTCCAGGGTGCCAGGCTGGCGGCCTGCAAGGCGTCTTGCAGTTTGCGCTGGCCCAAAGCGCTGTCAAACTGCCATGCAGGCCGCGCCGTCAAAAACACTGCGCTGCCATGGCGCAGCCGCGTGATACGGTCTTCGAACGCCGCTGTGACTTCGGCGCTGTAGGTCAATTCGCTGGGCGCGATGCGCGAGACCCAATCTGCCACCTCGTCAGGCGCGCACTCTGCCAAAAACACCACGCCTTGGGTCACCGACAACCAAGCCAGGCCGCAGCGGTTGCGCGGGCCTTGGTGCACCGCCATCAGCATGGACTCGCTTTTTTCGTTGAGCAGCTCGGCGTCCGTCAGTGTGCCGGGCGTCACCACCCGCACCACCTTGCGCTCCACCGGCCCCTTGCCGCCCACCTCGCCGACCTGCTCGCAAATCGCCACCGACTCACCGGAGCGGATCAGCTTGGCCAAGTAACCCTCCACCGCATGGAAGGGCACACCCGCCATCACCACTGGCTGGCCTGCCGACTGGCCGCGCTGCGTCAGGGTGATGTCCAGCAAGCGCGCCGCCTTCTCAGCATCGGCGTAAAACATCTCGTAGAAATCGCCCATCCGGTAGAACAGCAGCGTGTTCGGGTGGTCCGCTTTGAGGCGCAGGTACTGCTGCATCATAGGCGTGTGCTCCGCCAGCGCAGCCAAATCAGCAGGCTGGGGCGCTGTGTCGTGGACGGGTGGGGGTGCGGGCTCGGGGCGCGGATTTTTCACGGCGCCATTGTCCTGCATGGCGGGGGGGTGCATGCCGCTGCGCCTGTGCAGGTAGTGGCGCAGCTTTGGCGGGCAATTGGCTGGCTGGCGCAGGAACAGCGGGTCACAATCCGCGCGATTCACCGGCCCACCCAGTATGCAATAACCAATAAAGATGCCCGCCATGCCACAGCAAGCCATACCCCGTTGGAAAAGCATCGTCCTCACCTTTGTGGTGGTGTACCCCTTGCTATCTGTGTTGACCTACGGGCTTGCGCCGCATCTGGCATGGCTGCCCGGCTGGTTGCGTACGGCGTTGATGGTGGCGGTGATGTGTACTGCGCTGTCGTACTGCTTGCCCGCGCTGAACCACGCACTGCGCGGCTGGCTTCAACCTAAGGAAACCCAATGACACCACTGCGCACGGTACGGAGTACACACCGGGGCATCCAACACGGGCCCATATGGCGGCTGGTGGACCCCACCGGTTTGGGCCAAGCGCTCAAGCCCTTTGTTTTCCTCGATTTTTTTCATGCGACGGTTCAGCCCGGCTTCGGCTTTGGCATGCACCCGCATTCCGGCATTGCCACGCTGACCTGGCAACCGGACTGCGATGTGCGCTACCAAGACACCACCGGGCAAAGCGGCGTGCTCAAGGCCGGTGGGCTCGAATGGATGAACGCCGGTGGCGGCGCCTGGCACCAGGCCAGCTTCGAGACCGGCGGGTCGGCGACCGGTTTTCAGTTGTGGGTCGCCATGCCGCCGGGGGTGGAGGAGGGCGCATCGTTTGGGCAGTACGTGCCGCCTGGTGCCGTGCCCACTGCCGCCATCGACGGCGCTCGCTTGACGGTGTTGCTGGGGGAGTTGCAGGTCCGGGACACGGTGCTGCGCAGCCCCATTGAGTCGCACCACGCCATGCACTACTTCGTACTCGACTTGGCGGCGCACGCCCGTTGGCGTTACACCCCGCCTGCCGACCACACCGTGGCCTGGGCTTTTGTGTTTGGGGGTCTTGCGTCGCTGGGCGGAGCCACCGGCTCGCAGGCTCTGTGGATGCTCAGTGACGCGGGCGATATCGAGATCACCACGGCCGACGCACCGGCCCGGGTGCTGATCGGCTCGGCGCGCCCGCACCCGCACGATTTGGTTGTGGGCCCCAGCTCGGTGCATACCAGCGTAGAAGCCTTGCGCAAGGGGCATGCGCGCATCCGGGTAATCGGCGCTTCCCTGGCGCAACAGGGGCCCTAAGGCCGCTGCGCCGCCGGTCGGGGTGGCGGGTTTGCGCAAATGTCGGTTCGCGGACGGAGTGGCACGGGATTGTGGTGGGCTGATGAAACAGTCGCGCCGCTTCGGCACCTTTCGCTTCCCCATTTCCACTTACTTTGGAGTTCTCCCTTGCGCACCACCAACCACACCCAATTCAAGATCGACAACACCGCCCTGGTCTTGGTGGACCACCAGGTCGGCACCATAGGCTGGGCCGGCGAGCTGGCCGGACCCCACGAGCAGGAGCAACTCAAGATGTGGACCCGCGTCATCGCCCGCTTTGCCAAGAGTGCGGGCATGCCGGTGGTGCTTACTAGCAGCCTGGAGGCCGAAGCCCAAGGCCCCTTGCTGCCCGAATTCAAGGACATCTTGCCCAGCGAGTACGCCGCCCGAGTTCAGCGCACGGGCGTGATCAACGCGTGGGACGACCCGGCCTTTCGCGATGCAGTGCGTGCCACCGGCAAGACCAATCTGTTGATGGGCGGTCTCACCACCGACGTCTGTCTCGTGCCGCCCGCGCTGTCGGCGCAGGCCGGTGGCTTTTCGGTGGTGGCGCTGCTCGACATTTCGGCGGCTTGCACCAAGACCGCTGCACAAAACTCGCGCGACTTGCTGCAAAAAGCGGGTATCGAAATCATGGCCGTCACGCCGATGATCACCAGCCTCTTGGGCGATTACACCAGCCCGGCATCGGCCGGATTCTTTGAAGCCTTCGGCAAAGAAGGCGTGTTCGCGGCCTTCGCTAAGGGAAATCTGCGCTGACCTACACCGCGCGCTCGCCACCCCCCGGGGCTTGGCGAGGTGTGCCGCAGCGCGGTGTCCGTGGTGTTGCGTGCAATAGGTGGGTAGGTCGGACTCGGCGCATGTCATTTATCTGTCATTTCTTTGTGCAACATTTCAACAACTGTTTAACTATTGAATCGAGGTACAGCATGCGGGTTGGCATCAATGGCATGGGACGCATTGGCCGTTTGGCTTTGCGTTCGGCGTTCGGTGCGGCAGAGCGTCAGGCGGATGACCCGCGCGCTGCGAATCGTTTGGAGGTGGTGCACCTCAATGAAATCAAAGGCGGTGCGGGGGCCATTGCCCACTTGCTGGCATTTGACTCGGTGCAGGGCAAATGGCGCGAGCCCATCCAGGCCCAGGGTGAGCATGCCCTCGCCATTGGCGGCAAGCAGCTTTCCTACAGCGCCCATGCCGCGCCTGCCGAGATCCCATGGGGCGATCTGGGTGTGGATCTGGTGCTGGAATGCACCGGCAAATTCCTGACCCCCGAGACCTTGCAAGGCCACCTGGACCGTGGCGCCAAGCGCGTCATCGTGGCGGCACCAGTCAAAGTGGGCAATGTGCTTAACATCGTGGTGGGTGTCAACCACACCTTGTACGACCCGGCGCAGCACCGCATCGTGACCGCCGCGTCCTGCACCACCAACTGCCTGGCGCCCGTGGTCAAGGTGGTGCACGAGAGCTTGGGTATTCGTCATGGGCAGATCACCACCATCCACAACCCCACCAACACCAACCTCGTGGTGGACGCGCCGCACAAAGACCTGCGCCGCGCCCGCAGCGCCATGGAAAGCCTGGCACCCACGACCACCGGCAGCGCCACTGCCATTGCGATGATTTACCCGGAACTTAAGGGCAAGCTCAATGGCCACGCGGTGCGCGCGCCGGTGCTCAATGCCTCGCTGACCGACTGCGTGTTCGAGCTCCAACGCGAGACCACCGCCGAAGAGGTCAATGCCCTGTTCGCGGCCGCTGCCGCCGGTCCGCTGGCGGGTATTTTGGGTTATGAGACGCGCCCGCTGGTGAGCGCCGATTACGCCCGAGACACCCGCAGTTCCATCGTGGATGCGTTGTCCACCATGGTGACCGACGGCACCATGCTCAAGGTCTACGCTTGGTATGACAACGAGATGGCTTACGCTTGCCGGATGGTGGATTTGGCCTGCCACATGGACGCAGCAGGCCTCTGAGATGGAAGGCAGCACCCAGCCAGTGATCCCGTCGGGTAGCGGCGCGCGCAATTACGCCATCGTCACCAGCGCGTACTGGGGTTTCACCCTGACCGACGGCGCCCTGCGCATGCTGGTGCTGCTGCACTTTTACAAACTGGGTTACTCACCGTTTGCCTTGGCGTTTCTGTTTTTGCTGTACGAGGCAGCGGGCATTGTGGCCAACCTGGTGGGCGGCTGGCTGGCCACGCGTTACGGCATTGCGCGCATGTTGGCAGTAGGTCTGGCGACGCAAATCAGCGGCTTCTTGCTTTTGTCGGCCTTGTCGCCCAGCTGGGCAGCGGCCTCCGCCCTGGCCTGGGTGGTGGTGGCGCAAGGTGTGTGCGGTGTGGCCAAGGACTTGACCAAGACGGCCAGCAAATCGGCGATCAAGCTCACGGCGGGCGAGGCCTCGGGGCAGCTCTTCCGATGGGTGGCGTGGTTCACCGGCAGCAAGAACGCGATGAAGGGCATCGGCTTCTTTCTCGGTGGGGTCTTGTTGGAAGTGATGGGCTTTCAGCACGCACTGTGGAGCATGGCGGCGCTGCTGTCCGTGGTGCTGCTGGGCGTGTTGCGGTATGTGCCGCGCCTGATGGGTAAGAGCAAGGCGTCGAAGTCGGCCAAGGAGCTGTTCGCCAAGAACCGAGGTATCAACTTGCTGGCCGCTGCGCGCGTGGTGTTGTTTGGCGCACGGGACGTGTGGTTTGTGGTGGGCGTGCCGGTGTTCCTGTACGCATCGGGCTGGTCACAGCCCATGGTGGGTGCGTTCTTGGCCCTATGGACCATCGGTTACGGCGCGGTGCAGGCGTTTGCGCCGCAGCTGGTTCGCCGCAGTGACAACGGCTTGCGTACCGAGGTGCCTTCAGCGCGGCTGTGGTCGGCCTTGCTGGCGGTGGTCACCATCGCGTTGGCTTCGGCAGTAGCACTTGATGTTCCCCACATGGAGTGGGTGGTGGTGGGGGGCTTGGCGCTGTTTGGCTTTGCCTTTGCTGTGAACTCCTCGGTGCACTCCTACTTGGTGCTGGCCTACGCTGGTTCGGAAAAAGCCGCGGAAGACGTGGGCTTTTATTACGCCGCCAATGCGGTGGGACGATTCATTGGCACCTTGCTTTCGGGGCTGCTGTACCAATGGGGCGGTTTGTTGTACGCGCTGGTGGGCTCGGCCTGCATGCTGGTGGCCTGTTGGCTATGCACCTTGGCGTTGCCCACAGTGAAACCCGTAGAAAGGATGGCGCCATGACGGAATCGGACGTGGTGCGCGCACTCGGCGCTTTGGCGCAGCAATCGCGCTTGCAGATTTTCAGGGCGCTGGTGGTGGCGGGCGAGGGCGGCTTGACGCCAGGGCGGCTGTCGGAGTCTTTGGGCCTGCCCAGCACCGGCCTGTCGTTTCACCTCAAGGAATTGACGCACGCCGGGCTCATTACCCAAGAGCGCGATGGCCGCCACCTGATTTACCGCGCCGCCTTTTCCACCATGGACGAGGTGCTGGCCTACCTGACGCAGAACTGCTGCGCAGGTCAGCCCTGTGAACTGACAGACCGCACAGCGACCTGTGAGGGGTGCTGAGACACCCCCAAACGGTCACTTGCAAACCACACTTTTTCGTTCTTCTACTTCACCTTCTGAGGAGTGCTTTATGGCCAATGCGTTCATGAATGTCTTGTTTATCTGCACCGGTAACTCGGCCCGCAGCATCCTTGCCGAGTCCTTGTTAAACCAGTTGGGTGGCGGCAAGTTCCATGCTTACAGCGCGGGCAGCCACCCGGCGGGCTTTGTGCACCCCAAGGCGCTGGCGCTGCTGGAACGCAATCGGATGCGCACCACCGATTTGCGCAGCAAAAACTGGGATGAATTTGCCGCCAACGGCGCGCCCACCATGGACTTTGTGCTCACCGTGTGTGACAAGGCGGCCGGCGAAGTCTGTCCGGTGTGGCCCGGCCAGCCGATGTCGGCGCATTGGGGCGTGGCCGACCCTGCGGCCGTGGTCGGCACCGAGGCGCAGATAGACAAGGCGTTCAGCGATGCTTTCATCGTGTTGCAACGGCGCATTGCGCTGTTCCTCAACCTCCCGATCGACAAGCTAGAGAAGCTCTCCTTGCTGAAGGAACTCCAGGCCATTGGCAAAGTGCAGGCCGAATGAAGGACGCCGCCATGGGCCTGTTCGAGCGCTACCTGTCGCTGTGGATTGCGTTGGGCATCGCTGCGGGCGTGGGTCTGGGCCTGTGGTTTCCTGGCGCGTTTGAGGCCATCGCGGCCATCGAGTACGCCCATGTGAACTTGGTGGTGGCCGTGCTGGTATGGGCCATGATTTACCCCATGATGGTGCAGGTCGACTGGGCGGCCGTGCGCGATGTGGGCAAGCGCCCGCGCGGTTTGGCGCTGACCTTGGTGGTGAACTGGCTCATCAAACCCTTCACCATGGCCGCCTTGGGGGTGCTGTTTTTCAAGTATGCGTTTGCGCCGTGGGTGGATCCGCAAACCGCAAACGAGTACATCGCCGGAATGATTCTGCTGGGCGTGGCCCCCTGCACTGCCATGGTGTTTGTGTGGAGTCAACTGGTGAAGGGCGATGCCAGTTACACCCTGGTGCAGGTTTCGGTGAACGATCTCATCATGGTGGTGGCGTTCGCGCCGATTGCTGCGTTTTTGTTGGGCGTGAGCAGCATCGTTGTGCCCTGGCAGACCTTGATTCTGTCCACGGTGTTGTACGTGGTCTTGCCGCTGGTCGCAGGCATGGTCACCCGGCATGTTGTGCAGCGCCAGTCCCCCAGGGCGCTCGCCCACTGGGTGGCGGCTTTCAAGCCTTGGTCGGTCGTGGGTTTGGTGGCGACGGTGGTGCTGTTGTTTGGCTTTCAAGCCCAGACCATGGTGCAGCAACCGGCGGTCATTTTGATGGTGGCCGTGCCGTTGGTGTTGCAGTCGTACGGCATCTTTTTCATCGCATGGTGGGGCGCCAAGTGGCTGCGCTTGCCGCATAACATTGCAGGCCCGGCGTGCCTGATTGGCACATCCAATTTTTTTGAACTCGCTGTGGCGGTGGCCATTTCCTTGTTTGGCTTGAACTCGGGCGCCGCCTTGGCCACGGTGGTGGGGGTGTTGGTGGAGGTCCCGGTCATGCTGTCTCTGGTCGCATTGATCAATGCTTGGCGGCCGCGCGTGGCGCAATCCGACGAGGCCGGTTGAGCCTATAAGCGCTCGCGTTCTGCATGCGGCTTAGCCATCCCACCACCACGGTTCTCAAGCTGGGCAGCGCGCAGACGCTGGCCTGGGCCTCAAGCTACTACCTGCCCGCCATTCTTGGTGCTGCCATGGCACGCGACTTGGGGTTGGGGGTGGCCACGGTGTTTGCGGCGTTTTCGGTGGCTTTGGTGGTGTCGGCGATTTTGGGCCCGCGCGCGGGGCGGGCGATAGACGCTTGGGGAGGCAGGCCGGTGTTGGCGGTGAGCAACCTGGTGTTTGCTTTGGGCCTGGCCATGCTGGCGCTTGCGCAGGGCAGCGCCATGCTGTTTTTGGGTTGGGCGGTGGTGGGCGTGGCCATGGCCGGTGGCTTGTACGAGGCCGCGTTTGCCAGCTTGGTGCGCATTTACCGAAGCGACGCGCGCAGCGCGATCACAGGCATCACCTTGATCGCCGGCTTTGCCAGCACTGTGGGCTGGCCGATCTCAACGGCTCTGGAGAGCTGGATAGGTTGGCGCGGTACCTGCTGGGCTTGGGCTGGGCTGCACTTGTTGATCGGGCTGCCCTTGAACCTGTGGCTGCCCCAGCGCGACTTGGGTCGGACAACGCTGGAAGTCCAGGCGCCACAAGCCCCACCCGTATCGGGCCCGGCAACCCAGCCAGACATGTCTGCGACATCGCCGGTGCCGCGCAACACGGTGTACCTGCTGGCCTTGGTGTTCGCGATCACCTGGTTCATTAGTACCGCGATGGCGGCGCACTTGCCCGCCTTACTTGTGCACAGTGGGGCCGGGATGGCCACGGTGGTCTTGGCCGGTGCGCTGATGGGACCGGCGCAGGTGGCCGGGCGGCTTCTGGAGTTCGGCCTGCTGCGCCATGTACACCCGCTGCAGAGTGCGCGCCTGGCTGCTGCCTTGCACCCCGTGGGCGCGGTGGCATTGGCGCTGCTGGGTGCTCCGGCGGCGATTGGGTTTGCCTTGTTGCACGGCGCAGGCAATGGCGTGCTCACCATCGCCAAGGGGACGCTGCCTCTGGCTTTGTTTGGTCCCCAAGCCTATGGCGAACGCCAGGGCCTGTTGATGGTGCCCGCGCGCCTGGCGCAGGCTTTGGCACCGTGGCTGTTCGGGTTGGCCTTTGCGCGCTGGGGCGCCAATGCGCTGTGGCTATCGGTGGTGCTGGGCAGTGTGTCGTGTGTCGCGTTGTGGCGCATTGCGCCGTTGCAGCGGCGCTAGCGTGGCGCAGGTGCGGCTTGGGCGTGGCGGGGGTGCTTTGCAGTGCGGTCCGGTGCGGTCCGGCGCGGCGCAGTGGCCCCTGGTCGGACCCCGATATTCCCTGCATAGAATCGGACCCGCGTTGATTCCAATGAAAGAAAACCCATGACCACGATCCAGTTGGTGGGCGCCATCCTGTTCGGCATTGCCCTGGTCCACACTTTCTCGACCAAGTTCTTTGAGTGGCTGGCCCACCACCGGCCCAACCACTCTGGCCTGTGGCACCTCTTGGGCGAAGTCGAGGTGGTGTTCGGCTTTTGGGCGATGGTGCTGATGGTGTCCATGGTGGCCATATTGGGTACCACCGAGGCAGCCGCCTACCTGAACTCGCGCAACTTCACCGAGCCGATGTTTGTGTTTGCCATTGTGGTGGTGGCCGGCAGCCGCGCGGTGCTGACCTTGGCAGGCAAGTTCGTCACCGTAGTCGCCAATGTGCTGCCCTTGCAGGGGGGCATGGGCTTTTACTTTGTGGCGCTGTCGTTTTTGCCCTTGATGGGCTCGCTCATCACCGAACCAGCCGCCATGACGCTGGCCGCACTCATGTTGCGAGATCGCATTTACGGTGTCGGCGTGTCCACGCGCCTGAAGTACGCAACCTTGGGCGTGCTGTTTGTCAATATTTCAATTGGCGGCACGCTGACCTCCTTTGCTGCGCCTCCGGTGCTGATGGTCGCTGCCAAGTGGAACTGGGATAGCTGGTTCATGCTGACCCACTTTGGCTGGCGCGCCGCCATTGCGGTGTTTGTCAACGCTTTGGTGGTCACCGCGCTGTTCCGTACCGAATTGAGTGGGCTGCCAAAAAATGTGGCTTCCACTGGAACTTCCATGCCCGCTTGGGTGATGGCGGTGCATGTCGCGTTTTTGGCTGGTGTGGTGGCGTTTGCGCACCACCCGGCGGCGTTCATGGGTTTGCTCTTGTTCTTTATCGGCTTTGCCCAGGCCTACCCCAAGTTCCAGGACGACCGCTTGTTGCTGCGCGAGGGCTTGCTGGTGGCATTTTTCTTGGCAGGCTTGGTGGTGCTGGGCGGCCAGCAGCAGTGGTGGCTGGAGCCGCTGTTGCGGGGCATGGATGCGTCCACCGTGTACTACGGCGCCACCGCACTGACCGCAGTGACTGACAACGCAGCCTTGACCTACCTGGGCTCCCTTGTGGAAGGGTTGAGCGATGAGTTCAAGTACGCGTTGGTGGCCGGTGCGGTGACCGGCGGCGGCCTGACCGTGATTGCCAACGCACCCAACCCAGCGGGCTTTGCCATTTTGAAGGGCAGCTTCGAAGACGAGGCCATCCATCCCCTGGGTCTGTTTATCGCCGCGACGCCCCCCACGCTGATGGCAGTGGTGGCTTTTCGCATGCTTTGATCGAATACAGTTACCGCATTCCCATTTCACTTTCAGAACCTTTGCAGGAGCCCTGCCATGCCGGCCGAAAAATCCAAGATCATTTACACCCTGACCGACGAGGCGCCTTACCTGGCCACCGCCTCGTTCTTGCCCATCGTGCGCGCGTTTGCTGCACCGGCGGGCATCGATGTCGCGCAGGCCGACATCTCGGTGGCGGCGCGCATCTTGGGCGAGTTTTCGGACCATCTTGAAGAGTCGCAGAGGGTGCCGGACTACCTTGCCGAACTGGGGCGGCTGACCTTGCTGCCGTCGACCAACATCATCAAACTGCCGAACATCAGCGCCTCGGTGGGTCAGTTGACCGCCTGTATCAAGGAGCTGCAAAGCAAGGGCTATGCGGTGCCTGACTACCCCGAGTCACCCAAAACCGACGAAGAGAAAGCCATCCGTGCGCGCTACTCGCGCTGCATTGGCAGCGCGGTCAACCCGGTGTTGCGTGAGGGCAATTCGGACCGCCGCGCACCCAAGGCGGTGAAGGAATACGCCCGCAAGAACCCACACTCGATGGCCGAGTGGAGCCAGGCCTCGCGCTCGCATGTGTCGCACATGCACAGCGGGGACTTTTACCACGGCGAAAAGTCCATAACCCTGGACAAGCCACGCGAAGTGCGTATGGAGCTGATCACCAAGTCAGGCAAGACCATGGTGCTCAAGCCCAAGGTGGCGCTGCTGGACCGCGAGGTGATCGATAGCATGTTCATGAGCAAGCGCGCCTTGCTGGAGTTTTACGAGAAGGAAATCGAGGACGCGCACAAAACCGGCGTGATGTTCTCGCTGCACGTTAAGGCCACCATGATGAAGGTGTCGCACCCCATCGTGTTCGGCCACTGCGTCAAGATTTTTTACAAAGACGCGTTTGCCAAGCACGCCAAGCTGTTTGAGGAGCTGGGTGTCAACGTCAACAACGGCATGGCCGATCTGTACAACAAGATCGCCAACCTGCCGCAATCTAAGCGTGACGAAATCAAGCGCGACCTACACGCCTGCCACGAAGGGCGCCCCGAGTTGGCGATGGTGGACTCGGCCAAGGGCATCACCAACTTCCATTCCCCCAACGATGTGATCGTGGACGCCTCCATGCCTGCGATGATTCGCAACGGCGGCAAGATGTGGGGCGCTGACGGGCGGCTCAAGGACGTCAAGGCGGTGATGCCGGAGTCCACATTTGCCCGCATCTACCAAGAAATCATCAACTTCTGCAAATGGCACGGCGCGTTCGACCCGCGCACTATGGGCACGGTGCCCAATGTCGGCCTGATGGCGCAACAGGCCGAAGAGTACGGCTCGCATGACAAGACCTTCGAAATCAGCGAAGACGGCATCGCCAACATCACCGACATCAACACCGGTGAGGTGCTACTGAGCCAAAACGTCGAGCAAGGCGACATCTGGCGCATGTGCCAATGCAAGGACGCCGCGATCCGCGACTGGGTCAAGCTGGCGGTCACTCGGGCGCGCAACTCCGGCATGCCGGTGGTGTTCTGGCTTGACCAGTACCGACCGCACGAGGCGCAGCTCATCACCAAGGTGAAGATGTACCTGCACGAGCACAACACCGCAGGCCTGGACATCCAGATCATGAGCCAGGTGCGCGCCATGCGCTACACCTTGGAGCGCGTCATCCGTGGTCTGGACACCATCAGTGCCACCGGCAACATCTTGCGTGACTATTTGACCGACCTGTTCCCCATCATGGAACTGGGCACCAGCGCCAAGATGCTGTCCATCGTGCCGCTGATGGCCGGTGGCGGCATGTACGAAACCGGTGCTGGCGGCTCGGCCCCCAAGCATGTGCAGCAACTAGTGGAAGAAAACCACCTGCGCTGGGATTCGCTGGGCGAGTTTTTGGCGCTCGCGGTGAGCCTGGAAGACTTGGGCATCAAAACCGCGAACGAGAAGGCCAAGGTGTTGGCGCGTACCTTGGACGCAGCGACCGGCAAGCTGCTGGACAACAACAAGAACCCTTCCCCCAAGACCGGGCAGTTGGACAACCGCGGTAGCCAGTTTTACCTTGCGATGTACTGGGCCCAAGAGCTGGCAGCGCAGACCCAGGACGCCGAGTTGGCGGCGCGGTTCGCCCTTGTGGCCAAGGCATTGACCGAGAGCGAGAAGCAAATTGCCGACGAGCTGGCAGCCGTGCAAGGCCATCCGGTCGACATCGGCGGCTACTACATGCCTGACCCAGACAAGGTGCAGACCATCATGCGCCCGAGTAAAACGTTCAACACCATTGTGGGCAGTCTCGCGGCCTAGTTGTCGGTGCCATCGGCGCGGCCTGACAATGCTACGCATACAGTGCTCCGGCGTAACGGGCAGTGCCCTGTGTGGAGCGCACCGGTGTGCCGGCGTGCCCCGGTGGGCAGACCGTACCATCCGGGGCTATGCATATCCTTGACCAAAATGGCTGGCACCGCCGTGCCACCTTCCTGCATTTCCGGGCCTTTGAGCAGCCTTATTTCAACCTCTGCACCGAGCTTGATGTCACGGCGCTTAAGGGCTTCCTGGCGCCCCTGGCCGACAAGCGGTTTTTTCTTGCCTACCACTACCTGGCCCTGCGTGCCCTCAACAGCGTAGAGGAGTTTCGCCACCGCCTGCAAGGTGACGACGTGGTCGTCCATGACACCGTGCACGGCAGCACCACGGTCTTGCGCTCGGATGACAGCTTTGCATTTGCCGACCTGGTCTTGCATGACGCCTGGGAGGTGTTTGCCCTACACGCCGCCGCCGCCATTGCGCAGGCACAGGACACGCGCACTGGGTTCAGCCCGACCCAGGCGGAAACCAATGTGGTGCACTTCAGTACCTTGCCCTGGGTCCGGTTCACCGCCTTGAGCCACCCGCAGCGTACGACGGCGCCCACCGCGATTCCCAAGATCTCCTTTGGCAAGCTGTCTTGGGATGGCGATCGGTGGATGCTGCCGCTGTCGGTGGAAGTGCACCACGCATTGGTGGATGGGGTGCATGTCGGGCGCATGCTGGAGCGTTTGGAGGCGATGCTGTCGCAGCCACACGACCTTCTGGCGGCGCCACCCGCGCCTTTGGGTGCATAGCCTCGCTTCACCAGCCCACGCGCTTTTGCGTCGCGGGACCATCGCGGTCTAGCACCCCATGGTCCACCGCCTGAATCCCCATGGGCACAAAGGCTCTTGCAGCCCTCGGGTGTAGCGTCCCGCAGGGGACCCTACCATGGGCCACATTTACAGGAGTGCCACGATGAAATGCCCCACCTGCCCGGATGCGACCTTGGTGATGACCGACCGCCAGGGAATAGAGATTGATTACTGCCCCCAGTGCCGCGGCGTATGGCTGGACCGCGGCGAGCTTGACAAAATCATCGAGCGCGGCGCCCAAACTGCGCCACAGCGAGCTGCGCCACCCACCCAGCCGCCCCAGCAGCATTACCCACAGGCCACCCGCCATCCCGACTTTGAAGACTCTGACTTCAAACGGCGCAGCCCCTATGGCTACCGCAAGCCCAAGTCCTGGTTGAGCGACATCTTCGATTAAGCCGTCATCACCCGCTGTGTGGGGATGTGCCCTGCGCTAGGCAGGCCGCTAGCCGGGATACGCATGCATCTTCGTCGGCACCGTCGAACCAGTCCATCCACCCTGTTTCGCGCTGCTGTACCCAGGCCAAAAACGTGGCAACGCCATCGGGTTGCTGTGCCAAGTCGGCAAAGGTATCGAAGCCCGATTCTAGAAAACGTTGCAAGTTGCCCAAGCCCGACGCCAGCGCCGGTTTGCGCATGAGTTTGAGCATGAGCCGCAGGCCGGGCAAGCGGGTCAGGCGCTCCAGTTCTTTGCCGGTTTGCACCACCATTTGCAACTGGCGGGCCCGCTGGGCAGAGGCTGCCATCTGGCGCCACGCGCGCACGTAGCGCAGCGCCTGCGGCGTGTCGAACTCCAGCGGCTGCTCCATCCAGGCTCGGGCCAGCGCACAGTCCAACTCTTCGGTGAGCACATGCAACTGGGCCAGCGTCGTGGCAGTGGCGACCACCTGCTTTGGGAACAGGGTTTGCAAAGCGTCCGCGATGCGGGCGAACTGCGCGTCGCGCTCGGCAAAGTCGTGCGCGCCATACAACTCGCTCAGAAAAAACTGCGTCGCCGCGCCGTAAGGGCCTTGGTCCAGCAGGTCGGTGTAGGTGCCGGCAAATCGCTGTGCTTGCAATTGCTTCACGGCACGCAGCGCCTGGCCCAAGGCGGGCGAATTCTGCGCTTGGGCGCGCAGCGCCGTTACTCTCGCGATTGCATCCCGAATGGTGTGAGCAGCGTCCATAGCGCCGAACCGAAGGCGTCCTAGGTCAGCGGTAGAAGGCCTCGACAGCGCCCTTTATCTTGATCAGCAATGGGCGCCCGTTGCGGTCCCGTGTTTTGCCCGCTGGTACCTTGATCCAGCCTTCGCTGATGCA
Source organism: Rhodoferax sp. (assembly GCF_044236835.1). GTDB lineage: Bacteria > Pseudomonadota > Gammaproteobacteria > Burkholderiales > Burkholderiaceae_C > Allorhodoferax. The sequence goes on from NZ_JBIIGC010000004.1 coordinate 71,694, forward strand.
ATACTCCTCCACGTCGTTGCGCTCCTTGCCGTTGAGGCGGATGCCAATCTCGTTCTCAAAGACCGCCGCTATATGGTGCGGGCTACGTGGGTCCACCGACAGGCGGTCGGGTAGTGTGGGGGGCGATGGGGGAAGGGGGGTAGGGGTGTCGCTCATTCGGTAGTTTCCAGTGCGGCGCAGGAGCCTGCGCGGTGGACGGAATTATGCGATGTCCCCAAAGATTTACTGGCGCGCCACGGGAAGTGGCGCGCCAGCATGGCGTGCGCTTACTTGCGGCGCGCCGGTGCTTTGACCGAGTTCAAAGCGGTGTCCACCACGGTGGCGGCTTGCTTTTCAGCCAGTTCAACGGCTTTCTTGGTGGCGGTCTTGGCGGATTCGACTGCGTGCTGGCCGGCGGCCACAGCGGTCTTGATCACGGCCACCACGGACTCGCTGCCAGCGGGTGCGTTCTTGGCCATGTCGTCCAGGGTGGAGACCATGGCTTTTTGGCTTTGCGCGGTCTTTGCCTCGACTGCTTCGGTCAGAGCGGCGCCGGTTTCGCTGGCGATGGCGTAGACCGAGCGGCTGTACGCCACCGAGCGCTCTGCCAGGGGCTTGACCCAGGCGGCCTGCACCGCCAGGGCGTCGGCGGGGGTCTTGGCGGCAAACACCGACATCAGGTCGGCGCTGCTGTCGAACACCACCGACTTGGTGGCGGCCATATTCAGTTCCACCAGCTTCTCAAAGCCGGCCATTGCGGTAGCGGCCAGGGTTTGCGCTTCGGCCAGTGCAGCTTTGTTGGCGGCCAAGAGGTTGTCGATATTGAGTGTGGTCATGTGATGCTCCTAAGGGTTGAAAGAACGACTTGGTGCACCGCTTGAACAGATTATGTTGCAGTGCAGCATGTCCGCGATGTTAGCGTGTTCGCCAAGCTTGGCAAGTGGTTTTTTGTTGCATTGCAGCAACTTAGAGGTGGTCGTCTAAATCCCAGGGTTTCGGCCGCGGTTTGACGGGCTACCGATCGCTGGCTTCCAAGGGTGCGGGCCTTTGGCAGCGTGCTACACGCAGCTGGTTCCAAGGCATGATTTGCGCACAGCGGATACAGAGATCTGACACAAGGAGGGTAGAGAATCGCTACCAGCGCACAGAGCGCGGGCCTTTGCCGATTGAGAATCTGCGTTGGCGTACCCTTGTCCCACCTCGACCTCACCACCTGAGCCCGCGCCATGACCCAGCCTACTCCCGTTGTTTCCCGCATCCCCCGCGTGCCTGACGAGCAACTCGCGCCCGACGATGTGGTGGCTGCCATTCGCAAGCGCCGTGGTGGCACGCTGCTGAACCTGGACCGCATGTTGCTCAACAGCCCAGCCTATGCCGTGGGCTGGAACACCTTCATGGGCGCGGTGCGCACCAGCCTGTCGCTGGACCCCAAGTTGCGCGAACTCGCAATCTGCGCGGTGGCGGTGCTCAACCGCGCAGACTACGAGTGGGTGCAGCACGCGCCCGAGCTGCTGCAAGCGGGTGGCACCCAGGCCCAATTGGACCGATTGGCCGATGTAGACGCCGCCGCCCAAGACAGCGCACTGTTTGACGCCGCCGAGCGCGCCACTCTGACGCTCACCATCGCCATGACCCGCCATGTGCAGGTCAGCGACGCCTGCTTTTCCCAGATCCAGGCGGCCTTGCCCACGCCGCAAAGCCAAGTGGAACTGGCAGGCGTGATTGCTGCTTACAACATGGTGTCGCGCTTTCTGGAGGCCTTGCAGGTGGCACCGGAATGAGGCATGGACCACCTCTAGGCGTGGTCTTGTGCTGATGGAGGCCACCTACCACCGAACACCATGGACAAACACTACCTCACACCCTTGTTTTCGCCGCAGTCGATCGTGGTTTTCGCCGGCAACGCCGATAAACCGCAGGGTCGAAGTGTGCAGGCACGCCAAGTTCATGCGGCGCTGAAGGCGCAAAGCTTCCAGGGCACGCTGGCGTTCCTAGACATCCACACCACTGGCACCCTGGCTGATCTGGCACAAAGCCGCGCTGACCTGGCCATCATCGCCTTGGCCCCGCACTTGGTAGCCGACGCGCTGGAGATTGCCGGGCGCATGGCCTGCCGATGCGCGCTGATCGTCTCCAGCGGCATTGGTGCGGAACCCGCTGCGCAGCTTAAGAAAATTGCCAAACGCGAGAACGTGTTGCTGCTGGGCCCCAATTCCATGGGCCTGCAAAACCCGCGCCTAGGGCTTAACGCCAGCACGCTGGGGCCGCTTGCAGCCCAAGGTACGCTGGCCTTGGTGTCACAGTCGGGCGCTTTGACCACCGCGATGCTGGATTGGGCGCACAGCAACGCCGTGGGTTTTTCAACGGTGGTGTCTTTGGGGGCCAACACGGCGGTGGACATTGCCCAGGTGCTGGATTACTTGGCCAATGACGGCAACACCCAAAGCATTTTGGTGTACCTGGAGGGCATTGCCAACGCGCGCCAGTTCATGAGCGCGCTGCGCAGTGCTGCCAATGCCAAGCCGGTGATCGTGCTCAAGTCCGGGCGCAAACCCGCCGGCAACGCGGCGGCGCAAACCCACAGCGGCGCCATTGTGGGCAGCGACGATGTGTTCGACGCTGCCCTTCGCCGTGCCGGTGCGGTGAGGGTCGGCTCGTTTGTGGAGCTGTTCTCGGCGGCCAAATGCCTGGCGTCCAGTTACCGGCCGGTCGGACAGCGCCTGGCCGTGATTACCAACGGCGGTGGTCCTGGCGTGCTGGCGGCCGATGCGCTCAACCACATCGGTTTGCAATTGGGCCAGCTATCGGCTGAGACCGTGAAGCGCCTCACGCCCTTGCTTGCCTCGCTGGCGACCTGCACTGACCTGGTGGATCTGTCGGAAGAGGCCACGCCCGAGCACTACCGCGCAGCCACTGAAGCCGCTGACAAAGATCGCACGGTGGATGGTGTTCTGGTGCTGTTTTCTCCCAAGTCCGGCACATCGGCCACAGCGGTGGCCCAGGCGGTGGTCCAAGTGAAGACGACCATGGTCAAGCCCTTGCTCACCTGCTGGATGGGAGACGCCACTGTCGCCGCCGCCCGCGCTGTGTTCAACCAGGCGGCGATCCCCACGTTTCGCACGCCCGAGGCGGCGGTGGGGGCCTTTGGCAACATCGCGACCTTCTACCAAAACCAGCGCCTTTTGCAGCAGACGCCACCGCCCTTAAGCGCCTTGGCCAAGCCCGACATCGAGGGCGCGCGCTTGGTCATCGAGACGGTGTTGGCGGAGCGGCGCAAGGTGCTCACCGAGATGGAAAGCAAGACCTTGCTGTCGTGTTTCCACATTCCGGTGACTAACACCATCCTTGCGCGCAGTGCCAATGAGGCCATGATGGTGGCCGCGCAACTGGGCTTTCCGGTGGCACTCAAGATCGCGTCGCCCGACATCAGCCACAAAAGTGATGTCATGGGCGTTGCGCTCAACATCACGAATGCCGCCAGCGCCCGCGACAACTACAACGACATGGTCGAACGGGTCAAGCGCTTGCAGCCCGACGCGACCATCAGCGGCGTCACCGTGCAGAAAATGGCCAACGCCCGGCGTGGCCGCGAGATTTACGTGGGACTGGTTACCGACGAGCCGTTTGGCCCGGTCATTGTGTTTGGCGCTGGTGGCTCCATGATCGAACTGTTCAACGACCGCGCGATGGAACTGCCGCCATTGAACCAGTTTCTGGGGCGTCGTTTGATTGACCGCTCGCGCGTCGCCGAAACTCTGGGCGCATGGCGCGGCGCCAGCGCGGTACGCATCGAGGCGTTGGAGCAGGTGCTGCTGCGCGTGTCGGAAATGGTGTGCGAACTACCCCAGCTGCGCGAGATGGACATCAACCCCATCATCGTGGACGAGAGCGGCGTGGTGGCTGTGGACGCGCGCATCGTCATCGACAGTGCGCCCCAGGCCAGCAGCGGCTTGGCCAGCCACTACAACCACCTCTCCATCCTGCCTTACCCAGCCCGCTACGAGCAAGAGCTGCCCTTGCGACGAGGCGGTGAATACACCATCCGCCCCATCCACCCCGACGACGCCGAGATGCTCAAGCGCCTGGTGCGCGAACTGTCACCGCAAAGCCGCTACTTTCGCTTCGTCTCGTCCATGGCCGAGTTGCCGCCGCCCTTGCTGGCGCGCTTTACCTTGATCGACTACGACCGTGAGATGGCGCTGGTGGCGGTGGTAAAGGAGCGCGTGTCCGACCCACAAGGCAATATCGAAGAGACCGAGCGCATCGTGGGCGTGTCTCGCTACGTCACCAACCCCGACCGCGCCAGCTGCGAGTTTGCACTGGTGGTGGCGGACGACTTCAACGGGCAAGGCCTGGGTTCGAGGTTGATGGAAAGCATCATGGAAGTGGCGCGCGAAAAAGGCCTGTCTGAAATCGAAGGCTTGGTGCTCACCGGCAACAGCGCCATGCTCAAACTGATGCGCGGCCTGGGGTTTACCGTCAAAGCGTATGCGGAAGACCCGGACTTCAAGCTGGTGTCGCACGCGCTTTAGGACTTTCTCAGCCCTAACTAGGTGGCTCAAATGCAGGCAACTGCAGAGCCCTAATTTCGATGTGTTTCGTATACGATATACGTAATACCAACGAGTCAACGATCTCCACGTCCCGCCCCATGTTCCCCTGGCCCACCGAACACCCCGCCGAGCAGTTGCACAGCCTGCGCACCACATCGCTGGCCAAGCTGGTGCGTGACGATGTGCTCGCGGCCATCTTGGATGGTGCCCTGGCGCCGGGCCAGCGCATCAACGAACCCGATGTGGCGGGGCGACTCAAAGTGTCACGGGTGCCGGTGCGCGAGGCGCTGCGCGAGTTGGAGAGTTCAGGGGTGGTCGTCTCGCGCAAGCACGCTGGGGTGTTCGTCCGCCAGCTCAGTGCCTCGGAGGTGCGTGACCTGTACCAGCTGCGCGCGCTGCTCGACGGATTTGCCGGGCGAGTGGCTGCCATGCTGCCCAAGGCCGCACGCGATGCGCTCATTGGCGTGCTCGATGGCGCCACGGCCGCGATGAAGTCCGCGCTGCAATCTGCTGACACCAAGCGCTACTACGCCGAGAACCTGCGCTTTCATTGGGCCATCGTGGAGGCCGCAGGCAACCCCCAGATGGCCGAGGTCTACCGCGGCATCGTGCAAAAGCTGCACATCTCGCGGCTCAAAAACTTGTCCGACGATGGTGGCAAAAAGGCATCGATTGCCGAGCACATCGCCATCGTCAAGTCGCTGCGCCAAGGCGATGCGCCGAACACCGAGGCGCGCATGGCCGCCCACGTGGAGGCGGCACTGGCACGATTGCAAAAGTCCATTTCACAAAAGTCAATTCAACCGGAGACCCCACCATGAAACGTCGCAACCTACTGCAAGCTGCTTCCGCCCTGGGCCTGATGCCGTCCCTGGCCGGCGCCCAGACCGCTTACCCCAATAAGCCCATTCGCTACATCGTGCCGGTGGCCGCTGGTGGTGGCAGTGACATGGTGGGCCGCACCGTGACCGAACGTTGGAGCGCGCTTCTAAGACAAAACTTTGTGGTGGACAACCAAGCCGGAGGCGGGGGTGTGATTGCCTGCCAGGCTACCGCACGCGCTGCGCCCGACGGTTACACCTTGTTGCAAGGCTACGTCGCCACCCATGGCACCAGCCCGGCCACCCGCAAAGTGCCTTATGACCCAGTGAAGGACTTCACCGCCATCGGCATGATCGGAGCCACGCCCAATGTGCTGGTGGTCAACGCCTCCTTGCCGGTGCGCAATCTCAAGGAGTTTGTGGACTACGTCAAAAGGAACCCGGCGCGTCTGAGCTACGGCTCGGCAGGGCAGGGGTCGCTCACGCACCTGACGATGGAGCTGTTCAAGCAGCAGATCGACTCGTTCATGGTCCACATTCCCTACCGGGGCGTGGCGCCTGCTTTTACCGATCTGATTGGTGGTCAGACGCAAGCCATGTTCCCGGGTCTGGCCGCCGCAGTGCCCCATATCAAGTCGGGCCGGGTGCGACCGCTGGCGGTGACTGGGCTGGCGCGCCACCCGCAGTACAGGGACATCCCCACGCTCGATGAGTCCGGCTTCAAAGGTTTTGATGCGCAGCAGTGGTACGGCGTCGTAGGCCCGGCCGGCATGCCTGCACCCATCGTGCGCCAGCTCAACGAAACTCTGGCTACCGTCCTCAAAAGTCCGGACCTGCGGGAGAAGCTCTCGATCGAAGCCATTGAACCCATGACCATGGCACCTGAGCAGTTTGCCGCCTTCATCAAGGCGGAAATCGTGCGCTGGACCGCACTTGCCAAGGCCCGCAACATCGAACTCGAAAGCTGATCCGATGGCCCGCAATACCCAGGTCGCAGCCGACCACAACGCACCGCCTGTCACGCAAACATTGGCGAACTTCGTTGCCAACCACCCGTCCAAGGGCTGGAGTGAGGCGGTCGAGCACGAAGCGCACCGCACCTTTTTCAACTGGCTGGGTTGTGCCGTGGGCGCAGCGCAGCATGAATCTGCGGACGCAGCCCTGGCAGCGGTGCAACTGCTGCAACCCGCGCCCCAGGCCAGTGTGCTGGGCCGTTCCACCCGGGTGGACATGGCCAGCGCGGCGTTGGTTAACGGCATCACCTCGCACACTTTTGACTTTGACGACACCCACCTCAAAACCATCATCCACCCGGCAGGTCCCGTGGCCTCGGCTGCGCTGGCCCTGGCAGAGCACCAGCAGCGCAGCGGGCGCGAGTTGATCGACGCTCTGGTCTTGGGCATTGATGTAGCCTGCCGTGTGGGCAATGCGATGTACCCCGATCACTACGACCGGGGTTGGCATATCACCGGTTCCACCGGCACCTTGGGTGCAGCCGCCGCCTGTGCGCGCCTCTTGCGGCTCAATGCCCACCAGACGGCCATGGCGCTGGGCATCGCGGCCTCGCAACCCATCGGCGTGCGTGAGCAGTTTGGCACCATGACCAAGCCTTTCCACCCCGGCGCTGCGGCCCGCGCCGGTCTGATGTCGGCTTTGTTGGCCCAACAAGGCTTCACCGCCAGCCCCAGGGCGCTGGAGGCCCCGCGCGGCATGATGCAAACCGTCTCCACCAAAAACGATTGGCGCGAAATCAGCGACCAATTGGGTGAGCGCTTTGAGATCGCGTTCAACACCTACAAGCCGTTTGCCTGCGGCATCGTGATTCATCCCAGCATCGACGCATGCAGCCAGCTGCGCGCGCGCGGTGTCCGTCCCGAGCAGGTGCAGCGTATCGACCTGCGGGTGCATTCGCTTGTGCTGGAACTCACTGGCAAAAAGGAGCCCGCCGACGGCCTGCAGGCCAAGTTCAGCGTGTACCACGGCTGCGCGGCGGGCTTGACCTTTGGCTGCGCCGCCGAAGAAGAGTTTGCCGACGCCATTGTCAACCGCGAAGACATGGTGGCGCTGCGCCGCAAGGTGGTCGCCACCGTGGACGACTCGATTGCCGAGGCCAGCGTCGATGTGACCGCCACACTGACCGATGGCAGCACCGTGCATGTGTTTGTTGAGCATGCGATTGGCTCCCTGCAAAACCCGATGACCGATGCCCTGCTGGAAGCCAAGTTCCACGGCCTGGCCGACCCGGTGCTGGGCGGCGCGCAAACCCAGTCGCTGGTGTCCGCGTGCTGGGCATTGGGCGGTGCTGCCAGTGTGCAAACTGTTGTTGGCTTGGCCAGGCCAGCCGCATGAGCGCGCGCGCTGCAACCGGCCTGCGCCCGCACATCGTGGTGCTGGGCGACGCCGAGCAGGCCTTGCGCCGCTTGGGCGATTGGTCCGCTATCGACGCGGTAGCCGATGTCACGGTGCACAGCCAGCCTTTGCAGGACGCGCCCTTGGTGGAGGCGCTGCGTGGTGCGGACGTGGTGGTGCTGGTGCGCGACCGCACGCCGTTTTCGGCCGAGCTGCTGGCGCAGTTGCCGCGGCTGCGTTACTTGGTGTTCACCGGCACGCGCAACACGACGCTCGACCAAGACGCTCTGGCGGCGCGCAACATCCCGGTGGACCATACGCAGTGGGGTCCATCCAAAGACAGCACCTGTGAAATGACCTGGGCGCTGATCCTGGCGGCCAAGCGCCAGATTGAGCAGCAGACGGCGATGCTGCGCAGCGGCCAATGGCGCAGTGCGCAGGCGCAGCCGCTCGCTGGTGTCTTGCACGGCGAGACCTTGGGCTTGGTGGGCTTGGGCGAAATTGGTTCCCGGGTGGCCAAAGTGGGGTTGGCCCTGGGCATGCACGTCGTCACCTGGAGTCCCAACATGACGGCCGAGCGTGCCTCTGCGCACGGTGTGCAGTCGGTCAGCCTCGAACATCTGTTGGCCAAGTCGGCGGTGGTGAGCTTGCATTTGGTGCCATCGGCTGCCACCCGCCAACTGATCAACGCCGAGCGGCTGGCCACCATGCGGCCAGACAGCCTGCTGGTCAACACCTCGCGCTCGGCCCTGGTCGATACTAACGCGCTGGTTGATGCACTGCGCGCAGGCCGTCCGGCCTTTGCCGCCCTGGACGTGTTCGATACCGAACCGCTGCCGCACGACGCGCCCTTGCGCAGCCTGCCCAACGTGCTGCTCACACCGCACCTGGGATTTGTCACCGAGCCGGTGTTTGCGCAGTTTGCCCGCGGTGTGGTGGAGCATCTGCAGCGGTGGCTGGGTGCCCAGGGACACTTGGCTCCATAGGACTCAACGCTTCGCACGGCCGTCCAGGGGAGGCGGGCAACGCTCTGGCTATAATGCTGGACTCACCGATCCTCTGGCTGGCCAGTGCAGGCCCGCAACATGCAACCTGTTGCGCCCAATCCCGGGCGCGGCGCGGCCAAGATCACGAAGGAAACCATGAACCTCATCCAAACCCTTGAGCAAGAAGAAATTGCTCGCATCGGAAAGAATATTCCGGAGTTTGCACCCGGCGACACCGTCGTGGTCAACGTCAGTGTGATCGAAGGCACGCGCAAGCGGGTCCAAGCCTATGAGGGTGTGGTCATTGCCAAGCGCAACCGCGGTCTCAACAGCGGCTTCATCGTGCGCAAGATCTCCAGCGGCGAAGGCGTGGAGCGTACGTTCCAAACGTACAGCCCCTTGATCGCCAGCATCGAAGTCAAGCGCCGTGGCGACGTGCGCCGTGCCAAGCTCTACTACCTGCGTGACCGCAGCGGTAAGTCGGCGCGTATCAAAGAAAAGCTGCCAGGCAAGAAGGCCGGCGTCTAACAGCGCGGCCAGCGCCCACCATCCTGAACCGCCCCAGCCTAAGCTGCGGCGGTTTTTTCATTGTTCCATGGCCGTTTTTGATCCTACTTTGGTGCCGGTGGTCGCTACCGACACGCACCTCGCGCCTGTCGACGCAAGTCGGCTGCAGCCCAGTGCGCTGCGCCAACGCTTTGCCGAGCCACCCATATGGGATCCCGAGGTGCGCACCGAGGCTCGGTTCTCTGGTGGCGCCTTGGCCGCTGCGGCAGTGCTCATTCCCTTGGTTCAGCGCGACGAGCTGTCGGTGCTGTTGACCCTGCGCACCACCGGCTTATCCAGCCATTCGGGCCAGGTCGCCTTCCCCGGCGGCAAGGTAGACCCCAGCGACGCAGATGCGGTAGCCACCGCATTGCGCGAGGCGCGCGAGGAGGTGGGCCTGGAGCCGCAGTTTTTAGAAGTGATGGGTTGCCTGCCCATCTACACGACCGGTAGCGCGTTTGTGGTTACGCCGGTCGTGGCCTTGGTGCGTCCAGGCTTTTCTATTGTGCCCAACCCCCATGAGGTGGCCGATGTATTCGAAGTACCGCTGCGCCACCTGATGGACCCGGCCAACCACCACCACCATGTGATGGACTGGGAGGGCGAGCAACGCGGCTGGTTGTCGATGCCCTACCAAGACGGCGGCACCCAACGCTTCATCTGGGGCGCCACCGCCGGCATGCTACGCAACCTTTACCGCTTTGTGCAGGCCTAGCCGCCTGGTGCTGTAGGGCGTCGGTATGATGCTTGCATGAGCTTTGTATCGATTCTCATTGCCTTGCTGCTGGAACAGGCCCGGCCCTTGGGCCAGGTCAATCCAGTCCACAACACGAACCGCGGTTGGGTGCGCTGGGTGGTCAGCAGTTTCGATGCCGGCCAGGTGCATCACGGTTGGCTGACCTGGTCGATTGCCGTGTTGGTACCGGCGCTGCTGGTCTGGGCAGTGCACTGGGCCGTGTCGTCCACCTTGGGTTGGGTGGCTGCTGCGGTTTGGAACGTGGCGATTTTGTATGTCACCTTGGGTTTTCGGCAGTTCAGCCACCACTTCACGCAAATCCGCGACGCGCTCTACTTGGGCGATGAGGCGCAGGCACGCACCCTGCTGGCCCAATGGATGCGCATCGATGCCAGTGAGCTGCCCCGCAGCGAAATCGTGCGCCACGTCATTGAGCACTCGGTGCTGTCTGCGCACCGCCATGTTTTTGGCGTGTTGGCGTGGTACTCGGTTCTGGCGGCTTTGGGCTTAGGGCCGGCAGGCGCGGTGGTTTACCGCGTTGCGGAGTATTTGGTGCGCTACGCCAACCGGCCATTGCGTGCTACCAGCGTGCCCATCAGCGCGCCTTTGCAGGCCTGTGCCAACCGCGCCTGGTATGTGATTGACTGGCTGCCGGCGCGCTTGACCGGTTTGGGTTTCGCCTGCGCTGGCAGCTTTGAGGAAGCAGTAGACAGTTGGCGCCAGCAGGTTGCTAAATTCCCTGGCGACAACGACCTGGTGGTCACTGCTGCCACGGCCGGTGCGGTGAACGTGAAGCTGGGTCCCCAAAGCAATGAAAGCACCGGCCAAACACCCCAGCCGATGCACCTGCGTGCGGTGGTGGGCTTGGTGTGGCGCACCGTGGTGATGTGGATGGTGCTGCTTGCGCTTTTGTCCGTGGCGCGCTTGGTGGGCTAGCGAGGCTCAGTACCGGGACTGTGAAAGCTCCGCAAACAAATCGCTGTAAATTTTGTGCCGCTGGCGGCTGATGGCGCCGCTCAATCCTGGTGCACTCAGCGCTGCCAACACGCCGCAACCGGGCTCGTGCAAATGGGTGCAGTTGTAGAACTTGCAGTGGTCCGCGTGTGCTTGCAGGTCCGGCATCAGTCCTGCCAAGTGCTTGGGCTCGATGTGGTGCAAGCCAAACTCCTGAAAACCTGGCGAGTCAATCACCGACGTAGTTTTGGCCGCATCCACCCAGTACCAGCGGGTGCTGGTGGTGGTGTGCCGTCCCGATTGCAGGGCGGTCGATATCTCGTTGGTCAGTGCCTGGGCATCGGGGCACATCCGGTTGATCAAGGTGCTTTTGCCCGCACCGGATGGGCCCAGAACCAGCGTCGTTTTCCCCTGCATGATGTCTATCAGACCTTGTACCTCGGTAGTCGCTGAGCCGGGGTCGCGCGGTTTGAGAGCCAGCGGCACCACGGTGTAGCCCATGTCGCGGTAGGGGCCCAGGCGCTCCCAGGCGCGCGCAAAAGGTCCGGCCAAGTCACTCTTGTTCAATGCAATGACTGGTGCAATTTTTTCGGCCTGCGCCGCAATCAGCGCGCGCGCAAGTTGCGACTCGGAGAACTCGGGCTCGGCGGCTAAGACGACCAGTACTTGGTCCAGGTTGGCTGCAAACGATTTGGTGCGTACTTCGTCCTGCCGGTACAGCAGGTTGCGCCGCGGCTGCACCTGTTCGATGGTGCCCTCGTCTTCGCTGGCTTGCCACCACACCACATCGCCCACTACTGTCTGGCTTTTTTTTCCTCGGGCATGGCAGATGAGGCGGCGCCCCTCTGGGGTTTCTATCCAAACATGGCGGCCGTGGCTTGCAACAACGCGGCCGGTTTGGAGAGGCATACTGGCCACAGAGGGGCTGCTTAAGGAGAGGGCGGTGGCGCCGCCAGCGCGTCCACCAGCGCCGCGCATTGCAGGTCCAAGGTCGAGATGCCCTGGACGTCGTGGGTGCGCCAGCGCACGCTGCAGCTGCTGTACTGCACCAACAGTTCGGGATGGTGGTCATGGCGTTCGGCCAAGTAGGCCACTGCATTGACAAAAGACAGGGTGCGCAAAAAGTTCTTGAACTGGAAGGTTTTTTCGATGGCGACGTCTGCGCCATCGCCAAACAGCTTCCAACCATCCAAGCTGGCCAAACCGGCAATCACTTGGGTGGCTGTCAGCGCGGCGGGTGGCCGCGCATTGCCCATCGCTGAGGTCGGTTGAACCATGACTCAGCCCCCCGCTGCCATGCTGCGCATGCGGCCCAGCCGCTCCGAGGCAGGCGGGTGCGAGTAGTAAAACCGCACATACACCGGGTCGGGGGTAAGGGTGGACGCGTTGTCTTGGTAGAGCTTGAGCAAGGCGTTGGCCAGGTCTACTCCATTGGCTTGCTGGACAGCGTAAGCGTCGGCTTCGAACTCGTGCTGGCGCGAGAACTGCGCAAGCAGCGGCGCAACAAAGGTGCTCAGCAGCGGTAGCACCAGCATGAACAGCACGAGCGCCAGCGCGCTGTTGCCGCCATCCATATTGGGCAACACCCCCAGACCGGTGTAGAACCAGACCTGTTGGGCTAACCAACCCAGCAGCGCAAAACCCACCAGGCTCAGCCCAAACATGGACAGCATCCGCTTGGGCACATGCCGGTGCTTGAAGTGCCCCAGCTCGTGTGCCAGCACCGCATCGACTTCCGCCTCGGACAGCTGGGCCAGCAATGTGTCGTAAAACACCACCCGCTTGGAGTTGCCAAAGCCGGTGAAGTAGGCGTTGGCGTGGGCGCTGCGCTTGCTGCCGTCCATCACATAAAAGCCTTGGGAGCGAAAGCCGCAACGCTGCATCAGCGCATCCACCCGCTGCTGCAGCGACGGGTTGTCCAGCGGCTTGAATTGGTTGAACCACGGCGCGATCCAACTGGGGTAGACCCACAACAACAGCAGGTTGAATGCCACCCATACGCACCAAGTCCACAGCCACCAGGATGCGCCCAGTGAGCCCATCATCCACACGATCAGGGTGACCAAGGGCAGGCCAATGACCAAGCCCAAAACGGTGGATTTGGCGAAATCTTGCAGCCACAGCCTGGGCGTGGTCTTGTTGAAGCCAAAACGCTGTTCGAGTACGAAGGTGCGGTACAGCGCAAAGGGTAGATCCAGCGCCGAGCCGACCACAAAAAAGCCGACCATCACAGCCACCTGTTGCGCAAGCCCGGGGTCCATCCACTGCAGCAGTTGGCGGTTGAGCAAGTGCAGGCCGCCTAGCAAGGTCCAGCCCAGTAACACCGCCGCGCCCCAGGCTAGCTCCAGCACGGACAAGCGGGACTGCGCGATGGTGTAGTCGGCAGCGCGCTGGTGGGCAGCGAGCGAAATGTGCTGCGCAAAAGCAGCAGGGACTGCGTCGCGGTGCGCGGCCACGTGCCGCATTTGGCGGCTGGCAAGCCAGAACTTCAGCACGACGCTGGCGCACAGGGCAAGGGCAAATCCAATTGAAAGGGTGGTGGAGTAATTCACGGGCAACAGTTCCTGCATGGGCGGGGAGTTTAGGCCATCGGTGACAATGCGCTGATGGCTGATACCCAACCCCTGCTGCCCAAATCCGACACCAACCTAGTCTGGCTGGACTGCGAAATGACTGGACTGGATCCAGAGCGCGACCGCATCATCGAGATTGCCGTCGTGGTCACCAGCTCCGACCTCAGTGTGCGCGTGGAGGGCCCGGTATTCGTGGTGCACCAAAGTGACGCTCTGCTTGACCAGATGGACGCCTGGAATAAGGGCACCCACGGCAAGAGCGGCCTCACAGATCGGGTCAAGGAATCCACCACCACAGAGGTGCAGGCAGAAGAGGCTTTGATTGCTTTCATCAGTCGCTACGTGTCTGCCAACGGATCGCCGATGTGCGGCAATACCATCGGACAGGACCGGCGCTTTTTGGTCAAGTACATGCCCCGCTTGGAGGCGTTTTTCCATTACCGCAACCTCGACGTCAGTACCCTCAAGGAGTTGGCCAAACGTTGGAGCCCGCAAGTGCATGCAGCGTTCAAAAAGCAGCAGCGCCACACCGCATTGGCCGATGTGCACGAGTCCATTGACGAACTGGACCACTACCGCCGTAATTTTTTGCGCATAGCCTAAGTACAAACCCGGATTCGTGCGATACTCGCTGGCTTCGCTGTCATCCGCAGCGTTGTTCCACATCTCCCTTCATTCACCGGGCCCGGCTACATGGGCCCCACGCGCTGAGTACACCCTTGACGGGTCAGCGCCGGCTCCGTTTGATGGTTGATGTTTTTTAACCATTGACGGAGCACCCGCTTTTGCGGCGCTCGCGTGTGAGAAAAAATATGACTGACGCATTCGATGCGGCTGGCGATACTGCGCCTGCCGACCACTTTTCCACGACTTCAGACGGGACCTTTGTAGCGCCAGCCGCCGCAACTGATGCGGGTTCTTCCGCCGCCGCCGCCGCCACACTCCAGGGGTCGAGTGCGGCCGACGCGAGCGAGGTGCCCGATGGCCCCCAAGCGCCCGAAGCCCCCAACGGTTTCGTCACCATGGGCCTCGCACCCGAGCTGGTACGCGCTTGCAAAGACCTGGGTTACACCCAGCCCACCACCGTGCAGTCCAAGGCCATTCCCATGGCGATGGCCGCCGTGGGCACCGACTTGAAAACCACCAAGTTTGTGGACCTGATGGTCTCCAGCCAGACTGGAAGCGGCAAAACCGCCGCGTTCTTGTTGCCGGTGCTGCACACGCTGTTGGCACAGCAAGCCGCTGCCGAAGCCGCTGAGCGCGCCGAGTACGAGCAATCGGTGGCCGATGCGGTGGCCAAGGGCGAGGCACCACCCAAGCGCGCCAAGCGCAAAGACCCCACCAACCCCCGCAACTTCAAGGCTGCAACGCCGGGCGCCCTGATCGTCTGCCCCACCCGCGAACTCGCGCAGCAAGTGGCGCACGACGCAATTGACCTGGTGCAACATTGCCGTGGCCTGCGTATTGCCAACATCGTGGGCGGCATGCCGTACCAGCTGCAAATTGCCAAGCTGCAAAACGCCAATTTGGTGGTGGCCACGCCAGGGCGCTTGCTGGACTTGCAGCGCTCCATGCAGATCAAGCTCGACCAAGTGCAGTTCCTGGTAGTCGACGAGGCCGACCGCATGCTCGATCTGGGCTTCTCGGACGATCTGGCCGAGATCAACCAGCTCACCATCTCCCGCAAGCAGACCATGATGTTCAGTGCCACCTTCGCGCCGCGCATCCAGCAACTCGCTGCCCGCGTCATGCGCGAGCCCCAGCGCGTGACCATCGACAATCCGCAGGAAAAGCACGTCAACATTCAGCAAGTGCTGTTTTGGGCGGACAACGCACAGCACAAGCGCAAGCTGCTCGACCACTGGCTGCGCGACACCAGTATCAATCAAGCCATTGTGTTTGCCAGCACCCAAATCGAGTGCGACGGTCTGGCCAACGACCTGCAGCAAGACGGTTTCTCGGCAGTGGCTTTGCACGGTGCCCTCAGCCAGGGCCTGCGCAACCGCCGCCTCATGGCATTGCGCCAAGGACAGGTGCAAATCTTGGTTGCCACCGACGTCGCCGCCCGAGGCATCGATGTGCCCACTATCAGCCACGTTTTCAACTTTGGCTTGCCCATGAAGGCCGAGGACTACACCCACCGCATTGGCCGCACCGGCCGCGCTGGTCGCGACGGCCTGGCAGTGACCTTTGCCGAGATGCGCGACCGCCGCAAGATTTTCGACATCGAAGCCTACAGCCGCCAGCCCCTCAAGGTAGACGTGATCCCCGGCTTGGAACCCCAGATGCGCGCGCCGCAAGAGCGTGCGGGTTTTGCTGGCCGTGGACGCTCTAGCGAGTTCCATTCGCGCGACCGCAAGTTTGGTGGCCCACGCGAAGGCGGATTTGGCGGTGGCAACCGTGGCTTTGCCGGCAAGCCCGAAGGTGGCAGCCGGGACTACAGCGGTGCGGCCCGCGAAGGCTTTAGCTACGAGCGCAAGGGCGGCTTCAACGACCGTTTCGCTGGCCAAGGCGCAGCGCGAGGCGATGCCCGTGCGCCGCGCGCTGACTTCGGCGCACCGCGCGGCGACTTTGCTCCTCGTGCTGGCTTTGCACCGCGTGGTGATGCTGCGGCGCCTCGCGGCGACTTTGCTGCACGCAAGCCCGCATTCGGCAAGCCGGCTGGCTTCGCCAAGCCCGGCAACGGTGGCAAGGTGTTTGTGCCCCGCGACGCTAAAAAGCGTCCAGTGCGCAACGCGGACTAAGCCTTTGCGAAGTGCCGCGCGGCACTGACAAAAAAGGCGGACCGGGTGTTTAACCCGGTCCGCCTTTTTCTTGGGAGTGTGTTCTCTTCGGGGGAGTTTTCACCTCCATACGTGGGCGCTGTAGGGTGGCACCGCCGGATAGGCGGTGGCCCCCACGGCCCGCTTCACATCAGCAAATGCTCGCCCGCGTTGTCGCCGCCCAGCGTGACGTAGTTGACCTTGCGGATGTCCATCAGTTTTTTGCCACCGGCGTAGCTGATCGAGCTTTGTACGTCTTGCTCCATCTCGATCAGGGTGTCGGCCAGCTTGCCCTTGATCGCCTCCAGAATGCGCTTGCCTTCCACGTGCTTGTACTCGCCTTTGTTGAAGTCACTGGCCGAGCCGTAGTACTCCTTGAATAGCTTGCCGTCGACCTCGACGGTCTGGCCCGGTGACTCCTCGTGGCCCGCAAAGAGCGAGCCGATCATCACCATCGAGGCGCCAAAGCGAACGCTCTTGGCGATGTCGCCGTGGTCGCGGATGCCACCGTCGGCGATGATGGGTTTGGTGGCCACCCGCGCGCACCACTTGAGCGCACTAAGCTGCCAGCCACCCGTGCCAAAACCTGTCTTCAGTTTGGTGATGCAAACCTTGCCTGGGCCGATACCCACTTTGGTCGCGTCAGCGCCCCAGTTTTCTAGATCAATGACCGCCTCGGGCGTGCCCACATTGCCGGCGATGACGAAGCTGCCGGGCAATTTTTCTTTGAGGTAGCCGATCATGTTTTTCACGCTATCGGCATGGCCGTGGGCGATGTCGATGGTGATGTATTCGGGCGTTAAACCTTCAGCTACCAGCTGGTCTACCGTTGCGTAGTCCGGCTTTTTGACGCCCAGCGAGATTGATGCGTACAGGCCCTTGGCGCGCATGTCTTTGGTGAACTGGACGTTGTCCAGGTCAAAGCGGTGCATCACGTAAAAGTAGCCACTCTGCGCCAGCCAGATACAGATGGATTCGTCCACCACGGTCTTCATATTGGCGGGCACCACCGGCAGGCGAAAGCGCCGACTTCCGAGTTCCACGCTGGCGTCGCATTCCGAGCGGCTTTCCACGCGGCATTTGCGTGGCAGCAGCAGGATGTTGTCGTAGTCAAAAATTTCCATCGCCCAAGCTCCATCAAGTTCAATCGGTACGGGGCGCTTGGAGTGGAGCCGGCAAAAAAATACCGGGCTGCACATGCTTGGGCCCGGTGATTGATTTTACGCACTGTTCCTACAATCGCCGCATGTTCCTTTTCACGGATGCGCCTGGCGATGCGCCGTCGCCCTTGCTGGCCACGCTCAACGCAGAGCAGCGCAGCGCTGTCACCCTGCCGGCCGAGCATGCGCTGATTCTGGCAGGCGCCGGTTCGGGCAAAACCCGCGTGCTGACTACCCGCATTGCCTGGTTGCTGCACCAAGGCCTGGCCACGCCGGGCGGCATCATGGCGGTGACGTTCACTAACAAGGCCGCCAAGGAGATGATGACGCGGCTCTCGGGCATGCTGCCAGTCAACGTGCGCGCCATGTGGATAGGCACTTTCCACGGGCTGTGCAACCGCTTTTTGCGCACGCACTGCAAGGCGGCTAATTTGCCTTTGACCTTCCAGATTCTGGATATGCAAGACCAGTTGTCGGCCATCAAGCGCTTGTGCAAGCAGTACGCCATCGACGACGAGCGCTTTCCACCCAAAGAGTTGCAGTGGTTCATCGCCGGCTGCAAGGAAGACGGCATGCGCCCCGCAGCGGTGCCAGTGCGCGATGCCTTGACACAAAAAAAGGTCGAGATCTACCAGCTCTACGAAGAGCAATGCCAACGCGAGGGCGTCGTGGATTTTGGTGAGCTGATGCTGCGCTCCTACGAGCTGCTGCGCGACAACGCACCCATCCGCGAGCACTACCAGCGGCGCTTTCGGCACATCCTGATTGACGAGTTCCAGGACACCAACAAGCTGCAGTACGCCTGGATCAAGATGCTGGCAGGCAAGGGCGTGGAGGGCGAGGACCACCACACAGGCGGTGCGGTGCTGGCCGTGGGCGACGACGACCAGAGCATTTACGCGTTTCGTGGCGCGCGTGTGGGCAATATGGCCGACTTTGTGCGCGAGTTCGCGGTGCAGCACCAGATCAAGCTGGAGCAAAACTACCGCAGCTACAGCAACATCCTGGATGCGGCCAACGCGCTGATTGGCCACAACAGCCGCCGCCTGGGCAAGAACCTGCGCACCGAGCAGGGGCCTGGCGAGCCGGTGCGGGTGTACGAGGCGCCCAGCGATTTCTCAGAGGCGCAATGGATGGTCGACGAGATGCGCCAGCTCGTGCGCGACGGTGTGGAACGCAAGGAAATTGCCGTGCTGTACCGCTCCAACGCGCAAAGCCGGGTGATCGAGACGGCGCTGTTCAATGCGGCCATTCCCTACCGTGTGTACGGCGGTTTGCGCTTTTTCGAGCGCGCTGAAATCAAGCATGCGCTGGCGTACTTGCGCCTGCTGGAGAACCCCAACGACGACACCAGCTTCATGCGTGTGGTCAATTTTCCAGCCCGCGGTATCGGCGCGCGCAGCACCGAACAGTTGCAAGACCTCGCCAAAGCCTCGGGTTGCTCTTTGCACCACGCAGTCAGCGCGCTCAGCGGGCGCGCTGGAGCCGCCATCGCGGGCTTTGTCGCCAAGATCGATGTGCTGCGCGAGCAAACCATAGGATTGAACCTGCGCACCATTGTTTCGTTGGTAATCAGCGAGAGTGGTTTGCTGGAGCACTACCGCACCGAGCGCGAAGGCGCCGACCGGGTGGAAAACCTGGAAGAGTTGGTCAATGCCGCCGAAAGCTTTGTCATGCAAGAGGGCTTTGGCCGCGACGCGTCCGGATTGGAAGCTGAACTTACTCAGAGCCCCGCCAGCCAGGGCCTGGGTTCTTTGGATCTGGTGGCGGATGCGTCCACACGTGCGTATGAAGACAACCTGGAAGCACCCGGCGAAACCGGCGAAACCCCTAGCCCCTTGGCCGCCTTTTTGGCCCACGCCGCGCTGGAGGCGGGCGACAACATGGCGCAAGCTGGCCAGGACGCCATCCAGCTGATGACGGTGCACTCCGCCAAGGGCCTGGAATTCGATTGCGTGTTCATCACCGGCATGGAAGAGGGCTTGTTCCCGCACGAGAACGCCATGAGTGACCGCGATGGGTTGGAGGAAGAGCGGCGACTGATGTACGTGGCCATCACCCGGGCGCGGGCGCGCCTGTACTTGTCGCACTCGCAGACCCGCATGCTGCACGGGCAAACCCGCTTCAACCTCAAGAGCCGTTTTTTTGACGAATTGCCCGAGGTTTGCCTCAAATGGCTCACACCCAAGCGCCAACCCGCTACCTCAGCCTATGCACTGGGTGGCGCCGGGCGGGCGTGGAGCGACGATGGGGGGTATGGCAGCGGCGGCTATGGAAGAAGTGGCGCTAGCCATGGCAGTGGGTACAGCTATGGCGGCGCAAGCAGCGCATACAACAGCGCGCGGGTGGGGCAGGGCGACAGCGCCTCGCCCAGTCAACGAAGCGCTGACGCGCCGGTGCCGCGCAAGGACGCTTCAAGCCACGGCTTGCAGGTCCGGCAAAAGGTCTTTCACGGCAAGTTTGGCGAGGGCACCGTCCTCACCCTCGAGGGCGCGGGCGATGATGCCAGGGCACAGATCAGTTTTGCCCGCCATGGCACCAAGTGGCTGGCCCTGAGCGTGGCCAAACTCACCCCGGTGCCTTGAGAACTCGGCAGCACAAGAACCGACATGCGACACCCTGCTGAAGGCGGAACTTTCGCGAGCTTCAGCTTTCACATGCGCTTGCCAGTGGCAGCGCTTGCCCGCCGCGCCAAGTTCGGACACTACGGAAGTTGGAACACTTGAACCGAGCGCGCCAGCGTGGCTGCGCTGCCGTTGAGTTCGTTGGACGAGGCCGCCGACTCTTCCACCAAGGCCGCGTTTTGCTGGGTGACTGCATCGAGTTGGGTCACCGCCTCGTTGACCTGGGCGATGCCGGTGGCCTGCTCTTTGGTGGCGCTGGTGATGAGTTGGATGAGCTCGCTGACCTCACGGACCGTGACGACCACCCGGTCAATGGTTTGGGTCGCTGTGTGCATCTGCTGCGTGCCCGAGGCGATGTGATTGGCAGATTCGGCAATGAGTTCGCGGATCTCCTTGGCCGCCACCGCGCTGCGCTGGGCCAGGGCGCGCACCTCGGAGGCCACCACCGCAAAGCCCCGGCCTTGCTCACCGGCGCGCGCTGCCTCGACTGCGGCGTTCAGTGCGAGTATGTTGGTCTGGAACGCAATACCCTCGATCACCCCAATGATTTCGCGCACCTTACTGGATGACACATCGATCGCCCGCATGGCCTCGCCCACTTTGTGGACGGCCGAGCCACCGTCGTTGACGATGTCGTTGCTCTCGGTGCTTTTCTCGGCGACCTGCGCCGCGGTGTCAGCGGTTTGGCGTACGGTGCTGGCGAGCTGCTCCATGGACGCCGCAGTCTCTTCCAAGCTGCTGGCCTGTGACTCGGTGCGGGCTGACAAGTCCAGGCCGCCTGAGGCGATCTCCGCCGCCGAGCGGGTGAAGCTGCTGATCTCTTGGCGTACATCGCCCACCACTGCCTGCAAATTGACCTGGATTTGGCGCAGGCTCTTGAGCAGTGGTCCTAACGGCGGCGGGTAGTTTGTTTGTACGCTGGAGCCCAGATTGCAGCCCGCTAGCGCGTCCGCAAACCCCTGCGCCTGGGTGAGGGCACCGACCACCCGCGATTGAAACCAGACCAGCACCGCACCCGCGCCTACCAGCAATGCCACCAGTTGCACCACCGCGTCGGTGACCGATGTCTGGCCCAATGCAAGCGGCGGCGCCATGCCCAGCAAAATCATGCCGCCCAGGGCCAGGCCCAGGCGCGTTCCCAGGGCCATGCGTGCCCAACGCCCCGCGAGGCCACGCAGTCCGCGGTAGTGCACCTCGCCACCCTGCAACTCAAAGGGGCACTTGGCACCGTCGGTGCTGGCGCGCATTTGGGCGTACAGCGCTTCGGCGGTGGCAACGTCTTGGCGGCTGGGCTTGATGCGCACCGACATATAGCCTGTAGGTTTGCCGTTTTTCAAGGTCGGTGTGACATTGGCTTGAACCCAGTAGTGGTCACCGTTCTTGCGGCGGTTTTTCACCATGCCCGTCCAGGGGTGGCCGCGGCCGATGGTGGCCCACATGTCTTTGTAGGCCTGCGGCGGCATGTCGGGGTGGCGCACCAGGTTGTGGTTTTGTCCGATCAGCTCGTCGTAGGTGAAGCCGCTGACCTCGACAAACGCGTGGTTGCAGTGGGTGATGACGCCTTTGGTGTCAGTCATGGACACCAGCATCTTGTCTGCAGGGTAGTCGTACTCGTGTTGCGTAATTGGCAAGTTGGTGCGCATATCAACCCCTATGTCGTTATGGACATTCTAGGCTTGGCCGCAGGGAAAAAATGCACAAAAAAAGGCAAAAAAAAGACCACGCCAAGGCGTGGTCTTCTGAGGCTGAACTATCTGGCTTTGCTTAGGTGCCGATGACGCCGCCGTCCTTCTTGCGAATCACCACCGTGGCCGAGCGGGGGCGGCCGCCGGGCTTTTTGTCAGGCCAGTTGGAGATGGCACCGGGCGCCTTGGGATCGCTGCGCTCGGTGGGGCTCTCGCCGGGGTGCTGCACGTTGATGAACATGGTTTTGCCGTCAGGCGTGCCGGTGGCGCCGGTGATTTCGCCTCCGGACGGGCCGGTCAGGAAGCGGCGAATTTCGCCGGTGCGTGGATCGGCAGCCAGCATCATGTTGTTGCCCAGGTTCTTGAGGTCGCCCTTGCCCATGGCCGAGGTGGACATGTCAGTCTGAATCCACAGCACGCCACGTGCGTCGGTCCACAGGCCGTCCGGGCAGGCAAACATGTCGCCCTTGACGTTGCCCTTCGCGTCGGCGCGCTCCAAGCTGGGGTCACCGGCCAACACAAAGTGGTTCCACACGAAAGTGGTGCCGTTGAAGTCGCCATCTTCCTTCCAGCGGATGATGTTGCCCATGGTGTTGTTGGCGCGGGGATTGGCAGCGTCCACTGCGGGCTGCTTGTCGCCACCGCGGTTGCTGTTGTTGGTCAGGGTGGTGTAGACCCAGCCTTGCTTGTCCACGTCGATCCACTCGGGGCGGTCCATTTTGGTGGCGCCCAACAGGTCGCTGGCCTGGCGCGACTTGATCAGGACTTCACCCTGGTCGGCAAAGCCGTTGGCAGCGGTCAGCGGGCCTTGGCCGTGGGTCAGGGCAATCCACTGGCCTTTGCCGTCGGAGTTGAACTTGGCCACAAACAAGGTGCCATGGTCGAGCAGGGTGGCGTTGGCGGTGGCGCCACCTGGTTTCATGGTGTCGCGGCTGACGAACTTGTAGATGTACTCAAAGCGGGCGTCTTCGCCCATGTACACCACGGCGCGGCCGTCTTTGGTCATGGCAACCGTCGCACCCTCGTGGGCGCCGCGGCCCAAGGCGGTGCGCTTGGCGGGGGTGGAGCTGGGGTTGAAGGGGTCGATTTCAACGATCCATCCAAAGCGGTTTGGCTCGTTGGGGTTTTTGACCGCGTCAAAGCGCGCATCATGCTCGTGCCAGCGGTAGCCGCCGGCGCCGCCCTTGCGCAGGCCCCAGCGCTTCTCATGGTCGCTCGGGGTGTCGCCACCGCTGAAGTAGTTGATGAAGTTTTCTTCCGCCGTCAGGTAGGTGCCCCAGGGGGTAATGCCGCTGGCGCAGTTGTTGAGCGTGCCCAACACACGGCGGCCGGCTTTGTCAGCGGCGGTTTGCATCAGGGGGTGACCGGCTGCTGGGCCGGTCACTTCGCACGGGGTGTTGGCGGTGATGCGACGTGCCCAGGGGGAGGGCTTGACCACTTCCCACTTGCCGCCTTTGTCTTCGATTTCCAGCACCGACACGCCATGGGCTGCTTGGGCCTTGCGCACTTTCTCAAGTGTCCAGGTGGCCATGCCGTCGGTGAACAGCAAGCCTTCGTCAGTGTATTCGTGGTTGATCACCAGCAGGCCGCTCTTGGAGCCGTCTTGCGAGAAAAAGTGCATGCCGTCGTGGTGCATGCCAATCTGGGTTTCTTGCTGGGCGGCGGTGTTGCTGCCGTCGTCCTTGAAGGCGTGGTTTTCGCCAGACAGGCCGGCCGGGTCACCCCAGGGCGCAAGCACTTGTGCGGTGTAGCCTTCTGGCACGACGATCATGTCGGCAGTTGACACAGGAACGCTCTTGAAGCCCAGCAGCGGGCCGCCCGACATGCCATTGGATGCGCAAGCTGTCAGTGCTGCCGCACCGCCCACAGCGCTCAAGGGAGCCAGCAAGCCACTGGTCAGGGCGCCCAGACTGCCGCGCAGCACCGTGCGGCGTGAGGGTCCGGATACGTCATGAATGCTGGGGTTGGAGGAGCGGTTGCTGTCCTCCATCTTGGAGAAGTCTTTTGCCATGAGTGCCTCTGCGGTACGGTTGGTTGCGTTCAACGGTTGTTCAACGTCGGAACGGTTTTTACCGCCGCGGTGTGTCAGAAATGTGACAACCACATGGCAAAGGTCCTAATAACCGGAATGGCTGCCGTTGCCCTTGCGCCCGCTAATCTGCCAGGCGGTGCGTTGCCCCACCAGTTGGGCCAGGAATTCGAGCTCTTCGTCGGTGTGGTTGACCGCTGGTGCGCGACGCAGCGCTGCGCCAGCGGGGGCGCTGGGGTCGACCCAGAAGGCGTCGTGGTACTCGGCCTGGCTGAGCTTGGTGCTTGCGCCGACCGACAGGTTCACCGTACCGTAGCAAGTGCAAAAGTACTCGCGTCCATCCTTTTCAGGCAGCACCTCGGTGTACACCCCGGTGCCGCGGATGCCAGCAGTCACCGTTGGAGTAAGCACCTTGCGCTCGGAGCCCCGGCCCCACACGCTGGCCACCGCGCCAGTGACCAAGCGCAAAACACCCACCGCATCGGGGGTGCTGCCGCGTTCGGTGGAAAGTTTGGTGTTCTGGCGGACCAAGATCGACGAGTTGCCCAATACCACCACCATGCTGCTTTTGGGGCCAGTGGCCACGGTGTCGCCAACTTGAATAATTTGGCCTGGCAGCAGCCGGGTGCCGTTGACCATTGCGTCGCCCTCCACACGGACGATGTTGCTGCGGCCCTGCGCCAAGGCTGCGCCATACCCGCCCAAAGCCGTCCATGCTGCTGCGGCTTGCAAAAACTGACGCCGCTTGAACCAGCCGAGTTCGTCTTCAGTGCGGCCCTGCAGGGTGTGCTGGCCCATCGTTGTCTCCTTCTGTGATCTCGAAACTTCCCAGGTAGCTGAAGTAAATCGAGGTAACGAACATGCTAGCCATCAGCATCGCGGTAGTAAGCATCAAAGCAGACGCCCAATCCGGGTTGCCGAAAATGAGCGCTATCACTGAGATGACCATACCCATGCCCATTAACACCGCCAGCCACACCGCCAGCCACGCCACGCCGTAGACCAAGTAAGCACCCAGGTTGCGCAGGCAGGCCACCAGGCTGAAAAACAGACTTTTGAGTGGACTCACGCCGTGCCAAAACACCAATGCGGGCGCGTGCCAGAACATCAGCGAAAGCGGCAGGTACAGCGCCATGGCCAGGATCAGCGCCACATCAAAGTTTGGATCTTGCAAACTCTCCATGGAGAGCACTTCGCCCAGCAGGTACAAGCGGGCAAACCTGCCGCCGTCTACCAGAGAGCATATGCCCAGCACCAGCAAGAATCCGAGCGCATACAGAAGACCGAGCAGGAGCATGGCGCGCAGCTTTTCTGGCCCTGCCCGAAACCCACTCAGGATGACCAGGGGCATCGGGAACTTGCCTGCGTGGGCCTGCTCGGTGGCAGCCATCAGGCCCAATGTGGCGCCGGGCAGTATCACCAACGCCAGCACACTGCCAAAGAAGGGGACCAAGCTGCGCACAGAAATGACCGCCATGAAGATAAAGAACAGACCCGCAAGGGCCAGGGGCTGGCGGAAAAAGGTTTTCATTCCGGTGGTGGCCCAGACCCAGCCTGCACTGGCAGGCGCTATGCGAAGTTTCATGCGGTGGCGCGTTCAAGTTGGTCCGTGCTTGCCAGCACAGACAAGGACAAGGGGTGCGCGATGCGCTGACGCAGCACCCGCTCGAAGTGGTTCGGGTCGTGCGCCTTGAGCATGCTGGCCTCGCGCGGCAAGTGCAAGTCCCACAGCCGTGACAACCAAAACCGCAACGCGGCCCCCCGGGCCAGCGCCGGTAGCAGTTGGCGCTCAGGTGCCTGCAGCGGCCGCACCGATTCGTAGGCTGACAGCAGCGCCTTGCACCGCGCCACATCTGCCGCGCCGCACGTCAGGTCAGTGCACCAATCGTTAAGGCACACCGCGATGTCGTACAGCCAGGTGTCCACGCCTGCAAAGTAAAAATCAAAAAAACCCGTGAGCCGGGGGCTGCCATCGTCCGAGGGTTGCGTGTCGAACATGGCGTTGTCGCGGAACAGGTCGCCGTGGATGGGGCCGCGTGGCAAAGCGCGGTACGCTGCTTGCGCGGCGACATGGTTTTGGTAGGCCAGTTCGCTGCGCATCAGGTTGGCTTGGGGCGCATCCAAGAAACCCAACACCGCAGGCGCCGTCTCGTTCCACCACGACAGGCCGCGCAAGTTAGGTTGGTCCATGGGGAAGTCCCGTCCGGCCAAGTGCATGCGCGCCAGCATGGCGCCGACCTGTGTGCAGTGCCCGGCTGTCGGTGCGAGTTCACTGCGGCCCGCCAAAAGATTGACCACCGCCGCCGGCTTGCCCCGCAGTTCGTGAACCACATCGCCATCGGCATTGGCGGCGGGGTCGGGCACCGGAATACCGTGCACCGCCAAGTGCTTCATCAGCCGCAAGTAAAACGGCAACTGGTCTGCACTTAAGCGTTCGAACAGCGTCAAAACATAGGGGGCTTGGTCGGTGGTGGCGAAGTAGTTGGTGTTTTCAATACCACCAGCGCAGCCCTGCAGCGTGTGCAGGGTTCCAAGGTTGAGCGAGAGCAAAAATGCTTTGGCTTCGTCAAACGGGACTTCTGTGTAAACCGCCATTCGCGAATTGTAGGCTCGCCCAACTGCCCCATCGGGCACAGGCAAAATGGGCTGTATGCAAGAACCCCGAAAAACCCTTTTGTTGATTGACGGCTCCAGTTACCTGTACCGCGCGTTCTTCGCCGGCGGCGACAGCATGAGCGTGAACTTGCCCGACGGCACAGTGCAAAAGACCGGGGCGATCCGCATCCTCATCAACATGCTCAGCAGCCTGCGCAAAGAGGTGCACGCCGAATACGTGGCCTGTGTGTTTGACGCCAAAGGACCGACCTTTCGCGATGCGATCTACCCCGAGTACAAGGCCCAGCGTGCACCCATGCCAGACGACTTGCGCTCCCAAATTGCCCCCATCCACGAGGTGGTGCGTTTGCTGGGCTGGCCGGTGCTCGATGTGCCTGGCGTCGAGGCCGATGACGTGATTGGCACCTTGGCCATCGCGGCGGCGGCCCAGGGCGTGGAGGTGGTGGTGAGCAGTGGCGACAAAGACCTGGCGCAGTTGGTCAACCCGCACATCACGATCATCGACACCATGAACGGCAAGCGCCGCGACCAAGCCGGGGTGGAGGCGGAGTTTGGTGTGCCAGCCCATTTGATGATCGACTACCAAACCTTGGTGGGCGATGCGGTGGACAACGTGCCCGGTGTCCACAAGGTGGGACCCAAGACCGCTGCCAAGTGGCTGCAGGAGTACGGCTCTTTGGAGAACCTGCTGGCGCACCAAGACGATATCAAGGGCGCTGCAGGCGATAACCTGCGCAAGGCGCTGGACTGGCTGCCCACGGCGCGCACCCTGCTCACCATCAAGACCGATTGCGATCTGCAAGACTATGTGCCCGACTTGCCCCAGTTGGAAGCTCTTCGCGTGCGGGAGCCATCGGTAGACGCCTTGCGGGCGTTTTACGAAAAGTACGGCTTCAAGGGCTTGGCCAAGTCCTTGGCTACTGCGGGCGAGGGTGCCACCGCAGCCTACCCCAGCAGAGCAGCCATCCAGCCGCGCACCGATACCCAAAACCCGGGCCTGTTTGATGCCCCTGTGCAATCCGTTCCCCTGCGGCCCCGTGATAGCGACACCCGCTACACCACGGTGCTCAGCTGGGACCTGCTGGAGCATTGGCTGGAACGCGTGCAGGCCGCCGAGTTGACCGCGCTGGACACCGAAACGACTTCGTTGGACGAAATGCGGGCCGAAATCGTAGGCATCAGCGTCAGCGTTGCGGCGGGCGAGGCGGCCTACATTCCGCTGGCCCACGATTACCCCGGCGCACCGGAGCAGCTGCCGCGCGAGGCGGTGCTGGCACGATTGAAGCCCTGGCTGGAGAACCCGCAGGCACACAAGCTGGGCCAGCATGTGAAGTACGACCGCCATGTGTTTGCCAACCACGGCATCGAGGTGCAGGGCTATGCCCACGACACCATGCTGCAAAGCTATGTGCTGGAAGTGCATAAGCCCCATGGCCTGACCAGCCTGGCCGAGCGGCACCTGGGCCGCAGCGGCATCACTTTCGAGGACCTGTGCGGAAAAGGCGTGAACCAGCTCACCATGAACCAGGTGGAGATTGACAAGGCCTCGGACTACGCCTGCGAGGATGCCGAGCAAACCCTGGCCGTGCACCAAGTTCTGTGGCCACAGCTCACGCAAGACGACAAACTGCGCTTTGTGTACGAACTGGAGATCGCCAGCAGCGAGGCGCTGTACCGCATGGAGCGCCACGGCGTGCTGATCGACGCGCCCACCTTGGCCGCGCAAAGTCAGGCCTTGGGCCAGCGCATCGTGCAACTCGAGACCGAAGCGCATGAACTCGCTGGACAGATATTCAACCTCAGCAGCCCCAAGCAAATTGGCGACATCTTCTTCACCAAACTCGGATTGCCGGTGGTCAAGAAGACCGCCACCGGCGCGCCTAGCACCGATGAAGAGGTGCTGGAAAAACTGGCCGAGGATTTCCCGCTGCCTGCCAAGATTTTGGAGCACCGTGGGCTTGCCAAACTCAAGGGCACCTACACCGACAAGCTGGCGCAGCTGGCGCTGCCCCGCACCGGTCGGGTCCACACCCATTACGCGCAGGCGGTAGCAGTCACCGGTCGGCTCTCGAGCAACGATCCCAATTTGCAGAACATTCCGATTCGTACGCCCGAGGGCCGCCGGGTGCGCGAGGCCTTTGTCGCCCCGCCAGGCTCGATGATCGCCAGTGCCGACTACAGTCAAATTGAGCTGCGCATCATGGCGCACATCAGCGGCGATGTGGCCCTGCTGCGGGCCTTCACCGAGGGGCTGGATGTGCACCGTGCCACCGCGGCCGAGGTGTTTGGCGTGGGACTGGACCAAGTCAGCAACGAGCAGCGCCGCTATGCCAAGGTGATCAACTTTGGCCTGATCTATGGCATGAGCGCGTTTGGTCTGGCCCGCAACCTGGGCATCGATAACACGGCGGCGAAAAACTACATCACCCGTTACTTTGAGCGCTACCCCGGCGTGAAGGACTACATGGACCGCACCCGCCAGGAGGCCAAGGAGCGGGGCTATGTGCAAACTGTGTTTGGCCGGCGCCTGTACCTGCCGGAGATCAACTCACCCAATGGCCCGCGCAAAGCCGGCGCCGAGCGCGCCGCCATCAACGCGCCCATGCAAGGTACTGCCGCCGACCTGATCAAGCTGAGCATGGTGAAGGTGCAGCAGGTGCTCGATGCAGAGCAGCGCGCCACCAAAATGATCATGCAGGTGCACGACGAATTGGTGTTCGAGGTGCCGGAAAGCGAGGTCGACTGGCTGCGCACCGAAGTGCCTCGTTTGATGGCTGGTGTGGCCGAACTGAAAGTGCCCCTGCTTGCAGAAGTGGGCGTTGGCCTCAATTGGGATTTGGCGCACTGACGATGCCGTGCGCGATTTACTTGAACTTTGTTTATGCCATCTGACTGCACCGCTGCGACCGTTTGCTCGCAGCAAGTTCGTTTTTTGCTGCCCGAGCTTCTGCCTGCTGCGGCACTGCCCTTGAGGACCCGGGTATGACCCTGCTTGCGATCGTCCTGGGCACGTTGACTGCTGGCATTGGCAGCGTCTGGCTGGCAGCCTTGCTGAGTTTTGGCGTATTGGCACGCTTTACCCAGCACATGCTCAGCTTGGCAGCGGGCGCGCTGCTGGCCACGGCATTCATGCATTTGCTGCCGGAGGCGTTCGAGAGCCAGTCCAGCGCACACGACCTCTTCCTGGCGCTGCTGGTGGGTTTGGTGTTCTTCTTCCTGCTAGACAAAGCCGAGCTGTGGCACCACGGGCACGAGCACGGACACGGACACGGACACGGCACACACCACCATGGCATGCACGGTGACGGCGCGCACCACCACCACGCTCTAAGTGCCGCTGATGCCAAGCCTCCAGCCAACCCATTGGCGGGCGGCAGTTGGGCGGTGTTGGCAGGCGACAGCGTGCACTGCTTTGGCGACGGCATCTTGATTGCCTCTGCTTTCATGGCCGACATGCGCTTGGGACTGATTGCCTCACTGGCGGTGCTGGCCCACGAGGTTCCGCATCACATGGGCGACTTGGTGGTGTTGCAGGCTGGCCCCCGCAACCGGCGTACTGCCTTGGTCAAAGTGTCCATGGCGGGTGCAGTGACCGCGCTGGGTGGTTTGATCGGTTACTGGCTGGTAGAGCAACTCAGCGACTATTTGCCCTTCTTTTTGGTGGTGGCCTCCAGCAGCTTTGTCTACGTGGCGCTGGCCGACTTGATCCCCCAACTGCAGAGGCGCTTGACCGCCCGCGAGACCGCGGCGCAGATCGGCTGGCTGCTGGTCGGAATCGCGCTGGTAACGGTCGTGAGCGGCTTGGCCCACGCACATTGAGCCGTGCGGCCAAGCGGTCAGGGTGAACCCTGTGCTTTAGCGAGCGAGGTGCGCCGCTTCAAGAGCGGCACGGCTGCACGGCTTATCAGCCCTGAGCAACCGGGCGGCTGGGGTCGCTGCACCAGTCGCTCCAGCTCCCGGCGTACAGCGCGCTAGGGCCGAAGCCCGCAATCTCCATGGCCAAAATGTTGGGCACGGCGCTGACACCGCTGCCGCAGTGGTGCACCACCTCTGCCGGGGAGCGTTGTCCTAGCAGCGCGGTGAACTCTGCGCGCAGCTCTGCCGCAGATTTAAACAGGCCATTGGGTCCCAAGTTCTGGGCAAATGGACGGTTCAAGGCGCCGGGAATGTGGCCTGCCACCGGGTCGATCGGTTCCATCTCGCCACGAAACCGGGGTGCCGCGCGGGCGTCCACCACCGTCTGGCCGGGCTGGCCCAAGCGACGCTGCACCGCCACCGCATCCACCAGCGTGACCAGCGCAGGCTGCAGCACAAATTGCCCTGGCATGCGAGGCGCCGGTGTGCCACTTTCGGTAGCCCCGCCGATGGCCTGCCACGCTTGCAAGCCACCATCGAGCACGGCTACTTGCGCATGGCCAGCCCACTTGAGCATCCACCACAGACGGCCGCAGTAGTTGGCGCCTTGGCGGTCGTAGACCACGGCTTGCAAGCCGTTGCCAAAGCCGCAGCTGGCGAGCCACGCGGCAAAGGTCTCGCGGGCTGGCAGCGGGTGGCGTCCGCCGGACTGGGCGCCGGTGGCAGCGGGGTCGCCCTTGGCGCTCAGTGCGGTGTCCAAGTGGGCGAATACCGCGCCAGCGATGTGCACTTCTTGGTACATGGCCGGTCCAAGCTGGGGCTGCATCAGGTCGGAGCTGCAGTCGAACACCATGCAGGGCAGTTGGCTGGCAAGCAGTGCCTGCAGTTGGGTGGCGGAGATCAAGGTGGTGTACATGGCAGGACGCTCCTAAGGGTGGTGGTTTGGCCGTTTGGCTGGTGGGCGCACGCCGGGTTCAATGCGCCTCGGCGGGCGTATTGGGTAGCGCTCGGGCGCGCAGCACGGTGGCTGCGATGCCACTGGCCACGATGGTGGCAATGCCCAGCAGTCCCACGGGGTCGATGTCGTCCCCAAACAGGACTAGGCTGTACACCACCGCAAACACGATGCCCGAGTACTGCATGCTGGCCACCACCAAGGTGGCGCCTTTGCGGTAGGCGCGCGTCATGCACCACTGGCCCATGGAGGCCAGCACGCCGATGGGCACCACCCAGGCCGCGTCTTGCCAGCGGACCTGGCTCCACGGCGTGATGCCGGTAATGCCAATGCCGACCACACCGATCAGCGCGGATCCAACCGAAAAGTAAAACACGGTGCGCTCGTCGGGCTCCCCCGCGCGGCCCAGCGCCGTGACTTGCATATAGGCCAGCGCCGCACTCATGCCCGAGAGCAGCCCAACGATGCCGGCAAACATCTGGTTGGCGTCCAGCGTGGGGCGCAAGGTAAGCACCACGCCGACAAAACCGAGCACCACGGTCAGCAGCAAGGGGCCTTGTTTCTCAGATCGCCCGTACAGCAGCGCACCGCCCACGATGAAGGCCGCAACCCAGATCCCGCTCATGTAGTTCAGCGTCATCGCTGTGGCCAGCGGGAGGTGGGCAATGGCGTAGAACCACGATCCGAGTGACAGCACCCCGATGGCGCTTCGGGTCAGGTGCATACCGGGCACCGGTGTGCGCCACGGGGTGCCGCGCGCGCGCATGATGATCGCCATGAAAACGATGCTCACCAGGCCCCGGTAGAAGACCAGCTCAAAGGTGTGAAAGCTCTGTGATGCGTACTTGATGCCTACGGCCATCGTCGCAAAAAAGAACGAGGCCCACACCATCCAGAGCGCTTGCATCAGTACCCCCGCGCCATCTGGTGTCGGTACCAGCGGTGGAAGTGCTGCATGCCGTCTTCCATCGGGCTTTGGTAGGGCCCCACTTCGTTATCACCGCGTGCGCGCAAAGCGGCCCGACCCGCGTCCATGCGCTGTGCTATTTCGTCGTCTTCGGCGCAGGTTTCCATGTACGCCGCTTGCTGGGCTTCGACGAACTCACGCTCAAACGCGGCGATTTCTTCGGGGTAGAAAAACTCCACCATATTCATGGTTTGGTCGATGCCCATCGGGTACAGCGTGGAGACGGTCAGCACATGCGGGTACCACTCCACCATGGTGTGCGGGTAGTAGGTGAGCCAGATGGCGCCTTGCTGGGGCGGCGCACCGTTGCGGTAGCGCAGCAGCGCCTCGTGCCAGCGCTCGTACACCGGGCTGCCTGCTTTGCCCAGGCGGTTGGCCACGCCCACCGTTTGCACCGAATAGTTATCTTGAAATTCCCATCGAAGGTCGTCGCACTGCACGAATTGGCCCAGGCCCGGGTGAAACGGGCCGACGTGGTAATCCTCCAAGTACACCTCGATGAAAGTCTTCCAGTTGTAGTTGCAGATGTGCATTTCGACCCGGTCGAGCACGTAGCCACCGAAGTCCAACTCGGCCCGGGGGCCAAGTTGCGCCAGGTCGTCGGCCACGCTGCGCCCGGCCTCGAACAGCAGGCCATTCCACTCTTGCAGCGGGTAATTGGCAAGGTCCAGGCAGGGGTCGCTGGCAAAGTGGGGAGCGCCTAGCAGGGTACCGCTGCGGCTGCCTGCCGTGCCGCTGTGTGCGCCGCTGTAGGTCCAGCGGTGCAAGGGGCAGACGATGTGGCCACTGGCGCTGTGCGCCGTGTTGCCTGGCCCGGCGTGCAGCAGCGATCCGCGACCGTTCAGAATGACCGCTTGCCGGTGGCGGCACACGTTGGAGATTAGCTCGATGCCGCCCGCATTGCGCACCAGCACACGACCGCCTTGTTCCTGGGGCAGTACATGGTAGTCCCCCAGCCGAGGCACGCTCGTCGTGTGGCCCACGTAGCGTGGGCGGCTCTGAAACAGGGTTTGCATTTCCTGCGCGTATACCGCTGGGTCGCCGTAGCTATCCACGGGCAATTGGTCCAGGTGGGCAGCGAGCGCGGGAGGTGAATCGGACATAGGTGGGCTTGCCAGAAGACGGTTTCCAAGGGGGGCGGGCATCCCGAAAAGCAGGGGCGGTGGCGGGGTCGCGGATTTTACCTGCGCCCTGTGCGTCGACCTGCGCAGGCTAGGCCCTACAATGAAACTCGACTTTTTCGACCCTATCCAGACCCCGTTATGCAACAGGAATCAGCCCTTTCTGGCCAGTCCGAGGCCGACCCACAGGACGCGCTGCCGGCCAGCTACGAGGCTGCCATCAGCGAGCTCGACCAGCTGGTGGTGCGCATGGAGTCCGGTGGTCTGCCACTGGACGAGTTGTTGTCGGGCTACCAGCGCGGCGCGGTGCTGCTGCAGTTCTGCCAAGAGCGGCTGCGCACCATTGAAGACCAAATCAAGGTGTTGGACGACGGAGTACTCAAGACGTGGAAGCCGCAGTGATGGGCTCGGATGTGCCTTTCGACAGGTGGATGCAGCAGCGACTGGCGCAGGTTGAGGAGGCCTTGGGGCAGTGGGTGGCGGTATCGCATACCAACGCATCCTCGCACGCGGCCCCTGCCGAATTGGTCCGGGCCATGCGCTACGCGGTGCTCGACGGCGGCAAACGCTTGCGTCCACTTCTGGTGCTGGCTGCCTACGAGGCGGCAGCATCAGCGTTGCCTGTCGATACCGCCGTTGAAGGGCAGATGGCGGCACTTCGGGCGGCTTGCGCGGTGGAACTAATCCACGCGTATTCCCTGGTACATGACGACATGCCCTGCATGGACAACGATGTGCTGCGCCGTGGCAAGCCTACTGTGCATGTTCAGTTTGGTGAAGCGGCGGCGCTGCTGGCGGGCGATGCCTTGCAGGCCTTGGCCTTTGAGCTGCTCACGCCGCAAGACGGCTCGGTTGCGCCTGCCACTCAGGCGCGTCTCTGCGCTCTGTTGGCCCGCGCTGCCGGTAGCGCCGGTATGGCCGGTGGGCAGGCGATTGACTTGGCCAGCGTGGGTCAGCCGCTGGATGAACTTGCGCTACGCCAGATGCACCAACAAAAAACCGGCGCACTGCTTTTGGCCAGCGTGGTCATGGGCGCGCAGTGCGGCGGGGCGAATGCGCAGGCCTTGGACGCTTTGCAGACCTATGGCAACGCCTTGGGCCTGGCGTTCCAGGTGGTAGATGACATTCTCGATGTGACGGCCGACTCCGCCACCTTAGGGAAAACTGCCGGCAAGGACGCCCAAAGCAACAAACCCACTTACGTGGCCCTCATGGGTTTGGAGCGCTGCAAGTCGCTTGCCCAGACCCTGCTGGAGGAGTCCCTGCAGGCGCTCAACCGCAGTGGCTTGCCCCAGACGCTGGCGCTGCGCCAACTGGCCGACA
Source organism: Rhodoferax sp. (assembly GCF_044236835.1). Taxonomy (GTDB): domain Bacteria; phylum Pseudomonadota; class Gammaproteobacteria; order Burkholderiales; family Burkholderiaceae_C; genus Allorhodoferax. The sequence goes on from NZ_JBIIGC010000004.1 coordinate 106,288, forward strand.
TGGTGGTGTGCCGGACCCGCTAGTGCGGCATGACCTTAGATTTTGAAGACCGAGAACGCGATGCCCAACACGCTCTATCCCTTGCTGGAAACCATCAACAGCCCCTCCGATTTGCGACGGCTCTCGCGCAACCAACTGCCTGCGCTGGCGGAGCAGTTGCGTGCGTTCTTGCTGGACTCAGTGTCCAAAACCGGTGGGCACCTGAGTTCCAACTTGGGAACGGTTGAACTCACGGTGGCCCTGCATTACGTGTTCAACACGCCGCACGACCGTCTGGTGTGGGATGTGGGCCACCAAACCTACCCGCACAAGATACTGACCGGCCGGCGCGACCGAATGGGCACGCTGCGCCAGCTGGGCGGGCTCAGCGGCTTTCCACAGCGCACCGAAAGCGAGTTCGATACCTTTGGCACCGCCCACTCCAGCACTTCGATCTCGGCCGCACTGGGGATGGCCCAGGGTGCCAAGATTCGCGGTGAATCGCGCCATGCGGTGGCCATCATTGGCGACGGCGCGCTCACTGCGGGGATGGCCTTTGAAGCGCTCAACAATGGCGGGATCGCTGATTGCAATTTGCTGGTGGTACTCAACGACAACGACATGAGCATCAGCCCGCCGGTGGGCGCGCTCAACCGCTACCTGGCCCAGCTCATGAGCGGGCACTTTTACTCCGCCGCAAAAAATGTAGGCAAGACGGTGCTCAAGGGCGCGCCACCTTTGTTTGAGTTGGCCAAGCGACTTGAAGAGCAGGCCAAGGGCTTGGTGGTGCCAGCCACCTTGTTCGAGAAGTTCGGCTTTAACTACATCGGCCCGATCAATGGCCACGATCTTGAATCGCTGCTGCCGACGTTGGAGAACATCCGCCAGCTCAAGGGGCCGCAGTTCTTGCATGTGGTCACCAAAAAAGGCCAAGGCTACAAGAATGCCGAGGCCGATCCGGTCGCCTACCATGGCCCCGGCAAGTTCGACCCCCAGGTGGGTTTGCAAAAGCCGCTGGTCGCGCCCAAGACCACCTTCACCCAGGTGTTTGGACAGTGGCTGTGCGACATGGCGGCAGCCGACCCAAGGCTGGTCGGCATCACCCCCGCGATGCGCGAAGGCTCTGGGCTGGTCGAGTTCGAAAAGCGCTTTCCCGAGCGCTACTTTGATGTCGGCATTGCCGAACAGCACGCAGTGACATTTGCCGCCGGATTGGCCACCGAAGGGCTCAAGCCAGTGGTGGCGATCTACTCCACGTTTTTGCAGCGCGCCTACGACCAGTTGATTCACGACGTAGCTATTCAGAACCTGCCGGTGGTGTTTGCCCTGGACCGCGCCGGTTTGGTCGGCGCCGATGGAGCCACCCATGCCGGCGCCTACGACATTGCGTTTCTGCGCTGCATCCCGAATGTGAGCGTGGCTTGCCCTGCCGACGAAAACGAATGCCGCCAACTGCTCAGCACGGCGTTCGCCCAGAACCACCCGGTGGCCGTGCGCTATCCGCGCGGCGCGGGCACGGGGGTTGCCACTACGCCCGATTTGAACGTTCTCCCCTTCGGCAAGGGCGAAGTGCGTCTGCAGGGCAGCGGTGTCGCCATTTTTGCCTTTGGCACCTTGCTGTACCCGGCGCTGGAAACCGCCACCGCATTGGGCATCACCGTGGTCAATATGCGCTGGGCCAAGCCGCTGGACACCGAGTTACTCCTGCAAGTGGCCCAGACGCACGCCGCCTTGGTGACGCTGGAGGATGGCGCCAACATGGGCGGCGCAGGCAGTGCGGTGTGCGAGGCACTCAACGCCGCAGGTGTGGTCAAGCCCGTGTTGCAACTGGGCTTGAGCGACACCTTTATTGAACATGGCGACCCAGCCAAATTGATGGCAATGCAGGGCTTGGATGCGTCGGGTATCCAGGCGTCGATCGAAAAGCGGTTTGGTGACTTGCTGCGCGCGGCACGGGGCTAAGCGCCTGAGGCGCACTGACCTCATTTGGGGTCCACCCACCCACTTGCGCGATGGCTTAGATTTGGCCAACTTCAAAAGCATGGTGGAAACCATGTACCCGCGGGCCACGCCTGCCAACGCGTCCCCTGTGGCGGCATTGGAAAGCCCTGGTCCTTGGTGGGCCGTTTGACCAGCTATGGCTCTCGGCGCATCGCGACAACCCACCGTCAGGCCTATGCCGTGTCCTCAGTAGATGTCTATCTGTTCTTGGTTTCTGGGCTTCGCCGCTTCACGCAAACCCCAGAAACATCCTCACAGGTAAGCGCATTTTGCCTGCGTCCCCCCCAACTAAGTCAACAGCCAAAGTGAAGGGTTGGGTCGCACAGAGTCAGTTCAGGATCCGCAGACTTTCAGCGCCCACGCTAAATGTCGCAGCGGCCTGGCGGATCTTTTCTTCCGTCTCTGCTTCGCTAAGTACACCTTGCTCTTTCAGATACTCAAATTTTCTCTTCTCGCTGTCGAAATTGCTCTCCAGGTCGATCTCACCGTAAAGAGCTCGTAGCTGCGATTTACGGCGTTCCATTAGCTCCTTTAGCACACGGTCGTGTGTCTTGCCGTCTTGAATGACCCATACATTGCCGCCATCGAACCCAAGAACTGTGTACTTCACTCGAGTAAAACGGTAGATGGCTAAGCATGCCAATCCGAGTACCAACCAAAAGCCTCTTCCAGCTGCGCTTCCTCCGGCGGCAATGGCCGTTCCGATGTCGAAGACGCCTATGCCACACCAGATATAGCCAACGTTTCTCCACCAACTGTTATCCTCAATTTTGGTAGAGGTCTTCAGTGGCAGGTTGACGTAAGCGACATCAATGTCGCCGGAGCCGGACTTATCCCTGTATGCGAAGTTCAAGAACTTCTCTTTGAACTCGAATGTGTGCACATTCGAGAGCCGCTTTTGTTCAATCTTCATGATGTGATGCGAGTTTGTTGGATGTGAAGTATGGCGGGTTTTTGGCGTCAAAAAAAGAAGGGGACTTCTTGGTGCTGAACTCAATCTTCCGTTGAGGTCCGGTATCACACCACCTGCGCCGAAGGTGGATGCTGCAGTTTGAAATGTGCCATCTGGTCGGTTAAACACGACGCTCCAAACTCCGCTCTGCATTTGTCCCACCGCAGAGTGGGTTGGACCATACCGCTCAACGCGTAAATCACCGTCGCATCCATGTGCATCGCAAGAGTGCTCCCATTCCTTCGATTGAGGGGGAGTCCAAATACCCCATGCTCAATTGATCGGTCAATCGACGAACTCCACTTCATAAACCGAGACGGTTGCAGGTGAAAAGTCGATTGCGCGGGGATTGGTTGGTATCTGGCTCGCGAAAAAGACCAGCCAAACCTTTTTCGCTGTTGTCTTTTCGACGGGGACCCCGTCAATGAAACTGACAGCGTAAGCTGAACTTCGGACTGTTGTGGCGAAATTTGAAAAGTTTGATCCGCTTGTTATCACCCGCGAGCTGCCACCAAACTGGTCAATGACTTGTTGGAGACTTCGCGATCCTCCCTTTCCCGTGGAACGGCTATTGGAAACCAATAGTTCACTGGCCTTCACGATCTCAAGTGGCGACTTGTCAACGCATAGATTTTGCAGATCGCAAGCTATCCCGGTCCCTGGTGCCAAAAAGACGAACTTGGTGAGGCCGTCAGGCGGCCGCGTGTAGGCAGCAAAAACGGAAGGATTCGCATTGTGCAAGCCAAGTTCCAAGGTAAATGGTTTTCGCTTTGTCTTGATGGAACGTACAGGAGGAGGTGACGCTTCAACCAGCCGCATGAAGTTGCGCCGGACAACACTATTGGTAGCTGGATCTGGAGCACACTCCGCCCTGGCTGAAAGCCCGCTCAGGTCGATGGCAATATCCTTCTTCTGGTCGGACTCGGATTGCACTTTCACCGAGGCTTTCGCAAAGCAACTGCACATTGCGTGGAGTGGACGGGTGGCAGCCTCCAATCCGGTGCGAACGTCGGCGGGGATGCTTTCGGAACCAATGCCAGTCATCGTGCTGTAGTCAGCAACGGCCCTCTGGACTAGACCTTGAACGCAGCCAGCCTCAAGAGTACGACTGAAAAAATCTTGTAGGTCGTTGTCGTCTGCCAATGCAGTACCAGCCAACCAAAGTAGCGGAAGAATGAGCCTCTGTTTCGTTAAGGTAAGCATGGTCTAGAAAAATTGACCTATGGAGGCACCACGGCCAGCCCCTCCATCGCCCTTACTGCGGAGAAAACACCAACAGCATCGGATGGATGGTCAGTATCTCGATACTTGGCGTACCGGTTCTGTACTCTGCTTCGTCACGGCGCGCTTTGGTCAATACCGTCAAGGGGGTGAGGCCGAGTGCGTTGGACATGGGCCGAGTCGCAGTGATGCGCTTGAAAGTCGCGACTTTGCCTTGCGTTGCTTTCGCATCTAGGAGAAACGGCCAGAAGTTTCGGAAAGCTAGTATCTGCACCGGGCATCTGCCAAGCTCTTGGCACAGCTGTTCAATCTCGCGCGAGTGTTTGCCAAACAGCATCGAAAGCGTGTTGGCATCGGGTCGGATATCCATGTAGCTCCCGCTGAGCAGCACATCTTCCATCGGGTACCCCGCTCCACCCATGCCACTGGACGTGATGGCGAAGCGCTTGCTTGCAAGGTACAAGACATCGCTGACATCTCGCACGTTGCCGATGCTGGGTTTACAAGCTTCCGAGGACACCTCGATTTGAAAGGGTGCGCTGCGTAGCGAATACATGGGCGTCGCACCCATAAGCTGGGGCCGAATCTCAATGCCGTTTTGCAATATCTTGACCGTGCAGTTTGCGGTGGTTGCGGTCGTTGAAGCCGGTTCGGGGCGACTTGGACTGGCAGCCTTTTCGGTGGTGGTGCAAGCGCTCAAGCTTGCTATGCACGCCAAGCCTGCGGCGAGTATGCGATGCCTCGCGGTGTTTATCATCGTCGATCCCCTCGGTGTCTTTTGTTGTGCATACCGAATGCAGGCGGCTGATGGTGCTGCCCCGCTTCGCTTCGCGTGCCCGCTAGGCCAACTATATTCCTAGAGCCGAATCACCCACCATGACCGACCACCCCAACCCCATCACCATTACCGAAGCGCCGCCCGAGGCAGGGCACGAGATCGAGTCGCAGCTGTTGCGCGACCTGCGCAGCGAGTTACCGCAAGCCACCAACACCGGTTTTGTACTGACCGCCACCGACCCGCACGGCGCGTTGGTAGGGGGCATAGTGGCAGGCACCAGCTACGGGTGGCTGTTGACCAAGTGCCTGTGGGTGGCGCAGGGCCACCGCAACGCGGGTTTGGGGCGGTCCTTGATGGCGCGTGCCGAAGACAAGGGCCGGGCACTGGGCTGCCACGCCGCGTGGTTGGATACCTCCAGCCCGGCTGCGATGGCGTTCTACACCCAACTCGGCTACACACCGTTTGGGCGGCTGGCCAACCACGCCGGCCAGCGTCCCGCCACGCACTGCCGTTGGTTCATGCAGAAGGCGCTGTAGTGCACGCTTAGCGCTGCATGCAAAATCCATATGAGCTAAGCCCCATCATCAAGAAACGCTGGTGTGAGCCCCGTCTTTTTTGGAAGGCGCCCGATGTCTGAAATATCCATCAATGACCTGTCTTTGCGCGGTCTGAATAACGAGCTGCTTGCGAGTCGGCAGCGGCGTCTTCGCGCGGTCATGCGCAGCCGGGGCGTAGCCGCCGTGTTGACGGCAGACCCGATCAACATCCTCTACGGCTGCGGTGTTCGCAACATGACCGTTTTTGGAATGATGGGCCCTTCCAGGTTCTTGCTGTTGTTTGCGCAGGGCCCCTCCATACTGTTCGAGTTCGCTGGTTCTGAGCACCTTGCAAATGCGCATCCCACTGTGGATGAAGTGCGGCCAGCGCCCGGCATCACAGCGAACTCGGGGCCGGGCTATCGCAAAGCAGCGAAAGCGTTTGCCGCTGAAATTGCGCAGGCTTGCAGGACCCACCTGGGGCATCAACTGGGTTGGGGTGCTGCACTGGCGGTCGAGCGGGTTGAGCTTCTTCTGGCAGATAACCTGCGGCTCGAGGGCATCTCCTTGCTGGACGCTACCGAGGTGTTCTTGGAAGCCCGGCGAATCAAGCAAGCCCAGGAGATTGAGGTGTTGCGCGAGGCGGTCCAGCGCGTTGAACATGCGGTTGCTTGTGTGGAGCGGGCCCTTCAAGCCGACAAAACCGAAGTCGAGGTGTGGGCAGCCTTCCATCAGGACTTGATTGCTGGCGGCGGCGAGTACGTGTCAACCCGCTTGCTGCAAAGCGGCCCCAATACCTTCCCGTATTTTCAAGAAGCCGGGGAGCGGGTTGTTTGCGATGGTGACTTGCTGTGCATAGACACCGATGCCATCGGTTATGGCGGTTACGCAGTGGACTTGTCGCGGACATTTCTGTGCGGGGATCAAGAGCCGACAGTAGCCCAGCGCACGCTCTACCGTCGCGCCCATGAGCAGCTGAACCATAACGCCGCACTGCTGCAGCCTGGCCGCAGCTTTGAGGAGTTTGCAAAGCTGGCATGGGTGGTTCCCAAGGAGCATCGGCCCTACGGCTACTACTGCCTGCTTCACGGCCTGGGCCTATGTGGCGAACACCCGTATGTGCCGATTCACCAGGAAGGTGAACCGTATCCCATGCCGGGCACATTTGAGCCAGGCATGGTGGTGTGCATCGAAAGCTACATCGGTGAACCGGCCGCCGCGCAGGGTGTGAAACTTGAGGATCAATTTCTGATTACGTCTAACGGAGCCCAGCGCCTGACCACTTACCCGTTCGACCAACGATTCTTGCGCTAGCTCGGCCCGCCTGGCGAGGGCACGTGCCTCCTATTCGAGCGTCACACCCACACCGTACTCCAGCGCCGCATCCACCAGCGTGTGCAGCTGGTCGTAGGCGTAGGTGCTGAACACCAGCATGTCGAAGCTATCGGCGCCCAGGCGGTGCAGCACGCAGGGCACATGGTGGGTGCCGGTGAGGCGCACTTCGCCCACCGGGAAAGCATCGGCGCGCAAGTCCAGCGCAAACAGCTTGTTGAGCACGGTCTGGCACCGCGGGCCTTCGATGTGGATGCGGCAGCGCGCGTGGCTGAGGTCGGTCACTGCGCCAATGTCTGCGGCGATGGCCTGGCGCAGCTGCGCCGTCGGGTTGCCGGGCTCTGTGGACAGCAGCAAAAACTCTTCGGGGCCGGTGCGGGCCAGCAAGCCGAGCGGCGTGCTGGCGGTGAGACCGGTGCGTTGCGGCACGTTGCCAAAGACCGAGGCCAAAGCCGACAGCAGGCCGTTGATGCCGCTGATCCAGGTGCTAACCAGCACGACGCCGGGCAGCAGGCCTGCGTTGATGCGCACGCCGATCTCACCAGAGCGGTTAGGCCGCTCGCCATCAGCGTGGCCGGCAAACGGGCTGCGGGCGGCGCTGCGTACCAGCGCGGCGTTGGGTTGCGCGCCCACTGGGGTTGCTTGGGTATCAGCCACGGTAACGGGCTCCTTCTGGGTCGAGGAAACAGGGCTCCACCACTTTGAGTTTGTACTGGCGCCCGTGCACCGGCGAGGCCGCGATCACCGTCTGCCCGACGCGGCTTGTACCGCCTTGCAGCAGACCCAGCGCAATCGCTTTGCCCATGGATTTGCTATAGGTGGTGGAGGTGATATGCCCGCGGCCATGGCCCCGGATGGCGTCGTCGGCAAAAAACAAAATGGCACCGTTGTTGGGTGGCTCGTTGGCGTCCACCGCCTCCAGGCCCACCAACGTGGGGCGGTCCGGGCGCACCAGGTTCTCGCTGCGCTTGAGCGCGCCGCCCCAAAAGGGTTTTTGCGCGCTGGCCATCTTGCCTGCGCCCACATCGTCCAGCGTGGTGCGGCCGTCCATTTCGGAGCCAACCACATGGCCTTTCTCAATGCGCAGGGAGCCCAGCGCCTCCAAGCCGTAGGGCCGCAGCTTCCAGGGTTTGCCGGCTTCCATCAAGTGCGTCCAAACCGCGTTGCCGTAGTGCATGGGCGTGTACACCTCGTAGGCCATTTCGCCCGAGAAAGTCAGCCGAATGATGCGCACGCTGACGCCGTCTAGCGCACCGTAGGCTGCACCGCTCAGGCGGGCATCGAGCACGCCCATGAACGGGAAGTTGGTGTTGTCAAAGTCCAATGTGGGAAACGCGCTTTGCAACACCGCGCGCACCTGCGGCCCGGCCACGCTCATGGCCGCCCACTGGTCGGACACCGAGGCCACGGTCACGCGCAGCTCGGGCCACACCACCTGCAGCAAAAACTCCAGGTGGCTCATCACCCGCGCGGCCTGCGCGGTGGTGGTGGTCATGAAGAATTCGGTGTCGCTCAGGCGGCTGGTGGTGCCGTCGTCCATCACGATGCCGTCTTCGCGCAGCATGAAGCCGTAGCGGGCGCGGCCCACGGCCAGCTTGGCAAAACCGTTGACGTAGACGCGGTTCAAAAACTCGGCGGCGTCGGGGCCTTGCACGTCGATCTTGCCTAGGGTGGACACATCGGCCATGCCCACGCCCTCGCGCACGATCTCCATTTCGGCCTTGTAGGCGGAAGACAAATCGGCACCGTGGGTGTTGAACCACAGGGGGCGCATCCAGTAACCGGCCTCCATCATCTGGCCGCCGTGGGCCAGGTGCCAGTCGTGCATGCTGGTGCGCCGCACCGGCGCGAGGTGGCCGCGCACGCTGCGCCCAGCCAGGGTGCCGATGGTGGCGGGCGTGTAGGGCGGACGGAAAGTGGTGGTACCCACCTCGGGCAGGCCCAAACCGCGCCGCGCGGCCATGATGGACAGCGCGTTGAGGTTGGAGGTTTTTCCCTGGTCGGTGCCCATGCCCAGCGTGGTGTAGCGCTTGAGGTGCTCCACCGACTGGTAGCCCTCCAGGTGGGCCAGGTCGATGTCGTCCACCGACACATCGTTCTGAAAATCCACAAAGGTTTTGTCCACCGGTTTGGCGGTGCTGATGGGGCCTACGCTGACAAAGCCGGTGTGGGTGTCGTGCCCCTGCGGCCCGGCGGGCGCTTCGCCCACCAAAGATTTGCCGCATACCGCTGCTGCTTGCGCTGCGGCCTGCCAGCCGCTTTGGATGGCGTCTGCCACCGTTTGGGTGCCCACCATGCTGCCCGCGCCAAAGTGGCCACGGTCAAAGCCGCCGGGCACAAAGCTGGCAATTTCGGCGCGGTACACCGGGCGGATGTTGCGGTGGGATGTGAGGTGCACCGAAGGCGTCCAGCCGCCGCCCATGGCGACCAGGTCCACCTCGTGGTGCACCAGCGGCCCGGTGGTGGCGCCTGTGGCGGCATCCAACTGCGCCAGTGCGCAGCGGCGCACGCGCTGGCTGCCCTTTGCTTGTGCGATGGCGGTGCGCAGCAGCACCTCCACACCTGCCGCCTTGGCCTGCGCCATCAGCGCGGCGTCGGCACTGGCGCGCATGTCAGCCAGCGTGACTTGCGCACCGGCCCGGGCCAGCGCAATGGCATCGGCGTAAGGCGCGTCGTTGTTGGTACCAAACACGGCGCGCTTGCCCGCCATCACGGCATAGCGGTTGGCATAGGTGCCCACCGCGCCGGCCAGCATCACGCCGGGGCGGTCGTTGCCGGCAAACAGCAAAGGCCGCTCCAGCGCGCCTGCGGCCAGCACGACGCTGTTGGCGCGCAGCACATGCAAGCGTTGGCGCGGCACGCCGGCTGCCGCGTCGGCCATGCCGGGCGCGCTGCGCTCGATCACGCCCACGGTGTTGCCGTCGAACAGGCCAAAGGCGGTGGCGCGGGTGAGGAGGCGCACGCGGCCGGTGTCGGCCAGGTGGGCGAGCATTTGATCGCGCCATTGCGCTTGCGCGCTGTCGGTAGCGCTATTGAGCAGCGAGCCACCCAAGGCAAAGTCTTGTTCCACCAGGGTGACATCCAAGCCCGCGCGGGCCGCACCCAGCGCGGCGCTCAGACCAGCCGGGCCAGAGCCCACCACCAGCACATCGGGAAAGCCATGGTGCCAGTCGTAGCGGTCAGGGTCGGGCAACTGGGTGGCCTTGCCCAAGCCGGCGGCTTTGCGGATGAAGTGCTCAAAAAACATCCAGCCCTTGAGCGAGGGCATGAAGGTCTTGTAATAAAAGCCCGCCACAAACACATCGGAGAGCAGGTTGTTGACCGCCATCAGGTCAAAGTGCACCGAGGGCCAAGCGTTCTGGGTGCGCGTGACCAAGCCGGTGTGGGTTTCCAGCACGGTGGCGGCGATGTTGGGCTCGGTGTGCGCGCCGCTGCCAACGGTGAGCAAGGCGTTGGGCTCTTCCACGCCAGCGGCCAGAATGCCACGCGGGCGGTGGTACTTGAAGGAGCGCGCCACCAGGTGCTTGCCGTGCGCCAGCAAGGTGGCAGCCACGGTGTCGCCGTGCAAGCCGGTAAGTGCACTGCCGTCGAAGCTGAACTGCACCGGCTGCGCGCGGTCAATGCGGCCGCCAGTGGGAATGCGAAAGGCGCCTGCGTCGTTGGGTGCGCCGCTCATACCGATGCTCCGTTGGCGGCTGCGTTGGCTGTGGCATCAGCCACCGCGCCGGGCCGGTTGCAGCTTGCGCCCTGGGTGGCACCGATGGCGCGCTGGCGCGCGGGCAACACCTCCAAGATCTCGTGCGTCACGGTGTTGCGCCGTACCACCAGCCAACGGCGGCAGGCCAGCGTGTGCTGCCAGAACTCTTGGTGCACGCCCTTGGGGTTGTTGCGGGTGTAGACGGCATCGACCCAGCCCGCGTGGTTTTCTGCTTCCAGGCCGGGATAGGCTTTGGTGGCGTCGCCGAAGTAGGAAAACTCTTCGTGGTCGCGGATGCCGCAGTGGGGGCAGTGGATTCTTAGCATCGGTAAGTCGCCTGTAACTTGTGTTCTTGCGATGGCCCAGGGCCGGGGTTTCGGCCCGGCGGCCGACTCACTTTTCTTTGCTTCGCCAAAGGAAAGTAAGCAAAAGAAAGGCGAGCCGTGGAACGTGCCCCTGCGGGGGTGAAGGGGCGGGGGGGTAGGGGGGAAACCCCCACCGGGTCACTGCAAATGGTTATAAGGCCCATACCCCGCCTCATCGATATACCGCCCCTTCTCAAACCGGTCCATCGTGAAGCCAGCGTTGTAGGTGTGGGGCGCGTCGTTGGCAATCGTGTGGGCAAAGCACCAGCCTGAAGCTGGGGTGGCTTTGAAGCCGCCGTAGCACCACCCGCCGTTCAGGTAGAGCCCAGGCACCGGTGTGGTGGTGATGATGGGGCTGCCGTCGGGCGTCATGTCCATCACGCCGCCCCAACTGCGCAGCAGCCGCAGTCGTGCGGCAAATGGCACCAAGCTGACCAGGCCTTGCATGGTTTCGCCCCAGTTGGCCAGGTTGCCGCGCTGGGCGTAGGAGTTGTAGCGGTCAATGTGGCCGCCAAACACCAGCCCGCCTTTGTCCGACTGCGACACGTAGAAGTAGGTGGCGCTCCACACCACCACGTGGTTCACCACAGGTTTGATGGACTCGCTTACAAAGGCCTGTAGCACGTGGCTCTCGATGGGGAGCTGCAGCCCGGCTTTTTGGGCCAGCACCGAGGTGTGGCCGGCCACCGCAATGCCGACCTTGCCTGCGCCGATGTCGCCGCGCGTGGTCTTCACACCCACGATGCGTTCGCCCGACCATAGGTAGTCCAGCACCTCGCAGTTTTGGATGATGTCCACACCCATCTGGTCCGCTGCGCGGGCATAGCCCCAGGCAACTGCGTCGTGGCGGGCGGTGCCTGCGTCGGGCTGCAGCATGCCGCCGTAGATGGGAAAGCGCGCCTGGTCGGAGTAGTCCAGGTATGACGCTTCTTTCATCATCTCTTCGCGGGTCAGGATCTCGGAGCGGATCCCGTTCAAGCGCATGGTGTTGGCGCGGCGTACCAGTCCATCCAGCGAGGCCTGAGAGCAGGCGGCAAACAGGTAGCCGCGGGGCGAGAACATGACGTTGTAGTTCAGGTCCTCCGACATGCCGCGCCACAGCTCCATGCTGTGCTCGTAGAACGGGGTGTTCTCTTGCATCATGTAGTTGGAGCGCACGATGGTGGTGTTGCGCCCCACGTTGCCCGAGCCGACGTGGCCTTTTTCCAGAATGGCAATGTTTTTGATGCCGTGGTTCTTGGCAAGGTAATAGGCGGTGGCCAGCCCGTGGCCACCGGCGCCTACGATGATGACGTCGTAGTTCTTCTTGGGCTCGGGGTCGCGCCAGGCGCGTTCCCAGCCCTTGTGGCCGCCCATCGCATGCTTGAGCAGCGACCAGATGGAGTAGCGTTCACCCGAGCGTTCCACCATGGCTCACATCCGCATGCGTTTGGCTTCGGGGTCGAAGGGCGGGTCCATTTGCAGGCGTGCTGCGCGGCGCTCGCCCAGGATTTCAATCTCCAGTTGCATGTCGGGCTTGACCAGCTCGGTCGGAATGTAGCCCTGCGCCAGCGACTGGTTCACATAGTGGCCGAAGCCGCCGGAGGTGACCCAACCGACCACCTTGCCGTCCACCCAGATCGGCTCATCGCCCATCACGTCACAGTCGGTGGCGTCTACCACCATGAAGATGCGCGTTTTCTTGGGGCCGTTGGCCTTCTCTTGGATGGCAGCAGCTTTGCCGATGTATTCGTGCTTGTCGAGTTTGACGAAGCGGTCCAGACCGGCTTCGAACGGGCCGTAAATCGGGCGGAACTCGCGGAACCAGGTGCCGAAGTTTTTCTCCAGACGCAGGCACAGGAGCGCGCGCATACCGAAGTTTTTGAGCCCCAGGTCTTTGCCTGCCGCATGGATGCTCTCGAACAGGCGGCGCTGGTATTCCGGAGCCACCCAGATTTCGTAGCCCAGGTCGCCGGTGTAGGTCACGCGGTTGACGATGGCTTTCACGGTAGCCACTTCCATTTCGCGGTAGTCCATGAACTTGAAGGCTTCGTTGGACACATCGTCGTCGGTGAGGCGTTGCAGCAGTTCGCGCGACTTGGGGCCCGCAATCGACAGGCCGATCAGCTTCATGCCAAAGGGCGTGATCTTGACCGAGCCGTCCTTGGGCAGGTACTGCTCAAACCAGCGCATGTGGTAGACCTGCGCTTGGGAAGACCCCCACATCATGAAGCGGTTCTCAGCGGCCTTGGCGATGGTGAAGTCGCCGATGATCTTGCCGTTGTGGTTGAGCATGGGGCACAGCTGCAGGCGGCCCGTTTTGGGCAGCGTGTTGGTCATCAGGCCTTGCAGGAAAGCCTCGGCGCCGGTGCCGGTGATTTCGTACTTGGCGAAGTTGGCAATCTCTGTCACGCCCACGGCCTCGCGCACCGCTTTGCACTCGGCCTTGATGGGCTCAAAGTCGTTGGAGCGGTGGAAGGACACGATGTCTTTGGCCTCTGTTCCGGGTGGCGCAAACCACAGCGGTGTTTCCATCCCCCAGGAGTCGCCCATTACCGCGCCTTGCGCAATGAAGGTGTCGTACAGCGGGGTGGTTTGCAGCGGGCGTGCTGCGGGCAACTCTTCGTTGGGGAAGCGGATGCGAAAGCGGCGCGAGTAGTTTTCGCGCACTTTGGCGTTGGTGTAGGTGCGGGTGGCCCAGTCGCCATAGCGCGCCACGTCCATGCCCCAGATGTCAAAGCCGGGGTCGCCGTCGACCATCCAGTTCGACAGCGCCAAGCCCACGCCACCGCCTTGGCTGAAGCCGGCCATGACGCCGCAGGCGCTCCAGAAGTTGGTGCGGCCTTGCACCGGGCCGACCAGCGGGTTGCCGTCGGGCGCGAAGGTGAAGGGGCCGTTGATCACGCGCTTGATGCCTGCGTGTTCCAGCGTGGGGAAATGTTTGAACGCAATTTCCAGCGAGGGCGCAATGCGGTCCAGGTCCGGCTGCAGCAACTCTTGGCCGAAGCTCCAAGGCGTGGTTTTGGTGGACCAGGGCACACCGGCCTGTTCGTACACGCCCAGCACCATGCCTTTGCCCTCTTGGCGCAAATAGCTCTCGGCGCCGAAGTCGATCACATGGCCAATCTCCTTGCCCATGCTCTTGTTGAACTCCACCACCTCGGGGATATCGTCGGTCACCAGGTACATGTGCTCCATGGCCAGCACCGGCAACTCGATGCCCACCATGCGGCCCACCTCGCGCGCCCACAGGCCACCAGCGTTGACCACGTGCTCGCACTCGACCACGCCCTTGTTGGTGATGACGCGCCAGGTGCCGTCGGGCTTTTGCTCCAGGCTCTCCACCTTGGTTTGCACTTCGATGGTGGCGCCGCCAATGCGCGCCGCCTTGGCGTAGGCGTAGGTGGTGCCGCTGGGATCGAGGTGGCCTTCATTGGGGTCGAGCAGGGCGCCCAAAAAGTACTTCTCTTCGATGAAGGGGAAGTAGTTCTTGGCCTCCTTGACCGAGATGATTTCGGTCTCCATGCCCAGGTAGCGGCCACGCGCCACCGTCATCTTCAAAAACTCCATGCGCTCGGGCGTGTCGGCCAGCATGATGCCGGGGGACTTGTGCAAGCCGCAGCTCTGGCCCGAAATGCGCTCCAGCTCTTCGTACAGGCTCACCGTGTAGCTTTGCAGCATGGCCACATTGGGGTCGCCGTTGAGGGTGTGAAAACCACCGGCTGCATGCCAGGTGGAGCCGCTGGTGAGCTGGTCGCGCTCAATCAGCATGACATCGCTCCAACCCTTTTTGGTCAGGTGGTACAAAACCGAGCAGCCGACGACGCCGCCGCCAATAATTACTACGCGCGCGTGGGATTTCATTTGGTTGGAATTCCTTGTTAGACAGAAATGATAATTGAGAAAAAACTATGAAGAGCGCAAAATCGCAAGCAACGTTTGCTTCGATTGATCAGAAATCTTAGTTACGTCGGTGCCGTTTTTTACACGTAATAAAACTGTGTTTCTCCAACCTTCCCAGCCATTTTCGGGAGATTCATAAAATTCCAACATCCACTCATCTTTATTGGTGCAGGCAAGAATCAGGTATGTCTGAGTGACAGGTGGCGTGACGAGAAGCGGCCCCCAGTTTGTGCCCAGATTTTGAAACCAAACCTCAAGTTGCCGCAGTTGGTCAGAAGTGAGAAGTACAGTTTTGGGAGTTCCTGGAGTTCCTGGAGTTACCCTGAGGTCACGGTCTCGCTTAAAACCTTGGTCATAAAAATGACCGCCGCTGAAGCTAGCGGTTTTCAGATGGGGCACACTCGTACAGGCACTCGCCAAGCACGCGAAAACCAAAGCAAGGAGAACTCTGGCATTTAGAACTTGCAGTCCTCTTGACATAGAAATAGTTTTCATCGCTAAAGTGACCACTAAAGTAACTCAACGCTATTACAGGCGGCAACTCAACTAAAAATCAGTAGGCGCGCCACCTTCTTCGGTGCGCTTGGCCACAAAGGCCTCCAACTCCTCAGCGATCGCCGGGTCCATGGGAGGGCGCTCGTAGGCGGCCAGTTCCTTTTGCCAAATAGCGTTGGCTTTTTGGTAGGCGGTGGGGCTGCCGGCTTCTTGCCAGGTTTCGAAATTGCGCCAGTCGGAAATCAGCGGCGAGTAAAACGCGGTCTCGAAGCGCTCCAAGGTGTGCGCGGTGCCGAAGTAGTGGCCGCCGGGCTCCACCGAACCAATGGCGTCCAGGGCCAAGGCGGGCTCGCTGGTGTCCAGCGGTGTGAGGAACTCGGCCACCATTTGCAACAGGTCGCAGTCGAGGATGAACTTCTCAAACGAGGCCGTCAGACCGCCCTCCAGCCAGCCCGCGCTGTGCATGATGAAGTTGCCGCCGCCTTGGGTCAGCGCCCACAGCGAAAACACCGACTCGTAGGCCGCTTGTGCGTCCACCGTGTTGGCGGCGTTGACGTTGCTGGTGCGGTAGGGGACACCGTACTTGCGGCAGAGCTGGCCACCCAAGAGCACCGCCTTCATGTACTCGGGCGTGCCAAAGGCGGGTGCGCCGGTTTTCATGTCCACGTTGCTGGTAAAGCCGCCATACACCACGGGCGCGCCTTTGCGCACCATCTGCGTGAACGCAATGCCGGCCAGGGCTTCGGCGTTTTGCTGCACCACGGCGCCCGCGATGGTGACCGGGGCCATGGCACCGGCCAGCGTGAAGGGGGTGAGCATGATGATCTGGTTGCGCGAGGACATCTCGATGATGCCTTGCATCATGGGGATGTCGAGCTTGCGCGGCGAGTTGCTGTTGATGATGGAAAACAGCGAGGGCTCGCGCTCCAGTTGCTCGTGCGAAATGCCGCGGGCGATGCGCGCAATCTCGATGCCGTCTTGGTTGCGCTCTTTGCCCAGCGAGTACACATGAAAAGGCTTGTCGGTCAGCGTCGCAATGTCACGCAAACACTCGAGGTGTCGCACCGAGGCATGGATGTCAACCGGCTCGACGGGATAGCCGCCGGTGCAGTGGATGATGTCGTAACGCTGTGCCAGCTTGACCAGGTTGCGAAAGTCTTTCTGGTTGCCCGCGCGCCGGCCGCCTTGCATATCGCTGCAGTTAGGCGGGCTGGCCACCTGCGCAAAGGCGAGGTTTTTGCCGCCAATACGGATGTTGCGCTCGGGGTTGCGCCCATGCAGCGTGAACTCCGAGGGGCAGGTTTTGATGGTTTCCAGAATCAGGTTGCGGTCAAAACGCACCCGCTCGGAGCCATCTTTCACGTCGGCACCGGCCTGTTTCATGATGGCCCGTGCGCCTTCGTGCAGCACGTCGATGCCCAGCTCTTCGAGCACCCTCAGCGATGCGTTGTGGATGGATTCAAGTTCGTCTTCAGAGACCACCGGGGTGGGCGGAAAACGGTGTTGGAGCGACCGGTACTGCGCGGTTGAGAGTGCTGGGCGCACCGTGCCGCTGCCGCGACCCGCTCGCCGTCTTGGTGACGCACTGCGCGCGCCAACTTCACCCGAAATTTCGTCACTCATAGGGGGCACTCCAAGGGCTGGTTAGATATCGAAAACGATTATCTGGTCAAAGGAAAGCTGCCCCGAAGTGATGTTTTTGCAGTGTTCGCATGACTTTTTGTAATGCCGGCTGCGGGCGGCAAAAGCGGCTCAGGCCAGCTCGGCAATCATCTCGATTTCGACACAGGCGCCCATGGGAATTTGCGCCACACCAAACGCGCTGCGGGCGTGGGCACCACGCTGGCCAAACACCTGGCCGATGAGTTCGCTGGCGCCGTTGGTGACCAGGTGCTGCTCGGTGAAGCTGCTGGTGGAATTGACCAGTGACATCAGCTTGACGATGCGCTGCACGCGGTTGAGGTCGCCCACGGCGGCGTGCAGGGTGCCCAGCAGGTCGATGGCCACGGCGCGGGCGGCGAGTTTGGCCTCATCGGTGGCCATGGTGTTACCCAGTTGGCCGACCCAGACTTGGCCGTTCTTTTTGGCGATGTGGCCGCTCAGAAATACCAAGTTGCCGGTTTGCACAAACGGCACGTAGGCTGCGGCCGGTGTCGCAACGGGCGGTAAGGTGATGCCGAGCTGGTCTAGCGTGTCATAGACGTTCATCTGAGTCTCCGAGGGGTTGCGGTTGAAGTGGTTGCTGGGACGGTGTTTGCGACTGAGTTTGGGTTTGTGTTTGTGACTGCGAAACCACGAGGTCTTTCCCGGCGGCTGCATTGTCACCGACCGCAGACACGGTCACGCCAACTGTCAGGCGGTGACGTGCGCCGCCATGGATGACGCCGCGCAGCGGCGAGACATCACCAAAGTCGCGGCCCGTGGCCACGGTGACATAGTCGGGACCTGGTGCATGCCAGCCCCAGCGGTTGTTGGTGGGATCGAAGTCGCACCAGCGTTGGCTTTGGCGTTCACCCTGTGCGTTCATGAGGTCGGGTACATAGACGCTCACCCAGGCATGCGAGGCATCGCTGCCGATGAGCTTGACCTCGCCCGGCGCAGGCTGTGTCAGCAGATAACCGCTGACGTAGCGCGCGGGCAAACCGAGGGTGCGCAGGCACGCAATCATGATGTGGGAAAAGTCTTGGCACACGCCCTTGCGCTGCGCCAGCGCGTCCAACGCGGGTGTGTTGATCTGGGTGCTTTGGCTCTCGTAGCTGAAGTCGCTGTGGATGCGCTGCATCAGGTTGGCAACCGCTTGCAGTAGCGGCACGCCGGTGGTGAAACTGGGCCGTGCGTAGTCGGCAAATGCACCGTCGCGTGGCACATAGGCCGAGGCAAACACAAACTCCGAAGCGGCATCGAAGGATGTGCCAGCCTGGTAGCGAAAACTCTCGCGTACCTGTTCCCACGCCAGTTGGCCGTGGACGATACCGGAGGTTTGGGTGGACACCAGGCTGTGGGCGATCACGCTGAGCACCTCGTGCGCCTTTTGCAATGAGAAAAAGCAGCGTGTGTTGCCATACACGTCGGTCATGGCGCGCCGATGCGAAGGCTCGGGGTTGATGTGCAGGCTGTGGTCCAGCAGCGTTTGCGTGTCGTGCGCGCCGGGCTGGAGGTAGGCAATGTGCTGCGCATTCTCCACCGCAGGTGCGTAGTGGTACCGGGTGTCGTGGGTGATTTGAAGCAGCATCAGGCGCCCAGACTCTGGTTGGTCTGCCCCGAGTGGGTGAAGTAGGTGGCGCTGATGGCGTCGGATACGCGGTACGCAGCATCGCTTAATGCGCCCAGGAGTTGCTGCAAGGACACCGGCTCGACCAGCGCAGCGCTGGCATCTTGGGTCTGAGCGGGGTTGGAAAAGTTCCACCGATCCGGGTCGGGCACCTGCACCGCAATGGCGCTTTGTGCGGCGGATGCGCTGTCACACAGCTTGGCCAGTCGCGCCCGCAGGGTGTAGGCCACCCAGGCCAATGAGCGCGGGTTGTCTCGGTCGAGCACCACCAAGCTGACCAAGGCGGCCGTGTCGCGGCTTTGTTGGTATTGCGCTCGGAAAGTGATGGTGCTGTCAAACAGTGACAGCATGGCCTCAAAGCCACCGTCCATCTCCAGCAAATCGGTGGCCATTCCGCTGGAGAGGCCGTTTGCCAAAAAGGCCAGCCGCTCGATGTGGCGCCCGATGCTCAGCAGCCGCCAGCCGTCATCGCGGGTCATGCGGTCGGTTTGCGCACCCGTGATGGCGGCCAGATGGTCGCTGGCGGACTTCAGCACAGCCAGCGCTGAAGTGGCGGAGTAGTCGCCGCGCGCGCTGTGCTCACCGCATCGGGAAAAGAACTCTTGCTCGGACCGCACGATGACGCTCCACTGCTCTTGCGAGAGCCGCTCGCGCACCGCTGCTGCGGCCATTTTGAGTGCGCGCAGGTTGAAGCCCACGCTGGTGGCGCCGTCGGTGGCGCCCAGGCTCGAGATCAAGGCCCGCTCAAACACCCGCCGTGCTTGCACCGCAGAGGGCACGCCCGGCAGCACCAAGGTGTTGAACACCGCCATCCGCGTGAGCCATTGCTGCAGCGGCACCGCAGTTTGGTCTTCGCCGCCCAGGCATTCCAGCGTGAGCCTTGCCAAGCGAATGGTGTTCTCGGTGCGCTCGGTGTAGCGCCCCAGCCAGTAGAGATTTTCTGCCGCCCGGCTGGTGACCAGGCGTTTGCGGTGTACCAGCAAGCCGGTGGCGCCGGATGGGCCCATGTGGGCGGTGGTGTCGACCTCGCCATCGGTCAACACCCAGGCGTCGGCACTGCTGCCGCCACGTTGCATCGACGCGATGTCCACGCTGGTGGCGGCAATGCGCACCAGGCCACCAGGCAGAACCTTCCAGCGTGGCAGCCCACTGGCGTCCATGCCATCGGACAGGGCGAACACCCGCAGCATGGCGGACTTGGCTGCCATCTGACCCTGGCCGCCCGACCAGGTGGGAATCTGCGACAGCGGCATGAAGGCCTGCACAGTGTGTGCTTCGCCCTGGCGTGCTATGCGCCCCGCCCAAGCATCGAGTTCGGATGGGCTCAGACTGCGGCCCATCACCGACTCGAACGACTCGTACATCTCGGAGCCGGGGTAGGTCGGCTTGATGGTGTGCTCATGCAGTCTGGGCAACACCTCTTGCATGGCGCTGCGTTCGCCGCACCACCAGGTCGGCAGCGAAGGCAGCAGCAGCGATTCCTTCAGCACATGGCGCGACAGAGCGGGCAAGAAGCCCAGCAGGGCCGGGCTTTCCAGAAAGGCCGAGCCGGGCGCATTGGCCAGCATCACATGGCCGGCTCGCACCGCCTGCAACAGGCCCGCCACGCCCAAAGTGGAATCTGCGCGCAACTCCAGCGGATCCAGGTAGGCGTCGTCCACCCGCTTGAGCACGCCATGCACCGGCACCAGACCTTGCAGCGTTTTGAGGAACAGGTGCTCATCGCGCACGATCAGGTCGTTGCCTTCGACCAGGCTCAGCCCGAGGTAACGTGCCAAATAGGCGTGTTCAAAGTAGGTTTCGTTGTAGGGGCCCGGCGTCAGCAGCGCGATGTGGGCGGCGTCGCCCGCAGGGCTGGCACGTTTGAGGCTGGCCACCAGCCCCCGGTAGATCGCTGCCAGCCGCTGCACCCGCAGGGCTTGGAAGGCTTGTGGAAACTGCCGTGCCACTGCCAGGCGGTTTTCCAGCAGGTAGCCCAGCCCCGAGGGCGCTTGGCAGCGCTGGCCGATCAGCCACCATAGCCCATCAGGGCCCCGCGCCAAATCGAAAGCTGCCACATGCAGGTGCACGCCAGCTGCAGGGATTGCGCCATGCATTGAACGCAGATAACCAGGGTGACCGTGGACTAGCGCTGGTGGAAGCAGCCCTTGTTTGAGCAGGTCTTGTGGCCCGTAAACGTCGGCCATGACGGATTCGAGCAAGCGCATGCGTTGCAGCACGCCTGCTTCAATCTGTTGCCAGCTGGCTGCGTCGACAATCATCGGGAAGAGGTCCAATGACCAGGGGCGCTGTGGTCCTTCTTGGTCGGCGTAGACGTTGTAGGTCACGCCGTTGTCGCGGATCTGGCGTTGCAAGCTGGCGTAGCGACGGTCGAGTTCGCTGGGGTGTTGTGCCTCGGCATTGGCAAAAAACTGCGCCCACACAGCGTCCAGTGTGCTGTCCGAGGGGCCGACGCCATCCGAGCCGATCGAGCCATGTAGCTCATCAAAGTGACCTGCGGTCGCGACGCACGCTTGGGCTTGCGCAAGCAATGCCTGGCCGCCGGTTGTCGCTGCGAGAGAGGGTGGTTCGGTCTGGGCAGTCACAGTCAATGAGTATGCCAGCGCAGTGGCGCGGCATGGCTGCCAGCGCCGCGCGCCCGCAGGCAGCAGCGCTTTAGTCCAAAGGCAGGTCGTTGAATGCGGCGTAGGTGTTTTTGAGCCAGGTCTTGACGCGTTGGCGCTCTAGCATGCCCAGCGCATCGGGGCCGTCGGTTGTGTGGGTGGCGGCCCAAAAGCTGGCACTTTGCCGGTCTATCTTGCGCATGCTGGCCTCATGCAGGCTGGGCAGCGAGACCACTGTGCCACCAAGCGCCAGCACCTTCTTCATCGCTGCGCTGCCGTCGAGCTCGCGAAAGTCGCTCCCACGTCCCAAGTTCTTGACCACGATGTAGTTCGGGCCAACGCCATAGGTGGCAACCAGTTGGTCGAGCAACTGCACCGAGTCTTTTCCGGCATCGGCCAGGTGCCAAAAGTTGACTGTCACACCCATTTCCGCCATCAAGGACACCAAGTCTGAATCGCGTATCCAGCGCGAAAGGGGCTCGGCAGTTTGCGCTGCCAGGTCCACGATCACGCTGTCGGCGCGGCCCGTGGGTCCAGGGTTCTCGAACTGGGCGACGATGGCATCAAGCCCCTCGAAGCTGTCTACGACAACAGGCGATGCGTAGTCGCCGTAAAAGCGGCTAAACGAGGTGTGCGAGCGGTCGGTGTCAAAGCCGGTGAATGCGCGGCCTTTGTCGATGAAGTACTGCGCCAGCACCCTGGCTGTCACCGATTTACCTACGCCGCCCTTTTCACCGCCAATAAAGTTCAAAGAGGGCATGCGTTGGTTTCCTGTGTTGTGGTCGGGTTGGTGCGGGGCGGCTCGCGGGCAAGCGCAAGCACACGTGCTGCGAGGCATTGTGCATCAGGGCCACTGCGATACTTGGGTTCATGCAGCTTCAAGAAGTTTTGTACTCGCAAGGTTTTGGCACCCGCCGCGTGTGTGCTGGTCTGGTGCAACAGGGTTTGGTGCGGGTGTACGCCGCCGGGCACAGTGAGCCGGTGCTGTGCACCGACGCCGCCCAGGTGTTCGACCCCGCAGCGCTGCGTTTTCGGGTGCAGGGGGTGGACTGGCCGTACCAAGAACGCGCCTACCTCATGCTGCACAAGCCGGTCGGTACCGAGTGCTCGCAAAAGCCTTCCACCTACCCCAGCGTGTACACCTTGTTGCCTGCGCCTTTGCGCGCGCGCCCGCAAAAGGGCGCGGTCCAAGGCGTGCAGGCCGTGGGCCGCCTGGACCAGGACACCACCGGCCTCTTGCTGCTCACCGACGACGGCAAGTTCATTCATCGCATGGCCTCTCCGCGCCACCAGGTTCCCAAGGTGTACCAAGTGACGGTCAAGCACCCCCTTGACGATAAGCAGGTGGGACGTTTGCTGGCAGGCGTGGTGCTAGACGACGATCCGGCGCCAGTTCGGGCCTCGGCCTGCGAGGTGGTGCATGCGCACCTGCTGCACCTCACACTCACGCAGGGCAAGTACCACCAGGTTAAGCGCATGCTGGCGGCGGTGGGCAACCGGGTTGAGGCCTTGCACCGTTCGCAGATTGGCGCGTTGGTACTGCCAGCCAGCTTGGCGCCGGGGCAGTGGTGCTGGCTTGACGCTGGCGACCTCGCTCGGGCAATGCAGGTCGGAGGTCCGTAGGCGGTGGGATCACACGTGCGGGGCCAGCAGGACTCCGCGGGGCGTAGTCACGGCCTGGCTACTGGACTCCGCTGTGCGGATCGGGGGTTGTCTCAATGCCGCTGCACCGTCACCTCAGGGTCGACACATTGCCACCACCATGGCGCGTTATGCTTGTCCCATGCGACTCATTGCGGATTCATTTTGGCGCGCCGCCACCGATTGCCTGCGTCCGCGGGTAGTGCTTTTGTCCCTGCTTCCACTCGTACTTATGGTGGTGGTGACCGCGCTTCTGGGCTACTTTTTCTGGGAAGCGGCGCTTAACTGGGTGCGCGACGGCCTGGAGGCGCTGGCCTTCACCCAGGTGCTTTGGCAATGGCTGGAAGATGTCGGGCTGGGCACACTCAAATTGGTATTGGCACCCTTGCTGGTGATTTTTGCGGTGACACCGCTCATCGTGGTGTCGGTGCTGCTTGCAGTAGCCCTGCTGATCGCACCGGCGCTGGTGACTCTGGTTGCGCGCATGCGTTTCCCGCAGCTTGAGGCCAAGCAGGGTGCCTCGTTGCTGCGCAGCGTGGTGTGGTCCTTGGGTTCTGCGCTGGCGGCCCTCCTGGCTCTGGTGGTGTCCATGCCTTTGTGGGCAGTGCCGCCCTTGATTCTGGTGCTGCCGCCCCTGATTTGGGGCTGGCTGACTTACCGAGTGATGGCATTTGATGCGCTGTCGCTGCACGCTAACGATACAGAGCGGCGCCTGATCTTGCGGCGGCACCGTCTGGCTCTGCTTGCGATGGGCGTGGGTTGCGGCTTTCTGGGTGCTGCACCCAGCTTGGTGTGGGCGTCTGCCTTGGTGTTTGCAGCCGCATTTCCACTGCTGTTGCCGGTGGCGGTATGGATCTACACCTTGGTCTTTATCTTCTCTGCCCTGTGGTTTTCGCACTATTGCCTAGCCGCATTGCAGGCCTTGCGCGGTCAAGCCTCAGGCCCAGGGGACGCTGATGTGGTGTTGGACGCCGCCGCGGTGCGGCAAATTTCTTAGGGGATGTCATGAATTTCGGGGCCATCATCATTGGCGATGAGATCCTGTCGGGCAAGCGCCAAGACAAGCACTTGGCCCAGACGATTGCCATGCTGCGCTCGCGTGGCTTGTCTCTGGCCTATGCCGAGTACGTGGGCGACTCGCCAGTGCATATTGTTGCGGCCCTGCGTCGTGCCTTTGGATCGGGCGATGCGGTGTTCTCCTTTGGTGGCATTGGTTCGACGCCAGACGACCACACGCGCCAAAGTGCGGCTACGGCGCTGGGATGCGCGTTGGCCTTGCACCCGCAGGCTGCCGCGCTGATCCATGAACGTATGCAGGACCTCGCACGCGAGCGCGCCATCGTGATTGACCCCCAAAGCGAGGACTACCGCCAGCGCCTGGAGATGGCCGTGTTTCCGGTTGGGGCGAGCATCATCCCCAACCCCTACAACAAGATTGCGGGGTTCACCTGCGCCGGCGTTGGTGGCGGCGCGGTGCATTTCTTGCCCGGATTCCCCATCATGGCTTGGCCCATGGCAGAGCAGGTGCTCGACACCCACTACCGCCACTGCTTCACGACTGGCGCATGGCAGGAGCGGTCAGTCATCGTGTTCGGCGCGATGGAGGCGAGCTTGACGCCGCTGATGGTGCGCATCGAGCAGACGCACCCGGTCAAGGTATTCAGCCTGCCCAGCGTGGACCACCCGGAGTACGGTCGCCACATCGAGCTCGGTGTGAAGGGCGAACCGACAGCAGTGGGCCCGGCTTTTGAGGACATGCGCTCCGTGCTGGCCGCCCAAGCGCTTCGGCTTGGCCCCGAATTGGTGCGCTAATCGGCTGCACCAAAGTTGGGCATCAACGCGTATGCATTGCATTGGTGCACCAGGTGGTTGTCGATCTGCTTTGGCGCTCGGCGCGGGGTGGCCACCGTTCTTTTGGGGTGTTTTCTCGGTGCAAAATGCGGGCTTGTCTCAATCCGGTGCGCGCTGCATGCCACGCAGGTTCGTGGGCGCGGGCTGGCACAAATGCTGCATTGGGATGGTGACAAACCCTTTAACAACCGTGCATTTTTGCAATAGGAGTATCTGATGGCCAAGACCGTCGCAGACGTGATCAAGATGGTGAAAGAGAACGAGGTCAAGTTTGTTGACTTCCGTTTCACCGACACCCGCGGTAAGGAGCAGCACGTCACCGTGCCTGTGTCCCACTTTGACGAAGAGAAATTCACGTCGGGACACGCATTCGACGGCTCGTCTATCGCTGGCTGGAAGGGCATCGAAGCCTCTGACATGCAACTCATGCCAGACCCCAACACCGCCAACATCGACCCCTTCTTCGAAGAAACCACGATGTTTCTGCAGTGCGACGTGGTCGAGCCCAGCGATGGCAAGTCCTACGACCGCGACCCGCGCTCGATCGCCAAGCGCGCCGAAGCCTACCTGAAGGCCTCGGGCATGGGCGACACCGCCTACTTCGGCCCCGAACCCGAATTCTTCATTTTTGACGGCGTGCGCTGGAGCAACGAGCCTGGCAAGGTCGGTTTCGAGATCGAAGAGTACGAAGCACCCTGGAACACCGGTGCCAAGCTCGAAGGCGGCAACCGCGGCCACCGCCCCACCGTCAAGGGCGGCTACTTCCCCGTACCCCCGGTCGACAGCACCCAAGACATGCGCGCTGAGATGGCCTTGATTCTGGAATCCCTGGGCATTCCAGTCGAGGTGTTCCACCACGAGGTGGCCGGCGCTGGTCAGAACGAGATCGGCACCAAGTTCAGCACCTTGGTGCAGCGCGCCGACTGGACCCAGGTGCTCAAGTACGTGGTGTGGAACGTGGCCAACGCTTACGGCAAGACGGCCACCTTCATGCCCAAGCCCTACGCTGGTGACAACGGTTCCGGCATGCACGTGCACCAGTCCATCTGGAAAGACGGCAAAAACCTGTTTGCTGGTGACGGCTACGCAGGCCTGTCTGACTTTGCGCTGTACTACATCGGCGGCATCATCAAGCACGCGCGTGCACTCAACGCCATCACCAACCCTGGCACCAACAGCTACAAGCGTTTGGTGCCCGGTTTTGAAGCACCGGTCAAGCTGGCGTACTCGGCGCGCAACCGCTCGGCATCGATTCGCATTCCGTTTGTGGCCAACCCGAAGGGTCGCCGCATCGAAGCGCGTTTCCCCGATCCGTCTGCCAATCCTTACCTGGCTTTCTCTGCCCTGATGATGGCCGGCTTGGACGGTGTGGAAAACAAAATCCACCCCGGCGAAGCCGCCACCAAAGACCTCTACCATCTGCCGCCCGAGGAAGATGCCAAGGTCCCCACCGTGTGCCACAGCCTGGACCAGGCACTCGACTACCTCGACAAGGGTCGTGCGTTCCTGACCAAGGGTGGCGTTTTCACCGACTCCATGCTGGATGCTTACATTGAGCTGAAAATGACCGAAGTGACCCGCTTCCGTATGGCGCCGCACCCGGTGGAATACGACATGTACTACTCGCTGTAAGCGCTGTTTACAGGTGTTCACGCAAAGGGACGGCAGTTGCCGTCTCTTTTTTTTGGGGTGTGCTCCGGGCACCAGACCAATGCCCGTATCGCACATGGGAGTATCGTGTAGCACTTAGCGTCTGGCGCATACTGCGCGGACTTCGGTTTGCTTTCGGTGGTGGATCTATGAAACGTGTTGTTGTTCTTTTTTTCGTGCTGGGTGGGGCTGCGGTGCATGCAGCGGGCGAACGGATTTATCGGTGTGGCAATGAGTACACCAACACGGTTACCGAGGCGCAGATGAAAAACTGCAAGCTGATTTCGGGCGCCAACGTCTCGGTCGTACAGGCGGCGCGGCCTGCTGCAAAGCCCGCTGCCGCGCCACCATCACAGACCGAGCCGGTAGGCGGTGGCCTGGCACAGCGGGCCAAGGACCTCGAGGCCCGCTCCATTCTTGACGCGGAACTCAAGCGTTCTGAAGCGCGGCAGGCGGAGTTGCTCAAGGAGTTCAACAACGGCGAGCCCGACAAACTGGGCGCAGAGACCCGCAACCACCAAAAATACCTGGACCGCTTGGCTTCGTTAAAAGCCGCCATCTCCCGCAACGAGGCCGATATCGAGGGCATTCGGCGCGAGCTTGGTCGCATGCCGCCCGGCAGCGCCGCCCCTGCAGCAAAATGAGCGGCTTGACCCCGCCGCACCAACCTCACCGACCTCGGCCAGAACCTCCGCCAGAGTTGCACGCGCGCTTCCAGGCCTTTGACCTGCTGGCCACACTCGTGGCCGTGGTCGACAGGCGCGGCTGCGTGGTGTTCTCCAACGCGGCCCTGGAAGATACGCTGGGTATTTCGCGCCGGGCCATTGCGGGCTCGGAGTTCGCAGATGCGTTTACCGAGCGCAGCCAGCTGCAAAACGCGCTCGAGGGTGCCAGCGAGAACGAGTTCGCAGCCATGCGCTATGACGCCTGGCTCAAACGCGCTGGCAACGATGCGCTGCCAGTTCACGTCATCATCACCCGCACCGAGACCACCGACGACACCATTGTGGAAATGGTGCCGCTAGAGCAGCAAACCCGCCAGGATCGTGAGGAGCGCTTGGCCGAGCAGGCACAAACCAATAAGGAGCTGATTCGCAACCTAGCGCACGAAATCAAGAACCCTTTGGGCGGCATCCGTGGCGCTGCCCAGCTCCTGGAGCTGGAGATGGCATCGCCCGAGCTGACCGAGTACACCCAGGTCATCATTCACGAAGCCGACCGACTGCAAAGCTTGGTGGATCGGTTGCTAGCGCCGCATCGGCGTCCGCACACGGTAGGCGATGTCAACATCCACGAAGTCTGTGAGCGCGTGCGATCGCTGATCCTGGCGGAGTTTCCTAAAGGCCTGCGCGTGGTGCGGGACTACGACACCTCCATCCCCGAGTTTCGTGGTGACCGCGAGCACATGATTCAAACCGTACTCAACATCGCCCACAACGCGGCGCACGCACTGTGCGAACACATCCAAGAGGGTAGCGCGCTGCTTACCTTTCGCACGCGTGTCACGCGCCAAGTAACCTTCGGTAAGCAGCGCTACCGGTTGGCATTGGAATTGCATGTCATCGACAACGGACCTGGCGTGCCAGACTCCATCAAGGACCGCATCTTTTATCCCCTGGTATCGGGGAGGGAAGGCGGGTCTGGCCTGGGACTGACCTTGGCGCAGACCTTTGTGCAACAGCACCACGGCTTGATTGAAGTTGACAGCGTGCCCGGCCGTACCGATTTCAAGATATTGATTCCGCTACCGTGATGCCCAACCCTGGAACCTGCACAGCATGAAGCCCATCTGGATCGTTGACGATGACCAATCCATACGCTTTGTGCTGGAGAAGGCCTTGCTGCGGGAGCATATGCCAACACGCAGTTTCTCGAGCGCGCGCGATGTACTGGCGGCGCTGGGCACCGCCTCGGACGATGACCTGCCGCAAGTGATGGTCAGCGACATCCGCATGCCCGGAGGCTCTGGGCTGGATTTGCTCGAAAAGGTGAAGGCCAAGTTTCCTGGCCTGCCCATCATCATCATGACCGCCTTCTCTGACCTGGACAGCGCTGTGAGCGCGTTCCAGGGCGGGGCGTTCGAGTACCTTCCCAAGCCCTTCGATCTGCCCAAGGCGGTTGAGCTGATTCGCCGGGCGGTGGAAGAGAGTCAGCGCGAGGCGGTGCTGGAAGAGCGGCTGTCCGAGTCACCGGAAATGCTGGGCCAGGCCGGCGCGATGCAGGACGTGTTCCGCGCCATCGGGCGGCTTTCGCAAAGCAACGTCACGGTCATGATCACCGGCGAGTCGGGCTCGGGCAAAGAGCTGGTGGCCCGCGCCTTGCACAAACACTCACCGCGCGCGAACGGACCGTTTGTTGCAATTAACACCGCTGCTATCCCCAAGGATCTGCTGGAGAGCGAGCTGTTTGGCCACGAACGGGGCGCCTTCACGGGCGCGCAAACCATGCGCCGTGGCCGCTTCGAGCAGGCCGACGGCGGCACCTTGTTTCTGGATGAGATCGGCGATATGCCGTTTGAGTTGCAGACCCGCTTGCTGCGGGTGCTCAGCGACGGCCACTTTTACCGCGTGGGCGGCCACAGCGCGGTCAAGTCCAATGTGCGCGTGATCGCCGCAACCCACCAAAATCTGGAGCAACGCGTCAAGGATGGCGCCTTCCGCGAAGACCTGTTTCACCGCCTCAATGTGATCCGCTTGCGCCTGCCAGCGCTGCGCGAGCGCAAGGAAGACGTGCCCATGCTCACCCGGCACTTTCTGCAGCAAAGCGCGAAACAACTCGGGGTCGAGCCCAAGCGGATATCGGACACCGCGCTGGCCTGGCTGGAAGGATTCGCGTTTCCGGGCAATGTGCGGCAACTGGAAAACATCTGCCACTGGCTAACGGTGATGGCGCCAGCGCAGGTGATCGAGCCCAAAGACTTGCCACCAGAGGTCCATGCGCAACGCCTCGAGCCTGTGGCGGATTTGCCTGCAGGCGGTCCTGCCCCACAAGCCAGCCTGTCGGCGGCCTACCCGCAGGAGAGAGAAGATGCGCCAACCCAGCGCACAGGCGATGCTGTGCCCGTGCGGCTGCAGGTACCCCACGCGCTAGCGATGCGGGATGCGGCGGCACATGGCATGGGGGCAAATGGTGTGGCGTCAAACGCTGCCGAACCGACTGCCGCTGGCTGCGCCTGGGAGCAAGGCCTGGAGAGTGAGGCAGTGGCCTTGCTGGGGACCGGCAGCACCGATGTGTGGGACGTGCTGACCAAGCGCTTCGAGTCCCGGTTGATTCTGGCGGCCCTGGCCAATACCAAGGGCCGCCGCATCGAGGCCGCCCACAAACTGGGCATTGGCCGCAACACCATCACGCGCAAGATTCAGGAGCTGGGGCTGGAGTGATTTCCACCAGCACCGGCGCGTGGTCGCTGGGGCGTTCGTTTTTGCGCGGCGTGGTGTCAATCACGCAGGAGCGCACCCGGTCTTTAAGTACTTGACCCACCAGAATATGGTCGATGCGCAGCCCGCGGTTGCGCCGAAAACCAAAGTCCCGGTAGTCCCACCACGAGTAGCTTTTGGGCGCTTGGGCAAACAGGCGGTGGCTGTCGACCAAGCCCATGGCCAGCAGCGCGCGCAGGTGGTAGCGCTCCTCGTCGGTGCAATGGATTTGGTCCCGCATACCCTCGGGGTCCCACACATCGGCGTCGTCGAACGTGATGTTGAAGTCACCCATCAGCACCAGATTGGGGTGTGCGAGCAGCGAGTCTTTGATCCACCGGCGCAGCGCACCCAGCCACTCCATCTTGTACTCAAACTTGTCACTACCCGGCGCCTGGCCGTTAGGCACGTAGGCCCCCACCACGCGAATGCCGTCCACCGTACCCGAGATCACTCGCGCCATGTCGTCGTCAAAGCCGGGGATATTGCGCACCACGTCGGTAGCCTCCGTGCGACTCAGAAGTGCCACGCCGTTGTAGGTTTTTTGTCCAAAGCACTGCGCCGAATAGCCCGCATCTCGCAGCGCATCAAAGGGGAACCTGTCATCCGTCAGCTTCAGCTCTTGCAGCGCAAGCACATCCACGGGGTTGGCAGCCAGCCAGTCCAGCACCTGGGGGAGGCGCACGGCCAGAGAGTTCACGTTCCAGGTGGCAAGGCGCATAGATCGACTATCCATTGATTGAAAGAAAGGGGGCTCTCAATGACGCTTGTATTGCCCCTCATCGGTGCCGCGCCATCCGCTCGTCAGTCTCCAGCCGACACCCAAGCGCGGTGACCAATCCAGGGAACGTGCCAGCCTTGATCGGCGAGCTCGGTCATTGTGGCAGCAGTGGCAGTGGGGGGCGACCAGGTCGTCGTTGCGAGTGCCCTGTCGCCGCCAAGTTTAGCGGTCCGCTACGGCGTGGAGGGTTGGTCTGATGCGTTACCTTCCATCACCGGTCGAGTCGGGCTGCGCACGCGCGAGACAGTGGTACGAGTGGGCGATCAAAACAATCACGTACGGCCAGCTTTGCCACCACGGGACTGGGAAAGGCCATAGGCGCTAAGTACCTGCTTTGTTTGCAAGCTCTCGGTACCAATCGATCGTAGCGGCCAGCCCGCGGGCAGCATCCGTAGGTTGCAAACCGAGTGTCCGTTCGCTCAGACTTGAATCCACTACAAAAGCGTGTTCGTACTGGTACAACATTTCCATGTGGGCCCGAGCATCGGCATCGAGCAGGCCAACCAGCCGCAGCAACCATGGGCGAACAACGCTGAGTTTGGTTGGCATGCCGAGCAGCTCGCATGCCTGCGCGACCAGCGCATGCTGCGATTGCGCACGATCATGTGGGGCCAACCATGTTTGCCCCCAAGTGGCTGCGTCTGCATCCGCCGTACCCAAGACGGCCAAAGCGTGCCCGACATCACCAATGTAGGCAAAGCTGTGGGGACAGCTTGCACGCACCATCACTTGCGCTGCTTTCCCCTTTACCAAGTTTCCAAACACCCGCTCGCCCAATGCTGACATGGTCACGCCGGGGCCGTAGTAATCACTGGAGCGCAGAGCGCAGACCTGGAGGTCGCCGCTGGCAAACCGCTGCATCAGGTCATGGTGCATTTGCTGGCGTACCCGTCCTTTCCCCGAGCGTGGTGCTTCGGGGCTGCACTCGGTCATGGGGTGGCTGGTGTCCAACATGTACAGGTTTTCCAGCGCGACGTAGCGCGCTCTGGCTTGGATAGCCGCCTCTATGGTGTTGGCCTGCAAGAGAGGAAACAGCTCTGCCCATCGGGAGTACGCCGGCCCCAAGGCCTGGTACACCACGCTTGCGCCTCGCGTGATCTCCACGGTTTGCTGTAGCTGCGATAGGTCAGCCCGAATCACGGTGACATCGGCCGGCATCAGCGCGGGGCGTATGCCGCTGCGATTGACGGCCTTGACGGTGAACCCCTTCGCACGCAAGTGGCGTGCCGTCCAGCAGGCCGCGGGCCCGGTACCAAAAATCAGGTGAAAGCCGCAAGTCGTTTCGGTAGCCATGGTGGTAGAGGCGTTTCTTCGTCAAACGCTGCGTGCGCGCCGCAGGAGGTAGATGCCTGTACAGACCATCCACATCATGTACAGAACGCTCAAAGGCGCGATGAAGGTCGAAAGGTTCAGCCCGAATAGCTCAAGGGAGAGAAAGAACAAACCCAGCGCAGTGGCCCAAGCCATCCAACACAACCAGCGTGGCACCTCAGAGCGTCCCCAAAGTGCGGACGCCAACAGCGCTACGCTCGTCGCCGCCAGCAAGAACACGCCAAGCACTTCGCCCACGCCGCCAGCGTATGCATTGAAGGCCGTGTACACACTGGAAACCACCAACTTTCCTGTGGCGTCTGCAGCGTCATATTGGGTGGCCAGCGTCGGCATCACGGTGAGCCAGCGAACGATGCCCAAGCACCGCGCCAATGTCGATAGCAGCGCGAATCCCACAGCGAGTTTGAGCAACAAGGGGAGTTCATCTTGGCCGGCAATGGCCCGACTGATCAACAGAATCACCGGAAAGAACAAAAGCGAGTACAGCAAGTACACGCTGTAACCCAGCTTGACCATGGGCGCCTGGCTCAGGAGCAAGGGCAGGTTGTGGGAGGCTGGCAAATCCAGGTTGGCTGGCCAGCCGATGGCAGCCCCCAGGACGCCCAAGGGTATGAAGAACATCAGCGCATGGACGATGGCCAGGCTGCCGGCGCTGCGGTGAAGGGTAGAGGGCTGCATGCGTGAACTCCGTTGGGTGAAAAGATGCGCTGATTTTGAAATCCACGCATACCCTTGTGTGCATCTGTTAATGCATTGTTAAATTGCATAATTGCAAACAAGCGGCCCATCGACTCAAACGTCGAACCTTGCTTTAGCGTTTGCACTATGCAAGCGCAACCGAACCAGCGTCAGTCCAGCGGATGACACGTTCACCTTGTTAACCACAGAGGCACCGAACATGAAGCCAATACACACTGCGTCCTGGGACTGGATCAAAAGCTTTGTCGCAGTGGCGGAGCAAGGCTCGGTGCTCGCGGCGGCGCAGCGCCTGCAAACCAATCCGGCGACGGTGAGCCGGCAGATCGCGGCCTTGGAAAAGTCCTTGGGAATGGAGCTGTTTGTGCGCAGCCGCCAGGGCATGCAGCCCACCATGCCAGCCATGCAGTTCCTGGAGCCCGCTCGCGCGATGCACGCAGCAATGTACCAACTCAGTCTGGGTGCCGCAGGCAGAGATGCAAAGGTGCAAGGGGTGGTGCGTATCAGCGTGGGCGTGAGTCTGGCGCATTTTGTGATGCCCGAGCTGCTCGATGTGCTACGTGGCCAGCACCGTGGCATCCGCTTTGAAGTTGTGGCGACCGACTCGGTCAGCAACCTGTCCCAGCGCGAAGCGGATATTGCAATTCGTTTGATGCAACCGCAGCAGCAGGACCTGATTGCCAAGCGCCTGGGCTACCTATCCGCGGGGCTGTATGCCAGTCAGCGCTACATCGCGCGCCGGGGCATTCCAAAGATGGAGGCGGGCTCCCTGGCCCAACATGACTTCATTGATGTCGCACCGCACAACCCTTTGGGCAACGGGTTTGCAAAGGCCGGATTTGCGCACGTGGGCCAGCAAATTGTGTGTACCACCACGGACCATGCAAGTGCATGGCAGATGATTCGATCTGGCGTTGGTATTGGAACTGGTTTATCGGTCGTCGCCGAGCGCGAGGGCCAGATGGTTCCTGTGCTGACAGAGGCCAAGCTGCCCAAATTTCCAGTGTGGTTGGTAACGCACCGGGAGTTAAAAAACCAAGCGCGGCTGCGTTTGGTCATGGACTACTTGACGCTGGCGCTGAAGTCCTTGGTGGCCAGTGAGTCCAAGTGAAGTGCACTTAGCTTCGTGCATCAGTCCATGCACGCTGTTGGGGTACAGCGAAAAACTGCCCGCGCCCTGCGGTAAAGTCGCATCGGCAACAAAAACACAAACAACTGCGTGCGCTGGCAAGCACAACGATCCGGCTTTGGACCTGCTGGATACGGCTGCCGCAACCCAATCAAACGATGACGAAAAGCAAGATTCAAGCAAACACGTTGGATATCTACACCGGACGCTTGGTGCGCAACAGAAACATCACACATGTCCGCATAGCGATCATCCTATTCATACTTCTCCTCACAAGCTACTCGATGCTCAACGTTTACGTTTGGCATCACCTCGAGTCGCTTGGTCTTTTGCAGTTGGGCATCGTAGGTGTATGTCTGATTCCTGCACTGATTCTGAGTTACAGAACCAACGCGCTATGGCATTCGACGGTGTTGACGATGGTGGCGGCCTTGGCGTGTATGGTCACCTTGCTGGTACAGGGGGGTGCTGACGGCGTGGCGCTTTTTTGGATCTATGCGCTGCCTTTTTTGGCGTTCTTTATTTGTGGTCGTACGGTCGCCTGGGTGTTCAGTGGCGCGCTGGTGGCCATAGTCGCTGCGTTCTGGCTGTGGATCCAGCCGACCTTCGGTTTGGGTTATCGATTCAGCATGGATGTCAAGGGAACGTTCTTTGTCACCCTGTGTTTTTACACGCTGGTCGCTGCCACCATGACACGGCTGCACGGTGGTTTTCAACGCAAACTGCGTGAGTTGGTGATGGAAACCGCCACCAAAGGCGAGGAGGTATTGGGCACCCTCGATTTTCTGGCCACGCACGATAAGCTGACGGGGCTTCCCAACAAGATCAGCCTGCTGAGCAAGCTCTCGGCTTCTCTTGTACAGGCCAGTGTGTCAGAGCACCAAGTGGTTTTGTGTGTGATCCGAGTTGAACGCTTGGTCGAACTTGAAAACGTCGTTGGAAGTAGCAGCTTCGACGCGGTAATGATGGCTATCGTGTCCGATCTTCAATCGCGGTGCACCGAAGATGTGGTCTTGGCCAGGACCCGGCGGGACGAATTCATGATGGCGTTTGTGGAGCGTGGTGAAGGCAAGGTACCGGCAGCCCTGCAGCAACTCATCAACGAAAGGCACTTGTCAATTAGTCAGCAGCAGTACGATTTGCTCATTGAGTTGACGATCGGAATCGCATCTTTCCCGTTGGACGCCACCGACGCCGATCAATTGATTACCCGGGCTGAACAAGCGATGCTGAGCGCGAGCAGAAGGCGTCTGCAACTTGCATTCTTCGACCCGGAAGAAGAACAAAAATTCAGGTCGCACCAGCTCATGTTCGGCAAGCTGCGCGAGGCGTTGCGGCTGCAACAGTTAAGCGTTCACTACCAGCCACAGATCGCGATGGCAACCGGCCAGATCGTTGGCGCAGAGGCGCTCATGCGTTGGCGTGATTCCACCGGCAAGATGATTCCACCCAATGAATTCATCACCGTGGCCGAAGAGTCAGGGTTGATCTTTACGCTGACGGAATGGCTCATTCAAACTGTGACGCAAGATTGCACCAATTGGTGGGGCGATGGAATCAAGGTCGGTGTCTCGATCAATCTTTCGCCGCGTTGCCTGTTGGCGCCCGACCTCATTTCCCATCTCACAGAGGCGCTCGGAACGGCGAAGTTTTCGCCACAACATCTCACGATTGAAATCACGGAAAACTGTGTTTTGGGTGCTCCAGAGCAGTCCATCGACGTGTTGAACCAAATCAAGCGACTCGGTATCAAAGTTTCAATCGATGATTTTGGAACGGGTTACTCGTCCTTGGCTTACATGAAGAACATGCCACTCGATGAGTTGAAGATTGATCAGGTCTTCATCCGCAATCTGCTGTCCAGCCCTGACGACCAAGCCATCGTTTCCTCCACACTGGATCTGGCCCATAACTTTGGTTTGTCAGTTGTGGCTGAAGGTATTGAAGATGAGAACACCTTGAACTGGCTGCGCACCAAGGGGTGCGACGTTGGACAAGGCTATGCAGTGGGTCGGCCCATGCCACTCAACGATTTTCTTCGGATTGCAGGAGCGGCTACACCTCAACTGCAGGGCTGACATGGGCGTTGTTGTGGCCAATGCCCAACTCTGCAGCTGCGCCAAGCAGCCCCAAAACCCAGTGCGGGTTCATAGCTGCTTTACCCAGTGCGCCGACCTAGCGTAACCACCCGATAGCGCAGCCCGTTGGCGGCAACGTGGCTTTCGCTGGCAGCCTCAAACCAGCTGCTGTCAAAGCTGGGCGCAAACGCGTCACCGGCAACCGCAAGGTCAATTTCGGTCACGACCGCGCTGGTGGCCAGTGGCATGGCCAGCGCCCAGAGTTGGGCGCCGCCAATCACCCACACATCGGGCGCATCTCCACAAAGTTGCAAGGCATGCTCCAAGGAGTGGGCGCGCAGGGCGGTTCCCGTCTGGCTAGCATCTGCGCCGCCGCGCCAGTCCCTCTGGCGGGTGACGACCACGTTGGTGCGGCCGGGCAGGGGCCGGAACTTGGTTGGGATCGAGTCCCAGGTCTTGCGGCCCATGATGACCGGGCAGCCCAGGGTGGTGCGCTTGAAGTGCGCCAAGTCTTCGGGCAGGTGCCAGGGCAGGGTGTTGTTGGCGCCAACCACGCCGCCATGGGCGCGCGCAAAAATCAAATGGACTTGCATGGGTCTGCGCAGCTTGACCTTAAACCGCGACTGGGGCTTTGATGGCGGGGTGGCATTGGTAGTCCCGCACTTCAAAGTCCTCCAACGCGTAGTCGAAGATGCTCTCCGGCCTGCGCGCAATGTGCAGCGTGGGATAGGGCATCGGCGCCCGGCTGAGTTGCTCTTGCACTTGCGTGTGGTGGTTGCTGTAGATGTGGCAGTCGCCGCCGGTCCAGATGAATTCGCCCACCTCGAGGTCGCACTGCTGCGCCACCATGTGGGTCAAAAGCGCGTAGCTGGCGATATTGAATGGCACGCCCAAGAAGATGTCTGCGCTGCGCTGGTAGAGCTGGCAACTCAGGGTGCCTTTGCCGCCGGGCACGGCGCTGGGCGCCACATAAAACTGGAAGAAGGCGTGGCAGGGCATCAGCGCCATCTTGTCGAGGTCGGCCACGTTCCAGGCGCTCACGATGATGCGGCGCGAGTCGGGGTTGGTTTTAAGGGTGTGGATGACCTGCGCAATCTGGTCGATGTGGCCGCCATTTGCCGTGGGCCAGCTGCGCCACTGCACACCGTACACCGGGCCGAGGTCGCCGTCTTCTTGGGCCCATTCGTCCCAGATGGTGACGCCGCGCTCTTGCAGCCACTGGTTGTTGGACGAGCCCTTCAAAAACCACAGCAGTTCCAAGATGATGGAGCGCAGGTGCACCTTCTTGGTGGTGACCAAGGGGAAGCCCTCGGCCAAATCAAAGCGCATTTGGTAGCCGAACACGCTGCGGGTGCCGGTGCCGGTGCGGTCGGTTTTGGCAACGCCGTTAGTGAACACATGGCGCATGAAATCCTCGTACTGGGAGCGAACCGGTCGCGTGCCCAGGGGCGCATCAGTAGGGGTGGTCATGGTGGGGGAGGACTTGGGTGGTCGGGTTGGGATGGGTGGTGGGTGCGCTGCCGCTGGCGCTGCTGCAGTCAATCACCCGCCCGGGGTTCATCAGGTTGTGGGGGTCGAGTGCGCGTTTGATGGAGCGCATCAGGTCCAGCGCCACCGGCGATTTGTGCGCCAGCAGCTTTTCGCGTTTGAGGCTGCCAATGCCGTGCTCCGCCGAAATCGATCCGTCGTAGCGGTCCACCTGGGCGTATACCAGGGCGTTGATGGCGTCTTCCTGGGTTTGCAAAAAAACTTCGGCGTCGGTGTTAGCCGGGGCTTGCACGTTGTAGTGCAGGTTGCCATCGCCCAAGTGGCCGTAGTTGACCATGCGCACGCCTGGAAAGGCCTGCTGTAGCGCCGCGTCGGTTTCGGCCACAAAGGCTGGGATGTGCGAGACCGCAATCGAAATGTCGTGCTTGATGTTCAGCCCCTCTTGCGCCTGCGCCAGCGGAATGCTTTCGCGGATGTGCCAGAGCTGGCGCGCTTGGGCGGTGCTTTCGGCTACCACCGCGTCGGACACGCAGCCCGCTTCCATGGCCGCTTCTAACAGGGCTTCAAACTGCGTGCGGCCGTGTGCCTCGGAGTGGTGGTCTGAGTTCTCCAAGACCACGCAGTACGGGCTGCTGGCCTGGAAGGGCACCCGCATGTGCGCAAAGTGCTTGACCACCAGCCCCAGCGCAAACTGGCCCATCACCTCAAAACCGGTCAGGCCAGCATGCAAGTGCGCGTGCGCCAAGCCCAGCAGCTGCACCGCAGCCTCCAGCGAGGGGACGGCCGCGTAGGCGGTGAGGGTAGACACCGGCAGCGGGTACAGCTTGAGGGTGGCGGCGGTGATCACGCCCAGCGTGCCCTCGGAGCCTATGAACAGGTGGCGCAGGTCGTAGCCGGTGTTGTCTTTGCGCAGTCCCGCCAGCCCGCTCCAGATCTCGCCCTGGGCGGTCACCACCTCCAACCCCAGGCAGAGCTCGCGGGTGTTGCCGTAGCGCACCACCTGGGTCCCGCCGGCATTGGTTCCGAGGTTGCCGCCAATCGTGCAGCTGCCTTCGGCGGCCAAGCTCAAGGGAAACAAAAAACCGGCCTGCTCGCAGGCCTCTTGCAGGGTTTGCAGCACGCACCCCGCCTCGACGGTGACGGTCAGGTTGGCGGGGTCGAACTTGCGGATCTGTTGCATGCGCGTGAGGCTTAACACCACCTGCGTGCCCGAGGCGTCGGGCGTCGAGCCCACCACCATGCCGGTGTTGCCCCCTTGCGGCACGATGGCTACGCGGGCGGCCACGCAGGCGCGAACCACCTGTGCAACTTGCTCGGTGCTGGCGGGTCGCACCACTGCCAGCGCACGCCCACGCACACGCTTGCGCCAGTCCAATTCCCAGGCGCTGAGGTCGCCTTCGGTGAGCACATGGGCCGCGCCCACGACGGTGCGCAAATGGTCAAGCAGCTGAGCGGCTGTCATGTTGCAGCGGGGGTGTCGGCGACGGTGCTTCCGGGTGTGCCAGCGCTTTTGGTGGCGATCGCGGCGTACTTGAAGCGCAGGTGCACATGCAGGGCGCAGGCGGTGAACAAGCTCAGACACAGCAGCACCTCGACCATGGCCAGGTAGTTGCTTGGCGGCTTGTCGCTCCAGGCGCGCACCACGCCTTCGATGAAGTACAGCCATACCACCAGACTGACCCAGCGGTAGGTGTACATGCGGTTCTTGAGCAGGCCCGCCAGCGGAAAACACAGGGGCAAAACCTTGAGCGCCCACCACGAGCCGCCGGGCCGCAAGGGACTGATCACCAGCTCCCAGGCAAGGCCCAAAACGATCAGCCCCAGCACGCTGCCTACGGCCAGCCAGCGGGTGATAGCGACTGTGGTGGGGGTCGGGGCAGGGGAGCTTGGTGCGCTGTCACTGGGGAAGCCTGGGGCGCTTGCGCTGGGGGAGGGTGGGAAGTCGTCGGGCATGGCGGTGGCATGATAGCGGCATGCGAACCATTCAAGTCTTGCGGGCGTGGCTGCACGACGTAGCGCGCCTGCCCTGGCGCAGCGCGGCGCTCACCCTGCGCGAGCGCTTTCGCGAAGACCGATTGGGCCTGACCGCCAGCAGCCTGACATTTACCACCACGATCGCGCTGGTTCCCTTCTTTACCGTGGCGTTGGCGCTGTTTACCGCGTTTCCGATGTTCGCCAAGTTCCAGGATGTGCTGCAGAAGTGGCTGGTGGAGAGCCTGGTGCCGGACAACATTGCGCGCCAGGTGCTGGGGTCTTTGAACCAGTTCGCTGGCAAGGCCAGCAAGCTGGGCGCAGCAGGTTTGGCGGCATTGCTTGGCACCGCGCTGGCCCTGATTTTGACGATAGACCGCACGCTCAACAGCATCTGGCGGGTGCGCACCCGCAGGCCGCTGGCCCAGCGCGTGCTGATTTACTGGGCAGCCATCACCCTGGGTCCGCTGGTTTTGGGTGCCAGCTTGAGCGTGACCTCGTATGCGCTGTCCGCCTCTAAGGGCATGGTGGCGGGTTTGCCTGGGGGCGTGGGCTTCGTGCTCGATGTGTTGCAGTTTGTGCTGGTGGCCGGTGGCATGGCGGCCATGTTCCATTACGTGCCCAACACTGCGGTGCGTTGGGGCCACGCCTGGATGGGTGGCCTGTTCGTCGCCAGTGGGTTGGAGGTGGCCAAGCGCTTGCTGGCGCTCTATCTGGGCCAGGTGCCCAGCTACTCCGCCGTGTACGGCGCATTTGCGACGGTGCCGATCCTGCTGGTCTGGATTTACACCGTCTGGGTGATTGTGCTGTTGGGCGCAGCCTTGACCGCGCATGTGCCAAGTTTGCTGGCCGGCGTCGCGCGCAGGCCGCGTTCGCACGGTTGGGAGTTTCAGTTGGCACTGGAAGTGCTGGGTATCTTGGATGCCGCCCGCAGCGAAGCGCACAAAGGCCTGACCCTGGCGCAGCTGTGCACCCAGCTGCGGGTCGACCGGCAGCATTTGGAGCCGGTGGTGGAGTCGCTGGTCGCGCTCGATTGGCTGGGCCGTTTGGTTGAGTCCTCCGACCCGGCGGCGGGGGCCCGGCTGGTGCTGCTGGTAGACCCCGATGCCACTCCGCTGGAGCCGCTGCTTGCCGCCATGTTGCTTGCCGCCAGCCCCCAGGCCAGCAAGTTGTGGCACAGCGTCGATGGCGCTTCTCTGAACCTGAGATCGGTGCTTTGATGCCCCTATGAGCGGGGGTGGCGTTACACGCCCACGCCCGCAACGGGTGTGACCCTGCTCAGGCCGCTGGATTCAGGAAGGACTGCAGTGCCTGTAGCATGGGCTCGGGCGTTTCGGTCATCTGGTGGTGGCCGCCGGGCAGCATGACCACCTTGCCATGCGTGGCTTGGGATACCAGACGCTGGGCGGCTTTTGGGGGCGCCATCTGGTCGGCTGCGCCCAGTACGAACAGGGTCGGGCAACGCACCGCAGCCATCGCGGCATCACCATTGGTGTAGCGGTCGCAGGCCATAAAACCGGTGTGAAAAAGGTTGGTCTGAGGGTTGCTGGCCAACACCCGCCGACCCAGCGCCATGGACGCGCCATAGACCCAGGTTCCCGGCCCCAGCGCGGACGGTGGCGGTGCCAACGTGGCGCGCGAGAACACATTGACCATCTCTAGCGCACGCTGCGGTGCGTGCAGCGAGGCCTCCAGCAGCGCAGGCGTGACCGCCATCGGGTAGGCGGTGCCCACCATCACCAGTTGGCTCACGCGCTGCGGCGCACGTGCCGCCGTCTCTAACGCGATCAAGGAGCCCAGGCTGTGCCCGACCAGCGCGGCTCGCCCCACACCTGCCGCGTCCAACAGAGCCAGCACAAAATCGGCTGCTTGCTGCACTGTGGTGGCGGGTGTGCCTGCGCTGCGGCAGTGGCCTGGCAGGTCGGGCGCCAGCACGTTCCAGCCGTGGTGGGCGAAGTAGCGGCTTTGCAGAATCCAGACGCTGTGGTCGTTGAGCACCCCGTGGACAAAGACCACCGTGGGTTGCGCAGCATCCAGCGGCTTGCCGCCGGTATAGCAGTAGGTGCTGGCGCCTTGGACGTTGAGGATCATGCGGCCCCCTGCGCCTTGACAGCTGCTTTAAGAGCGCGCGTGAGGTCATCTACTAGGTCGTCGGCGTCCTCCAAACCGACGGACAAGCGGATCGTGCCTTGGGTGATGCCGCCCTGCGCGAGCGCTGCCTCGTCCATACGAAAGTGGGTGGTGCTGGCGGGGTGGATCACCAGGCTGCGGCAGTCGCCCACATTGGCCAGGTGGCTGAACACTTTGAGCGCTTCCACAAAGGCCTTGCCCTGTGCGCGGCTGCCCCGGATGTCGAAGCTGAACACCGAGCCGGCGCCCTTGGGCAAAAGCCGCTGCGCTAGCGCGTGGCTGGAGTGGTCGGCCAGCATGGGGTGGCCCACGCGCGACACCAAGGGATGCGCCGCCAAAAACTCCACCACCCGCGCGGTGTTGCGCATGTGCCGCTCCATGCGCAGGGACAGGGTCTCGATGCCTTGCAAGATGAGCCAGGCCGAATGTGGGCTCAGGCAGGCGCCAAAGTCGCGCAAGCCCTCGCGGCGGGCCCGCAGCAAAAACGCACCCACAGTGGACTCCTCGGAAAACACCATGTTATGGAAGCCGCCATAGGCTTGCGAGAGCTCCGGAAAGCGGCCCGAGCGGTCCCAATCGAAGCTGCCGCCGTCGACCACCACACCGCCAATCACCGTGCCGTGCCCGCTCAAAAACTTGGTGGCCGAGTGGTAGACCAAGTCAGCGCCTTGCGTGAACGGCTGGACCAGCCACGGCGAAGTCAGCGTGGAGTCCACCAACAGCGGCACGCCCGCTTCGTGCGCAATGGCCGCCACGGTGGGCGTGTCCAGCACATCGAGCCCGGGGTTGCCCACGGTCTCGCCAAAGAACAAGCGGGTGCTGGGCCGCACCGCGGCACGCCAGCCGTCGATGTCGCCGGGCTGTACAAAGGTGGTCTCGATGCCGAAGCGGCGCAGGGTGTAGTGCAGCAGGTTGTGTGAGCCACCATACAGCGCGCTGGAGGCCACGATGTGGCCGCCTGCACCCATCAGGGTGGCAATGCACAGGTGCAGCGCCGCTTGCCCGCTGGCGGTGCTGATGGCACCGATGCCGCCTTCCAAGGCGCTGATGCGCTGCTCGAGCACCGCGTTGGTGGGGTTGCTGATGCGCGAATAGACATGGCCTGCGCGCTCTAAATTGAACAGCGCGGCGGCGTGCTCGCTGGACTCGAACACGAACGAGGTGCTCAGGTGGATGGGCACGGCGCGCGCGCCCGTGGCGTCGGGCGCGGCACCAGCGTGCAGCGCAAGGGTGTCGAAACCGGGATCGGCGTAGCCTGCCATAGGGTGGTCTCTTCGGGTTGGGAGTGGCTGCGCTCAGTGGCCGGTACGCGCAGTTTGTGGGCTATATTAAAGCGCTCGCAGCAACCCCAGTCCCCAGGAAACCCCCCATGAAAGTCAGCGACATCCTCCGCGTCAAGGGCGGCACGCTCTACACCATCACCCCGGAAGACAGCCTGGCCGACGCTGCGGCCTTGATGGCCGAGCGCGACATTGGCTCCTTGGTGGTGATCTCGTACGGCAAAGTCGTGGGCATGCTTACTTTCCGCGAGGTGATTTTGGCGGTGGTCAAAAACGGCGGTGCGTTTGGCACCACCACGGTCTACCGCGCGATGGACCCGGGCCCTTTGACCTGCACCATGGAAACCGACATGGACGAGGTGCGCCGCATGATGCTGGAGCGCCATGCGCGCTACATGCCAGTGATCGACAACCGCATGCTGATGGGCGTGATCAGCTTCTACGACGTTGCCAAGGCGGTGGTGGATAGCCAGAACTTTGAGAACAAGATGCTTAAGGCCTACATCCGCGACTGGCCCGAGGGCAAAGACCCCTCCGAGGCCGCCTGAGCCGCAGCGCGGCTCGGGGATAATTCAGCCCCATGAGCGGAAACACCTTCGGACATAGCTTCACCGTCACCAATTTTGGTGAATCCCACGGCCCAGCCATTGGCTGCGTGATTGACGGTTGCCCGCCAGGCATGGAGCTAAGCGAGGCCGACATCCAAGGCGACTTGGACCGCCGCCGCCCTGGCACCAGCCGCCACGTCACCCAACGCAACGAGCCCGATGCTGTGCAGATCCTCAGCGGCGTGTACCAGGGCAAGACCACCGGCACACCCATTGCGCTCTTGATCCACAACACCGACCAGCGCAGCAAAGACTACGGCAACATTCTGGAAACCTTCCGCCCGGGCCATGCGGACTACACCTATTTGCAAAAGTACGGCCTGCGCGACCCGCGCGGCGGAGGCCGCTCCAGCGCGCGCCTGACCGCACCCATGGTGGCGGCCGGCGCGGTTGCAAAGAAATGGCTTCGAGAGAAGTTTGGCACCGAGTTTCGCGGCTGCATGACACAGATCGGCGAAATGCCGATTGGTTTTGAAGCCTGGGAGCACGTGCCGCACAACCCGTTTTTTGCACCAGTTGCCGATGTTGCTGCGCTGGAGGATTACATGGACGCGCTGCGCAAGTCCGGTGACTCTTGCGGTGCCCGCATCCGGGTGTGTGCGTCGGGCGTGCCGGTGGGTTTGGGCGAGCCTTTGTTTGACCGGCTCGACGCCGACATCGCTTACGCGATGATGGGCATCAACGCAGTCAAGGGCGTAGAAATTGGCGCGGGCTTCGCCAGCGTGGCGCAGCGCGGCTCCACCCACGGCGACTCGCTCAAGCCTACG
This sequence comes from Rhodoferax sp., assembly GCF_044236835.1. GTDB lineage: Bacteria > Pseudomonadota > Gammaproteobacteria > Burkholderiales > Burkholderiaceae_C > Allorhodoferax. The sequence continues at coordinate 150,218 of NZ_JBIIGC010000004.1, forward strand.
GGCTTTGCCAGCAACAACGCGGGTGGTGTGCTAGGCGGCATCAGCACCGGTCAAGACTTGGAGGTGGCCATTGCCATCAAGCCCACCAGTTCCATCACCACGCCGCGCGACTCCATCGATGTATTGGGGCAACCCACCCAGGTGGTGACCAAGGGCCGCCACGACCCGTGTGTGGGCATACGCGCTACGCCGATTGCCGAGGCCATGCTGGCCTTGGTGGTGATGGACCACGCGCTGCGTCACCGCGCCCAGTGCGGCGATGTGCAACCGCCGCTGCGGCCCATTACCGGATAACGCGTCGTGCTGCGGCCACTCACCAGACGGTGAAGCGCCGCCCCAGCTGCACAAACACATTGCGGTTGCCCGCGCTGCCCTGCGCAATGCCGAAAAAGACGTCGCCAATCTTGCTATCCACGGCGATGAACACCGTGCCGCTGTAGTTGTGTGACATGGCTTGGTTGTGCATCCAGGCGTCGCCTTTTTCTGCCACTAGGCCGATGTAGGTGGGCTGGCGCGTCAGGCCACCGTCCAATAGGCGCAGCATGTAAGTCGCCTGCATGTGCAATAGGCGGTCGCCATTGAGCTGGCCAAAATGGTAGGCCCCCATGGTCTGAAAGCCGCCTAAGAACAAGGGCGCAATCGGCGCACCGCCTTGGCAGCCCTCGCACTCAAACACCTGGTCCGCGGCCACGTCCAGGCCGAGGTTGAGCGAATGCGGCCCTACGCTCTTGGCCCAAAGTGCAGTGAAGCGGTAGTTGGCATAGGGCGATCCGCTGCGCTCGATGCGGGAGGTCAAAAAGTTGATGTAGTAGCCCTGGGTGGGAAAGGAGGGCGAGTCCAGTAAATCGGCGGTGAGTTCCAGGTTCAGTCCAGTGAAGCGCTCGCTGGCGTTCTCCAGGTGGTAGCTGACCAGCTGGCCATTGGGGGATACAAAACTCACGCGGTTGGCGGTGTCCACGTCGATGCTGCTGAGGTTGGTGGACACCCCCATGCGTGCGGTGAACTTGTTGTTGAAGTCGTAAGTGAGGTCCAGGCCGAGTTCCTGTCGCCGCACGGTGGCATTGGCCATGCGCTCTGCGGTGGCCACATCTGGCCGATACAGCGGCAACTCAGAACTTTTGTAGGCCATGAAGCCGCTAAGCCCCCAGCCTTGGCCGAAGGGCTGGAACAGGCTGGCCGAGACCAGGTTTTGTGAGCCCACCCGCAGGTCTGCTTGCGCCTCCAGGCCGCTGGGTGTCAACCATGGGCGCCGGTAGCCTAGGCCCACCGAGAACATGTTGACACCGCCGGACTCGGAAAAAAAGCCAAGGTTGGTCTTGAAAAAGTGTGGGCCGTAGGGCTTCTCATTGACGTCGACTTCCAGGGCGTAGCGGCCGCCTTCGATCAGGACCAACTGGTAGGTCAGGCGCTCAAAATAGCCCGAGGTGTAGAGGCTGTCGAGCTGCTGTGCGACCTGGTTGGGATCGTACTCGCGGCCCAGCAGGGGCGCCAGTGCGCGCTCGATGTAGTCGGAGGGCACGTCGGCGTTGCCAGTGACGGTGATCTTGGTGACCGTGATCTCGCGCCGGGTGAATGAGACAGGCTGCTTGTCGGGCCCCAGCTCGGCGCGCCCTACCGTGCTTGCCAGTGCCGCAAACTGTGCCTCTTGGGCGGCCACGGCCTGCTGGCCCACGGCGATGATCTCTGTAGCCTTGTTGAAGTCGCCAAAGCGAAAGCCCTGCAGCTGCGGGCGCACCAGGATGTCATCGGGACGCAGCAGGCCGATGTTGCGGCGCTCGTTTTGGCGCATCAGGATGGTGAGCATCTGGTTAGCCACTTCCAAGGCGTTGCCGGCACCGCTGCCCTCGGGCGGCGCGTCGTCGCCCAGGTAGGACGCCACAATCAGGTCGGCACCTTCGCGCAACGCCACTTCGATGGGCAGGTTGGCGACCAGACCGCCGTCCACATAGGTCTCGCCGTCGATCTCGACCGGCGCAAACACTGCCGGTGCCGCCATGCTGGCGCGCATGGCCAGGGGCAAACTGCCGCGGTCGAAGGCGACCAGTTCGCCGTCGCGGTAACGGGTAGCCACGGCACGAAACGGAATTTTGAGCGCGTCAAAACTACTGTGGGGCGGCACATGCGCGGTGAGCTCTTGCAGCAGCGTGAGCATGCGCTGGCCGTCGCTGACGCCACGGGCGAAGCTGACCCGCCCGTTTTTGAACCCTAGCTCGATGTCCACCGGGTACTGCTGCTGGTAGGCGCGGGTACGGTGCGGCAGGTCTTGCCGGTCGAAGTGGTCCAACGCCATCTTGGCGGGATCGTTGTTGCCAATCGTCTGCTCGATTTGCTGCGTGGTCATGCCACTGGCGTACAGGCCGCCCACGACGGCACCCATGCTGGTGCCAATGATTTTGGAGATTTTGATGTGGTCTTGCTCCAGCCTACGCAGGACGGCCAGATGGGCAAAGCCCTTGGCTCCGCCGCCTGCCAACACCACGGTCACGCTGCGCTGCGGTGAGCCAGCTACCGTTTGGGCATGGGCTGGCTGGCCCCAGGCCGCCAACCACCCCACCCAAACCAGCGCACACCAGCCTAGGCGGTTTGCCCAGCGCTGTGCAGTAACAAAGCGGGGCATGGCGCGCACGGCAAGCCCCGGGGTCATTCAGGACGAGAACGTGCGGTAGGCCGCGGCGTCCATCAGCGCATCGAGCTCGGTAGGGTCGAGCAAACGGACTTTGAAAAACCAACCCGCGTCCAGCGGCGCGGAATTGGCAAGTGAGGGGTCGTCGCGCAGCGCTGCATTGCATTCGATCACTTCGCCTGACACCGGAACGATGACGTCGGCAGCTGCTTTGACCGACTCCACGGTGGCTGCGACATCACCTTTGGCAAAACGCGCGCCCACCGCTGGCAGCTCCACGAACACCACGTCGCCCAAGGCGTCTTGTGCGTGCACCGTGATGCCTACTGCGGCTTCACCATCGCCAAGCGGCGTCACCCACACATGGTCGGACGAGTACTTTTGTGCCATGGTGGAACCTTTCACATGCCAGCGTAGTTGGGGCCACCGCCGCCCTCGGGCGTGACCCAGACGATGTTTTGCGTCGGGTCTTTGATGTCGCAGGTTTTGCAGTGGACGCAGTTCTGCGCGTTGATTTGCAAGCGGTCGGTCTGGTCGTCGTTCTTCACGTACTCGTACACACCGGCAGGGCAGTAGCGGGCTTCGGGGCCTGCGTACTTGGCCAGGTTAATCGCCACCGGAACGCTGGCGTCCTTGAGCGTGAGGTGCGCGGGCTGTTGCTCTTCGTGGTTGGTGTTGCTGATGAACACGCTGCTCAAGCGGTCGAAGGTGAGCTTGCCGTCGGGCTTGGGGTAGTCGATCGGCTTGCATTGCGCTGCGGGCTTGAGATAGGCATGGTCTGGCTTGTCGCGGCCCAGGGTCCAGGGGATATGGCCGCGCAGTACGAACTGCTCAAATCCGTTCATCAGGGTGGCGGTGGTCAGGCCGTACTTGAACCAGTTTTTGAAGTTGCGGTCTTTGTTGAGCTCGGTGTGCAGCCAGCTCGCTTCGAAGGCCTCGGGGTAGGCGCTGAGCTCGTCGTGCTGGCGGCCGGCCACCACCGCGTCAAAGGCGGCTTCGGCGGCGAGCATGCCGGTTTTGATGGCGGCGTGGCTGCCCTTGATGCGGCCCACATTCAAGTAGCCCGCGTTGCAGCCAATGAGCGCGCCGCCTGGAAACACGGTTTTTGGCAGCGCATTGATGCCGCTGGCGTTGATGGCCCGCGCACCGTAGGACAGGCGCTTGGCGGTGACCTCGCCCTGTGCATTCTCGAAGTAGTAGCGCACGTTGGGGTGGGTTTTCCAGCGTTGGAACTCCTCGAAGGGGCTGAGGTAGGGGTTGGTGTAGCCCAGGCCGGTGACGAAGCCGACGGCCACTTTGTTGCCTTCGAGGTGGTAGAGGAAGGCGCCGCCGTAGGTATCAGATTCCATGGGCCACCCGGCCGTGTGCATCACAAAGCCTGGCTTGTGGCGGCTGGGGTCGATCTCCCACAGCTCTTTGATACCGATACCAAAGCTCTGCGGGTCGCGACCCTTGTCCAGCGCAAATCTGGCGATCACTTGCTTGCCTAGGTGTCCGCGCGCGCCCTCTGCCAGCACGGTGTATTTGCCCAGCAGCTCCATACCGAGCTGGAAGTTATCGGTGGGTTGTCCGTCTTTGCCCACACCCAGGTTGCCAGTAGCCACGCCTTTAACCGATCCGTCCTCGTTGTAGAGCAGCTCAGCTGCAGAGAAGCCAGGGAATATCTCGACACCCAGGGCCTCGGCCTGCTGCGCCATCCAACGTGTTACTGCGCCCAGGCTGACGATGTAATTGCCATGGTTGTGTGCGAAAGGTGGCAACAAAAAGTTTGGCACCCGCAGGCCTGACTTCTCGCCCAAAAAAACGTAGGCATCGTCGGTTACGGGCTGGTGCAGTGGCGCGCCGCGTGCCTTCCAGTCGGGGATCAATTCGGTCAGTGCGATCGGGTCCATGATGGCCCCTGACAAAATATGCGCGCCAGGTTCGGAACCCTTCTCCAGGACCACCACCGAGACCTCTTTGCCATGCTGGGCGGCAAGTTGTTTGATGCGGATGGCGGTCGCCAAGCCACCCGGGCCCGCGCCTACGACGACCACGTCGTATTCCATCGATTCGCGGGGGCCATACTGGGCCAGAATTTCCTGGTTTGTCATGGGAAGTCTCATTCGATAATCGAAGCATCCGGGCGGCGCTTGTGGCGCGGATTTTATTCCCGGAACGTCACCCGACGTTCGCGTGGTGGGCATGGTTTTTAGGGAGATCGCTTCAATGGCATACAGCATCGATTTATCGGGACGCGTCGCACTGGTCACAGGAGCCAGCAGTGGACTGGGTGCACAGTTTGCGCGCACCTTGGCAGCGGCAGGCGCGGCCGTGGTGTTGGCCAGCCGCCGGGTGGACAAGCTTAAGGAGTTGCGCGCGCAGATTGAAGGCGAGGGAGGGGACGCCCATGTGGTGGAGCTCGACGTGACCAATCACGACTCCATCAAATCGGCGGTGGCGCATGCCGAGACCGAAGTCGGCTCCATCGACATTTTGGTGAACAACTCGGGCGTGAGTACCACCCAGCGTCTGCAAGATATTGCGCCCGAGGACTACGACTTCATGTTCAACACCAACGTCAAGGGTGCTTTTTTTGTGGCGCAAGAGGTGGGGCGGCGCATGCTGGCCCGCGCCAAAGGGGCGGCACCGGGGAACTACACCGGCGGGCGCATTGTCAACATCGCTTCGATGGCGGGCTTGCGGGTGCTGCCGCAAATCGGGGTGTACTGCATGAGCAAGGCCGCGGTGATTCAAATGACCAAAGCCATGGCCCTGGAGTGGGGCAAGCACGGAATCAATGTCAATGCGATTTGCCCCGGCTACATCGACACCGAAATCAACCACCACCACTGGCAAACCGAGGCCGGTCAGAAGCTGGTGCAGATGCTGCCGCGCAAGCGGGTCGGGCACGCCAAAGATTTGGATGTGCTGCTGGTCACGCTGTGCTCGGACCAAAGCCACTTCATCAACGGCGCCGTCATTGCCGCCGACGACGGCTTTGGTGTGTAAGTAGCTGGAACGCGAAGGAAGTTACCAGAACCGACACAGGACTTAGGCCGCAAGGAAAAGCGGCCTGGCGTACGACGGGCTAGCGCGGCGCCAGCCGGATGGCGCCGTCGAGCCGGATCACCTCGCCATTGAGCATGTCGTTTTCGATAATGTGCTTGGCCAGCTTGGCGTAATCCTGCGGCGTGCCCAAGCGAGAGGGGAAGGGCACACTCGCGGCCAGCGCGTCTTGCACCTCTTGTGGCATGCCAAACAGCATCGGCGTGCCGAAAATGCCGGGCGCAATTGTCATGTTGCGAATGCCGTTGCGCGCCAGATCGCGGGCAATGGGCAAGGTCATGCCCACAATGCCGCCTTTGGATGCGCTGTACGCAGCCTGCCCCATTTGTCCGTCGTAGGCGGCGACCGATGCAGTGGAGATCAAGACACCGCGCTCACCCGTGGGTTCCGGCGCGTTCTGGGACATGGCCTGCGCTGCCAAGCGGATCATGTTGAAGCTGCCAATGAGGTTGACGTTGATACAGCGAACAAAGGCATCGAGCTGGTGCGCGCCATTCTTGCCGACCGTCTTCTCTGCCGGCGCGATGCCTGCGCAGTTGACCAGTCCCATGAGCTTGCCCATGGACACCGCCCGCGCCACCACGGCTTGGCCGTCCGCCTCGCTGCTGACATCGCAGCGCACGAATGCGCCACCAATGGCATCGGCCACAGCCTGACCTTTCTCGGCTTGCATGTCGGCAACTACCACCTTGCCGCCGTTGTCGGCCAGCATGCGCGCTGTGCCTTCTCCCAGCCCGGATGCGCCACCGGTGACGATGAATACCTTGTTTGCAATTTCCATGAGCAACTCCTTGTGTGAACCGGTGCTGTGAGCACCTGCGGCTTGAAATAGGTTTGGGATTTGGGCCCTGGCTTTTGGCCGTGGAGCGGCCGCTATTTGCCTAACGGCTGGTCGGTCTCTAGGCCATTTGCCCTGATTATCGACCACGCGGGAGCCCCGGCAGCGGGGCTGCGGGCCTTCAAAACAACGCTGCTATACTCGCTGGCTTCGACTCAGGCGCATAGCTCAGCTGGTTAGAGCACCACCTTGACATGGTGGGGGTCGTTGGTTCGAGTCCAATTGCGCCTACCAATAACATCCAAACTTCCCCTCGGGGTTGGACATCATAAGCCCGCTTTTCACTCGAGAAGCGGGCTTTTTTTTCGGCGCAGAGTGTCTCTGGATGTGTCAGGAAGTTTCACCCCGCGTGGGGTAAAGCAGTGGGGTAAAACGGCCATCCCCATAAGGGCTGAAATTTTTTACCCCACGCTGAACGAGATGGGCACCCTTCTGATGGGTCGGGATGCGCAACACATCTTTACATGTCCCAGCGATCGAGCCCACAATTTGCTTGCCGTTTGCGATAACGCTCGCCCGGCTGCGGCTGCATTGCCGCCTTATCTTTGGCGCAGGATTTGTAGCAATCCCGTGCCGCTAATGTTGAACAGCAACTGGCGCTGCTCAACATTCCCCACCCAGGGATCCCGTCCCGCCATTTGCTTTTGTGCTTGGCACAGGCAGTGACATCTCGCCCCGATATCTTCTGCGCGTCGCGCGGATAGGGCCGTACTTTGTTCCCTCTACGCAGGCAGGGAAATTTGTCGCATCTACGCGCGGGAACGTGTAGGTGGCGAGCCAGTCCTATTCCAGACTTTGTCTGGGTAAGGCATCCAATGAAAAGGCGCGTTTCTTCGTTTCAGGCAGACCGGCTCCTCCTTACCACCGCGGAGGTCATGGACCTCCTTCGCGTTTCACGTTCGACGCTTTACAGGGGGGTAAGAAAAGGGATCTACCCCCAACCGCTTCTTATGGGGCATCGCGCCATCAGATGGCGCAGCCATGCGATTCAAGATTTGGTCGAGCGGGGTGTCAAATGAGCGCGAGGCTATTGGTCGAGCTGCACCGGGTCCAGGATTCACTGCCACTTGCGCTATCAACAATCTACTCTCAGACATCCAGGGGCAACTGGAATTGGGCCACGCGCATCGGCCCAGATGGGCGCCGTGGGCGTCGACTTTGGGTCGATGTTGATGCGCTTGAGGCCTGGATGCGTATTCGGGGTTGGCAGCACACTTTGCGACGTACTTCCAAAGTCACGCGACGTTGATTGGTAGCGACCAATAAGCAGGGTGCCTTCGAAGCACTCTTGCGTGAGTCATTCCCGCCAGCCCTTCCGTCTTTCAGTCATTGGTATGGATGCTGGAGGTGCGGTATGCGCGAGGGCTTCGTTCGTAATGTTTCGATGACGACCACCGTCGTTCTGGTTGCGATCGTTTGGTGGGTGTTGGCGACCCAGGCCATACCCGTCGCACAGATCGACATGGGGAAGCACGGTTTGGCTCGGTACGCTTTGCGCGTCGAGGCAGGGGAGTTGCCCTGGCTTATCCCTGACGGCCTTCGGGCCTTGGGGCATTTCAATGCACTGCCCTACACGTTGTTGGCTTGGACGATTCTGGGTTCTGTTGCCCTCGTGATCGCATTGCGCCATCGCGGCGAGTCCTGGGGTTTCTGGTCGATCATCGGTCTGTCCTTGCTGGCTGCGGCGGCCTCGCAGACGTATGGCATTCGGCTGCACTGCTGGTTGATGGGCGCCGCTTTGGCGGGCCTCACAGCCCTTTGGTTTCGCTTCCGTTCTAATGCCCCAAACGCGGCTCATCAGCAGACTTCAGCAGTTCCGTGGGTCACCGTCTTTCTGACATGGTCCCTCTGGATGCTGCTGGTGGGGCAAGGCGTCCTCTGGTTGTCCGATCTGGCCGCGCGAGGGCCCGTCAGCCTGAGCTATATCGGTCTTCGCCAGCTGGATGCCGTGTGGGCAGCAGCCTTGCTGGTTTTGCCTGTTGTTGCGTGGGGCGCGCAGCACTTTTTAGTCGTGCTGGTGAGTTTCACTGCATTGTTGGAGCGTCGCAGGGGGCCTCGGGTGCTGTTTGCTCTTTATTTTTTGACCCTTATCCTGCTGGTGATTGTCGGTTCTGAACTGCGTATCGGCGCACAGAGGGGCTATCCCCACCTCAGTTCCGAAGCGGTTCGACTGTTATGTGCACTGTCCGCGGCTTGGTTGATGGCGCGCCACTTCGAGTGGAACGGTCGCTCGGGGTTGACTTCGAAGGCCGGCGCAATGGTGCTCGTCATCTTCACCGGATGCCTGGCAGTGTTGGTGATCACCAAGGATCTGGGGCCGTTTCTCGCGATCGCTGTTGCGTTTGTACCGCTTCTTCTGGTGGTGCTCGCGTCTCGCGAATCCGGGTCTCACGTATTCACGAAGGTCCTGATCTTCAGCTTGACGTGGTTGTGTATGGCGATCGCGGTAAGATTTTTGCTGACCGATTGGCTTCCAGCACAAAGCTGGGCACCCGAGCGGCTCGTGCTGCGTGACGAGGCCTTGAAATCTCCCTTCACGTCTCGTCTGGATTACGCGAGTCAGATTGTCTGGATCCTCGACGCGGCGGGTTCCCAAGGCTTCGGTTTGGGTGGGGTGCCGTGGTGCGGGGCAAAAGCGCTGGTCGGGCTCGCTGCTTGTACCAAGAGCAGCGGTGTCCCGGTTCAATTTGGCAGTGACTACGTTTACACCGCTACTGCTGCCGTTTGGGGCGTTGCTGTGGCGGTGCTGCTGGTTGTGTTGACCCTCTCGCTCCTGGCGATCACGGTATGGGCTGCGTCTCGTCAACACAGGAGCAGCGGGCTCGAGCAGAACAGTGCCCGCCTGCATGCCTGGATTGTTGTGCTAGGCGCAACCATGCTCATGGGCCAGGTCCTGGTCAGCGTCGCCGGGAATGTCGGGCTCATTCCGTTGTCAGGGGTGACCCAGCCGTTCCTGGGTCTGGGAACGGCTGCGCTGTTGTCTTCAGCCGTGTGGCTGGGCTTTGCGCTGGGCGGACTGCGTGCTGAAGTGCAGGCCAGCGGTTGGCTTTCTCAACCCTTGAGGCGTTACTTTTTGGCCACGGTGGCGGGGATGGTTTGCTTTGTAGCGCTTACCTGGGGATGGCGTCTGGCAAACAGCCAGCCGGTTCAAGACCGCTTGACGCCCCAGATCGTGCTCGACGGGTTGGAGGAGATCCGTGCTCGTGTCGTCGAGTCCGGTGGGGGCAGTGCCGGTGGGACCGATGACGCTCCCGTGCCCGTGACCATTACCGATCTGACCTGTCATGTGTCAGCAGCCTCCCTGGAGTTTTATCTTGGTCGTCTTTCACGACATGTTGATCGAGAACTCTTGTCCTTCGCAGTCTCATGCGCCGAGTCCGAGTCCGCTTTGGCTGCCGCCAAGTGGGCCATCGGCCGACCGAAGGAGCAGGCCCTGCGCCTTCTCGGAAAGCCCTCGTCGTCCTTGATCGGCGTGAGTAACCCTTACCGTCTCAACGGCTGCGTGCATTTCACCGGCGAGACTACAGACGGTCAGGCTGGCACCCAGAACGTCGGTCCTTGCTCCCCAACTCCAGATGTCGCCGCACAACTGATGCGCTCTTCACCTGCCCTGGAAGAGGCTCTTGGGGTGGCGACGAGCTTGGTTCGGAAAGATGCGTCCAAGCAAATGGCCTACTACTGGCACGTGACTCCTCAGGCGGTTGCCAGCACCGCAACTACTCCACCATGGGCGGGTGCAGTCGGTCTGAATTTGGCACTGGGTGATCTGCTGGTTCATCGCGAACCGATCAAGACTCGCATTGGCCAAGGCGACAGCGTGAAACTGTCGGTAGATCTGCGCACCCAGGCCGCAGCTCAAGGCATCATCGACTGCTATGTCGGTCCGTGTGAACGCCTATCGGCGGCGCAAACGCAAGGTGGGCCCATGCTGGAGGGCGCCCGTGCCCGCATGGCATCGGTGCTGGTGGTGGATGTGCCGACAGGAAAGGTGCAAGCCGCCGCATCTGGACACACCCCATGTTTCGAGGCACATCACCAAGGTAAATCGCGTGATGGCTGCTTGCTGTTGCCACAACCCCCTGCGGTCCGCCCATGGATGGTGGTTAATCAGGCCTTGCACGGCGAGGCCATGTGCGGATCGCTTTGCAAGCTGCAAGCCTCGTTGGCCTTGCTCCGGACCTCGGCGCCCTTGGCTCAGGATGCGGTGACCTTCAAGAAGGCTATCCGTGAAAGTTTGACCGATCGCTTCATCGACAACTTTCTGTGTGCTGACAAGGGGTTCAACAGCGCCTGCACTCAAAGACGTCTGCTGTCCTTGGTTCAGGCCACACGAGACCTCGGCGGCAGCGCGGCTTGCCCAGTAGGGGAGGGCAGTTGTCGAAGCATGGATCTCTTTGGGGGAGCCGCTTATGCCAGTCTGCCTGTGGCCCGACTGCGCCTGATGACAGACCCATCCACTCAGAGCCGTTCGTTGCTTGATCTCTACCCGCCCGGTGGCAAGACCTTCACCGCGGAAGCCGCAGAAGCCTGCTACTCGAAAGGGTATCCGAATCGCTGGCGCGGATGCCGTGGTGAAGGCCTGGTGGCTAACATCGCAGAGCTGTTCGGCCAGGGCAATGCGCGCACCTCTCCGGCTGGTGTGGCCCAGGCACTATTGACCCTCGCTCAAGCTGCTGAAGCGCAGCCCCGACCCACGCAACTCCATTTGTCGTTGCTTCAAGATGGTGCCGTTGCCACCGATGTAGGTTCTTCGGCTGTTTCCATGCAGCACGCCCGGCAGCTGCTCGAAGCCCTGCAGGAGCCGCTTAAGTCCGGGGGCACGGCGCATGTCTCCTGCCTCAAGTCGATCACGGCCGACGCTTCGCTGAACTGCAATAACTCCGGCCAATGGGTGGTGGCTGGCAAGACTGGTACCCCCTTGTTCCCGCACGACGCCATGACCTACACGGCTCGCAAACAGGCTTGCGACCGCATCAGAGACCGGCCTGACACGGTGTCCCGCCGTCACGATTTGGCGCGTTGCGTGGTGCCTCCCACCAAGTGGTTCGCTTACCTGCTTGGACAACGCGAAAACGGTCAGATCCGCTGGAAGACGGCCGTTGTCGTGCTGGCCGAACGCAACTGGAACGCTCAGACGGGCTTGATCGACACGCCGCTCGACCGCGGCGGCAACGTTGCCGCCGAACTGGGCTTGCGTATGGCCCGCAGCCTCGTCGAACAGGCGCAAAACAAAATTGCCAAACAGGGGAACATCCATGCATCGAAGCCCTGAAATTTTCAGCCTGCGCCGCCAAATCGACGCCCAAAGCGTAGAGGCGCTGCAACACGCCGTGCAAAGCGTGCTGGCCGATGCATGGCATTCCCCCGCCGGCGTTCTTTCGGCCTCGCAGCCTGGCCAAGTCCGCACCCGCATCGGCATTGCCCTCGACCCGCGCCTGCTCCGCCGTCTGCACGCAAGTGACGCCGCGCACTTTACCCACGACCTGTGCCGCTGGATGCGGAGCCTGCATGTTGAATACACCGTCGGCTACTCACCACACAGCACCTCGCTGCCTTTCGGCCGAGTCGAGCACCGCCTTACCGTTGAGCTTTTCCGCTCAAGCTTGTGAGTCGTTTGCGCTGCCTAGTCCGTCTGACCAGTACCGAAACTTAATCCCCTCTGAAAGGATATCGTGAACTTCTCCCAATACCCCCAAAAAGGCTGGACGCAGCGTTTGGTCGACTGGATCTTTGGCGCGCCCACCGAGCACCAGCGTGCAGAGGCCGACTCGGGCCAGAGCGTGCTCCCCAACACCCAGATGCCCCCCGAGTCGACTTTTGCCGAGCCGGAGACCCTGCCGGTCTGGGTCGACCAAAGCGCCCGCTCGCCACTGGAAGCTTTTAAGGACGCCATCACCGACGCCACGCGCCTTTTCTGCGAGCAGTACGTCTATCCCCTCTACGGCCTCGACCAGCGCACCAAGTACCGTATCACCGGTATCCAGATGTATGTCCCACTGAACAAGTCCTCGTTTCTGCAGGTGCTCGAAAAGTTGCCGATCGACGTGCGCAACCGCATGACCCGCATCCTAGTCATGGCCGCTCCCGGAGCCCAAGACCAACTCGTGATCGACGACGGCTTTTTCGGTCTTAGCCTCGATGTCGAACCGGTTGTGGTCGACGGCAACACGATCCGCCTGATTGCGGCCTGGAGCCGCGACAGCGCCGAAGTCAAGTTTGTTTTTTCGGGTAACTACACCTCGGTCGATCCCAAGCCTCTGAAGTCCGAAGCGGTACCCGACCGGGTCGCTGCGCCGGTACCCGCTGCTGCGAGCGATGCACGGGCGGTTGACAATGAGCCCGAAGTGATCAGCGCCGTGCTCGTACGCCAGCCCGAGGCTGAACCGACGGCCATCACGCAGGTACCGCCCGTTGTACCAGCGTTTCCGGCTCGCCAAAGCATCGAAACGCCGCTTGGCCCGCCCCGGGTTAAGCCAGCGTCCGGCAAAGACACCCCGCTGACCAAACCCAGCTCCCGCCAGATCGCGCAGCTGCGCATCCAATACTCGGGGCAGGATCAGGAAACCACCGTTGCCATCACGGCGGACATGCTGCCCTTCGTCATCGGCCGCGAACACACCAGCACGGGGCGCTTCCGGCACGGCATCAGCCTGGCCGACCCCACCGACGACAACAAAGCCCTGTTGGTCTCCCGCGAACACCTGGAACTCAACCAGTTTCATGCCGAGACCAGCAACTTCTATTTCATCAACCACGGGTTCGCACGCAACGGCTCTTACCACCAAGGCATTGCGCTGCCTGAGCGGTTCATGCTCAAGGCCATGGCGCCCGGCGACATCATTCTGCTCGGTGGGAGCAGCGGCGTAGGTACGGTTCGCATCACCATCAAGGCCGTTTGACATGGCCATTGAAACACCGTATGGCAAACCTGCGTTGATGTCTGGTATGCAATCCAAAACGCAACGCAGGTCACAAGAAGACGCGCCGGCAGCCCGGCAATGGGTCTTTCCTCCTTTGCAAGATGCCCCTCAAAGCCTGCATGGGCAACTCATGCTCAACACTGGGGAGTTGCAGCGCGGAGGTTGGGAAATCGGTTGGGCGCAAGTTGTCGGCAAGCGCCATCGCCTGTGCGAAGACAGCATGGGCATCGCCTGGTCCGGTGCCAGTGCTGGCATTGCCCCCCATGAACCCGCTGTAAAGGCACTCAAACTCATCCTGGCTGACGGCGTGGGCGGTGGCGCACGCGGAGAGGTCGCGAGTCACGCGCTGGTGCAGCACTGCCTGGGTTTGCCGCACCCTGCAGATGGCGCCATAGGCCCGACCCGCCTGCTGGCGGGGCTCTGTCTGGCCGACGCCGCAGTCAACAAGTCCCTGGCCACCCTCACCACCATGCCTGGCGCTGCCACGCTGGCCGCGGCCTGGCTCGACGGATCGGGTCGAGGCTGGATCAGCCGTGTCGGCGATGCCCGTCTGAGCATCTTGCGGCTCGGGGCTGGCAGCTGGCAGCCCCTCATGGCTGACCAAAGCTACGCCAACCTGGGTGAGTCACCGCCCTTGCTCGAACAACTCCATGCACCCGCCCGCATGGTGGGTGCGGGTCTGATGGGTACACCCGAACTGGCGCCATTCACTTTGTGTGCAGGTGAAATGCTGATGCTCAGTTCCGACGGATTGCACGAGTGGCTGGGCGATTCCACGGGCTTGCTCACACAAACCACACCCGCTACCCCCACCCTAGGTGACCTTGCCCGGCGCTTAGCACTCCTTGCTCGCGAAAACGGCAGCGACGACGATATCTCGGTGCTCTTGGCGCGGAAAACCCCACATTGAATTACACTGGTTTCGAGGGAAAAAATGTGTAAAGAAAACATCTCCTGGGAGGAGTTGATTCGTCTGCTGGATCCACATAAGCCGATTCCCAAGCAGACCAAAGCCGAGGGTGCCATCGAGTTCTGGCGCGATTGGGATGCCGAACGGCAACGGGCCGTCTGGGGCAAACGCTACATCGCCAATGAAAAATTCGATCTTAGGGCCTTCAACAGCGCCGAAATTGAATGGCTGATGCAGCTGTCCGACGCGGGAGTAAGCAATACCTACCGGCGCGCCAGCTTTGAGCAGCAGGGCACGAAGCTGGCCCAGCCCGCCAGCACCACCATCAAGACGTTCGACTGCGGCCCCACGCTGGACGACTGGTTGCGCACGACCGTCGTCCTGAGCGGGCGCCCTCAGCGGCACTGTTTTGTTCAGCCTGAGTCTTTTTTGCGCTTGGCGCAACGCATCCTGCTCGCGCTGGATCGTCTGCACGCCTGTCAGTTCGTTCACTGCGACCTCCACCCAGGCAACATCACTCTACCGATGTGGATGCTGGACACCGAGGCCGACAGGGCGAGACTGGTGCCCCAGTGGGACAACATCACCCTCATTGATTTCGGTTACTCGGTAGATACCCGCAGGCCGCCAAAGACCACCCTGCCCATCCAGCATGAAGGGCAGGGGGTACGCATATCAGGGCATCTTCAGGGCATTTTGCGTGATGTAGAGGCAGGCGCCAAAAAGCTGCTGAAAGCGGGCGAGTTCTGGGTAGACGTATACCTGGACCCGCAGTGGTGGCAGCCTCTGGATGTGTCGCCCCTTGATGCGTTTAGGCGCCTGGACTGGCGTGAAGACCTCTACCAGCTAGGACGCATGTTGGCCGATATCCGCGACGGGGTGGGCCACGCCCAGCACTTGGAAGGCCGCACCATCCGCACGGCTCAGGCTGTGAAGGGCATCGATGAGATGGTCAATGAGCTGCCTGAACACCTCATGCAGTTCGGTCTGCGCGCCGAAAAGCCTCCCCACCGCCCCCACTTGTCCATCGTGCAGTCCATCGAGAGGTTGCTGATCGAAGCAAGCGGCCGGGGCACGGGGTGTCCGAACGGATTTCTGCTGCTCAAGTCCACATTCGACTCGAACAGTGGTGTCATGCCAACGCCAAAGCTGAGCCCGGACCCAAAGCAGCCCGACAAGCCTGCAGCCGCAGAGATGCCGCTGGGCAAAAACCGCAAGCCAGTGCCCGCGCCACAGTGGGCCATATACATCCCCGACCTGCCGCTGCCAGCCATGAAGCCATTGCGTGTGGCCTCTCCTACCGGCTGGCAGTTTGTCGTGGCGGCCACACCGGTGACCTGGCGCCAGTGGCACGCCGCCAGCCAGCACAACCCAGACCTGCTCCGTCCCGGCCCGCTGGGCAAGCCGGGCGAGCTGCCCGAGACCATGCTCGACTGCGCCATCACCCGCGTCAGCCACGCGGACTGCTTGGCCTACCTGGACACCATCAATCACCTCAGCGGCGCCTACGCGTCGAGCGAACTTGCCCAATTCAGGCTGCCCACCCCGGCCGAATGGGCCCTGCTCATGGCCAGCGACCACGACGCGCCGCCCCATGGGCAGAACATCGACGTGGCGAGTGCACCTGTGAACCGCTGGGCGCCGAACGCCCAAGGCATTGCCGGCCTGCGGCACCACTTGTGGCAATGGTCCGCAGCGCCTGTGAGCGGTGGCTGGGCCCAGGTGCGTGGTGGCTGCGCTGCGCAGGCTGGCTCTCAACCAGGCGCCGACCCGGTGGACGATTACCCCGCCGACCACCGTAGCCCCTTCATCACCCTGCGGCTGGTCAGACACATTCCCTTGGCAGGAGCTCCTGACATTCGAGGCAACTGAGTCTGCGAGCCTGTTCTCTGTAAAGATTTTCAAGAAGGTAAGCCAAAGATGGCCATCGTAGAAGTCAAAGTTCCGCAACTTTCTGGGTCAGTGGCAGAAGCCACCTTGCTGCAGTGGAAGAAAAGAATTGGTATGCGTGTCGCGATGGATGAAATCCTGATCGAGTTTGAAACGGACAAAGTGGTTCTGGAAGTTCCGGCGCCAGTATCGGGCGTGCTGTCTTCAATCTTGGTGGGCGATGGCGGGACTGTCACTGCCGATCAACTGATCGCGCGGATAGACACTCAAGCAACGGCTGGTTTCATGTGGATGTCGCCCATAACAGCTACTACCACCCTCGTGACCAATTTGATTCACTGCTTGATCAACCAAGAAGCCTGCAAGCGAGAAGCTAGCAACCCTGTTTGCCCCAAATGCGGGATGGACGAGCGGGTGGTGTACCCGGGTGAAGCCGACCGCGAAGCGGCGCAGGAGCGGGCCGAAGGGCGCTACTGGAAAGCGCACGCAGCACTCCTTGCCGCGCAGTTGGCATCGCTGGAGAGCAGGTCGACATCTACACCCGAGGTCACGGGCGCGGGCATTGAATGTCGGGTGCCCGACATTGGCGACTTCACTGACCTCGCGGTCATCGAACTGTTGGTCAAACCCGGTGAACACGTTAAACGGGAGCAGTCTTTGATCTCGGTGGAGAGCGATAAGGCAAGCATGGAGATTCCCGCTTCGCGCTCCGGCACCATTCATTCATTGCATGTCAAGATCGGCGACAAGGTGAGCGAGGGTTCATTGATTGCCTCGTATGTAGCATTCGTCGACGGCCAAGTCTTCCGAGACGCGCCGTGGTCGCCGGAGATGTTGGTACTGCCCCGCGGGCGGTTCTTGATGGGCAGCCCGGCGGGGGAGCCGGGGCGGTCAGACGATGAAGGTCCGCAACATGAGGTGACGATAGGGTACGGGCTGGCCATGGGCCGATACCCAGTGACGTTTGATGAGTGGGACACGTGCGTGGCCGACGGCGGCACGCAGCACAAACCAGAGGACCAAGGCTGGGGCCGAGGCAGGAGGCCGGTGATCGACGTGAGTTGGCAGCATGCTCAGGAGTACGTGACATGGCTGAACGAGAAGCTGGGCATCGCGATGGACGACCCGGGCAGGTTCCGCCTGCCCAGCGAAGCCGAGTGGGAATATGCGTGTAGAGCGGGAACGAAGGGCCTGTACAGCACGCCCGACGGATTGATGAGCGAAGACCGGGCCAACTACGACGCCAGCTACACCTATGAAGGTGCCCCCACAGCGGGACGCAAGTCAGACAAGACCACGCCGGTGGGCATCTACCCGGCCAACGGCTGGGGCTTATACGACATGCACGGCAACGTGTTGGAGTGGGTGCAAGACGGGTTTGAGGAGAGCTACCGTGGTGCCCCAACAGACGGCAGAGCTTGGGAGAGTGGCAGCAGTCGCCGCGTGATCCGGGGCGGTCCGTGGAGCGGCTACCCGAAGTTCTTGCGGTCTGCTTATCTCAGCGGGTACACCCTCGGCGACCGGGGCGTCTACATTGGGTTCCGGCTTGCCAGGACCGTTTCGTGAGAACCGGCTTGCCCCTTGCGGCTTGGTTGCTTTACCCCTTGGGGGTCTTGGGGGCTTGCCCCCCAGCGTTTTGACCTATTGTTCCTTTCGATCTTTGATTCAACACCACCACCACCATGAGCAAAATCGGCATCGACCTGGGCACTACTTACACCACAGTGTGTTACGTCAACGAACGCAAGCAGCCACTGGAGGATGGCTATATCGAGGTCTATCGCCCGGTCGATACGGGGTCGGTTCCCAGTGCGGTGGCCTATCACAAGAAGTCGGGCAAGCGCACCTATGGCGCGGCGGCCCGGGACCGGGTGGGTGACGAAGACTACTGGGTGTATCAGCATTTCAAGATGCTGCTGGCTCTGGAGGACACCCCAAAGCTCGAAGAGTTTGTTGCGGCCCATCCTGAGTACGAGCCTTATCGCCAGCGAAAGCCCAGCGAGGTGGCCAAAGACTTTTTCACCGATCTGCTCAGTGCGTTCAAGCAAGACCAGGCCGCCAGCAAGCTCGAAAAAGTGGTGGTCACCATGCCGCTTGTCTGGCGCGGGTTGGGGCAGCAACTCGATGGCAACACCGGCAGCGCGCGCCACAAGCTGGTGGGCGCCATCAAGGCGGCGTGTCAGGTCTTGAATCCGCCGGGCGTTCAAGCCCGCATTGAAGTGAAAAGCGAACCCGAAGCCGCGGCGGGCTACTTTGCACACGAATACCTTCGCAAACACAACAAACCCTTTGTGGGCAAGATGCTGGTGGTGGATTACGGGGGCGGCACGCTGGACCTCACCCTGGCGGAGGTGGCCTGGAACGACAAAGGCATGATCGAGCTGTCCACCCTGGAAAACAGCGGCAAAGGCAAGCCGCTGGACTTCGCGCTGGGCGCTGCGGGGGTGGCTTATGACCGTGCCTTGCTCAAGCACATGCTGGACAAGAAGAACAGCACACTTAGCGCCGAGGACACCGCCTACTACCTCAACGAGCTGGAGCGGGCAAAGCGCCAGTCCACCGTGCGCACCTCTCTCAACGAGTGGGTGGTCAAAGGCGACGGCGAAGAGCAGTCGTTCAACTTCCAGCGCATCAAGGTCTATCCTGAAGATTGTGAGAAGGCCTTCCAGACTGTGAACGCGGCGGCGCTGGAAGAGGCCATGGACGAAGTGTTTGCCGCCTACCCGGCGTTGCCCCAGTCGCCGGAGCTCATGGCCGTGCTGGCGGGCGGCTTTAGTAACCTGGCCTTTGTGGAACATGCAGTGCGACGGCGCATGGGCATCAGCGAAGACATTGAGGACCAAAGCGACGCACGCCTTTCGCTCAACCGCAAGGAAGACCGGCAATTTGCCATTGCCATGGGCGCGGCGCTCGTGTCGGCCCAACTGCTGGATATAGACGACAGCAAGACAGATTTCCAGATCGGATTTTGGGCGCAGGCGAATCTGACAACGGGGTGGGGTTGGCGGTATTTCCAGATCATCGAGCGCAACACCCCTTACCCTCAACTCGTCAATCCCTGCTGGGCGCAAAGCGCTACGGGCGATGTCATCCAGCTCTCTGGAGGTGGCGGGGTTCTCAATCTGGGCTACAGCGAGACAGGCAACCCAAAAGTGATGCCCAGGCGGATTCCACTGGACGCCGCCAAGCTCAACGGCACCGGCAAGACAACCAATCTGAGCAATCTGGTGCCGGGCTGGCAGAACAAGGACACCAAGTGGACGCTGGGCTTTTCAGTTCGCCCTGACGAAGACGATGTGTCGGGCGAAGCGCAGATCCTTGTTCATTTCCAGAACCTGCAGTCACAAGAGATCCGGGCTTACCCCATCAACCAACTCAAGCAGCTGGCCGACGTGCTGTTGGTGCACGACCCCGTGGTCGAAGCACCCTACGACGAAGCGTTCAAAGCCTTCATGGCTAGTCGACAGCCCTCCAAGCTCAAGGGCAAATCCGGCAAGTGAGCACCCAGGGACTGAACGATGAAACCAGACACCCTTGCTATTCCAGCCTCTACGGTGCAGCACCTGCTCACCTCCGCGCAGGATGCCAGTGCCTTGGCCTCTGCGAACACGGGGCTTTGGCCCGTCTTGCTGCAACAGCGCATCAACTGGCTGAGCAAGTGGGATGAAACACTGGCGCCTTTGTTCCAAACAGAAAGCGGCCCACAAACCGAGTTCGCGCTCAAACCTCAACAAGTGACCGACCTGTTGCGGGCCTGGGCGCACGGCTTGTCTGCCGATGCGCATAATGTCCCGCCCAACAGCGTAGCCCTGATGCTCATGGGCTATGGGGGCAGCCCGATGTTGCTGGACGCATCGCGCCACTGGGCCCAGGGCTTGTTGGCCAGTGCAGCGGACGGCACCACGCACGACACTATCGACCAAGGCCTGGCGCTGGCCAGGTGGTTCCGCCGCTGGGGGCGGCAGGCCGCCGAGCTGGTGGTGCTGGAAGCGCTGCAATCGGTGTCCACATTAGCACCTCAGGAGCAAGAGCGTCTGGTGCAGTTGGGCGGTGAACGCTGGAAAGGGCAGCGCATGCAAGTCAGCGCCGAGCGCCCGCGCATTGCACAGCGTGACCGGGCCGACGCGCACAGCCTGGAGCGGTATTTCAAAGAACGCCCGGAGGCTTCACAAACCTTGCTGGCTTTGCGCGCCAAAGCCGTCAGCGCCGCCAACGAGCGCCTGTCGCTGGGGAACGGCAGCGCCCATCAGTTTTTCGCCGCGCTGCAGCAACAGGCGCTGGGACCGAGCTTGCAGGCTCAGAGCCTGCAAATGCATCGTCAGGCCATCAACGTGGTG
Source organism: Rhodoferax sp. (assembly GCF_044236835.1). GTDB lineage: Bacteria > Pseudomonadota > Gammaproteobacteria > Burkholderiales > Burkholderiaceae_C > Allorhodoferax. The sequence continues at coordinate 170,784 of NZ_JBIIGC010000004.1, forward strand.
GATGCCAACGGCGAAACGCCCAGCGAGGCGGCCTTGTTTCGTTCGACCCGTAATGCCATGACACTTTTGCTCATGGTCACGGAAAGCGGCGGCATCGCCGACATCCGCCTGGCCACACTGGTGCTGGCCGACGACTTGTCGCTGGACGCCTACTGTCGCCGTGTAGTGCAAGTCAACGACGACGGTGAGTCACCCACCGAACTGATCGCGCGCAGCGCGGTGATCGAGGCTGTGCAGGCCGCACTTCAAAGCGTCAAAACCAACCGCAAGCCCGACTCCAGTTCGCTGGCCGGGTGACATCGACAAGGCAGCACAAAGACATGTCCACCGACACGCTGATCGTCAACCCCCACCCCGACCCTGTGCTGGCGCAACAGAGCGCGCAGTTCCCAAACTTTGCGGCCTTTCTGGCCTGGGTCAGTCACCACTGGCACGACCCGCAAGTGCTGCAGCACGCGCAGTGGCTCATCAGCCCCTTTGTGGCGATGGCGCAGCGCAACCCCAAAAGCGCAGAAGCGTGGCGCACAGCCGCCTGGCGCGTGCCCGAGAGCTACGGCACTTTGAGCAGCCCAGAGCAACCACCATTGACCTTGCGCTGGCTGGATGCATCGGGAGCGAAGCGCCTGCTCAGCGAGACTGACCCGGAAAGTGAACTCCAGCTCAGCGGCTTGACCGAGCTGGACGCTGACACCGCGCAGGTGATTTCCGCCCACAAGGGCGCTCTTGATCTTTCCGGTCTGCGGCAACTGACGCGAGCGGTGGTCACAGCGCTTGAAGCGCACACGGGCCTCATTCGGCTGGACGCTCTGCAAAACCTTGGCGGGAGCCTGGTGCCGCTGGTGCGTCGAAGAACAACCCCCCGGGGCAGCACGCAACCTGGCCTTAGCCTGGGCGGGTTGACTCGCATCAATGCGCACGATGCCTACTTGCTGGCGCAGGTGCAGGGCGACCTCCTGCTCAATGGCCTGAAAGAAATCAACACTGAGCAGGCCACCTGGCTGACGCAGCGGCAGGGCGACGGCGACAAGAAGCTTGGGACCTTGCACCTGGACGGCTGGCAGCACCCCAGCCCTGCGGCATTACAGGCGCTCGCTGCCTACCGGGGGTCCTTGTCCCTGGGCGCATGGTTTCCACCGAAAGAAGGAGCCCCCGACCATTGGAAAGCCCTGGCCAGCGAAGCGCGCGACGGGCTTTCCTTGGGCGCGATTGCATCGCTGACCGAAGCCAACGCACAGGCGCTTGCAAAACTCCAGCTCAAGCGCCTGTACTTGCCGGGAGTCACATCGCTGGATACCACGCTGGTGGAGCACCTGGGCAGCATGGTGTTGCTGGCCCTGGTATTGGACAACGTGGAACACGCCACGGCGCAGCAGATTCGGCGCCTGGTGCAACTGCAGCACAAAGACAGCAGCACCTCCGGTCTTTCCATGGCTCGCCTGGTGCTGACGCCTGAAGTCCGAGCCGAGCTCACGAGGCACAAGAAGCTGTTGGATCCGCTGTACGAGCGGGTTTACGAGGAGCGCTAGGTACTTTGTGTAGCGCGTGAGTCGATTTTCAAGCCCCATCCGTCTTCAGTCCTGCAATGAGTCAAAACCAACACTGCCTGATCAACCAAGAAGCTTGCGGGCGAATCGAGGGCAGCCCAGTCTGCCCCAAGTGCGGCATGGATGAACGATTGGTCTACCCCGGACAGTCTGACCTCGAAGGAGCGATCACCGCTGCCAAGGCGAGATACTGGGAGAACCATGCTCGGCAACTGGAAGCTCAGTATGCCCAAGTTGTGGTGAATGCTGGCGGCGAACAGGAGCCGGAAGGCGATGCCAATGAAATGGATTCGGAGTTTCTGGGATTGCTGGTTCCCAGTCCAGATTTGGCTGCCATTGTTGGAGCTGAACCGTTGGGCCGAACTGAGGCGACAAAAAAGGTATGGGCGTATATCAAGAAGAACAAGCTTCAAGACTCGATCAATAAACGCATGATCAATGCTGATTCCAAATTTCGCAAGTTGTTCAATAAGCCGCAAGTGTCCATGTTTGAGTTGACCAACATTCTCAACCAGAACCTTAAGCAAATGGAGCCTTCGTCAGGGCTTCCAGATGGAGTCACAAAGCTCAACCCTGCGGCAGCGTGGCCGTTCCCAACAAAGGACCGATCCGTAGCCAAACCGGAACGCCGCGTCGCGATAGAGCCAGAACTGAATTCAAGCGCCGAATTAGGACCGGCGCCAGAGCCTCCCATCCAAGAGGGGGGATTCGAACTACCCAGAATCCTCACTGCAGGCGCTGTCTCAGTCGCTGCCAACGCGGTGCTGGGTGTTGAGGATTCTTGGATGCGCATTGGCGTGACAGTGGTCTGTTTTTTGGTCGTTGGAGGATTATGGTCTTTGCTGCAAAGCAACGGAAAACCAGATCTTTGAATCGAACGCGATAAGCAAGAGGAGGACCAGCGGTGGAGTCATGCCTGATTAACCAAAGTGCCTGCGAGCGAATCCAGGGCAACCCTGTGTGCCCCAAATGCGGCATGGACGAGCGGGTGGTGTACCCGAGTGAGGCGGACCGCGAAGCCGCGCAGACGGCGGGAAGGGCACGTTACTGGGAAGCCCACGCCCGACAACTGGAAGCAGCGCAAGCAACCAGGGAAAGTGCTAAGGTGACGGATCCGGTGGCTCTTGAACAAGCGCCACCCAATCCCACCACGGCAGAAAAGCTCAACCCGCGAGCGGCCTGGCCGTTCCCTACCAGTGAACCTTCCGCGACCTCCACGGCTGAGGAGCCCGAAATCACGTCAGTCGAAGACTCGGAGGAAGGCGCCCTGCGAGATAAGACGCTCAAACGCATTCGCAACGGCTGGATTTTTGCCGGTATCAGCGCGTTGATGACGCTGTTTTTTGGTGTGGTGGGGCCCGCCATGGACATCAATCCCTTGGACATCGACGCTTCGGCGGACGAGCACTGGTACATGCTGATCGACGTGGTGCTGGTAGTGGCATTGGCGTTTGGGGTCTACCGCAAGAACCGATGGGCCGCCGCTGCGCTGTTTGCGTACTTCCTGTTTTCCAAGATCACGATGTCCTTGGACTACGAGTCCCCGCGCCCCTTGATTCAGGGTGCTGTGTTCGGCTACTTCTATTTCATGAGCATGTGGGGCTGCTTCACCTGGCACAAGCGATTTGCAAACGAAGCTCGATGGCCTTTCCCCACTTCTAAGACCCCCTGACATGCCCGAGCGCGCCGCATCATGACGACCTCTTGCCTTATTGATCAAAGCGCCTGCGGCCGTGTCGCGGGCGACCCTGTATGCCCTAAGTGCGGCATGGATGAGCGGGTGGTGTACCCGGGCCAGGCTGACCGCGAGTCTGCACAGACGGCAGGGCTGGCGCGCTATTGGGAGACGGATGCCAAGGGGCTGGAGCAACAGGTCCGGCAAGATGAAAAAGCCGCCATTGAAGTCTCGACGGCCACGCCCCCCTTTCAGCCACCAACTTCTGTGCCACCAGCGGTGCCACCCCAAGCCCCGTCACCGCAACCCGCCAACAGCGGCGGTTTCAATTGGGCCTGGGTGCCGATGGTGGTGGCGCTGTTGGGTGTGAGCGTCTATTTCAAGTTTCAGAGAGAACAAGACCAGCGACGCATTGAGGAATTCGGTCGCATGGTCGCCAAAACGGATACGCCTTCAACGGCGGAACGCATATTGGGTGGGGCATCTCAGGATGCGGCGCAAGCAGCTCAGCAACCCTTCGAGCCTGAAATGGTACTCATACCCGCAGGCACTTTCATCATGGGCAGCCCGGCGAGTGAGCCTGAGCGAGTCATTGACGAAGGGCCACAGCACACAGTTCAGGTGGCGGCTTTTGAGCTGGGCAAGACCGAGGTGACCTTTGCGCAGTGGGACGCGTGCGTGGCCGATGGGGGCTGCAGTCACCGCCCGGGTGACGAAGGCTGGGGCAGGGGCGACCGGCCAGTGATCAATGTGAGCTGGAACGACATCACGGAGCAGTACATACCCTGGCTTAACCGCAAGACGGGCATGAGCTACCGCCTGCCGTCAGAAGCCGAGTGGGAATACGCAGCCCGGTCTGGGTGCACCACGGCGTTCAACGTGGGGGGGGCATGCAGCGACAAAATTGAACTCAGCCAGGCCAACTTTGATGGCAACTACACCTACAACGGAAGCCGCAAGGGCAATTCCCTAGAAAAGACGGTAGCTGTCGGCAGCTACGAAGCCAATAGCTGGGACGTGCACGACATGCACGGCAACGTGTGGGAGTGGGTACAAGATTGCAGAAACAGCGGCTACAACGGCGCTCCTGGCAGCGGAACTGCATGGGTAAGCGGTGATTGTGGAAGTCGAATGCTACGGGGGGGGGGCTGGTACTACCAGCCGGAGTACCTGCGGGCCGCTGTGCGCGGCTGGCTCTCCCCAGACGACCGGATCAACTTCTCCGGGTTTCGACTCGCCAGGTCCGTTTCATGAGCAACGGCTTACCCCTTGTGGCTTGGCTGCTTGCCACTCTGTTGCCGGAAAAGGCCCCCCACTGAAAGCAAAGGAGCACCATCCATGACCGACTCACTCAAACCCTTGCTGGATCTGGTGGTCCAAGCCCGCACCCATGTGCAAGCGGGCGACGTACCAGGCGATGTACATATGCAGGCCCTGACGCTGGCGTTGTGGCCGCTGGTGCAGCATCAGGCGCGCAACGTCATGCGGGGCAAACCGGGAGGGTTCAATCTGACGGACGCGGATGACCTGGCCTCTGCCGGTATGGCGCATTTTTCGGATCCATCGACCCTGGGCGTGCTGAAGTTCAAAGGCAATACCGAAGGCGAGTTGACGGCTTTTGTGCGGCTCAAGCTCAACAGCTTGCGCATTGACGACCTGCGCAAATTGCTGGGCCGTTTGCCCAAGAAATCCGAGGACGAAGGAGAAGGTTCGCCAGACGAAACCGCAGCAAACCCCGACACCGACGAGGCGGACGAACCGCCCCTGCTGACCGATGAGCAGCGCATCACCAAGGCCAAAGCCAGCCCCTTTCTGCCCCGCGTGTATGTGGACGTGGTGGACGACGAGGGCAACGAGTTCTTGCCGTCTGAGCGTCGCTCGGCCACCGGCTACCTGCTGCTCAAGCAGACCAAAAAACACCTGCACGACTACCTGAAGCTGATGCCGGGTTCCGTGGTGTTGGTGCCTTACGGGCCGCGCAGCAAGAAGCAGGGCATGAAGACGCTCAAGCTCACGGCCAATCACGCCGCCTTGCTGCGCGTGTGGATGAGTGGCGAGGGCGACGAGCAGTGGAAAGCGATTGCAGCGCAAATGGGCACTGCGGTGGGCAATGTCAAGCGCTGGTGGGCAGAGGCGGTGTCAGCGTTCCAGGTGGACGACTCGTCCGAGGCCCAAGCCTTGCGCAACCTGTATCGCCTCAACCCCAACCACACCAGCAGGGCCAGCGACGCAATGGACGAGCCGGAAGGCGATGACGTCCGGGACGGTGCGGTACCCGCGTGAGCCAAGCGTGCAGGCTGTTCCGTCTTCACACAACCCATTCACCAAAATGAACACCCCACATGCCTGTCCCCGACCTGAACCGCTACGCCGCATTCCTGCGCTGGCACCTTACTGAGCCAGAAGAGGGTGCCAAGCCCGAACCGAGCACCGACCTGGCAGGCGTACAGGTCTGGGTGGTGCACTTTGCCGGCCGCGACTGGGAAGGGCCTTTCGACCGCCCAGCCTACCTGTGTCTGACGCAGTCAGAAGCCCAGATGGTGGTGGGCGAGGTGGCTGGCCCCAGGCCCAAAGTCAGCCGCCTGGGTTTTGAGGCGTACATCAACGCCCGCATCGAAGCCGTGCCGCTGGCGCATGCGCTGCAAGACGAAGCGCTGGATAGGCTGCTGCGCAGGCGACTCAAGCGCCTGGCCGCCTACACACCCGAAGCCTATGAATGCGCCACGCAGCACTTTATTTGCCTGCACGAAGGCGGCGTTGCGGTGCTGCTGTTGGAGGGCGACCAACTGACGCAGCCGGCCCAACCCCGTGACCACTGGCCCGCGGAGCTGCGCTGGGGCCAACCCCTGGTGGTGTGGAACGAGGCCGGGCTGGCGGGTGTGATGGGCCCTGACGGGCAACTGCTCGTGCCTTGCCGCTTTGCGGCATTGCGCAGCGGGCTGTCTGGCAAACGGCTGCTGGCCCTGCGGGAGCCCGTGGGTCCCATCACCGAGCCCCTGGCCCCCAATGCTTTCACCCAGTTCCGCTGCGACGTGATCGACAGCCACACCGGTCAGCGCATCAACCCTTCCGGCACCAGCGCCCTGCTCGGGGCGCTGGGGCACGACGGCGAGTGCGTGGCCGTGATGGACGACGATGAGCGCCCGGGGCCTGCGCGTGTGGGTTTCATGAAGGCCAACGGCCAATGGCTGGGCGGTTGCCGCTGGGCCAACGTGCTGATGTTCCACGGGGGCCTGGCGGCGGTGCAAGACCCTGACACGCTTCGCTGGGGCTACATGGACAAAACCGGACAATTGGTCATTGCGCCGCAGTACCTGTGGCCGGGTTTCTTCAACAGCAAACGCGCCATCGTGCAGGCGCCTCTGCCGGCCGCCGCTGCTGATGTGGCCACGCAGACCGAAGGTGGCGCAAAGGCCGCTGCCTGGTACGTGATCGACCCCAGCGGCAAATCGCTCACCGGCCCTTGGGCCTGCATTGACCACGCGCCCAACGATCACTTTGTGGTGCAAGTGCTGGAAGACACGGGCAGCGAGCGCTGGAGCCTGCTAGACGACGACGGCACACTGCTGCTGGAGCGCGAGCCCGTACCGCAAGAAGACACGGCTGACCACAGCCACCTGGACGCGACCGACAAGGCCGCCCAACACCTCAACCGGCTGTGGCAACAGCGCCGCCGAAGCCTGGCCCTGAGCCTGCGTGGCCTGCCACCGCACGAACGGGTCGCCCAGTACCGCCCCACCACCGAGCGCGACCTCATCAGCCTGGGGCTGTGGGGGCGGCGGATGCGCTGCACCCAGCCAGTGCAAAGCGCCGCGTTGGGGGATGGCGTCAAGCCAGAGGCCTATCTGGAATGCTACTACCCCGTGACCCTGAACATCTTCAATCTGGCGGCTGAAGCGCCGGTGACGTTCACGCGGGCCGATGGCAGCACGGTGTGCATTGGCGTGCCATGGGGTGATTTGGAGCTGTACGATGCTGATGCCGTCTGCAAAACCGATTAATGGAACAAAACCATGAGTGCTGAAAACAAAAACTGCCTGATCAACGAATCTGCTTGTGGGCGAATTGAGGGGAATCCGGTTTGCCCTAAATGTGGAATGGATGAGCGGGTGGTTTATCCGGGATATGCGGATCTAGAGGCGGCACAATCCTCAGCCCACGATAACTTTATAGCCCATGAAGAGCGTGAGCGCAACGAGATGCAAAGACGAGAAGTTGAGAAAGCGCGCAGCGAGGCAGAGCGCGATAAGAAAGAGCGTGAAGATCTTGCAAGTCAAGCTGAGTTCCAGGCTAATAGAGATGCGCAGAAATCGGAATTAGATGATGGTCGGCAAGTCAAGATGATAAAACGAATTCGAAATGGTTGGCTTTTATCCAGTGTTGTGGCTTTTATTACATTGATTGTATCTTTATTTGAGATTTTACTCGGCCATGATCTGGTCTTTAGGGAGTCTATGGAAGGAGTGGATCATTTTATTAATTTCTCCTTGGTTGTTGCCATGCTGCTTCTTTCATTTGGCCTTACTCGCAAAAATCGAATTGCTGGTATTGTATTTTTTCTCGTGTCTCTAGCAAATTCGATTGGCACTTTTTATGCGCTCCTGAACTCCTCGCTAGACTCGCTTGTATCTGAGGCAAATGTATCCTCTTTATACTTTTATATACTCACTGCGTCATTTCATGCGGCGATAATATGGATTGCGTTCAATGCAATGCGGAGTTGTATTGCATGGGGAAAATACTCATACGCTGAAACATTATCAGAAACAAGCATGGATCAAGGGCTTCATGTGCTATCAATATTTTTATGTATGACTGTTTTGCCAGTGTTAACATTTACCATTGCAGCCTCTGCTATAGTGTATCTAAAGAATTTTTGGTTCTTTTTTCTTTTGGCTAAGATTTTAGTAGTACTAATCTATTTTGCTTCTTTGTCGATCTTGTGGCACGTCGGAAGATGGCGGGCGATTGTGGCTTTTGGATTAGTGGCGTACTTTGCATTTTTTGGTATTGTTGAGTTTAAGGCCTCATCAATTTTGCGGGCTAATTTAATAATTTCTATATCAGGTCTCCTTGTTGGCTTTGCTCTCGTAATTTGGGAAACCTTTTTTCAAGCCAGGGTTGGTGTATATTTATACGGGCTGCTGCCTGAGGGAACAATTATCGGAAAAATAATTCGCTGGGAACTTCATCCAAAATTCCAGCATCTTTTTAGATATCACGTGCTGCTAGCCGTATTTATTTTTTTGATATATGTTGTAGTTGAATAGGCAGCGGGCCCTGCAAAGCCATTTAGCATGTTGGTTTCATTATGTTCACACGGTAAACGCGCATTGCCGAAATGTCCAGAAAATTCGTAGTATATGACCTGCCCCCCATAAACCGTACCAGCCAAGTTTCCAAGAAGTCCATCAACCCGGAGAATGATGGACATGAGAACAAGCAAATTCAGCGAAGAGCAGATCATTGGCTTTCTGCGCCAGGCCGAGGCCGGCATGCCGATCAAGGAGATCGGCCGCAAACACGGCTTTAGCGATGCGT
>NZ_JBIIGC010000038.1:0-5576 GCF_044236835.1 Rhodoferax sp.
AATGAACCGTCTCATGCAAAACGCTGAGAGCCATACAACAGGGCGTTTTGCACAGGCAACACGTTTTTTGTCGGAGCTTGATGCCGAGACCACGGCGTCCCTGATCTCTGCGGCAGCCGATCTGGTGCTGGTCATCGACGAAGGCGGGGTGATACGTGACGCCGCCTTTGGCAGCGAGGAGTTGCTCAGCCATGGCTACCAGCACTGGGTGGGTAAAGCTTGGGCACAAACAGTCACCAAGGACAGCCGCCCCAAAGTAGATGCCATGTTGCGTGACCTGGGCAATGGTAAAGGCGCTCGGTGGCGCCACCTGAACCACGCTGCGCAAGACGGCAGCGAGTTGCCGCTTTCTTTCTCGGTGGTGGCAGTACCTCCTGCGAACAGCCCCTCAGCCGATAAAGCGAACAGCCGACCGCTCGCGCTGGCGTTTGGCCGAGACCTGCGTCCACAAGCCGCTTTGCAGCAAAAATTGGTTGCGGCGCAGGCCTCCATGGAGCGCGACTTTTGGCGGCTTCGGCATGCGGAGACCCGTTATCGCTTGCTGTTTCAAGTCACTTCCGAAGCGCTGCTGATCATGGACGCAAGCTCTGAAAAGCTGGAGGAAGGCAACCCGGCCGCGCATGCGCTGTTCGGTGAAAACATCGTGCGCACCGGCTGGTCGATGGCCGAGTCCCTGACGCCCGCAAGCTACGCATCTGTGCGCCAGCTTTTTTCTGGCCTGCGCTCCAGCGGCCGCACCAACCCGCTCAAGGTGCATTTCTCCGATGGCCGGCCGAACATGACCTTGTCAGTGTCCATGTTTCGCCAAGAAGAGACTTCTCACTTTCTGCTGCGCTTTACCCATATGGAAAGCAACGCGGGTAATGCTGCGGGCAACGCGCGCCAATTGTTGGCAGATGTAATGGAAAGCGCGCCGGATGCGTTTGTGGTGACCGACACGACAGGCGTCATCCTGACTGCCAACCGCGCCTTTTTGCAGTTGACGCAAGTGAGCAACGAGGCCCTGGTCTGCGGCGAGTCCTTGGAGCGCTGGCTGGGACGAGCCGGTGTTGACCTCAGCGTGCTGATTTCTAACTTGCGCCAGCGTGATGTGGTGCGCCTGTTTGCGACGCGCATGAAGGGAGACTACGGCTCGGTCGCTGACGTGGAGATCTCGGCGGTGGCGGTCACCTCGGGCGAGCAAAAATGCCTGGGCTTCACCATTCGGGAGATCGGTCTGCGCCTGGGCAGTGAGGCCAAGCCCAGCAAGGAACTACCACGCTCGACCGACGAGATGACCGAACTGGTCGGTCGGGTCCCGCTCAAGGACATCGTGCGCGAAACCACCGACCTGATCGAGCAGCTGTGCATTCAGGCCGCCCTGAACCTGACGGGCGACAACCGCGCCTCTGCCGCCGAGATGCTGGGCCTGTCCAGGCAAAGTTTGTACGTCAAGCTGCGCCGCTTCGGCATGGGCGACCTTTCAAACGAAACCGAAGACTGAATTTGGCGGTTGCCGCAGCAAGCGGCGGCGGGTGTAACTTTCTATTGACACATACGTGTGTCAGACGTTACAAACCTCGCATGGCACGTCCCTCCCTGTTCGCGGTCGCCGAACTGTTCAAACCTATCACTTGGTTCCCTCCGATGTGGGCATTTGCCTGCGGCGTGGTGGCGTCTGGGGTGGCCTTGGAGGGAAAGTGGCTGCTCGTTTGCGTGGGGGTAGTGTTGGCGGGTCCGCTGGTGTGTGCAACGAGCCAGGCGGTGAATGATTGGTTCGACCGGCACGTGGACGCGATCAACGAGCCCCACCGACCGATTCCGTCGGGGCGCATACCTGGTCGTTGGGGCCTGTACCTGGCCATCCTTTGGAGCGCAGTATCTTTGCTGGTGGCGCTGGCCCTGGGGCCCTGGGGCTTTGGCGCTGCGGTGATCGGCTTGTGTTTGGCCTGGGCCTACAGCGCGCCGCCCCTGCGCCTCAAAAACAACGGCTGGTGGGGCAACGCGGCCTGTGGTTTGAGCTACGAAGGTATTGCCTGGTCCACTGGCGCAGCCATCATGGCGGGCGGCGCAATGCCAGACCGGCGCTCACTGGGCTTGGCGCTGCTTTACAGCATCGGTGCGCACGGCATTATGACGCTCAACGACTTCAAGTCGGTTCAAGGCGACCGCCAGATGGGCGTGCGCTCGCTGCCAGTGCAACTCGGGGAACAGAGGGCCGCAGGCGTGGCGTGCTGGTTGATGGGCTTGGCACAACTGGCCGTGGTCTTGCTGCTGTTCGTATGGGACCGACCCGGGCATGGATTAGCGGTCAGCGTTCTGCTGATGCTCCAACTGGTCATGATGGACCACTTTCTTGCAAGCGTTCGCCAGCGCGCGCTGTGGTACAGCGGCTTTGGTGTGCCATTGTTTGTTGCCGGAATGATGGTGAGCGCATTTGCGCTGCACAGCTTGCAAGGAGCCCCCACATGAACTACTTCGGTTGGGCGCGCATCGCGCGGCTGGGACTGGTTCAAGCGGCATTGGGGGCTGTGGTGGTGCTGACAACTTCCACGATCAACCGCGTGATGGTGGTCGAACTGGCCTTGCCTGCGTTGCTTCCGGGGCTCCTCGTGGGCTTGCATTATTTGGTGCAGATGGCGCGACCTCGCATGGGCCACGGCTCCGATGTAGGCGGCAGGCGCACCCCTTGGATTGTGGGCGGTATGGCGTTGCTGGCGCTGGGCGGCGTGACTGCAGCCGTGGCCACTGCCTGGATGGACAGCCAGCGCGCGGGCGCAATTGCGCTGGCGTTCCTAGCTTTCACCATGATCGGCTTAGGTGTCAGCGCCAGCGGAACTTCGCTCTTGGTGATGCTGGCCAAAAATGTGGCGCCCCATCGCCGCGGCCCCGCCGCAACCTTGGTGTGGATGATGATGATCCTGGGCTTTGCGATGACCGCTGGCGTGGCTGGCAAGCTGCTCGAACCCTATTCGCCAGAGCGCTTGGTGGCAGTATCCGCCGGGGTATCTTGCCTTGCGATGTTGGTAACGCTGTTTGCGGTTTGGGGGTTGGAGGGCGATCCCAATGCGCGGTCTCAGGACGTGGCTCAAGAACCGCCCAAACCAGCCTTTGTCGACTCCCTCAAAGAAGTCTGGGCTGAGCCGGTGGCTCGCCACTTTACGCAGTTCGTGTTCATTTCAATGCTGGCATACAGCGCGCAAGACCTCATCTTGGAGCCCTTTGCCGGATCGGTGTTTGGCTTCACGCCAGGAGCGTCCACCCAACTTTCGGGGGTGCAACATGCTGGTGTCTTATTGGGCATGCTCTTGGTAGCCGGTGCCGGCTTACTGGGCGCGCGGCTTGGCTCGAGTTCACGATGGCGCGTGGTCGGGTCCTTGCGCGGATGGACGGTGGGTGGATGCATAGGTTCTGCGCTTGCGATGGTCGGCCTGACCATCGGTGGCGTGTTGGGTGCCAACTGGCCGCTCCATGCGAATGTGTTTGTACTTGGGGTCGCCAACGGAGCGTTTTCCATTGGCGCCATCGGCTCCATGATGCAGCTTGCCAACCAAGGCCGCGGGTCCCGAGAGGGTGTGCGCATGGGGCTGTGGGGCGCAGCGCAGGCGATTGCGTTTGGAATTGGCGGGTTAGTGGGAACTGCCGCAAGCGACCTCGCGCATGTACTGATCGCGTCACCGGGCGGTGCCTATGCGAGCGTTTTCGCGTTGGAGGCGCTGCTCTTCGTGGTCTCGGCCGCAATGGCATGGCGCATCGCTGCCCCCCGTCCGCCACAACGTGCCCTCGCCAGCACGGACTCTTCAAGCCTGCCACACAACAACGATCGTGCTGCTGCACCCACCTGAGGACCACTTGATGCAAACAACCGAAACCTTTGATGTCGTGGTGGTAGGCGGCGGCCCCGCTGGCGCCACTGCGGCGCACACTCTTGCCCTACAGGGACACACCGTGCTGCTGCTGGACCGTGCAGGCCGCATCAAACCCTGCGGAGGCGCTATTCCGCCCCGGTTGATCAAGGACTTTGCAATTCCCGACCACTTGCTCGTCGCGCGTGCCAAGTCCGCGCGCATGGTCGCGCCCAGCAACCACCGGGTGGACATCCCAATCGACAACGGCTTTGTGGGCATGGTGGACCGTGCCGAGTTTGACGAGTGGCTGCGCCAGCGTGCGGCCAGCGCCGGAGCCGTACGGCGCATCGGAAGCTTTGAACGGATCACCCGCGATGCCGACGGTGTGTGTGTGGTGCACTACCTTGCAAGGGAACGCCACCACCGGGCTGAAGGGTCACCTGCGTCGGTGCGGGCACGCAGCATCATCGGTGCTGACGGCGCCAAGTCCCAGGTGGCGCGCCAGACCATTCCCGGTGCCAAAGATACTGAGTACGTCTTTGCTTACCATGAGATCGTCAGAGCACCTACCGTCAAACCCCAAGGCTATGACGCAAGCCGCTGTGATGTGTACTACCAAGGCGTGCTTTCGCCGGACTTCTACGGCTGGGTGTTTCCCCATGGCGACACACTGAGCATAGGTACGGGCAGTGCAGACAAAGGTTTTTCCTTGCGCGCTGCAGTGGGCAAGCTGCGCCACATTGCAGGCTTGGGCGATGCCGAAGTGCTACGCCGCGAGGGCGCCCCACTGCCCATGAAACCCTTAAAAAAGTGGGACAACGGGCGCGATGTGGTGTTGGCCGGAGACGCTGCCGGTGTGGTGGCCCCAGCATCGGGCGAAGGGATCTACTACGCTATGGTCGGTGGTCAGCTAGCAGCGGAGTCGGTGCACGAACTCTTGCTCACGGGCGACCCCAGCAGCCTCAAGCTCGCGCGCAAGCGGTTCATGAGAGCCCACCGGACCGTGTTTGCGGTGCTTGGAATCATGCAGTGGTTTTGGTACCAAAGCGAGAAGCGCCGCGAACGCTTTGTCAAGATTTGCGAGGACCGCGATGTGCAGCAGCTCACCTTCGAGTCCTACATGAACAAAACTCTCGTCCGAAAAAAACCGCTCGCGCACGTACGTATATTTTTCAAGGACATGGCCCACCTGTTGGGTCTGGCCAAGGTCTGAGCAGCGTGCCCCAGTTCGTGTGGGAAGGCTACGCATCTGGTTGGATCGTCAATGTCGCGATAGGGTTCACCCTGCTGGAGCTCGTAGTGCTCTGGGTGTGGCACCGAACCACTGGGAGAGGCTTGGCGCCCCGGGACTATGCGTTGAACCTGCTATCGGGCCTTATGCTGATGCTGGCCTTGCGCGCGTCGATTGCCGCCCTGTGGCCGGGTGTTGCGTTGTGCCTGATCGCCGCCGGGGTTGCCCACGTCAGCGACTTGGTGCTGCGCTCGCGCCGCAAAGCATTGCCGTAATGCGCGATGGCCTGTCACATGAAGGGCCTAGCGCTTTGCCCAGCGCATCCCGCAACAGGGACGCTTACCAAAGTTTGGCGCAGTTGCCCGTGAACACAATGCGGCTGCCTATCTGTTGAGGCTCCACGCTGTCCTCTAGCGTGACCACCAGCTTGCTTACCTTGGCCAAGAGCTGCTCCGAACTCTGCGCCATCTCAAACTCCGCCGAACCCTTGGCTGGCACCTCACCAATGCGCAGCGCCG
>NZ_JBIIGC010000039.1:0-5504 GCF_044236835.1 Rhodoferax sp.
AGGTGCTCAATCGCTGCAATTTGCGGCAAACTGTGGGCATGAGCAACCCCCACCCTTTTCAAAAGCCGTGCGATGCGATGGGCGTTGTACGAGCCTGTGGCGGTGGGGTTTTTTTACAGCCTCGTTAGCCTGCTATGCAACCGATACGCAACGCGATCGTCTTTACCTTGGTGGCTGCGGTCGTGGCATTCCTCTTAGAAATCGTGAGCTCATCGGACATCGACCTCTCGCCAACTTTCATGGCCATATTTTTGGTGACCGTAGCGATGCGCCATGCGGCTTTGGCTGGCGCCGCGTTAATCGGGTCCTACGCTGCTTTCTTGGTTGCCAAACCCCCGCCACACCCGCGCGCGTCAGCACTTTCAGGCGCGGTCTTTGGCGCTTCGGGCTATGCAGTGGCGTTTTCGCCCATGTTTTCGCTTAGCGCTTGGCCAGCATTTGCGGTGCTTTTTGCATTGGCTGTCTTGGTAGCGCTAGCAGCTTCAAGGTGGAGGTTTCCCTCGCATGGCTAACAGGTTGCTCGTCGCGGACACGCAGCAGCAGGTTGCCGCTTCGCGGCGCTTGCTGCGTGCCGGACAGCGCCGACGTTAGGCGTCACCGAGTCAACCACATGCATCTCATCAGTATCTCGCTGGCAGTTGGCTTGCTCACATCAAGTGCTGCGCTCGCTTCGACGGAACGGGTTGAGCTGACGTATCGGCTTCAACCTAGCCAGGATGTCATCACGGAGAACACTATCGAAGGCGTAACGACGATTCGCGTCACTGAAGATCGTGGAGTGGTTGCGAAGTCGGGAGGGCGCCTCTCCCAGCTGCCAACCACTATTGTGATGAAGCGCAAGCAGTCCCTCAGGTATGTGAACAGAGATCCAGAGCCAGATGGCAGCTTCTCCGCAGAAATGCGGTTCCTTGAGCAACGTACTTCGATCCAGGGTCCGGATGGACAAGAGAAGGTGTTACCAGAGCGGACTGCGCTGTCCGGACTTTCTGTAGTCGCAGTAATTGAGCGAGACGGGAGTATCCGCCCCGGTTCGACCCGAGTTTTTGGGCTCGAAGCTCCGATGGCGGAGCAACTTATTCCCACTGTGCAAGGCGTTCTTGCTCAAGCCGCTTCTATTCCTTCAATAACGTTGAGTTTTCAAGAGCCGGTCTCTCAGCAGATACAGATGCAGGTTCCCGTTCCAGGGCTTGCGTCCCTTGAGATCAAAATGATGGTGACGAGCAAGCTACTGAGCATTGATGACGGGATCGCGAGGATTCAGCAAATCCATTCGATGGACTTTGGGCTCGCCCCCAGCGGCATGAAGATGAGTGCCGATGGAAGTGGTGGCGGCTCCATGCTTTACGACACGCGTTCGCGGACTGTGTTGTCCAATGACTCTTTCACATTGATGAGAATGACCTTCGAAATGCCAGAAGGCATCGTTGAGGTGCGCATGAACTTGAATCAACTTCAGCAAACGCGACCGGCAACCTCCGTCGCAAAGTGACGCCTAACCCCTCCGCCGGCCGGTTACCTCGAACGCTATGCATCATGAATGTTCCACCTAGTTCTGAGCAACTACGCCTAGCGTCTTTGGGAGCTGCGTGTTGGGCTCTCTACGAACTACTCCAAGCCGGAATCACATACTCGGCCGGAAGTATGGAGAACATTGCGTGTCATCGTCTTATACATCGGCTGTTCTGCGAAGTTGGCTCTGTCCTCGGCCATCTGTTCGAGCCCAATTCAGCATTGCTAGGCTATGTCCTACTGAAAGGTCTGTTTGGCACTTTCATGGTGAGCGTGGCTTGGTTGATTTATGTTCGCAGCAAGGCATAACATGTCACTCAACACGGACTCCTTGCGGCGTCCGGCGGCTGCGCCGGCTCCTGGCGCAAGTCGCCGGTTACCTTCACGTTAGGCCCCTGATAAAAGATGTCCGCTATTTCAACACCTAAAGACTGGTTCGACTACACGTCCGCTCTGACGCCAGTATTCATCGCTTTGTTTGTTGCATTTATTGCCTACAGACAATGGCGAGTTGCCAGAGAAAAACTTCGACTTGATCTTTACAACAAGCGATTCACGATATTTGAAGTTACCTTGAACTTTTATCAACAGCTTCTGGATGGGCGCAATATCTCCGCGGAGGAGATGCAATCGTTGCATAGGAAGTACATCGGGGCGATGATCGAGTCAAAGTTTCTGTTCTCACCATCAACGAATGTGTATGAACTCATGAAAGAGTTCAACAAATCTGCTTTTGTCATCAAAGGAAGCAGAGATGTATTGAAAACTCAAGGCATCCCTCCAGAACTATTCACGCAAACTCAGAAAAAATTGACCGACGAACAAATAGTTTTAGAGGCCAAACTGTCCTCAATAGAAGCCGCCATCTCAAAATATCTCTACTTCGGTGCGATTGGAAAATAGTGAAGGCAGTATTTCAAAGTATCAGCCCAGTCCGTTACCTAAGCATTGCGAACAGGGGCCTAACAATTCGTTCAACTGGAAGCATTGGGGCTTGCCTGCTTCAATAGCTTTGCCGTTTTATGACTAGCAAGGTTTAACGCTCACGTGCCTTGCATCGAAGGCGTGTACCGACTCGCTTCAAATGGTGTGGCCTTGCGAAGGCCGCGCAGTGCCTTCTATGTCAGACGCGAAGCCTCACAGGTCGCAGATCCGCGGGCACGCGCCAAAGGCCCATAAACAGGTAGCTATCAACCTAAGAAGCAAGAATGACGTTCATCGAATCCATCCAAACCTGCTTAAAGAAATATGCCGATCTCAGTACGCGGGCCAGCAAATCTGAATACTGGTGGTGGGTGCTATTCGTTCTGCTGATCACCATCGTTGGTCAAGTCATCGGAGATATACCCGGCGCAATCGCTTCGCTGGTAACGCTCGTACCGTACTTGGCAGTCAGAACTGAGAACAGCATCGGTGGCGCCTATCGGGCCCCGATAGCCACCTTCCCAAACACCGCCTGCGCCTCGCGCGGCAGGCAGCGCCAGTACACCGGGTTGGCCTGCACCTGCGCGCCCAAGGCGGCGGCGGCTTGCCAGCCCCAGCGGGGTTGGTACAAAAAGGCCCGCGCCAGCGCGATGAGGTCGGCGTCGCCGGCCTGCAAAACTGCTTCGGCTTGGTGGGGTTCGGTGATCAGGCCCACGGCGGTGGTGGCCATGCCGGCCTCTGCACGGATCTGTCGGGCAAACGGCACTTGGTAGCCCGCGCCCAGGGCAATTTTTTGCTGGGGTGACACGCCGCCCGAAGACACGTGGATGAAGTCGCAGCCCAGCGCTTGGAGGCGCTTGCAAAACTCGGTGCTTTGCGCCACATCCCAGCCGCCTTCCACCCAGTCGGTGGCCGAGAGGCGCAGGCCCAGCACGCCATCAAACGCTTTGCGAACTGCGGCAAACACCTCCAGCGGAAAGCGAATGCGGTTCTCAAAGCTGCCGCCGTAAACATCATTGCGCTGGTTGGCCAGGGGCGACAAGAACTCATGCAACAGGTAGCCGTGCGCGCTGTGCAGCTCCACCGCCTCGATGCCCATGGCGTCGGCGCGCTGGGCGGCCGTGACAAAGGCTTCGCGCACCCGGGCCATCTCGGCTGCGTCCATGGCGGTGGGGGCCGGCTCGGTGGGTAGATGCGGCAACGCCGAAGGCCCCACGGGCTGCCAGCCACCGGCCTCGGGCGCCAGCAGCTGCCCGCCCTGCCATGGCACCGCGCTCGACGCCTTGCGCCCGGCGTGCGCGAGCTGGATGCACACCGGCGTGGGCGGTGCCAGTTGGCGCGCGCGCTGCAGCGTGCTGCGCAGCGCGCCTTCTGTGCGCTCGTCCCACAGGCCCAGGCAGTTCGGCGAGATGCGGCCTTCGGGCAGCACCGCGGTGGCTTCGATGGTGAACAGGGCTGCCCCACTGTTGAGCAGGTTACCCCAGTGCATCAGGTGCCAGTCGGTGGCCTCGCCGTGGACTGCGGAGTACTGGCACATGGGCGCCACCACGATGCGGTTGGCCAGCATGAGGCCTCCGCGCGGCGACGGCAAGGTGAGGGGAGAAAAAAGTAGCGACATGCGGCGAGGATAGCGCAGCGACTTGCCTGCGCTAAGCGGTGCAAGCGCGCCGGTAAAATGCCGGATTCTTTTCGCCCATCCCCACCCCCACATCCCCCACCCTCTCTTCGGAGCGCACTCCCCATGCCCAGCAGCCTTTCCAATTCCCACCAGATGGCCAGTGCGATCCGCGCTTTGGCAATGGACGCCGTCCAAGCCGCCAATTCCGGACACCCCGGCGCCCCCATGGGCATGGCGGACATGGCAGTCGCCCTGTGGGCTGACCATTTGCAGCACAACCCGACGGACCCGTCCTGGATGAATCGTGACCGCTTTGTGCTCTCCAACGGCCACGGCTCCATGCTGATTTATGCGCTGTTGCACCTCACGGGCTACAAGCTGCCCATGGCCGAGCTGAAGAACTTTCGCCAACTGCACAGCAAAACCGCCGGCCACCCCGAGTACGGCATCACCCCCGGTGTGGAGACCACCACCGGCCCCCTGGGACAAGGCATCACCAACGCGGTGGGCATGGCGCTGGCCGAGAAGCTGCTGGCCAAGGAATTCAACCGCACTGTGGGCGAGGTGCAGCACAAAGTGGTGGACCACCACACCTATGTGTTCTTGGGCGATGGTTGCCTGATGGAGGGCATCAGCCACGAGGCCGCATCCTTGGCCGGTGCCTGGAAACTCAACAAACTGATCGCCCTGTACGACGACAACGGCATCTCCATCGACGGCCAAGTGGCACCCTGGTTTGCCGACAACACGGCGCTGCGTTTTGTGGCGTATGGCTGGAACGTGATCGGCCCCATCGACGGCCACGACGCGGCCGTGGTGTCCAAGGCGATTGCCGACGCCAAGGCGCAAACCGAGCGCCCCACGCTCATCATCTGCAAAACCCACATCGGCAAAGGCAGCCCCAACCGCGCCAACACCGCCAAGGCCCACGGCGAGCCCTTGGGCGCCGAAGAAATTGCGCTCACCCGCGAATCCATCGGCTGGAACCACCCGCCCTTCGTCATCCCCAAGGCGGTGTACGCCGACTGGGACGCCAAGGCCCAAGGCAAGGCCGCGCAGGCCGCCTGGAACACCCAGTTCGCCGCATACAAGGCGGCCTTCCCCGACCTGGCCAAAGAGCTGCTGCGCCGCGTCAAGGGCGACTTGCCCAAACACTTTGTGCAAACCGCAGTCGACACCGTGATCGCTGCGCACCAAAAGGCCGAGACCGTGGCCAGCCGCAAGGCGTCGCAATTGGCCTTGGAAGCCTTCACCGCCAAGCTGCCCGAGCTGCTGGGTGGTTCGGCCGATCTGACCGGCTCCAACCTCACCAACACCAAGTCCACGCCCAGTTTGCGCTTTGCCATGAACGGCGATGTGGTGCAAACCGCAGACGCCAACGGCACGCTGGTCGGTGGCCGCCACATCAACTACGGTGTGCGCGAGTTCGGTATGGCCGCCATCATGAACGGCG
>NZ_JBIIGC010000040.1:0-5102 GCF_044236835.1 Rhodoferax sp.
AGTGTTCCCACGTTAATCACTCCTTGAACCCTCCTGCTCAAAAAACAAGCAGGAGACCTTACTCAAGGGGTCAAAGTTGGATGAAAAAACTCAGTCCAGAGGGGTCAGATTTACGTGGAAATCAACACCCAGCGGCTCACCGGGTCGGTCTTGTTCTTGGCGGCTGAGAGCACCGCCTTGCCCCCCATGATCAGCAGAGTGCGCAAGTACGGGTCCCCCGCCTTGGTAATGCGCCCCAGGCGCTGCTTGCCCCCCGAGCTGTACTGGCCCGGAACCAACCCCAGCCAGGCGCAGAACTGGCGACCACAAGTGAAGTCATGACCCTTGCCCACGGTGGCCACGATGGCGCTGGCCGTGGTGGGTCCGATTCCGCTCAACGTCATGAGCTGCCTGGCGTGCACATCTTCTTTGGCAGACATCTCAATGTATTGGTCATATTGCTTGATGCGCGTATCGAGGTGGGTGAGCTCACTGAGCGCATCGCCCACCACGGTGTTGCACCAGCCGGGCAGGTCTTCCAGGTGCTTGTGTGCTTCGCGGCGCACAGTGGCAGCTTTGAGCGGCAGCACGATTCCCAGCTCCGACAGCAGGCCCCGGATCCGGTTGATGAGAGCGGTGCGTTGCTCCACATAGCCTTGTCGGGCGCGGTGCACGAACAGGCGCGATTGCTGCTCTATGCTCTTGACTGGTACGAAGCGCATATGGGGGCGCGTGACCGCTTCGCAGATCGCGGCTGCGTCTGCGGCGTCGTTCTTGCCTTGCTTGCCGCTCATGCGGTAGGGCACCACGAACTTGGGCGCCATCATGCGCACGGTGTGGCCAAACTTGGCGAACTCGCGGGCCCAATGGTGTGCACCCGAGCACGCTTCCATCCCGATGAGGCAGGGTGGCAAGTTGGCGATGAGTTCGAGCAGCTTGGCGCGTGGTACTTCAGGTCGCACCAGCACGGGTTTGCCCAATTCATCCACGCCGTGCACCGCAAAGACGTTCTTTGCAAGGTCGATTCCAACCGTTACGATTGCCATGACTTCCCCTTCCAGAAAAACAAGTGAGTTGATGAAAAGATTCGCCTCTCCATCGTGGCACTGTGTTGCCGACAACCGCAACCCCTACGGGTCGCGGCTCGCTTGGGACGGGGAAGTCCCTTTCATTCGTTAGGCGTCAGAAAACAGGCTTTCTACGGTCGTTACAGATGCTCATACTCGCCGGGTTTCTTGCGCCATACCTGATAGCAATTGCCGGGTATCCCTTCCTTGTGTGGCGTGCTTCTTACACCTGGATCGCTGCAGCCGGAATCTGCTTCCTCATCGTTTCGACACCTTGGCTGATTCCAGTTGAAGCGGCGCACTTTCGATTTCTGGCATCCATTTCTGCGGTTGTTCTTGCAATCAAGGTAATCGACGCATCACTCGACGCAGAGCAAAGACGCGCACCGACCTGGAGCGAGTACCTCAGTTTTCTTGCCAATCCGTTCACACACGTTCGACGCAGCCTGGCGCATGAGCGCCGCCCACCATCGCGGGAGAACCTACAGACCATTCTTTTCGCACTTGCCGCGTGCGCGATGGCCACTACGGTTCTGCTTACATTGTTCAAAGTAAACTGGTCGAACGTACCGTTTCTCCTCGAACACGTGAGCAAGGTGGCCGCGCTGATGCTTGCGATTGCTTATGCGCTGACCGCAGCCGCCGCACTCTGGCGCCTTGGCGGAGGAAGCGCACGCGACTTCATGGATAGGCCCTTCGTCGCCCGAACACCTGCTGAATTCTGGCGACGCTACAACCGCAACGTCCACCAATTCTTTCTGCAAGACGTCTTCAATGGGAGACGCAGCCGAATTGCGCCAATCCGGACCATCCTTCTTGTCTTCGCTCTGTCTGCAATCCTCCACGAGTACATTTTCTTCGCGCCAATAGGACAGGTGCAAGGGTACCAAACCGCATTCTTCGGTCTCCAAGGCCTTGCTGCAGCCACCACAGCACGCGTAAAGGTGCGGGGCTGGCAGATCTTCCCCTGGACGACTGCAACGCTAACGTTCAACCTCCTGTCCTCGGTGCTTTTCTTCGCTAGCATCCACGCAGTCGTCCCGTTCTACTCGCGAGGCTTGCCACCATGGTTGCACTGACGCCTAACCCCTCTAGTGGGACTTCCCCTTACGTCAAGCAGCTTTGGTGATGGTTTTCTTTCTTGAGCCTTGCCTACAACCTTGAAGATGAGCCGATGCCCGGGCTCCATTCGCTCGGCGTGACATTGCTGTCGCAGAAGGGTTTGGACGTCACCCGCTTCAATAGACACCTGTTAAGGTCGAAATTGAACTGGAGTGATAGCTATGAAGAGAGTGAGATACCCGGCCGAATTCAAGGCTGAAGCGGTGCGTCAAGTTACCGAGCGTGGGCACGGCGTCGTTGACGTTGCCAAGCGGTTGGGGATGTCAGACAAGAGCTTGTACCTGTGGGTACGTCTTGCAAAGGATGGCGCTGGTCCTGGCAGCGGTGAGACGTAAGCGCACGGTCATCCCACCCTTGAAGGGAAAGACCTAAGCGGCAACGATGGTGTCCACCAAACGATTTAGGTGGACACCATGAATGAAGCCAAGAAGAAGACCCGCCGGAGGTATGGCGCCGAGCTCAAGCAGCAGATCCTTGCCCAGTGCGCCAAGCCAGGCGCTTCGGTGGCCAGCGTGGCCATGTCCCACGGCATCAACGCCAATGTCGTGCACAAGTGGCGTCGCCAGGGTAGTGGCGCGCTGCCTGCACTGCAGGCTCCCTCATTCGTTGCGCTGCCGCTGGCGCCGCCGGCGTGTGCACCTGCGCCGGACATCCGCATCGAGCTGCGTCGAGGCGCCACCAGCGTGTCTCTGACTTGGCCCCTGGCGGCGGCCGAACAGTGCGCCGTGTGGATGCGAGAGCTGCTCAGGTGATCCGGGTGGATGCCCTGTGGCTGGCCACCGAACCGTTGGACATGCGAGCGGGCACCGAGACAGCGCTGGCCCGCGTGGTGGCGGTCTTCGGCGCAGCGCGCCCGCACCACGCCTACCTGTTCGCCAATAGACGCGCCAACCGCATGAAGGTGCTGGTGCACGACGGCATTGGTGTGTGGCTGGCTGCTCGGCGCCTGAACAGCGGCAAGTTCGTTTGGCCGCGTGATGCCGCCGCCATCGCTACGCTTAGCCGCGCGCAGTTCGATGCGCTGGTGCTGGGCCTGCCCTGGAAGAACGTCGGCGAGGCTGGGATCATCACGGTGCTGTGAGAGCGAGCGCGCAATTGGCGAATGCACCGATGCGCATGGGCCACAGCGGCGGCACCATCAGGTTCTGTGATCACCGCAGAACACATCGATACCCTCAAGCCCGCGCAGATGCGTGCGGCCCTGCTGTCGTTGATGGGTGAGCTGGCCACGCGCAACAGTGTGATCGCGCGCCAAAGTAATGAGGCCGTCTTCAAGCAGGCACTGATCGACAAGCTCACGCACGAGAACGCGCTGCTCAAGCGCATGAAGTTCGCCGCGCAGTCCGAGCGCTTCAGCGTCGAGCAAAAGAGCCTGCTTGACGAAACACTGGACGAGGACTTGCAGGCCGTGGCCGATGAGATAGAACGGGCCATGCCAGCGGTTGTAGCCCACCAGGAAAAGCAAGCCCCCAAACGCGCTGCGCTACCGGCCAACCTGCCGCGGCGAGAAATCCGCCACGAGCCCGAGTCCACGACATGCCAGTGCGGCTGCCGGATGTTGCGCGTGGGCGAGGACGTTGCCGAGAAGCTGGACTACGTGCCCGGTGTGTTCAGCGTCGAGCGCCACATCCGGGGCAAGTGGGCCTGCGTGAAGTGCGAGACGCTCACCCAAGTACCCGTTGATCCTCACGTCATCGACAAGGGCATCCCCACCACCGGGCTGCTGGCGC
Source organism: Rhodoferax sp. (assembly GCF_044236835.1). Taxonomy (GTDB): domain Bacteria; phylum Pseudomonadota; class Gammaproteobacteria; order Burkholderiales; family Burkholderiaceae_C; genus Allorhodoferax. The sequence goes on from NZ_JBIIGC010000040.1 coordinate 3,899, forward strand.
AGGTGCTGGTGGCCAAGTACGCCGACCACCTCCCGCTGTACCGCCAGGAAGCGATCTTTGGCCGAGCTGGTCTTGCAATCGCGCGCTCTACGCTGGCGCAATGGGTGGGCTCGTGTGGGGTGCAGTTGCAGCCGCTGGTGGATGCAATGAAGGACGAGCTGCTGCAGCACAGCGTGCTGCACGCTGACGAGACGCCGGTGGCCATGCTCAAACCGGGCAACGGCAAGACACACAGAGCCTACCTCTGGGCCTACGCCACGGGCGCCTTTGAGGTCACGCGGGCTGTGGTCTACGACTTCTGCGAGAGCCGCGCAGGCGAGCACGCTCGCACCTTCCTGGGCGACTGGAAGGGCAGTCTGGTGTGCGATGACTTCAGCGGGTACAAGGCCCTTGTGGCTGCCGGCGTCACCGAGGTGGGCTGCCTGGCTCACGCGCGGCGCAAATTCTTCGATCTGCACGCGGCCAACCAGAGCCAGATTGCCGAGTTTGCGCTGCAACAGTTCGCCCGGGTCCACGAGATTGAGCGAGAGGTCAAGGAACTCAGCGCCGAGCAGCGTCTGGCAATCCGGCGGGAGAGAACGCAGCCGCTACTGGACGCCCTGCACGAATGGATGACGCTGCAGCGGCGCAAGGTTCCCGACGGATCAGCCACAGCCAAGGCGTTGGAGTACAGCCTCAAGCGATGGGAAGCACTCATCCGCTTTGCCGATGACGGGCAACTGCCCGTGGACAACAACTGGATCGAGAACCAGATCCGGCCCATCGCCATTGGCCGAAACAACTGGCTGTTTGCCGGCAGCTTGCGCGCGGGCAAACGCGCCGCAGCGGTGATGAGCCTGATTCAGTCAGCGCGCATGAACGGGCACGACCCTTACGCCTACCTGCGCGATGTGATGGCACGCCTGCCCATGCAGCGCGCCAGCCGCATTGGCGAGCTGCTGCCGCACCGCTGGCAGCTTGCCTGATAGCGCATCCACAGAAACACGACCGCGCCACGCGGTCAAGATGGGATCGCCGCGCGCTTACGGTGAGACGGGTCAACTCAAAGCCGAAGTGTCGCGCCTGAAGGCTGACTTGAAGAGGGCCAACGAAGAGCGTGACATCCTAAAAAAGGCCGCAACGTACTTTGCCAAGCTGTCCGGGTGAAGTACGCATTTATGGCTGAACACCAAGGCCAATTCCGACTCAGCAGCATGTGCCGGGT
>NZ_JBIIGC010000020.1:0-57321 GCF_044236835.1 Rhodoferax sp.
CGGAGGTGTGGGCTGCGGCCTTGGACAGCGTGATGCGCTCGCGCACCTCCATGCGCCGCTTGACGCTCTCAAAACTTGCCAGCGCAGCGGCTGCGTCGGCGGGCGCCACGCCCACATGCTCGGCCGCTGCCAGTGCCGCCAGCGCGTTGAGCTGGTTGTGCACACCGCCCAGGCCCCAACGAACTTCGCCGACCACCTGGCCTTGGTAAAGCACCGCAAAAGCGTCGGGCTCGCCTGCGGCGCTGAAGTCGCTGACGGCCGCGCCAAAGCTGCGCACTTCGCTCCAACAACCTTGGTGCAGCACGCGTGCCAAGCTCTCTTCGATTCCATTGACCACGATCCGGCCGCTGCCCGGCACGGTGCGCACCAGGTGGTGGAACTGCCGCTCAATAGCCGCCATGTCGTCAAAGATGTCGGCGTGGTCGAACTCCAAATTGTTCAAGATGGCGGTGCGCGGCCGGTAGTGGACGAATTTGCTGCGCTTGTCGAAAAAGGCGGTGTCGTACTCATCGGCCTCAATGACAAAGGTTTTGCCACGGCCAAGCCGCGCCGACACGCCAAAGTTGCGCGGCACGCCACCGACCAAAAAACCTGGTTGTAAGCCTGCCGACTCCAGAATCCAGGCCAGCATGGCGGTGGTGGTGGTTTTGCCGTGGGTGCCAGCGACCGCCAGCACGTGGCGGCCTTGCAGCACATGCTCGGCCAGCCACTGTGGGCCGCTGGTGTAGGGCGCGCCCGCTTCCAAAATGGCTTCCATCAGCGGGAATTTGGGCTCGCCATCGGGCAGTCGGGCGCGGCTGACGACGTTGCCAACCACGAACATATCAGGCTGCAGCGCCATTTGCTGCGCGCCAAAACCCTCCACCGTGTCTATGCCCAGCGCATGCAATTGGTCGCTCATGGGGGGGTAAACACCGGCGTCGCAGCCTGTCACGCGGTGGCCAGCCTCGCGGGCCAGGGCGGCCAAGCCACCCATGAAACTGCCGCAGATGCCAAGAATGTGGATGTGCATGGTGAGATTCTAAGGAGGGGCACAATCCCGCCATGGAATCGCTCACCCTCGAAATTGCAGCCGCCGCAGCGCGCATGGTGGTCGAAGAGGGGCTGGAGTACGGCCCGGCCAAGCGCCGCGCCATCAAGCAGCTCGGCCTGCCCGCGCGCACCGCGATGCCCGACAACCTAGCGGTGGAGGCGGCGGTGCAGGAGTACATCGCCCTGTTCTGCGCCGACACCCAGCCCCAGGAGTTGCGGGCACTGCGCGAGCTTGCCTTGGTGTGGATGCAGCGCTTTGCCGACTTTCGCCCCCACCTAGCCGGCGCGGTTTGGCGCGGCACGGCCACGCGACTATCGGACATACTGATCCAGCTTTTTGTTGATGATCCCAAGTCGGCCGAGCTGCACCTGGTCAACCAAGGCCTGCGATTTGACGTGCAAACTGTGACCGGCATCCACGGCAAACCTGTCGACATGCTCACGGTGCAAGTGCCCTGTCCGGCGCTGTCAGAACGGGTGTTGGTGCACTTGGTGGTGTACGACTACGACGATCTGCGAGGAGCGCTCAAGCCCGATGCCCAAGGGCGGCCATTGCGCGGCGATGCGGCGGCGCTGCAAAAACTGCTGCATGATCCCACCCCATGAGTGCCCCACCGCCGGATTCCCCCTCCCACAACCTGCCGCTTCGCCGCCGCGCGTTGTTGGTATCAGCCGGACTAGCGGCGGGAGGTGCTGGGCTTGGGCTGGCATGGTGGCAGTCGCGCCAGCACGGTGGACCCACCGAGCCGGTGGAGGGCTTCTGGTCCTTGCAGTGGGATACGCCGGGCGACGGGGTCCTAGCAGCCTCGACGCTGCGCGGCAAACCGCTGCTGATTAATTTCTGGGCTACTTGGTGTCCTCCGTGTATTGAGGAACTACCGCTAATTAACGATTTCTTTTTGCAAAATAAGTCCAACGGCTGGCAAGTGATCGGATTAGCGATTGACAAGACGGCCGCAGTGGCTCGTTTTCTTGAGCGCATCCCACTGGATTTCCCGATTGGTATGGCGGGCCTGTCGGGCACCGAATTGGGTCGGAGCTTGGGCAATCTTACCGGTGGCCTGCCGTTCACTGTGGTGCTTGATTCGGCAGGCGCGGTAGCACAACGTAAACTAGGCCAGGTCAAAAAGGACGACTTGCAGTCTTGGGTGGCCGTAAAGTAAGCGCTCCACCGCCATTTTCCCAGCCGCTATCCGGTGTCTTGAGGGACCGCAGGGGCGCGCTGCCCATGTTTGGTCTCGCAGGTTTGCCTACAAATAGTTGTAAATGCCGTTTTTTGGGTCGAATTTGCTGTAAATTCGCGCCCTGTTTCACGACGGTTGTTGGAGATTCCATGGATTTACGCAAACTGAAAACACTGATCGACTTGGTGTCCGATTCCAATGTCTCGGAGCTGGAGATCACCGAGGCCGAGGGCAAAGTCCGCATTGTCAAGAGTGTTGGCGCGCCTGTGCAGGCCTATGCACCTGCACCGGTGTACCAGCAGCCGGCGCCCGCCGCGCCAGCAACGGCCGCTGCAGTCGAGGCAGCGCTTCCGGTGCCCCCCTTGGCCGAAGCCGCGGCCAGCCATGCTGTGAAGTCACCGATGGTGGGTACTTTTTACCGCGCGTCGTCGCCCGGCGCCAAGCCCTTCGTCGAGGTGGGCGACAGCATCAAAGCGGGTGAGACGATTTGCATCATCGAAGCCATGAAGATCCTCAACGAGATCGAAGCCGACAAGTCCGGCACTGTGACCCACATTCTGTGTGAGAACGGACAAGCTGTGGAATACGGCCAAGCCCTGTTCACCATCGTTTAAGCCCGGCGCAACCCATGTTCAAAAAAATTCTGGTTGCAAACCGTGGTGAGATTGCCTTAAGGGTGCAGCGCGCCTGCCGGGAGTTGGGCATCAAAGCGGTGATGGTGTACTCGGAGGCGGACCGGGAGGCCAAGTACGTCAAGTTGGCCGAAGAGGCCGTCTGTATTGGCCCGGCCCCGTCGGCACAAAGCTACCTCAACATGCCCGCCATCATTTCGGCAGCCGAGGTGACCGACGCCGAGGCCATCCATCCTGGCTATGGTTTTCTGAGCGAAAACGCGGATTTTGCCGAACGCGTGGAAAAGAGCGGCTTCCAGTTCATCGGACCCACGCCGGAGTCGATCCGGGTGATGGGCGACAAAGTCTCGGCCAAGCAGGCCATGATCCGTGCTGGCGTGCCCTGTGTTCCCGGCTCCGAGGGCGAGTTGCCCGATGACCCGGTGCAGATTCGCCGCATTGCCAAAACGGTCGGTTACCCCGTCATCATCAAGGCCGCCGGCGGCGGCGGCGGTCGCGGCATGCGGGTGGTGCACACTGAGGCAGCGCTCATCAACGCGGTACAGATGACCAAGGCCGAAGCAGGTGCTGCGTTTGGCAATCCGGCGGTGTACATGGAGAAGTTTCTCCAGAACCCGCGCCACGTCGAAATCCAGATCATTGCCGACAAGTACAAGAACGCGGTGTATTTGGGCGAGCGCGACTGCTCTATGCAGCGGCGCCACCAAAAGGTGCTGGAAGAGTCGCCCGCACCTGGCATCAACCGCAAGCTGATCGAGCGCATTGGCGAGCGTTGCGTTGCGGCCTGCAAAAAGATTGGGTACCGCGGCGCAGGTACATTTGAGTTCCTCTACGAGAACGGCGAGTTCTACTTCATCGAGATGAACACCCGGGTGCAGGTGGAGCATCCGGTGACCGAGATGGTGACGGGCATCGACATCGTCAAAACCCAGATCATGGTGGCTGCGGGCGAGAAGTTGCCCTTCGCGCAGCGCGACATCGTGATGCGGGGCCACGCCATCGAATGCCGGGTGAACGCGGAAGATCCTTACAAGTTCACGCCGTCGCCAGGCCGGGTCACGATGTGGCATGCACCGGGTGGGCCGGGCGTGCGGGTCGATTCGCACGTGTACACCAATTACTTTGTGCCACCCAACTACGACTCCATGGTGGGCAAGATCATCGTGCACGGCGACACCCGCGACCAGGCCATGGCTCGCATGCGCACCGCCTTGGCAGAGACCGTCGTGGAAGGCATCAACACCAATATCCCACTGCACCGGGAGCTGATGGTGGATGCCAAGTTCATGGCCGGTGGCACCAACATCCATTACCTTGAGCATTGGCTTGAGCAGCACAAGCGTTGAGTGCGGCGCTCCCTGCTTTGATCGGGGCGAATAGCATGGAGCCAGGCGCCATGTTTGAGCTGCGTCTCATGGTCCCGCAAGACGGTGTCGAACCCGTGAGCGACGCGCTGGAGGCGCTGGACGCACTGAGCGTAAGCGTCGAAGACGCCGATGCCCAGACCGATGCCGAGCAGGCCCTGTTTGGTGAACCCGGCATGCCCGCGCCCCGTGAGGGTTGGCAGCGCTCCCGGGTGTGCGCATTGTTTTCGACGGAGCCTGAGGCAAAGCGCGCGGCCAGCCTGCTGCAGTTGCAAGATTTTTTTCATGATTCTGCAGTGCTTGGCATGCAGGCGGTGCCCCAGCAAGACTGGGTCCGGTTAACCCAGTCCCAGTTTGCGCCCGTGGAGATCACGCCTGAATTTTGGGTGGTGCCCACGTGGCATGAACCGCCAGCCCAAGCCAAGCAGCTCATTCGCTTGGACCCGGGGTTGGCCTTTGGCACGGGAACCCACCCCACGACCCGCATGTGTTTGCGCTGGATAGCGCGCAACCCGGTACCCACCAGGGTGCTGGACTACGGCTGCGGCTCAGGCATTTTGGCCATTGGAGCGGCCAAAATGGGCGCACACGAGGTGGTTGCGGTGGACATCGACGACGCTGCGGTGCAGTCCACGCGGCTCAACGCCGAGGCCAACACCGTGGTCTTGCAGGCTGGACTGCCGCAGGTGGCGCAGGGGGCCTTCGGGTTGGTGTTGGCCAACATCTTGGCGTCTCCATTGAAAGTGTTGGCGCCTTTGCTGTGCGCCCATGTGGCGCCTGGTGGGTCGCTGGTGCTGGCGGGCATTCTCGCGCGCCAGGCCGAAGAGCTTGTGGCGGCCTACGCCCCGTACTGTGCGATCTCGGTGGCCGATCAAGAGGATGGCTGGATCCTGATGGTGGGCACGGTATCTGCCAACTAGTCGAGCCTACAATTTCCCGGCGATGTCTCTGATCACACGATGCCCGGCCTGCAGCACGATGTTCAAAGTCGTACATGCTCAGTTGCTGGTGTCCGATGGATGGGTGCGCTGCGGCCAATGTGACGAAGTCTTTGATGCCAATGTGCATCTGCAGCCTTCAGCTCAGCCAGTGGTGGCCCCCACACCACCCAACAATGCAGTTGCAGCACCTGCAGCGTACGACTGGAGCGAGGTCGCCGGTATGGAGTCGCCAGCCGCTGCGGTGGCGCCCGCCACAGCCGTGGAAACTGCCACCGCGGTCGCGGTGTTGCCGGGTGATGCCTTTCTCGACCAGAGCCCTCACGCGTTGTCAGGGCCATCTGATGCCGGCATCGCGGTGCAGGATTTGTCTGGGGCTGCGGCTGGTGCTGGTGCTGCGCCTTCTTTTGTGCATGTCGCTGCGCAGCCCACACCGTCGTTCATGGCCCAAGGCAAGGCGACTTCATCCCGAGCCGGCTTAGCGGCGCGGGTCTGGATGTGGTCTGCGGCCGCAGCACTGCTTGGTGTTCTGGGCGGACAGGTGCTGTGGCACGAGCGCGATCGGATTGCTAGTTTCAATCCATCGATTGCGCCCGCGCTGGCATGGGCATGCAGTGTGTTCGGTTGCCGCATTGATGCGTTGCGCCAAGCCGATGCCCTCGTGATCGACAGCTCGTCCTTCAGCAAGGTTCTTACTCAGGTTTACACCTTGCAGTTCACGCTTAGAAACACCGGTAGCGTACCGGTGGCGATGCCGGCGGTGGAACTGACCTTGACTGATTTACAGGACCGTGTTCTTTTGCGCCGAGTTCTGCAAGCCAAGGAGTTTGCAGGCCAGAGACCGGCGCTGCCTGTGGGCGCCAGCGTGACGGCAAGTTTGCCCGTGCAGGTGCGCTCCGTGGTGGGTGCAGAGTCGATAGCAGGCTACCGCTTGCTTGCCTTTTACCCGTAAAAAAAGCCCGAGGCCTTGCGGGCGCCGGGCTTTGAAGCCATCGGTTTCCCGATTAGGGCTTGCTGGCCGTAGGAAAGGGCCAGGCGGCCTGCGGGTTCAGAGTGGTCTGAGCAGCAGGTGCAGCGGGTCCGGCAGGCGCTGCTTTGGCAGCGGGTGCTTTCGCAGCTTTCTTCGCAGCCGGCTTCTTGGCAGCTTTCTTGGCAGCGGGCTTTTTGGCAGCGGGCTTTTTGGCAGCTGCGGCTTTTTTCGCCGGAGCAGCTTTCTTGGCAGCTACCTTTTTGGCAGCCGGCTTCTTGGCGGCTACCGCCTTTTTCGCCGGAGCGGCCTTCTTAGCCGGAGCAGCTTTCTTTGCTGGGGCCTTTTTCGCCGGTGCAGCTTTCTTGGCCGGTGCGGCCTTCTTTGCTGGGGCCTTTTTCGCCGGTGCAGCCTTCTTGGCCGGTGCGGCCTTTTTCGCTGGAGCGGCTTTTTTCGCTGGAGCCGCCTTCTTAGCTGGAGCGGCCTTCTTAGCGGCCGGTTTTTTTGCAGTTGCCATAGATATCTCCTTGATCAAGTAACAAAGAGCACTTCCTGCAGGTTGGGAACCAGGAAGCGATTCATGGCGTTGGGATGATTCCCAGCGCGATGAACTCGGTGACGCTCATGCAACCGACCCCAATGAAGGCTCGGTTGTACTTGCGAATTCTGTGATGCCATTGCGCTGCGCTCAGTCCCAAGACAGAGCACCTCCTGACTGGTATTCAATGACGCGTGTTTCAAAAAAGTTACGTTCCTTTTTGAGGTCGATCATTTCGCTCATCCAAGGGAACGGATTTTCTTCGTTGGGGAACAGTGTCTCCAGGCCGATCTGGGTTGCGCGACGGTTGGCGATATAACGCAGGTAACCTTTGAACATGGATGCATTCATGCCCAGCACGCCCCGCGGCATGGTGTCCTCGGCGTAGCGGTATTCCAGCTCCACTGCCTTCTCGAAAAGCGCTTTGATCTCGCCTTTGAATTCTGCCGTCCAAAGTTGCGGGTTCTCTGCCTTGAGCTGGTTGATCAGGTCGATTCCGAAGTTGCAGTGCATCGACTCGTCACGCAGGATGTACTGGTACTGCTCGGCCGCGCCGGTCATTTTGTTCTGGCGCCCCAGCGCAAGAATCTGGGTGAAGCCGACGTAGAAGAACAGGCCTTCCATGAGGCAGGCAAACACGATCAAGGACTTGAGTAAAGTCTGGTCAGCTTGCGGTGTTCCGGTGTGGAAGCTGGGGTCCATGATCGCCTCGATGAAGGGGATCAGGAACTGGTCCTTATCGCGGATCGACTGCACCTCGTTGTACGCATTGAAGATTTCACTTTCGTCGAGTCCCAAAGACTCCACGATGTACTGGTAGGCGTGTGTGTGGATGGCCTCTTCGAAGGCTTGGCGCAGCAAGAACTGGCGGCACTCGGGCGCGGTGATGTGGCGGTAGGTACCCAACACAATGTTGTTGGCTGCCAGCGAATCCGCCGTCACAAAAAAGCCGAGGTTGCGTTTGATGATGCGACGCTCGTCTTCGGTCAAACCGTTGGGGTCCTTCCAGAGTGCAATGTCGCGAGTCATGTTGACCTCTTGCGGCATCCAGTGGTTGGCGCAGCTAGCGAGGTACTTTTCCCATGCCCACTTGTATTTGAACGGGACGAGTTGGTTGACGTCGGTCTTGCCGTTGATGATGCGCTTGTCGTCGGCGCGGATGCGGCGTGTGCTGGGTGAAAGGGCAGCAGTCGGGATGGGCGCGCCGTCGTGCAGAGTGCGCGTAGCGGATGGGACATCGGCGCGAATCGGCGCTGCATCATTGAGCGGCGCGTGCGCCAAATTCGTTGGCAGTGAGGGCTTAACTTCTTCGTCCCAAGACAGCATAAAAATTTCCAATCGGTGGATTATGAAAGCAGCGAAATGAAATGAGAAGACTTCAAGGTTTTTCTCTGCTCGCTGGTGTTGTGCAATTGCATCGCCGTGTGCGACGCACAGCGCGTGGTACAGGGCCTGCGCCACGCACTGTGACTCACTGGCAGGCCTCGCAGGTAGGATCGTCCACGCCACAAAATTTGATGTCCGTGGCAGCGTTTGAGGGCAGTGCCATTTGCGCTTGCGCAGCCGCTGCGGCGGCCTCCATTGCGCTCGACATGCGTACCCCGCCGCTGCCATCGTTGCCTGAGGCGACCGCATTCATGCGACCTGCGCTAACGGTCGATTTCTCGGCGTGGGTGGCCGACATAGTGCGCAGGTAGTAGGTGGTTTTGAGGCCGCGCAACCATGCGAGCTTGTAGGTTTCATCGAGCTTCTTGCCAGAGGCGCCGGCCATGTAGATGTTGAGCGACTGGGCTTGGTCAATCCACTTTTGGCGACGAGCTGCAGCTTCGACCACCCAATGCGTTTCCACTTCAAACGCAGTGTGGTAGAGCTGCTTGATGTCCAAGGGGACCCGGTCAATGGGGCCCAGTGAGCCGTCGAAATGCTTGAGGTCCATCACCATCACGTCATCCCACAGGCCCAGGCGCTTGAGGTCACGCACCAAATAGCTGTTGATCACCGTGAACTCGCCCGACAAATTGGACTTAACCGAGAGGTTGCCAAAGCATGGCTCAATGCACGCGTCCACACCGATGATGTTGGAGATCGTGGCGGTCGGGGCGATGGCCACGCAGTTGGAGTTGCGCATACCGTCCTGGGCGATCTTTTTGCGCAGCGCGTCCCAGTCCAGGGTAGACGAGCGGTCCACTTCCACATAGCCGCCACGCTCGGTGGACAACAAGTCGAGTGTGTCCAAGGGCAAGATGCCCTTGTCCCACAACGAGCCCTTGAAACTGGAGTACTTGCCGCGTTCACGGGCCAGCTCGGTGGAGGCCCAGTATGCGTAATAGCAAATAGCTTCCATGGAGGTGTCCGCGAATGCCACCGCAGCGTCGCTGGCGTAGGGCACACGCAGCTCGTACAGGCAGTCTTGGAAGCCCATCAGGCCCAGGCCCACAGGGCGGTGGCGCAGGTTGGAGTCGCGTGCCTTTTTAACGGCGTAGTAGTTGATGTCGATCACGTTGTCGAGCATGCGCATGGCGATCGTGATGGTGCGCTTGAGCTTGTCGTGGTCGATCACCTTGCCACCTTCGCCCTCTTTGAGGTGGCGCAGCAGGTTGACCGAGCCAAGGTTGCACACAGCGGTCTCAGTGTCTGAGGTGTTGAGCGTGATCTCAGTGCACAGGTTGCTGGAATGCACTACGCCAGCGTGTTGCTGCGGCGAGCGCACATTGCAGGCATCTTTGAAGGTGATCCAGGGGTGGCCGGTTTCAAACAGCATGGTGAGCATCTTGCGCCACAGATCGGCGGCTTGCACCGTGCGCGCGGGCTTGATCTCGCCGCGCGCGGCCTTGGCCTCGTAGGCCACGTAGGCGGTCTCGAACGCCGTACCAAACAGGTCGTGCAAGTCGGGTACGTTCGACGGGGAGAACAGGGTCCAGGTGCCCTTTTCCATGACGCGGCGCATGAACAGGTCGGGGATCCAGTTCGCGGTGTTCATGTCGTGGGTGCGGCGGCGGTCGTCGCCGGTGTTTTTGCGCAGTTCGAGGAACTCTTCGATATCGAGGTGCCAGGTCTCCAGATAGGTGCAGACCGCGCCTTTACGCTTGCCACCCTGGTTGACGGCCACTGCAGTGTCGTTGACTACCTTCAGAAAAGGCACGACGCCTTGCGATTCGCCATTCGTGCCTTTGATGTGCGAGCCCAGAGCCCGCACGCGGGTCCAGTCATTACCCAGGCCGCCGGCAAACTTGGAGAGCAGCGCGTTCTCTTTGATGGATTCGTAGATGCCGTCGAGGTCGTCAGGTACGGTGGTCAGGTAACAGCTTGACAACTGCGAGCGCAGCGTGCCGCTGTTGAACAGCGTGGGGGTGCTGGACATGAAATCGAAGGAGGACAGCACCTCGTAGAACTCGATGGCGCGGGCCTCGCGGTCAATTTCGTTGAGGGACAGGCCCATGGCTACCCGCATAAAGAAGGCTTGGGGTAGCTCAATACGCTGCTTGCCTACGTGCAAAAAGTAGCGGTCGTACAGGGTTTGCAGGCCCAGGTAATCAAAACTCAGGTCGCGCTCTGCCTTGAGTGCTGAGCCCAAGCGCTTGAGGTCGAACTGCAGCAGCTTCTCGTCGAGTAGCTCGTTGTCCACGCCTTTTTTGATGAAGCCGGGAAAGTAGTCGGCGTATGCCTGCGCCATCTCGCCCTGCGCAACGTCGCGCCCCAAAATCTCGCGGGTGATGGTGTGGAACAGCAGCCGCGCGGTGGCAAACGTGTAATCGGGGTCTTTCTCGATCAGGGTGCGCGCCGCAAGAATGGCGGCCTTGTACACCTCGTCCATGGGGACGCCGTCGTAAAGGTTGCGCATCGTCTCCGCAAGAATGGGTGCAGCGTTGACGTCGGCGCCCAGGCCGGCGCAGGCAGCCTCAATACGCTGTTGCAGCGCAGGCACATCCAGCGCAACACGTTGGCCCAATTCCACAACATACAGGACGGGCGTGCTCGGCGCGGATTGCGAGGACTGTTTGGCGCGCTCTTGGGTGCGGCGCTCTCGATAGAGAACATAGGCGCGCGCAATCTCATGGTGGCCGCCCCGCATCAGGCCGAGTTCGACATGGTCTTGCACGTCTTCAATATGGAAGGTGCCGCCGCCAGGGCGAGAACGCACCAGCGCGCGAACCACCTGCTGGGTGAGCGCGTCTACCGTCTCACGCACGCTGGCCGATGCCGCACCTTGGGTACCGTGCACCGCCAAAAAAGCCTTCATCATTGCGACTGCAATCTTGGCGGGCTCGAAGGGCACCACAGCGCCGTTGCGGCGGATGATTTGGTAGTGCGCAAGCGGGTTCGTTTGCGGGGCATCGGTGGCGTTGCGGTGCTGGAGATTCAAAACGCCTGTAGCAAGGGAGGGGGTGTCGGATACAACTGATTGCATGGTTTCCTCGTCTTTGGATCGTCATTTTTTTTGGAGGGCTAGGGGTTTGCTCAGGCCCACAGCCACGGGCCTGAAAAGTACCACCCCTGTTAGTCGACCTATACGCTATATCTGGGGTGATGACTGCCTACTAGCCACTACAGGTAGTGTATCGGACTGCAGGTGCCTCGCAAGCCTTTTGCGTGGAAAAAAGCAAAAAAGCCACATGCAAATTGCGCCCTGCGGGGAGGTACCCCCGACGCTGACCGCGTTAGGTAAGGACACCTTCGGGAAAACACCGTGGCGCCCAACCGAGGTGAGCTTGTAACCATTGCCACTGCAACCCCGCACCTGGGTCGGCCTTGCGTCCGGGTGCGATGTGTTCATGGCCTGCGATCGCCGCAATCGGGTACCGCAATGCAAGGGCTGGCAGCAGCGTCAGCAAGCAACGGTACTGGGCGCTTTCAAATGGGTCGCCCTCAAGGCCTTCTAGCTCGATACCGACCGAAAAATCGTTGCAATTCTCGCGTCCTTGGTGGCTGGAGCGACCCGCATGCCAGGCACGGTCATCGCAGCTCACAAACTGCGACAGGGAGCCGTCACGTTGAATGAAGAAATGCGCGGAGACCTGCAGGCCCACCAGCTGTGCGTAGTAAGGATGTGCAGTTGCATCGAGTTGGTTAGAAAACAACTGGTGCACTGCGTTACCGCCGTACACGCCTGGTGGCAGGCTGATGGAGTGCAGCACCACCAGGTCGACCGCGGTGCTGTTCGGCCGTGGACCAAAATTGGGCGAGGGGTGGTGCTGCGCAGGCCGGTACCAGCCTGCGTCCCAAAGCGGCGCATGAGGCACGTTGGCTTCAGTCACCCGTGTCATCACCTGCACCCATGTGGGCATCTATGGGCACGTCGATCTTCAGGCGGGCGATGCGGTAGCGCATCTGTCGCAGTGACAAGCCCAACAACTGCGCAGCCAAGGTGCGGTTGAAGCCGGTGTGCTGTAAGGCGCGCAGCAAAATCGCGCGTTCCTGCGCGTCCAGGTGGCTTTGCAGGTCAGCTGGCAGCGCGTCAATCTCCGTTGGAGCTTTGCTGGCTTGGACGTCAATCTCTTCGAGCGCGAGCTCTGGCTGGTCGGACAGGGCTACGGCCCTGTGTAAGATGTTTTCCAGCTCCCGCACATTGCCGCGTAGCGTCAGTCGCGCCAACCGTTCGATGCCCACCGTGCTGACCTGCTGCGGCGCATCCGATTCGTTGGCAATGCGTGCCAGCAGGGTTGCACACAGTGCGGGCAAGTCTTCAGGGCGTTCGCGCAGTGGGGGAATGCGGATGTCAATCACATTGAGGCGGTAAAACAAATCCTGCCGAAAGCGACCGGCCTGGACCTCGTCACGTAGATCCTTGTGGGTGGCACTGACGATGCGTACATCCACCGGCTCCTCATGGGTCGCGCCGACCGGTCGCACGCGCCGCTCTTGCACCGCGCGCAAGAGCTTGGCCTGCATTGAGTGCGGCAAATCGCCAATCTCATCCAGAAACAAAGTGCCCCCGTGGGCGGCTTGAAAGAAGCCGGAGCGGTCGTGGCTCGCGCCGGTGTAGGCGCCCTTCTTGGCTCCGAAAAACTCGACCTCGATCAGGTTCTCCGGAATCGCGCCGCAGTTCACTGCTACCCAGGGGCCGTGGCAGCGGTGGCTGTTGGCATGCAGCGCATGGGCTACCAATTCTTTGCCCGTGCCCGATTCCCCGTGCACCAGCACCGGCGCCATGCTTCGCGCCACCTTGGCAATGCGCTCGCGCACCTGCTGCATGCAGGCGGACTGACCGACCATGCGCTCCATCGCCACCTGGCCCACGTGCGCGTCAGGCGCCGGTGTGGGTTTGGCCCAGCCTGGGTGCGGGGCGGAGTGGGGCTGGGCCGCGGCCGCCACCACACTGCGAAATTGCCGCAAGTCCACCGGCTTGGTCAGATAGTCAAACGCCCCGGCTTTGAGCGACTCGACTGCATTCTCGGCAGAGCCATAGGCGGTGATCACGATGCAGCGGTCGCCGCGTTGATGGGCGCGCAGGTGGCGCAGCAAGTCCAAGCCCGAGCCGTCGGGTAGGCGCATGTCGGTGATGACCAAATCGAAGCGCTGGTCGTCCAGCAAAGCCTTGGCTTGGTTGACGTCGGCCGCTGCCTTCACCGCATAGCCTTCACGAAGCAGCGTCAGCTCGTAGAGGGTGCGCAGATCCGGCTCGTCATCGACGACCAGAATTTGCGTCGCGTCGGTCAGGTGATTTTTCGCCATGCTACCGGTGTGCTTTTGGAGGGAGACGCATCGCAATGTACTCCAGCGCTCTCAAGCGTGATGGTGAACACATTGCCTTCGCTAGTCGCCGCGTGCTGCGGATTGAGGGTGATCTGGTCTGGTGCGCGCAATGCCCGTTGGTAGTGGATACCTGCACCATGGCTTTCGCACAGCTCCCGGCAGATGTAGAGGCCCATGCCGCTTGAGCGGCTTTCCGAGGAAAAAAACGGTTCGAACAAGTGCCGCTCGACACTTTGGTCCATGGGCGGGCCGTCGCTCCACACGCTGAGCTGAACCTGTTGCGGGTCCATCGCTTGCGTGCGAACCGTGATAGCCCCGGGCGCGTTGGAGGCATAGCGACTTGCGTTGTCGAGCAAGTTGACCAGCACCCGGCGCAGGTGGTCGGCATCAAAGTGAACCTCCAACGCCAGGGGACACCAGTCGGACTGCAAGCGCGCCTGATTACCCGTTTGGCGTGCCCAGTCGCTGCAAATGCGTTCGGCAGTCTCGTTGAGTTGCAAGATCGGCGGCGTGAGTGGGTCTTGTTGCGACGGTAGGTGCGATGCGTTGAGGATGTCGTCGACCGTTTTGGCCAAGCGTTGGGCGTTTTGGTCGACCAAGCGGGTGAGTTGGCGCTGCTTTGGGTCTTGCAATTCTTCCTCCAGCAGCGCGTTCGCTTGGGTGATGGCGGCCAAGGGGTTGCGAATTTCATGCGCCACGGCAGTCGACAGGCGCCCCATGCTGGCGAGCTTTTCGGTGCGCATGCGAGCTTCTTGCTCGCGCTGGTCTTGCAGAAACAAAACGCACAGTACGTCGCCACCTACGTCCTGCGGCGCTGTAAGCCGGGTGCGCACCCGGATGCGCCTGGGGCCCTGGCCCTCAAACTTGACCACCACATCCTGCTCTTGCCCCAAGCCGCTGTCCAAGCTGCGCCGGGTCAGGGCCAATAGCGGTGCCCATGCTTCTTGCAGCTTGAGGTCTTGCAATCCTGCAGGTTGAGCCGAGCGTGGACCCAGTAGCAGCTCGGCGGCCGGGTTGATGGCGCGCACGCCACCGTCCTCGTCGACGATCAGCACCCCGTCGGGTAAAGACTCGATCACCAACGTGTTGACCTGGCGCTGCACATTGGCCGCTGCCAAGCTGCGCCGCGCGCGCAGTCCTTCGCTGGCCAGCCGACTCGACAGTTGGTTGGCCAGTAGCGCAATGGCAAAGTAACCCACCCCACTGAGCGCCGCTTGCACCAGGTAGGGTGCCGTGTCAGTATCGCGCGCCAACTGCGCCCACAGCGTGACGCCTAGGAGCAGCACCGTCACGCCCGCCGCCGTACCTAGGGCCAGTTGGAGCGACCCCAGTACCGACGCAAGCAGAATCGGCAGTACAAACAAGGGGGTGTAGTTGATGCTGGATCCATGCAGGAATTGCAGGGCCGAGAACGCCAGAACGTCGACACCGACCAGCCCGATCCAGGGCCGGTTGAACGTGCTGCCCAAGCGACGCGGTGTACCGAACAGGCCGGTGGTCAAGGTGCTTGCGAAGTAGCCCAAGCTCACCAGCAGCAACCATGGGGTCTGCACCATGCCTGCGGCAAACAAGGTGCCTTGCAGTACCACCAGCACCAGTCCCAAGGTGAAGCGGGCGGTCATAAAGCCCTGCCAGATGCGCGCAATCTCCCGGGTGTCTTGGTGGCTGCTGTTATCGGGTGGCGCTTGTGCGCCAGGCCCCATGTGCCCGGGCGCCGCGCTGGGCATCAGGACTCCCGCAATTGGCGGTGCGCCACGCTGCAGTACGTACCCTGGTGGCCTGGGGTGGCCTCCGCTGTGGGGAGGTGGACACCGCAGTGGGCGCAAGCCACCATGGCACTTGGAGCCGGTTCGGGTGGGCGTGGCTTGGGCTCTTTGCGTACCGCCGGTCTGCGCGCCGCGCGCCAGCGCCAAGCGACCACCACCAACACCAAAAACAACAGCAAGTACTTCACAGCATGCTACCTAGCAACACTTCCATCACGAAGCGCGAACCGACGTAGGCCAGAAGCAAGAACCCACTTCCAATGTAAACCCCGCGCACCGCCCGGCTGCCGCGCCAGCCAAAGGCCGCTCGTCCGGCGAGCAACACCGCAAAGGTGAGCCAGGACAGGACGGAAAAAATGGTCTTGTGGTCCCAGCGCAGTGCGTGTCCATACACCACCTCACCAAACAGGGCACCAACCACCAAGGTCGCGGTCAGTAGCACAAAGCCGGCGCTCACAAAGCGAAACGTCAAGCGCTCTAGTGCGAGCAGGGGCAGGCCACTTTGCGGGTCGACCGCATGGCGGATACGGCGTTCGGCGCGCTGCATAAACCAGGCGTGTACCACTGCGGTACCAAACAGACCGTAGCTGGCCACACCGAATGCCAAATGCACCGGCATCCAGACCGTGGCGGTGGACGACAGCGGTTGGCCAGGAAACACCAAGGCCAGCAACACCGCCAGTGCGCCCACGATGCTCAGTGCCGTGCGGGTTGGCAACTGCGGGTACATGTGGGTCTCTAGGGCGTAGCCTGCAGCCACCAACCAGAACGTGACCGAGATTGCCGGGGCAAAGCCAAAGTAGGCGGGGTTGCCCACCATGTTCCAACCCAGCACGGTGCCGTGCATCAACCAGGCGGCCACCACCCACACGGTGGCAACTTGCGGTTTGAGTTTGCCGCCGCGCAGCGCAGGCCAAGCGTAGGCTGCGGCGGCCAGCGCCGAAAGCGTCAGTATGGTGGGATGGGCGCTGGCTAAAATCATGCGCACAGTTTAGCCTTTCGCCATGCGTGGGGTGCCTGCCTGCAACCCAACCTGGCGCAAACCGCCCGAAAGCTTCGATGGCCTCCGCACTCACCGACAAACTCAGCCGCCTCGTCAAAGAAATGCGCGGGCAGGCGCGCATCACCGAAACCAATGTGGCCGATATGCTGCGCGAGGTGCGCATGGCGCTGTTGGAGGCCGACGTGGCCTTGCCGGTGGTGCGCGATTTCATTGCCCGCGTGAAGGAAAAGGCCTTGGGCGAGGAGGTGCTGGGCGCATTGCAGCCTGGCCAGATGCTGGTGGGCATTGTCAACCGGGAACTCGCTGCCACCATGGGCGACGGCGTGGCCGACATCAACCTAGCCGCCCAGCCCCCAGCAGTCATTTTGATGGCGGGCTTGCAAGGCGCTGGCAAAACCACCACCACGGCCAAGCTCGCCAAGCACCTGATCGCCAAGCGCAAGAAAAAGGTGCTGACCGTCTCGGGTGACGTCTACCGCCCCGCTGCCATCGAGCAGCTCAAAACCGTCACCGCGCAGGCCGGCGCCGAGTGGTTTCCCAGCAGCGCAGACCAAAAGCCGGTGGACATTGCATTGGCGGCGTTGGACTACGCGCGCAAACACTTTTTCGACGTGCTGCTGGTCGACACCGCCGGACGCTTGGCGGTCGACGAAGCGCTGATGCTGGAAATCAAAAACCTGCACGCCGCCCTCAACCCGGTAGAAACCTTGTTTGTGGTGGATGCGATGCAAGGCCAGGACGCGGTCAACACCGCCAAGGCCTTCAAGGATGCGTTGCCGCTGACCGGCATCATCCTTACCAAGACCGATGGCGATTCCCGTGGCGGCGCGGCGTTGTCGGTGCGACAAGTCACTGGCGCGCCCATCAAGTTTGCGGGTACCAGCGAGAAGCTGGACGGCTTGGAAGTCTTCGATGCCGAGCGCCACGCGGGACGCATTTTGGGCATGGGCGACATTGTGGCCCTGGTGGAGCAAGTCACCGCTGGCGTCAATATGGAAGCAGCGCAAAAGCTTGCGGCCAAAGTCAAAGGCGGTGCCAGCTTTGACCTCAACGACTTTCTCGCCCAAATTCAGCAAATGAAGCAAATGGGTGGCCTGTCCAGCTTGATGGACAAGCTGCCCGCAGCCATGGCCGCCAAAGCCGGTCAGGTCGACATGGACCGGGCAGAAAAAGACATACGCCGCAAAGAAGGCATCATCCATAGCATGACGCCGCAGGAGCGCCGCAAGCCCGAGTTGATCAAGGCCACCCGCAAGCGCCGCATTGCCAGCGGTGCGGGCGTGCAGGTGCAAGAGGTCAACCGCATGCTCAAGGAGTTTGAGCAAATGCAGGACATGATGAAAAAAATGAAGGGCGGCGGCATGATGAAAATGATGAAACGCATGGGCGGCATGAAAGGCATGCCCAAAATGCCATTTGGATGAAAACTATGGACCACCTTGCAACAAGTCGCGTACACCAACTGATCGCCACCTACGCCGAGAGCCACCAACATCCCACCAACGAAGTGGTCCACTTCGTGTGCGTCCCAGCGATCATGTTTTCATTGCTGGGAATGCTGTGGAGCCTCTCCCCTGCGGTGGCCTTAGCAATTGTTCTGGGTTCCTTGGTGTACTACTTTGTACTGTCGGTGCCTTTGGCTTTGGGCATGCTGCTGCTGTCAGTGGCTATGGTCTGGCTGCTTACAGAAGTGCCGCAGGCGCATCTGCTGGCGACTTCGGTTGCGGTGTTCGTACTGGCGTGGATTGGCCAGTTCATCGGTCACAAGATCGAGGGCAAGAAGCCCGCGTTCTTTGACGATGTACGCTTCTTGCTGATCGGCCCGCTGTTCGTGCTGGGCTTTCTGTACCGCCGCCTGCGGATTGCGTACTGAGCGTTCGGCTCTGGCGCCGCCGCCCTGCGCCAAAACCTGGCGACGCAAGCGGCCAGGCGCGCACCGCTCCCGCGGTCATGGTGGGTGCGATGGATGCTGCTGTCGCTCCTGCGCTTGCTTGTGCTGGTGGTAAAAATTAGCCAGTACGTCAAACGCTAGCTTGCGTGTGGTTTTGTCTTCGGCAATCAGACCCTTGCGGTTGAAGCCTTGGTTGAAGACCGTCTGGCGCCGCTCGGAGCGGAAGTCGTATAGCAGCCAGGGCGTCATGCCGCAGATATAAGGCGCTTTGGACAGTCGTTCGATCTGCTGTTCGAACACATGGGCCTGGCACTCTTCCGTGAAGAATTCGTTGGTGCGACCGTGGTGCCCCGCCAGCGCATCGGCGCCGGTTTCACTGATCAAGACGGGCTTGTCGGGCGCTGATGCATGCAAAAGACGGTCGAGGCCAGAAAAGTCAGGCTCGTACCAGCCGAAGTACTCGTTGATGCCGATCACGTCGATGTGCTCGGTGAGCCGGTCTTCGATGCAGAACTTCTGCCGGTTGATCAGGCAGGCTGCTGCGATCAGGCGCGTGGCGTCGTGGGCCCGGGCGGTGTCGGCCAATTCGCGCATGAACGCCAGGCGTGCGTCGCTGTCCTCGTTCTCGTTGCCTACCCCCCACAGGATAACGGATGCACGGTTGCGGTCCCGGCGCACCAGTTCAGCCAATTGGTTGCGTGCGTCGGCCAGTGTGGCGGGGTTGGCAAAGGCTATGGCCCAATACACCGGAATTTCTTCCCATAGCAAAAAGCCAAGTTCATCGGCGATGCGGGCCACGTGCGCATGGTGGGGGTAGTGCGACAGGCGCAGAAAATTGCATCCCAGCTCGCGGGCGTCGGCGAAGCGCCTTCGCACATCCTGCTCGGTAGACACCTTGCCCAGGTCGGCGTCGTCCTCGTGCACGCAAATGCCTTTGAGGTAGATGCTTTGGCCATTGAGCAGGATGCGTTGTCCGACCGTGCGGATTTCGCGAAAACCGACCAGGTCGCGTACCACGTCCTCGCCCAGACGAAACTCCACTTGGTAGCGGTAGGGGTCCTCGGGTGACCACAGCCGGGGCTGTGCGGGCAGCACCACCTTGGCGTGGCCCGCGCGAACGCGGATGGTGTGTGCGATACCAAGCCCCGCGATACGGAGTTCCACATCGGCATCGACCGCGTCCGACAGCGTCACATCAGCGACCAGATGTTGGTAGCTGCCGTCTGGTTGGAGCTGGACCGAGGCGTCCCGGATGAACAGCGCAGGCAGGTGCAGCAGCGCCACCTCGCGGTAGATGCCGCCGTGGTTGAACCAGTCGAAGTGCTGCATCGGCACCCGCTGGCGTTCACGCCGGTTGTCCACTTGAATCTGCAGGCGGTTTTCACCGGCGTGCAGGTGTGCGCTGAGCTCAACGCAAAACGGGGTGGAGCCGCCCAGGTGCGTGCCAAGAAAGCTACCGTTTAGAAACACGCGGGATTGGTAGTTGGCAGCGCCTACGCACAGCAGCGTGCGCGGACGGGCCGCATCGGGCACGTGGGTCAGCATGCGGGTGTACCAGGCTGCACCTTCAAAGTAGCGCCACTCTGGGCGCTGGGTGGTCCAGCACGCGGGCAGGTTGAGCACTAGGCCCTGGCCCGCATCGTAGTCGCGCGGCTTGGGCCACTGCGGCGCTGGCAAGGGAGTGTCTTGGTACCACTTTTGGCGCAAACCTTCGTCGAACAGGTCCAGCGTGAAATGCCAGGGGCCATCGAGCGGCAGATGCGCTCGCGTGCTCCAGTCGACCAATGTGTCTGCGCCGATGGTAGGTGTGTTGGTCGATTGCGCGTAGTCCTCGTCGTGGAGGTGCGCGAACGGATCGACGGCGCTGTGCTTGGCGTCGTTGTTTGCGTTGGTGGTGTGGGCGTTCATGCTTGCGCCTCCCGAAGTGGGCGACTTTGGCGGTAGCCGATGCCTACCATCCGCCGGAAGACCCAGCCGCTGCCGGTGGGCGACCATTCGGGCCAGAGGCATTCGGCGATCATGGCGATGGCGATCCAGCGAAACCATGTGGCGAAGGTGTTGGAGAGTCCTTGCACCTCTTGGTAGCCGCGGGCCCAGCCGTCTTGGCGTCGGGGCGCAACACCGGGTCCGCCACGCACATCGGCAAAACCACCATCGGCGTTCTGGAACGCCAGCAGCTCCGCAAGGAGGATGCGAAGCCAATCGCGGATCTCGCCGCGACGGTGGTCGATCTGCCGGTATGCATGCACCAGCAGATCGACTAAATCCACGTCAATGCAGGCACTGTGGATGCGAGGCGCCTGAGTCAGGCAGTAATTCACCGCGCGGTCTTGGTAGGCCAGTGTGCGCCCTGTGGCGTACCAGAGGTGGTAGTTGTGCATGGAGCCGGCCATGGCGTGCAGCAGACGCTCGGGATGCGCGTGCTGACCTACACCCCAGAACCCGGTGCTTGGTTCCTGTAGCCGGTCATGCCAATCAAACAAGGTTTGCAGGGCGGCGCGCGCCGCAGCCTGGTCGGTGCTATCACCTTGCGCCACCAGGAGCAACAAGAAGCTGCCCAGGTTGACAATGTTGTTGCCCTCCAGCCAAGGGTCGCGCAAGTCGCGTTCGCACAGCCACGACTTGAGTTGCAGCGGCTCCAACATCGGACGCACAAAGTCCAACACTGCCGGATGGTCGGGCACTAAGCAGTCGATGGCACCCAAGCTGTAGTTGGTGACATGGAAGTCAATGTACCGCCAGGTCTCTGCCAAATCGGGCTTTTTGAATACAGCGTCGTCGCGCATACCGTGTATGCGAAATACGCCGTCGGACCGCCGTTGCCCGAGCAGCCATTGCACCAAGGGCTGGTGCAGCGTGCTGTCGCGCTCCAAGTCCCCCAGCAGCGCCCGGTTGATGGTGCCGTTGTAGGTTCCAGGCAGCAGCATGCCCGGCCACTGGGCCGTGTCGTGCGCGGCGCTGATGCGCAGCACGCCCTGGGGGTATCCCTTGGCCTGCATGCTGTGCAGCCAGGCCAAGCTGCGTTCGCGGGCCTCCACAATGGAGGTCTGCAGATCCAGGTCGGTGGGTACGGGGCGGGAGACGGCAGTCAGTGGCGGCATGGCGGGACCTGGGGTTCGAGGCTCAGCCCTTGACGGCGCCGGCCGTCATACCGGACATGACGCGTCGCTGGGCAATCAAAAAGAAGAGCGTGACCGGGATGGTGATAAGCACCGACATGGCCATGATGCCTTGAAAATTCACGCCGAGTTCGCCATTGAGATTCATCAGCGCCACCGGCAGGGTGTAGGTGTCGGGCGAACGTGAGACCACCATCACCGGTAGCCATTGCGCCCAGTTCAGAAGGAAGGTGATGATCGTTGCGGTCGCCACCACGGGCATGGCCATGGGCAGCACGATAGAGAATAGGATTTGCGCTTCGGTGGCGCCGTCGATCACGGCGGCTTCCATCACCGACTTCGGAATCGTTTGAAAAAACTGCTCGAAGAGGAAGAACTGAATGGGCCCGAGCGCCAAAAACAAAATGATGCCGGTGTAGCTGCCCAAAAGCCCCATCTTGAACATCACGATGTAAACCGGAATTACCAGCAGCATGTAGGGGTACATGATGGTCACCATGAACCCTGCGCGCAGCAGCCGGAACACCCAAAACGACGGTCGCCGCACCAGCGCGTAAGCGCCCAGTGCCGTCACCAAAACACCCAGCACGGTGGAGGCGCTGGTGATCAGCAGGGAATTGAGCGCATAGCGCCACAGCGGGGTGCCGCCGACGCTGGCAATCTCGCGCAGAACATCCAGCGAAAGCGTCTCGGGCCAAGGGCGCAGCGGTGAGGCCAGAATCGCTTGGCTGGTGCGAAAGGCACTGACCAGCATCCAGTAGTAGGGGTACAGGCAGACCAGGGTCACCAAGCCCGCCACCGCCCAGGCCAGGGTCTTTTGCCACCAGGGTGCGCTGTGCATGTCAGTGCCCCGCCTCGCGGCTTTGCAGCCGCATCAGCCCCGCTGCCAACACGATGACGATGGCGAAGAGCACGCTGGCCATCGCGGTAGCTTCGCCATAGCGCCCCTGGTCGAAAAGCTGGTAGGCGTAATAGCTCAGGAAATTGGTCGAATCGTTGGGGCCGCCCTTGGTCATCACCGCCACAACGGTAAAGGTCTTGAGGTACTGGATTAGGGCGTAGACGCTGTTGACCAGCAAGGCCGGGCGCAGCTGAGGCAGCACCACATGCCAGAACTTCTGCGTCGCACTGGCACCGTCAATCTCTGCGGCCTCCATCTGCGCCTTGTCGCACAGCGCCAGGTTGGCGAGGAAAACGATCACATAAAAGCCCAGGTGGTGCCACAGCTCCGCCAGCAGCACCGCCTGCAGCACCGTCGAGGTCGAAGACAGCCCGCCGAAAGTCGGCAGATGCAGTGCACTCAGGGCGATATTGATGGCCCCGAAGCTCTGATCGAAAAGCCAGCGCCAGACCACGTAGCCTGCAATGTCTGGGGTCACCACGGGCAGAAACACCGCCAGCTTGAAAAACGTGCGCCAGCTTCCCACCAGGGCCGAGTTGAGCAGCAGCGCATACAAGAGCGCAAGCACCACGGTGCTGGTCACCGCCAACAGCGTATAGAACAGCGTGCGCCAGAGCGAGGCCACGAACACCGGGTCGGCAAAGATGGCGATGTAGTTGGCCAGTCCGACCCAGGTTGGGTTGGGTTTGAGCGCACTGGCGGACTGGGTGAACGAGGTCTGGATGGACAGGAGAATGGGCCACACCCCGAAGACGGCAGTGAGTGCCGCAAAGGGAAGCACGAACAGCCAGAACACGCCGATGGCTGGCGCGCGCGGAGGGTGTAGCGCCAAGCCCGCCATCACACGGCCAGTCCCGAGGCGCTGTCAAACAGGTGCATGGCAGCGCTTGCCAGGTAGATGGTGCGCGCGCTTCCCGGCGCCTCACGAAAGGACGCGCTGCACCGCGCCACCAGCTCGCAGGCTCCGACCGCAAACGTCACCAAGGTCTCAGCGCCCAATGGTTCGGTGATGACCACATGCGCAGGCACTGGTACGCCGCCGTGGTCCGCGAGGCTGATGTTCTCAGGGCGAATGCCAAAGGTGTGCGATTGCGCTGCGCCGGCTCGTTGTACCAAGTCAGGTGGTAAGGTCACAGCCACGTCGCCCAGCACGGCATGGCCCGCTTCGACGCGGCAGGGCACCAGATTCATGGGTGGTGAGCCGGTAAAGGAAGCAACGAACAGCGCCGCGGGCGTGTTGTAGACGTCCTGTGGCGTGGCGTACTGCACCTTGTTGCCTGCGCTCAACACCGCAATCCGGTCAGCCAGCGTCATGGCCTCGACCTGGTCGTGGGTGACGTAGATGATGGTCGCACCCAGCCGCTGGTGCAGCTTCTTGATTTCGCTGCGCATCTCGGTGCGCAACTGCGCGTCGAGGTTGGACAGCGGCTCGTCAAACAAAAACACCTTGGGTTGGCGCACGATGGCACGTCCAATAGCGACCCGCTGGCGCTGACCGCCCGACAGTGCCGAGGGCTTGCGCTCCAGCATGTGATCGATGCGCAGCAGTCGGGCGGCGTCCAGGACGCGCGTGCGGATCTCCGTCTCAGGCGTCTTGCGCAAGCGCAGCCCAAAGGCCATGTTGTCGTACAGCGTCTTGTGGGGGTAAAGCGCATAGTCCTGGAACACCATGGCGATGTCCCGGTCGCGCGGCGCCACCTCGTTGACGCGCCTGCCATCGATGCGCACTTCACCGCCGCTGATGCCTTCAAGGCCGGCGATCATGCGCAACAGCGTGCTCTTGCCGCAGCCCGAAGGCCCGACAAAGACCACCATTTCGCCGTGCGCGACCTCTAGGTCGATGCCGTGGACAACGGTGGTCTTGCCGTCGTAGGACTTGGTAACCTGGTGCAGTTCGACGCTGGCCATGGGGCAGCGGCGCGCCTACTTTTTGGCCACTGCAAGCTTGGCCTGCAGTTCGCGCATTTCACCTGCGGTTTCCGTGATGAAGGCCTTCCAGTTGGCAGGTGGCTTGGCCAGTGCGCTTAACAACTTGCGGTGGTAGGCGGCTTCAAGTTCCGGGTACCACGGGTGGATGGACTCCGGGAAATCGTAGGCCGACAGGCTGTGGTTGGCCAGAGCAAAGTAGCGCTGGCGCTCGGACAGGGCCGACAGGTCCAAGTCCTTGCGCACGGCCGAGCCCACGTTGTCCAGCGAGGCCTGCTGGGCAGGCTTGCTCAGCATGAACTTGGCAAACTCAACCGCGATGGCCTTGTTGGGCGAATTCTCTGGCACGGCCACGCCGCGCATACCGCCAATCACCACCGAATTCTTGCGCCCCTCAAAAGCGGGCCAGGGGCCGACGAGAAAGTCCCCGTTGAGTACCGCTGCGCCGTCCCATTTCTTGACGTTCCAGTCGCCCACCCGGAACATGCCAGCCCGCTGGCCTTCAATGACTTGGTACATCTCGCCAAACGAGTGGTTGATGGTGTCCGGTGCAACGTAGCGGTATTCGGTAAAGGTCTTGAGCACTTCTTCAAGCACACGGGCGCGTGCCGGCTCGTCAATCACGACCTTGCCACTGGGGTCCACCAAGGTGTGGCGCAGGCCCGAACCGAAGGTGAACAGGTCAATCATATGGACCAAGTCGCGCGGCTTGGCCGCTTGCAGTGCCATGCCAAAGGTGTTGGCCTTGCCGTCGCCGTCGGGGTCGCTGTCACGGAACTTCACTGCGACCCGCTGCACGTCGGTCCAGGTGGTGGGGAACTTTTCACCGACCTTGTCGAGCCAGCTCTTGCGCACCCCAAAGCCCATCTGCACGCGTTGAATCGGCAGAATAATCATCTTTTGGCCTTGGGTGGCCACGCGCAAGTCGTCGTCTGTCAGGAAAGCCTTGTCGGACACCGACGCCAGTACCGGCCGCAGGTCCATGAGCTTGTTGGTTTGGTCCGAGACGCGGATGACACGCTCGTAGTTGTTGTAGATCAGGTCCGGCGCGGTGTCGGTGTTGAGCGCGGAAATCGAGCGGCCAAACCACTGGTCGGTGGGGTAGCTGACCGACTTCACGGTCACGCCCGGACGCTGCTTGGCGAACTCGGCACCCATGGCCTGGAACCACTTGATGCCGTTCTCGCCGAGGTCGTGCCAGACGACGATTTCCTGGGCATGGGTCTGGCCCATGAACAGCGCGGTGGCGGCAGCCGCCACGAGGGTTTTGAAGGTTTTTCTCAAACGCATGGTTGTCTCCGGTGGGTCTGGGGTGGTGGGGCGGGAACAGGTAAATCAGACAGTCACAAAATTGGGAAAACGTTTACCTAAATTCTGTAACGCTATTGGATAATGCTCAATACGCGTAATCCCTAACATGCCCAAGACCACCACCCGAACCGTCCATCCGGTCCTTGCAGCAACCCCGGCCGTGAACACAGCTGGACCCCGCGAAAGCGTATCGATCTCGGCGGTGGCGGCGCATGCGGGCGTGTCGATTGCCACAGTCTCTCGGGTGGTCAATGGGGTCACCAACAAGGCCTCGGCCGGCACGGTAGCGCGGGTGCAGGCGGCCATCACAGAACTGGGTTATCGCCCCACGGGCGCGGGTCGGTCGCTGCGCAGCGGGCAGAGCCGACTGGTCGCGGTGCTGGCGGCCAATATGTCCAATCCCACCATGCCAGCCATCGTCTCGGCGGCCGAGGTGGCTTTGCGCGGCGCGGGCTATGTGATGGTGCTGTGCGACACCCACGAGCAGCCCGATTTGCAAGACGAATACCTGCTGGAGATGCGCGCGCACTATGCGCGCGGCCTGGTGCTTTTGGGCGCGGTGGATAGCCCGGTGCTGCGCAGCTTTGTCCGCTCCGGCGAGCCCTTGGTGTTCGTCAACCGTCGCTCACCGGTGCCGGGCCCGGGCCAGGCCCATGTGGGCATCGACAACCTGGGGGCCGGTGGCGACGTGGCGCGCTGGATCGCGACCCAAGGGTGGACGGAACTTGGGCTGATCCACGGCAACTTGGCGTCGTCGGCCACCGCCGACCGGGTGAACGGCTTTCGCGCCGCCCTCAGCACCTGCGCCCTGCGTCTGCCTAGCCGTCGCATCCAGACGGTGGTGGGCAAGGAGCATTTGCAAATTGGCTATGAAAGCATGGGCCGCTTGCTGGCCCAGACTACGCCGCCCAAGGTGGTGTTTTGCACCAGCGACCTGATTGCCTATGGTGCGCACCGCCGCGCGCTGGAGGCTGGACTGGAGATCGGCCGCGAATTGGTGCTCATAGGCTTTGACGACAGCCCGATGAACGCCTGGATCGCGCCCTGGTTGCATGCGGTACGGGTGCCGTATGCGGCCTATGGCGAGGCCATCGTGCGCTCCTTGGCCGACCGGCAGGCCGGGCCGATCATCTTGCGCCATGAGTTGGTGGTGCGACCTTGATGCCCTACGCCGAACAACGCCGCACACACGCAAAGCCGCCGCGCGGGCCTGCGGTGAAAAAAAATGTTCCCCGCTTGTCGATTGGCAGGTGTCCCGCGCATCTACAGGGTGAGTCAAGCAATCTCGCGACGACTTATCCCACAGGATTTACCCTCAACCAAATAGGAGAACACCATGCAATACATGCTTATTTTTAAAGAACCATCGACCGAAGTTGCGAAACGCTCCGACCCCGAAGCGGCACCCGCCTATTGGGGCGCGTGGCAGGCTTACATCGGTGCCATGGCGCAGGCTGGAATCATCGTCCACGGCAACGGCCTGCAAGAGCCCAGCACGGCCACGCAAGTCAGGCTGCGTGACGGCAAACGGGTGATCCATGATGGCCCCTATGCCGACACCAAGGAGCATCTCGGTGGCTACTTCATCATCGAAGTGGCGCACCTGGATGAGGCGCTGGAGTGGGCTGCCCGCAGCCCCAATGCAAGCAGCGGAAGCACCGAGGTGCGCCCCGTGCTGCCCCCGCCACAGCAGTAAATGGTGGGCGATCTTCGCGCACCGCACAAAGCAGCCGAGCAAGCCGCCAGAGATTCCTATGGGCGGCTTGTGTCCTACCTTGCTTGGCAGTGGCGCGACATTGGGGCGGCGCAGGACGCTTTGGGCGATGCGCTGGTCAAGGCTTTGGAGGTCTGGCCTGTCAGTGGTGTTCCAGCGGCACCGGACGCGTGGCTCTTGACGGTGGCGAAGCGCCAACTGCTGCAAGTGGCGCGGCATGACCAGGTTCGATGTGATCCAGCGGTCACTGTGCTGCTGGAGCACCAGGAGCTTCAGGAAGATGCGCCCGCCATTCCCGATGCGCGACTGAAGCTGATGTTTGTTTGCGCCCATCCAGCCATCGACGAAAAGGTGCGCATTCCCTTGATGCTGCAAACGGTGCTGGGCCTGCAAGCGGCCGAAGTGGCCAGCGCGCTCATGGTGTCGCCCACCGCCTTGGCGCAGCGGCTGGTCCGCGCAAAGCAAAAAATTCGCGACGCTGGCATCCGCTTTGAAGAGCCGGAAGTGTCAGAGCTCAGCGAGCGCCTGAGGTACGTGTTGGAAAGCATCTACGGCGCATATGGCTTGGGGCTCGACGCGGTGGCAGGTGCTGAATCCCGCATTGCTGATCTACAGGAGGAGGCCATCTACCTGTGCGACATCGTGTGCGCTTTGCTCCCACATGCCGTTGAGGCCCGCGGCTTGCTGGCGCTCATGACGTTTTGCGATGCCCGCAAAGCGGCCCGCCACGACGCCACTGGTAACTTCGTGCCCTTGGAAAAACAGAACGTCAGTCTTTGGGATCGAGACGCCATCTTGCGCGCGGATCACTTGCTATGGACGTGTGCGCAACAAAGACAGCCAGGTCCCTTTCAGATGGAGGCGGCGGTGCAGTCCGCGCATTGCCAGCGCTTGCTCACAGGCAGCACGCCGTGGAGCGCGATCGCCCAGCTGTACCAACAGATCAATGCCCACTTCCCCACCAATGGTTCGCTGGTGGCGGGGGCTGTGGCCATAGGAGAGGCTGGCAACCCACAGGAGGCGCTGCAAGCGCTTGAGCAGATGGACCCCGCTGTCACCAAGCAGTTCCAACCTTGGTGGGTCGCCAAGGCCTACCTGCTCAGCCTCGATAGCGCCGCCTCGCCTGCACAGGTGAATGCTGCTTACCAAACGGCGATCGGCTTGACGGTGGACAAACGGCTCAAGAGCCATCTGGAATCGGTGCGCCAGGGCCAAGCGCCGCGCTGACCGCGCAGCGTCATACACCCAGATTCGCGTGGTGGTCGGCCGCTAATGCGCCCCCATCGCCCCCAGCAGCCCAGCGTCGAGTTGCTCCAGTAGCAGGGTCAGGGCTTCGACGCTGTGCGCGTCGTTCGCGGTGTCGCGTGCGTCCACCAGCACATCGCGGATGTCGCTGGCTTGCACCAGCTCCATGGTCCAGTCGGGGAACAGGCGCTCGCGCACCTCTTCGGTTTCGGCCAAGGTCACGATGTCGTGGTGGCGCGGGTCGCGCCGCAGTTGACCCATCAGTTCTTCGATGCTGTCGCGTGGACCCTCGATCCACTGAAAGAAGATGCCGCTGCCGTACACCAGCAATCCGGTGATGCCGCGCTGCGGGTTGTGGCGGCGCGACGTGGCGATGATGCGGTCCACCGCGCTGTCTTGCAGGCCTTCGCTTGCGCGGCTGCAGTACACCACCTGGTACAGCGGGCGCAGGCCCGGCCCAGCGTGGGGTTCGTCTCCAAAGGCTTGGTGGGTCGTGTTCATGCGCTGCGCAGTGCGCCCTCGTGGGTCAGCACTTCGCCACGCAGCGAGTAGGTGCGGGTGTCAGAAATGCGCACATCCACCAACTGCCCGATCAGGCGCGGCGCACCGGCAAAGTTGACCACGCGGTTGCATTCGGTTCGGCCCATCAGCTCAGTGGCGTCGCGCTTCGAGGTGCCTTCCACCAGGATGCGCTGCACCGTGCCCAGGCGGCTTTCGCTGATGCGGGTGATGTTGGCGTTGATGGCGGCCTGCACAGTCTGCAAGCGGCGCAGCTTCACTTCGTGCGGCGTGTCGTCTGGCAGGTTGGCGGCTGGCGTGCCGGGACGCGGGCTGAAGATGAAGCTAAAGCTGTTGTCAAAACCGATGTCGACGATCAGCCGCATCATCTTGTCAAAGTCTTCCTCGGTCTCGCCGGGAAATCCCACGATGAAGTCGCTGCTCATTGCCATGTCGGGGCGGATGGCACGCAGTTTGCGCACCGTGCTTTTGTATTCCATGGCGGTGTAGCCGCGCTTCATGGCCATCAAAATACGGTCACTGCCGTGCTGCACTGGCAGGTGCAGGTGGCTGACGAGCTTGGGAATTTTTTCGTAGGCCGCGATCAAGGCAGGCGTGAACTCGTTGGGGTGGCTGGTGGTGTAGCGAATGCGCTCGATGCCGGGAATGTCGGCCACGTACTCCAGCAGGGTCGCAAAGTCCGCCATGTCGCTGCCCAGGGCCGACGCGGCGCCCACCATCCGGGCCCGGTAGGCGTTGACGTTTTGGCCCAGCAGCGTCACCTCTTTGACACCCTGGTCGGCCAGACCAGCCACTTCCACCAGCACATCCTCAAACGGGCGGCTCACTTCCTCTCCGCGGGTGTAGGGCACCACGCAATAGCTGCAGTATTTGGAGCACCCTTCCATGATGCTCACGAAGGCCGACGCGCCCTCCACCTTGGCCGCAGGCAGGTGGTCGAACTTTTCGATCTCGGGAAAGCTGATATCCACCTGCGCTTGGTTCTGTGCTTTGCGCTGGTTCAACAGTTCGGGCAAGCGGTGCAGCGTCTGCGGGCCGAAGACCACATCGACAAAGGGCGCGCGCTCAATGATGGCCGCGCCCTCTTGGCTGGCCACGCAACCACCCACACCGATTTGCACGCCTTTTTTGGCCAAGTGCCGCACCCGGCCCAGGTCGGAAAACACTTTCTCCTGCGCCTTCTCGCGCACCGAGCAGGTGTTGAACAAAATCAGATCGGCGTCTTCTACGTTCTCGGTTTTTTCGTAGCCCTGGGTGGCGTGCAGCACGTCGACCATCTTGTCCGAGTCGTACTCGTTCATTTGGCAGCCGAAGGTTTTGATGAATACTTTTTTGGACATAGGCGCGAGCTTTTCTAAGTTAAGGCGCTGGTCACTCAGCGGATGTCGTCGCTCGCACGCGCCCAGTTTGTATGGGCCGTGGCTTGGGCCTCGGCAGGGGTCAGTACCCAGACCTCGTGCACCAAGCCCAAGGGCTCCCGCACAAACTTGACCACCAAGTTCTGGCCGATCAAGGCACCCGACATGACCAGCATGTTGTTGGTACCGCGGATACGCGCACCGGGCGAGAGCCGTTCGGCCTTGCCGTTGATGAGCAGTTCGGGCGGCTGGGTGATTTGCATGACACCGCGTTCCGCCTTGGCCGGAAACGGCCGCAGGGGCGGGGTTTGGGCAGAGGCCAGCAGCGCAGTAGCGCCCAGTGCACAGGCCACCCACAAAGATCTGCAGCGGTTCATGGTGTATATCCAGAGGCTGGGTTGGAAGGGCGCGCGGATGCTACCACGCAGGGGTCAGGTGGCCGGTTGCGCTTCGCGGTGCTGGCGGGCTTGGTCAGCGATCGCCGCGCGCTGCACGGGCCCCAGGCGCTGCAGATTTTTGAGTTGCATGGCCATGCGCGGATTGCTGGAAAGCGTGGCCTCGTGTTGTAGCAAAAAGTCCCAGTACAGCGTGGTGAACGGGCAGGCCGTCTCACCCACTGACAGCGCCGGGTCATAGCGGCAGCCCTTGCAGTGGTTGCCCATGCGCTGGATGTATTTGCCGCTGGCTGCGTAGGGCTTGCTGGCCATCACACCACCATCGGCAAACAGGGCCATACCGAGGGTGTTGGGCAACTCCACCCACTCCACCGCGTCCACATAGACCGCCAGGTACCAGGCATGCACCGCGTGAGGACGCACGCCAAAAAGCAGCGCATACAAGCCCGTCACCATCAGCCGCTGGATGTGGTGTGCGTAGCCGTGGCGCAGTGTCTGGCCGATGGCATCACGTAGGCAGGCCATGTCGGTTTCGCCAGTCCAGTACCACGCAGGCAGCTCGGCGCCGGCCGCCAGCGTGTTGTGCTCCAAGTACGCGGGCATCTGCGTCCAGTAGATGCCGCGCACATACTCGCGCCAACCCAAAATCTGGCGGATGAAACCTTCCACTGCGCCCAGCGGCGCAGCCCCTGTGCGGTAGGCAGTTTCGGCGGCGGCCACCACCTCGCGTGCGCCCAGCAGCTTGAGGTTCATGGCGCAGGCCAGGTGCGAGTGGTAGAGCCACACATCGCCTTCCCAGAGCGCGTCTTGGTACTTGCCAAACAGCGGCAGGCGTTCGCGGACGAAGGCGTCGAGCGCCAGCAGCGCCTGGGCCCGCGTGACCGGCCAACCGAATTCACTCAGGCTGCCCGGATGCTTGCCAAAGCGGGTGTTGACCAGCGTAATCACCTCGCGCGTGATGGCGTCGGGTGCGAATCGGCTGGGCGCTGGCAGCGCGCCCGGCCCCTTGGCGCCGAAGGAGGCGCGGTTGTCGGCGTCAAAGTTCCATTGGCCACCCGCCGGCTGTTTGCCGTCCATCAGGACGCCGGTTTTCTGGCGCATTTTGCGGTACCAGAACTCCAGCCGCAGTTGCTTGCGGCCCTGGGCGTGGGCTGCGAAGTCGCGCACCGTGCTGAAAAAATGCAGGTCATCGCGCAAGTCCAGCGGCACACCCGCTTGCCGCGCCGCGGCGCGCAAGGTTTGCAGCACGCGCCAGTCGCCCGGTGCGCACAGCACCAGCGTTTGCGGCAAGTACTGCGCGATGGCGCGGGATAGTTCGCCAGCCAGGGTGTGGGTGTTGCCAGCGTCCTCCATGGCGATGTAATGCAGTGGCCGACCTTGGTCACGCAGTTCAGCGGCGAAGTGGCGCATGGCACTCAGAAACATGGCGGTGCGCTGCTTGGATGACCACACATGCTCGGACTCCTGCGCGACCTCGGCCATCCAGACCAGGTCCTGTGCCGGATCAAAACCTCGCAGCGCACTGGACTGGTGGTCGAGCTGGTCGCCCAGCACCAGCACCAAATGGCGCACTGGCGCCGGGTGGCCGCTGGTGCGTACGGCGGGTGTGGTGGGCGCTGCGGGCGTGGCAGTTGTGGTGGGTGTGGTGCTCATGCCGGCCCTCGGGGTTTGCAACGCGCGGGAGCGGCTTTTGGTCCCGCTGTGGATGGCGCAACCGGTGGGGCTGGGGGTGTCGCTCGCACGCTGGCGCGGGCGTTGGGGACCTGCGCTGGTGCCAGCGTCGTTGCCTTCTTGGCCCGGCAGGCGTCGGAGCAGTAGCGCACCGACTCCCAGTTCTTGCCCCAGGCCTTGCGCCAACTCATGGGGCGTTGGCAGACGGCGCAGGGTTTGCTGGGCAGGGCGCTTTTGTTGCCCTTGAAGTCGTTCTTCATGGTGCGTCCGCCAGCGGTGTGGCGTCTGGTCCAAACAAGTCAGCCTGGACAGGGGCGGCGTGCGCGGCTTTCTGCGTGGTCTGTTTGGAGATCTGCGACGCGGTCCTGGAGGGCATCCGCGAGGAGGCGGCCGGCTTGCGCTGGTAATTGGGCGGCAAGCCACTTCTGCGCGAGCCGTGGCGCGACTGCACCACATCGGCCTCTTCGCGCGCCTCTCGCGTCTGGCGCAGGGCGTACAGCCGGTCTTTGGCCGCCTTGACAGCGGCCTTGTCGTCGACGATAGGCGCGGGGTAATCGCGCCCGATGGTGCACGCAGACATGCGTTGCAGCGTGTCGTTCATCTTCCACGGCTCGGCCAGGTAAGGCAGTGGTACATGCGCCAGCTCGGGCACCCAGCGGCGGATGAAGTGGCCATCGGGGTCCTGGTCGTGTGCCTGCTTGGTGGGTGAGTAGATGCGCAGGGTGTTGATGCCGGTGGTGCCGCTTTGCATCTGCATTTGGCTCCAGTGGATGCCAGCTTCGAAGTCCACAAACTGCCGCGCCAGAAACAGGCCGGCGGGCCGCCAGTGCAGCCACAGGTGGTAAGCGGCAAAGCTCACCAGCATCGCCCGCATCCGAAAGTTGAGCCAACCGGTGGCTGTGAGCGAGCGCATGCAGGCATCCACCATGGGGTATCCGGTCTGGCCTGCGCACCATGCGTCAAAGCGCTTGGTGTCAAAGTCGTTTTCGCGCAGGCCGTCGCAGACGCGGGCGAAGTTTTCGAACTCGATGGACGGCTGGTCTTCGAGCTTTTGCATGAAATGGCAGTGCCAGCGCAGCCGCCCACCAAAGCTGCGCAGGGATTGCGCCAGCGCCACCTTGTGTTGTTGTGCGTCGCCGGCAGATCGCGTGGTCCCGTCCGCAGGCCCACTTGTTTCGGCAACTGCATCCGCCTCTGGGCGCGCGACTGGTGGGTGCGCGTGCGCTTGTTCCCGTAACGCGCCGATGGCCTGCTCGGTGCGCTGGTGCACAGTGCGCAGCGAGACCGTGCCAAACGCCAGGTGCGTGCTCAGGCGGCTGCAGGCATCGGGTGCCGTCAGCGGGCTGGACATGGCGCGCCGGTAGTCGCGGCCACGCCCTTGCAGAAAGCTCTCCACCACCGAGCGGGCGGCCGCTTCACCGGCGGCTTGCACCTGGCCTGTCACCGGCCCCAGGCCGAGCGTGCGCAGCGTGGGCAGGTCGCTTGGCTCCACGCCCAGCACGCCGGCAAAGCCGCCTTGCAGCACCAGCCGCGGTGCGTCCATGCGCGCCTGCCAGCGCCGCGCCCAACCCGAGCGCGAGCGCAGGCGGCGCACCACGCCGGTTTGGGTGTACTCCTGCCACACCACTCCCTGCGCTGTGCACCAGCGCGCTACCGCCATGTCACGCTGGTAGCTCCACATCGGGCCAGTTTCTTCGTGGCTGAGCAAGTGGGTGAATGGGGTTTGCGAAAACACTTCTGTGAGTACCGTGGTGGCATTGCCCACGCGCACCAGCAGCGGCAAGCCGCGCTGTTGCAGGGCGATGCGCAGCGGCGCAAGGCTGTCGAGCGCAAACTGCACCTTGGCCGCGCTGCATTCCGGGCTGTGCAGCCATTCGGGTTCCATGACGTAGAGCGCCAGCGCCGACTCAAAGTGCTGCGCCGCAGCCAAGGACGCGTGATCCTCCAAGCGCAGGTCGCGCTTGAACCACACCAGCGCGCGCGCACCGGCAGAACGGGGGGTGCCTAGCTGCATCGACGGCACTCTAGCAACAGGCCCTGCAAGCCGCCGTGGTGCGGAATTTTCGCGTTAAGGCACCTGCTTGGTTTTCCCTGGGCTGCCGCGCGCGGCGCCTTGGGCTAAGCTGCGCGCCCAAGCCGAACTTCTAACGCCCACCGCGCATCGCCCCGCCGCTGTGCCGACCACACACCATGCCCCCTCTTTCCACTTCAGCATCCGCTCCTGGCTTGCAGGCGTGTCCGCCCACGCGCGCCGCTGCCTTGGCCCGGGCGCAGCGCATCCGTCCGGACGCGTACGCCCGCACCCGCAACCACCTGGACGGGGCGGTCACCGGCATGTCGCCCTACCTCACGCACGGAGTGTTGACACTGCCCGAGCTGCTGGCGCACGTGTTGGAACGCCACGCGCTGCCGGTGCAGCACAAGCTGGTGTTTGAGCTGGGTTGGCGGGAATACTTTCGCCATGTGTGGCTGCAGCTGGGCGACGGCATTCTGGATTCCTTGCAACCCGGTCCGCTGCCAGAGGGCTGTTACGCGCCGGATGTGCCGACTGACATCCGCAGCGCGTCCACCGGCGTGCCCGCCATCGACGAGGCGGTGCGCACCCTCTACGCCACCGGTACCCTGCACAACCACGCCCGCATGTGGCTGGCCAGTTACGTGGTGCATGTGCGACGGGTGCATTGGCGGGCTGGTGCCGACTGGTTGGTTGCCCACTTGCTCGACGGTGACCTGGCCAGCAACCATCTGAGCTGGCAGTGGGTGGCCGGCACCGCCAGCCACAAGCCCTACCTGTTCAACGCCGACAACGTGGCCCGCTACGCGCCCGAGGCCTGGCACAGCCAGGGCTCGGTGATTGATCAGCCGTATCCAGCGCTGGATGCGATGGCGCGTTCGGCCATCCCGATGGCTGCTGCAACTACCGATCTGCCAGCAGGCACCCCCCGCCATGCCCCGCTGGCAGAGCCCGCGCTGCACAGCCAGCCACCGCCTGCTTTGGGCGTGGTGGCCCCCGACGTTCAAACGATTGCCCAACTGGCCGGGCGCGCGGTATGGTTGGTGCACCCTTGGGCGCTGCGCCCACCGCCGCCCGATGTGCCCTCGGATGCGCTGGTGCTGGGTGTCTACCTGCACGAGCACCACCGCCAATGGCCCTGGCCGCTGGCGCGCTGGCAGTGGGTGGATGCCGCCATGGCGCAGCTGACGCAGCAGCGCTGGGTCATCGACGCCGCAGGTTTGGCGACAGCCCTGGCCGGCGCAACCAGCGTGCGCAGCGTGGCCGACCCACACGCCACCCGCTGGCTCGAAGGCATCGCACAACTGCACCCCGCGCCTGCTTTGTTTCCGGCGGTGGAGCAGCCGTGCCGCAGCTTCTCGCAATGGTGGACGCGGGCTACGCGCGGGATTGCAAGCCCACAGCAGCTGCTGTGAACGCACTGGCCCGAGGCTGCCAGATCGAAAGTCATTCAGCTCGGTTCGCGGTTACTGCCGCAGCATCGTTCTTGCCTCGCTTGCCGCTGATGCGGTAGGCCACCACGAACTTGGGCGCCATCATGCGCACGGTGTGGCCAGGCTTGGCGAACTCGCGGGCCCAATGGTGTGCACCCGAGCACGCGTCCATCCCGATGAGGCAGGGGGGCAAGTTGGCGATGAGTTCGAGCAGCTTGACGCGTGGTACTTCAGTTCGCACCAGCACGGGTTTGCCCAATTCATCCAAGCCGTGCACTGCGAAGTGGTTCTTTGCAAGGTCAATTCCAACCGTTACGATTGCCATGACTTCCCCTTCCAGAAAAACTAGTGAGTTGATGAAAAGATTCACCTCTCCACCCTCGTACTGCTTTGCCGTAAACCGCAACTCCTACGGGGCGCGACTCGCTTGGGACGGGGAACTCCCTTTCTTTCGGTAGGCGCTTGAACATGCGAGTCCTCATCACTGGTGCGGCGGGTTCAGGAACCAGCACCCTTGGCGAGGCGCTTGCGCAGCAGTGGAATGCTCGTTTTCTAGAAGCTGATTCGTACTTCTGGTTGCCAACTCAGCCGCCGTTCACACAGAAGCGATTGCCAGAGGAGCGAAGCACTCTTCTTATGCAAGCCCTTGAATCAGAACGTCTGTCCGTAGTTGCCGGCTCAGTTATGGGCTGGGGCACTCAGGTCGAAGACGCATTTGGCCTGGTCATATTTCTCTATGTGCCTACCGAGGTTCGCCTACAACGACTTGAATCCCGTGAGGTTCAACGCTACGGCAAAGCCAACAAAGCGTTCCTCGAATGGGCTGAACAATACGATGAAGGCTTGCAAAAGGGCCGTAGCCTGGCAAAACACAAAACGTGGCTCACTACCCGCGCGTGCCAAGTCATCCGCTTGGTAGGCAACTACTCGGTGACAGAATTATTGACTCAGATTGAGCAGCAGGCGCCTAACCCTTCTAGTGGGACTGCCCGCTTCGTCAAGTAGCGGTGGCGATGTTTTTCTTTCCTGCGCATTGCTTACCACCTTGAAGATGAGCCGATGCCCGAGCTCCATTCGCTGGGCGTGAAAGTGCTGTCGTAGAAGGGCTATCGAGCGGACCGAACATTGGCGTTGAACTGGATATGTGCGTCACCTGCTTCCATCGTGGCACTGCGTTGACGACAAGCGCAACCTCTGCGGGTCGCGGCTTGGGTGGGACGGGGAGGTCTGTTTCATTCGTTGGGCCTGATGCCTCTCGCGTCGCTGGACATCTATGCGCCTTAGGCGTATATTTCGCGACATGCTCACTGTTGTCGAAACCCTTCTATTCCAGAAGCAATGGCCGATGTACTGGACCGAGGAAGAGAGGGCTGAGTTCGCGGCGTACATTGCCGAGAGCCCCGACGCTGGAGTTGTGGTGCCCGAGTCTGGTGGGATCCGAAAGGTCCGCTGGGGCCGGGCTGGTACTGGCAAGTCCGGTGGGGTTCGTGTCATCTACTACACGCGCACAGCGGAGCAAGAAGTCGTGCTTCTCACTCTGTACGCGAAGGCGAGGACGGACAACATCAAGGGCGCAAAGCTAAAGGAAATTCGTCATGCCCTCGAAAGCTAAACCTCTCACTGACGCGCAACTGCGCGCGTACGAATCCAAGCGGGACCTGGCCTCCGAGCTGCTTGAGTCCGTGCGGCAAATGAAATCGGGAAAGACCCGAGTCGTTTCTTCCCCTGCGGTTGAGGCTCGGGAACGCACGGGACTGTCACAGTCACAGTTCGCCACCCTTCTTGGTGTGTCAGTGCGAACCCTTCAGGGCTGGGAGCAGGGTCGTAAGCAGCCGAGTGGAGCAGCCCGAACGCTGCTCACTATTGCGCGGACCAACCCGATGGCCTTGCTCGCGGTTGCCGTGAAATGAGTGGGGCAGGCATAACGGGTCATTCCATTGGATCGCCTTCGGCTCTCGCTGAATTTCAACTTCAAGTACGTGCCAAACGTTGGCTCTGAATTGGGGCAGTTGTGGACTTCGGCCCGTTCCTGTGCATCAGGAATGCCGAGATAAATAGACGCAGGAGAGTTAGCCAAGTGCGGAACCGGCCACGTAGTGCGGTGGACGAGGTCCGCAAGTTTTCGCAGGAACCGCAACGACACGGCGTAACACGCACGATCGCCCAAAAAAAAGCCCCAACTCGCACGGGTTGGGGCTTTGCATTTGGTGGTGATAGGTGGATTTGAACCACCGACATCAGCATTATGAATGCTGCGCTCTAACCAACTGAGCTATATCACCGAAGGCCGGGAGTATAGCAACTCTGCCCAGGTGTCAAAAGGGCAGGTTTTCAGGTGTTGTGGAAGGCGGCTTTGCGCTTGTTGACGAAGGCGTCCATGCCTTCTTTTTGGTCGTCGGTGGCGAACAGGGCGTGGAACAGGCGGCGCTCGAACATCAGGCCGTCGGACAGGCTGCTCTCAAAAGCGCGGTTGACCGTCTCTTTGGCGGCCATGGTGGCGATTTGCGAGTAGCTGCAAATCAATAGGGCAGCGCCCAAAACTTCTTCCATCAGCTTGTCCTGTGGCACCACGCGGCTGACCAGACCGGCGCGTTCGGCCTCGGTGGCGTCCATCATGCGCCCGGTCAGGGCCATGTCCATGGCTTTGGATTTGCCCACCGCGCGCGGCAGGCGCTGGGTGCCGCCGGCGCCGGGAATGATGCCGAGCTTGATTTCGGGCTGGCCGAACTTGGCGGTGTCCGACGCAATGATGAAATCGCACATCATCGCCAGCTCGCAGCCGCCGCCCAGGGCAAAGCCACTCACTGCGGCAATGACCGGTTTGCGCACGCTGCGGATGGTTTCCCAGTTGCGGGTGATGAAGTCGCCTTTGTAGGCTTGCGCAAAACTGAACTTGGCCATGGCGGTGATGTCGGCGCCTGCAGCGAAGGCTTTTTCGCTGCCGGTAAGCACCATGCAGCCAATCGCCTCGTCGGCATCAAAGGCTTTGAGCGCGTGGCCCAACTCGTCCATGAGCTGGCCGTTGAGTGCGTTGAGTTGCTTGGGCCGGTTGAGGGTGACGATGCCGACTTGGCCGCCTTCGGTGTGGGTGGTGATGCACTCGTATGGCATGGTTTGACTCCGGTGGATTGCGTGGTTGCGCTAGAGCGCGCGGCTGGGTGGGTTGGGGGTCTTGGCATCCTGCTGGGGGCCAAGCCAGCGGTTGGTTGCCGCCGCGTCGCGCACCGACAGGCGCGCGGCAAAGCTGGTCTTGGGGCGTTTGAGGGTGAGTTGCAGCAAGCGCTTGTCGCGCGCCACGGTGGCCACCCATTGCTTGGCAGTGCCACAGTACAGCGTCAGGTCGTCCTGGGTGTGCACCCGCCACGGGGCAGTGGCTTTGGCAGCTGCGCCGCCGGGCTGCACCGCCAGCCATTCGTCACCAGCGGCAAAACCCGCCTGCTCGGCAGCACCACCGCGCAGAACCTGCGTGACCGTCAGGGCGCCCGACTCCTTCAGGCGCAGGCCCAGTTGCTGCGCCAGGGCGTCGGGCTCGCGGTTGACTTGGATGCCGTGTTGCTCCAGCAGCTCCGCCCAGGGCAGCTCGAAGGTGCTGTGCACCCAGCGCGCCAATTCGCGTGCATAAGATCGTCCGCCAAGCGACTGCAGCACCGTCGCCAGGTCCGACTCCGCCATGGGGCCACCGGCACAGCGCTGCCACAGGCCGCGCATGACCGCGTCCAGGTCGGTGTGGCCGGCAGCGCGCAGGTGCAAGTCCAGGCACAGAGCGACCAGTGCGCCTTTGGTGTAGTAGCTCACCGTGGCGTTGGCGGTGTTTTCGTCCTGCCGGTAGTACTTGATCCAGGCGTCGCGGCTGGCTTGCGCGACGGTCTGCACCCGCCGCCCTGGCGTTTGCTGCACCTGGTTGATGGTTTTGGAGAGCAGCTTGAGGTAGCTGGTGTTGTCGATGCGGCCGGCACGACGCAGCAGCAAATCGTCGTAGTAGCTGGTGAAGCCCTCAAAAAACCAGAGCAGCTCGGTGTAGTTTTCCTGGGTGTAGTCGTAGTGTGCGAACTCGGTAGGGCGCAGGCGTTTGACGTTCCAGGTATGGAAGTACTCGTGACTGATCAACCCGAGCAAGGTGGTGTAGCCCTCGGGCTGCTTGTCGGGGCTGTGGCGCGGCAGGTCTTTGCGTTGG
Source organism: Rhodoferax sp. (assembly GCF_044236835.1). Taxonomy (GTDB): domain Bacteria; phylum Pseudomonadota; class Gammaproteobacteria; order Burkholderiales; family Burkholderiaceae_C; genus Allorhodoferax. The sequence continues at coordinate 39,789 of NZ_JBIIGC010000020.1, forward strand.
CAGATCAGCGCGGTGGAATTGCGGTGCTCCAGGCCGCCGTAGCCGTCGTCCACGGCATTGAGCAGGAACAGGTAGTTCTTGAACGGCACTGCGTGTGTAGCCTTGCCATGCCAGAACGCTATTTGCGTGTGGCAAATGGCCTGCGCGTCGGCCAGCAGGCGTTCGCCGTCAAAGCTGTCGGCGGCACCTGCGACCACAAAGCGGTGCGGGATGCCGTGGACCTGGAAGCTGCCACTCCAAAAGCGCCCCATCTCCACCGGGCAGTCGACCAGGGCGTCGTAGTTCTCCGCGCGGTAGGTGCCAAAGCCCACCTTGTTCACCCGCAGCGGCGACAAGCCGGTGGCCAGGCTCCAGCCGCTGGGCGCGTTGCTGGCCGCCAGCGTCAGGGTGTGTGGCTGCGCCTCCTGACCCAGCACCCGCAGGCACATGCTGGTGCCGTTGAAGAAACCGCGCTGCGCATCCAGCCACGCGGCGCGCACCGAGGCATCGCGTGCGTACACCTCGTACTGCGCTTGCAGAGGCTGGCTCGGATCGCAGCGCACCTGCCAGTGGGACTTGTCGGTCTGTTCGGTGGGCACCGGCTTGCCGTTTTGGGTGCACCGCAGGTTTAGCAGGTGCTTGGCAAACTCCCGCACCAAGTAGCTGCCGGGAATCCACACCGGCAGTTGCAGCACCTGCAGCGCCGCAGGTTCGGCGACGGTGAGGGTGATGCGAAACAGGTGCGCATGCACATCGGCGCACGCGATCTCGTAGTGCACGGGGGCGTGCTGGGACTTCATGGGCGGGCCTGTGCCAAGAGTTTTTCTACCTGTTGCGCATCGACCGCTCCGGGCACGCGCGAGCCGTCCACAAACACCAGGGTGGGGGTGCCGGTGATGTTGTGCTTGCGTCCCAGCGCCACATTGCGTTCCAGCACAGCGCTGTTGCACATGGCAGCGGCGGCGGCCACGGGGACGTCGCGCAGCATCCAGTCATTCCAGGCTTTGGCGCGGTCGCGGGCGCACCAGATGCCTCGCGATTTTTCAGCCGAGTCCGCACCCAAAATGGGGTAGAGGAAAAGGTGCAGGGTGACGTTGTCCACCTTTTGCAAATCGCGCTCGAAACGTTTGCAGTAGCCGCAGTTGGGATCCTGGAATACGGCCAGTTTGCGCTCGCCTTTGCCACGCACGATGGTGATGGCGTCTTGCAAGGGGAGGGCCTCGAACTTGACGGCGGTGAGCTTGTCGATGCGCTCCTCGGTGAGGTTGCGCCGCTGCTTGGTGTCGATGACTTGGCCTTGGATCAGGTAGTTGCCCTGGGCGTCGGTGTAGTAGATCTCGGCGCCGTTGACCCGTATCTCAAACAAGCCAGGCACAGCCGCCTTGCGCACCTCGTCGATCTGGCTTAACTGGGGCAGGCGTTCGGCGATGTTTTTTCGGATGGTGGCTTCCTGTGCCAGCACGGTGGCTGTGCAGCACAGTGCGCACACCGCGAGCAAGGGCCGAAGAAAGTACGTTAGGGGTTGCATGGGCAAGCTCGGGTGTCGGTGGTCAAAGTTGTGCCGCGCCTAGCGCGGCGCAGAGGGGGCGGCGCCCATGGCCCGGCGGGTCACCCAGGGTTTGAGGGGGCTGCGGTCAAAGGCCTGCATGCCGATGCGGCGCACCGCTTGGAGCGCTGGTTGGGACTGGCTGAAGATGCGCTGCAGAGCGTCCCCCGAGCCGCCCACCAAAGCGAACTCGGCTTTGCGAGCGCGCTCGTAGGCGCGCAGCAATTTGAGGTCGCCCACGTTGCGCCAGTAGGGGCGCCCGTCCAGCGTGTCCACCAGCTGGGCCACGTCGCCCAGACCGAGGTTGAGGCCTTGGCCCGCCAGCGGGTGCACCGTATGGGCGGCGTCGCCCAGCAACACCCAGCTCTGGGGGCTGCCGTCGCTGTGGGCTTGGGTGCCGCTCCAGCGCTGCGCCTGCGCTGCTTGCAAGGGCCAGACTTTGCGCTCCCCCACCATGGTGAGCGTGCCCAGGCAGCCATGCGTGGCCTTGAAAAGCGCCTCGCCCAAGGCCTCGGGGTTTGCCGTCTGCCAGTGCCCTGCCTGATCGGGCGCGAGTGACCACACCAAGGCGCACAGCGTGCCGTCTGCGCCCTCCATGGGCAGCAGCGCCAACACATTGCCGTGTGAGAACCACTGGCGCGCCACCTGCTGGTGCGGGCGTTCGCATCGCACGCGGCCAGCCAGGGCCCACTGGCCGTAGGGCGCAACGTCGAAGTCCACGCCCAGGGCTTGGCGGGTGCTGCTCCTGCGGCCTTCGCACACCGCCCGCAAGGTGGCGGGCTGCGGGCTATCGTGCAGCGCAATCAGGGGTTGGAAGCGCAGTGCGTCGGCCAGCAGACGCTCCAGGCTTGGCACATCCACAATCCAATTGAGAGCCTCTGCGCCGTCGGACGGGGTGTGGAACTGCACTTGCGCTGGGCCATCGTCGTCGGACTGCACCTGCATGGCGGTGACTGGGGTGGCACTGCGTTCGTCGGGCCAGCAGCGCACCGCTTGAAGCAATTGGCGCGATGCGGGGCTGAGCGCATAGGCTCGCACGTCGGAGTGCGCCGGGTTGGGACCCGGCTGCGCCACCAGTGCCACCCGCAGGCGTTTGGCAGCCAAATGCAGCGCCAAGGTGCGGCCCACAATGCCATCGCCGCGAATGCACACGTCATAAGGTCCAGTCATCGCGCGATTGTAGGAGAGGGGCTGCGCTAAGGCCGCTCAGTACAATGCCCGCTCCCTGCGCCCGGCAGCCGAAAACATCGCTATTGAAGGACCTTGCATGAGCTTGAAATGTGGCATCGTGGGCTTGCCCAACGTCGGAAAATCGACCTTGTTCAATGCGCTCACCAAGGCTGGTATTGCCGCAGAAAACTACCCGTTTTGCACCATCGAGCCCAACGTGGGCATTGTCGAGTTGCCCGACCCCCGGCTGCAGCAGCTCGCCCAAATCGTCGGACCCGAGCGCATCGTGCCGGCCATTGTGGAGTTTGTGGATATTGCCGGTCTGGTGGCCGGTGCCAGCACCGGCGAGGGTCTGGGCAACAAGTTTCTCTCGCACATCCGAGAGACCGATGCCACCATCAATGTGGTGCGCTGCTTCGAGGATGACAACGTGATCCACGTCGCCGGCAAAGTGGACCCGATTGCCGACATCGAAGTGATCCAAACCGAACTGTGCCTGGCCGACCTGGCCGCCGTCGAAAAGGCCTTGCAGCGAGTGACCAAACTGGCCCGCTCGGGCGACAAGGAGGCCGCCAAGCTGGTCATGCTCTTGGAACGCTGCCAGGTGGCGCTCAACGACGCCCGTCCAGTACGCACCCTGGGTTTCGACAAAGACGAAAGCCATTTGCTCAAGCAGTTTTTTTTGATCACCGCCAAGCCCGCGATGTTCGTGGCCAACGTGTCTGAAGACGGCTTTCAGAACAACCCCATGTTGGATCGCCTGAGTGCATTTGCCGCTGCCCAAAACGCGCCTGTGGTTGCGATTTGCGCCAAGCTAGAGGCCGATATGGCCGAGATGGACGACGCCGACCGCCTGCTCTTTTTGCAAGAGCTGGGGCAGAGCGAGCCTGGCTTGAACCGCCTGATCCGCGCTGCCTTCAAGCTCTTGGGGTTGCAAACCTACTTCACCGCTGGTGTCAAAGAGGTGCGTGCCTGGACTATCCATGTGGGCGACACCGGTCCGCAAGCCGCCGGGGTGATCCACACCGATTTCGAGAAGGGCTACATCCGCGCCCAGACCATCGCCTTCGAAGACTTCATCGCCTTCAAGGGTGAGCAAGGCGCCAAAGACGCCGGCAAGATGCGTGCCGAGGGCAAGGAGTACGTGGTCAAGGACGGCGATGTCATGAACTTCTTGTTTAGCAGCTGATGCGCGACACTGCGCCAGCGCCGTGCTGATCTCTCCCTACGACCTGCTGGCGCTGGGCGCCGCTGGCTGTTGGGCGTTGACCAGCGTGCTCTCGGCCAACCCGTCGCGCCACCTGGGCGCCTTTGCTTTCACCCGTTTGCGCATGCTCTCGGTGCTGGTGATGTTGTGGCCCGTGGTGTTACTCATGGGCACCTGGCGGGGTTGGGAACCCGGGCAGCTTGCCACCATGGCGGTCAGCGGTCTGGTAGGCATTTTTGTCGGCGACACCGCCTTGTTTGCAGCCATGAACCGCCTGGGGCCACGCCGCACTGGCGTGTTGTTTGCCACCCATGCCATCTTCAGCGCGGTCCTGGGCTTTGGGGTGCTGGACGAACGCATGGGCTCGCAAGCGCTGCTTGGCGCGGCGCTGGTGGTGGCCGGCGTGATGGCGGCCATTGTTTTGGGGCGCCATAAGGACGAGGCACATGCCTGGGAGAGCAACCGTGGCAGCCTGGCCTGGGGTGTAGCCCTGGGGCTGTTGGCGGCTTTTTGTCAGGCGCTGGGGTCTTTGATTGCCAAGCCGGTGATGGCCACGGGCGTGGACCCGGTGGCGGCGACTGCGGTGCGGGTCAGTGCCACCTGCGTAGCGCAGTACCTGCTGCTGTGGTCGGGCTTTGCCGCAGCACGGGCGCATGCGGCACCGACCCGCGCCGTGGTGGTGCAAGTGGCCTGGGTGGGCTTGATTGGCATGGGTGTGGGCATGGGCCTGATCATGCTGGCCCTCCAACACGGCGATGTGGGTACCGTGGGCGTGCTGTCCTCGGTCACGCCGGTGCTGGTGCTGCCATTGCTGTGGATGCGCATGGGCCGCGCGCCAGCACGCGGTGCCTGGCTGGGTGCGGGCCTGACGGTGCTGGGTACCGCGCTGATGTTGTTGCGCTAGTGATGCTCCGTGTGGGTGGCAGTGCAATCCAATGGCAATCTGAGCCAACGCGGCCTAAACGCTATCCAAACATTCCCAAAAGCGCCGCCGTCATGAGCACGTAGCGTAAAAATTTTCCAATTGCCATGTAGAACACGCAAGGCCAAAACGGCAACCTGAGCCAACCGGCCACCGCGCACAGTGGGTCGCCCACCAGCGGTAGCCATGCCAGCAGGCAGGCTTTGGGCCCGAGCCGCTTGAGCCAATCCAGCGCGCGAATGTGCATCGACGAGCGTTGGTACTTGTCTGCGATCCGGTGGGCGCCGTAGCCCAGCCACCAGTCCACCGCGCCGCCCAGCGTGTTGCCTGCCGTGGCCACCATGATGACCTGCCATAGCAGGTCTGGGTTGAGCCGCACGAGCCCGTACACCGCTGGTTCCGAACCCATCGGCAAGAGGGTTGCCGATATGAACGCGACCACGAATACGCCTGGCAGGCTGTACTGCGGCAAGGCCAGCAGCGAGAGAAGTTGTTCGATCCAGGCATCCATGGTGGTGTGCGCCGAGTATAGGAAGCCCATTGCGCCGCACCGAGCAGTTGCTACGTTGCGCACGACGCTGCCCAGTAGCTGACGCTGCGGCGTGCACGAGGTGGCGGCCGGAGGCGCCCATTTCAATTGCTGAAATTATGGGCAGCTAGAATGCGCAACCTTGCTTGCTGGCGTGTGCGGTCAACCTTCTTTTTCTTTCTTCTTCACCATGTTTCTGGGTCCGTTTGCGTTGGCGAACTCGCTGTTTGTGGCCCCCATGGCGGGGGTGACAGACCGGCCGTTTCGGCAACTTTGCAAGCGCTTGGGCGCGGGCTACGCTGTCAGCGAAATGGTGACGTCACGCCCTGAACTTTGGAATACCCTAAAGACCTCGCGCCGCGCCAACCACGAAGGTGAGCCCGGCCCGATTGCTGTTCAGATCGCGGGCACCGACGCGCAAATGATGGCCGACGCAGCCGCCTACAACATCGACCGTGGCGCGCAGATCATTGACATCAACATGGGTTGCCCTGCCAAAAAGGTGTGCAACAAATGGGCTGGCTCAGCGCTGATGCAAGACGAGGCGTTGGCCATGTCGATTGTTGAGGCCGTGGTGAAAACCTGCGCTGCACGCAACGTGCCGGTGACGCTCAAGATGCGCACCGGATGGTGTCAGTCACACAAAAACGCGGTGGTGCTGGCGCTTCGTGCGCAAGAGGCTGGGGTGCAGATGGTCACGGTACACGGCCGCACCCGTGAGCAAGGCTACAGCGGCGCCGCCGAGTACGACACCATTGCTGCCGTGAAGGCCGCGCTGCGCATTCCGGTCGTGGCCAACGGCGACATCGACACCCCGGAAAAAGCCCGTGATGTGCTGCTCGCTACCGGCGCCGACGCAGTGATGGTGGGCCGCGCCGCCCAGGGTGCACCCTGGATTTTTCGGGAAATCGCCCACTTTTTAGCCCACGGCACCCATTTGGCACCTCCTCTGGTGGCAGAAGTGAAGCACCTGTTGGTGGAGCACCTGCAAGACCACTACCAGCTGTATGACGAGTACATCGGTGTGCGCTCGGCACGCAAACACATCGGCTGGTATGTGCGCGCGCTGCCAGGTGGCAAGGCTTTTCGCTCGCAGATGAATCGAATTGAAGACAGCGTGGCGCAGGTGCGCGCGGTTGAGCTATTCATGGACGGTTTAGCGCAGACCATGGACCGCATCCCAGAGCGCAGCGCTGCCCAACACCCGGAACACAACAACACAACCCTGGAGACGGTATGAGCAAAAAACTCATTGAGGACTGCATTCGCGCCAGCTTAGAGACCTACTTTCGAGACCTGCATGGCACCGAACCTGCTGGCATGCATGACATGCTGGTGCGCGCTGTGGAAAAGCCCTTGCTCGAGGTGGTGATGGCGCAAGCCGACCATAACCAGTCCCGAGCTGCCCAATGGCTGGGCCTCAACCGCAACACTCTGCGCAAGAAGTTGCTCGAACATAAACTTCTGAAGTAATCCCATGAACGCACTGCTTTCCGTCTCCGACAAAACCGGAATCGTGGAGTTCGCGCAGGCGCTGCACACCAAGGGTGTTGCGCTGATCTCGACCGGCGGCACTGCCAAGCTGCTTAGCGAAGCCGGCCTGCCGGTGACCGAGGTCGCCGAGATGACTGGTTTTCCTGAGATGCTGGATGGCCGTGTCAAAACCCTGCACCCGCGCGTGCACGGCGGCTTGCTGGCCCGCCGCGACCTGCCATCTCACATGGCGGCGCTGGCCGCCCACCGGATCGATACCATCGACTTTCTGGTGGTCAACCTTTACCCGTTCGAGGCGACTGTGGCGCAGCCGGGTTGCACCCTCGACCACGCGATTGAGAACATCGATATCGGCGGCCCCGCCATGGTGCGCAGCGCCGCAAAAAACTGGCGGCATGTGGCGGTGCTCACCGAAGCGTCGCAGTACGCCACCGTTGTCGCCGAGCTGCAGGCGCAGGGCGCAGTCAGCGAGACAACCCGGTTCTCTTTGGCGGTGGCGGCATTCAACCGCATCAGCCAGTACGACGGCGCCATCAGTGACTACCTCAGCGCGGTGCAGGTGCAAGACGCCGCGCCTGCGGGCGATGCGCCACCGGTTTTGGCGCAGTTTCCCGGCCAGAGCAACGGCCGCTTCATTAAAGTACAAGACCTACGATACGGCGAAAACGCCCACCAGCAGGCCGCGCTGTACCGTGACGTGCACCCGGCGCCGGGCTCGCTGGTTACGGCGCAGCAGTTGCAAGGTAAGGAACTCAGCTACAACAACCTGGCCGATGCAGATGCCGCGTGGGAGTGTGTCAAGTCGTTCGAAACGCCGGCCTGCGTGATCGTCAAGCACGCCAACCCCTGCGGCGTGGCCCTGGGTGCCGACGCGATGCAGGCCTACAGCAAGGCCTTCAAGACTGACCCAACCTCGGCGTTTGGCGGCATCATTGCCCTGAACTGCACGCTGGACGGCGCCGCCGCCCACGAGATTTCCAAGCAGTTTGTCGAGGTGCTAATGGCGCCGGCCTACACGCCCGAAGCGCTGGAGGTGTTCGCGGCCAAAGTCAATGTGCGGCTGCTGAAGATTGCGCTGCCACCAGCACCGAATGCTGCGCAGAAGGCCGCAGTTACTGAATGGGAGCTGGGTCGCAACGCTATGGACATGAAACGCATTGGTTCGGGCATCTTGCTGCAAACCGCTGACAACCACCAACTGGCGCTGGCTGATTTAAAGGTGGTGACCATCCACCAGCCGTCCGCCGCGCAGATGCAGGACATGCTGTTTGCCTGGAAGGTGGCGCAGTACGTCAAGTCCAACGCAATCGTGTTTTGCGCCAACGGTATGACCATGGGCGTGGGCGCGGGCCAGATGAGCCGCCTTGACTCCGCCCGTATTGCCAGCATCAAGGCCGCGCATGCGGGCTTGTCTTTGCAGGGCACGGTGGTGGCCAGCGACGCTTTCTTCCCGTTTCGCGACGGGCTCGATGTGGTGGTGGACGCCGGTGCCACCTGCGTTATCCAGCCGGGTGGATCCATGCGCGATGACGAGGTGATCGCTGCAGCCAACGAGCGCGGCGTCGCCATGGTCTACAGCGGCGTGCGGCACTTTCGCCACTAGGCGAAAGTACCAACACTTCATTTATTTCAACGCTTGGGCGCGAGCGTAGCACCCTGCGTTACAGGGTTTGGAAGATCTCCGAGGCCGCCGCGACGGTGGCGGCGATGTCCGCCTCGGTGTGCGCGGCGCTCATGAACCCTGCCTCATAGAGCGCAGGCGCAAAATACACACCGCGCTCCAGCATGCCATGGAAGAACTTGTTAAACCGGGCGTTATCGGTGGTCATCACTTTGGCGTAGTTTTGCGGCAGTTCAGGAAACAGGAAAAAGCCGAACATCCCGCCCTCGCTGTCCGTGCTAAACGGTACGCCCTCTGCAGTGGCTGCAGTTTGCAGGCCGCTCATCAGCAGCTTGGTCTTGCGGCTCAGTTCTTCGTAGAAGCCGGGCTTGCCGGTTTCCTTCAGCGTAGCCAGGCCGCAGGCGGTTGCCACCGGGTTGCCAGACAGTGTGCCGGCCTGGTAGACCGGGCCCAGGGGCGCGAGTTGCTCCATTAGCGCGCGCTTGCCACCAAAAGCTGCCAGCGGCATGCCACCACCGATAACTTTGCCCAGCACAGTCATGTCAGGTTCGAAGCCAGGGATATCGCGGGCATACACGCTTTGTGCGCTGCCCAGCGCCACCCGCATGCCGGTCATCACTTCGTCAAATACAAGCAAGGCGCCATATTGGGAGCAGAGCTCGCGGCAGCGGCGCATGAATGGCAGCGACGCGCGCACGAAGTTCATGTTTCCGGCAATCGGCTCGATCATCAGGCACGCCAGCTCTCTGCCATGCAGCTTGAAGGCGTCTTCGAGTTGCTCGATGTTGTTGTACTCCAGCACCAAGGTGTGTTGAACCACCTCAGGCGGTACGCCTGCGCTCGTAGGGTTGCCAAAGGTGGCCAGACCGGAGCCGGCCTTCACCAGCAAGGCATCCGCATGGCCGTGGTAGCAACCTTCAAACTTAATCAGCTTGCTGCGCCCGGTCGCTCCGCGGGCTACCCGAATTGCGCTCATGGCCGCTTCGGTGCCCGAGCTGACCAAGCGCAACATGTCCATGCTGGGCACACGTTGCAAAATCGCCTCGGCCAGTTCGACTTCGCGCTCGGTCGGGGCACCATACGAGAAGCCCTCCAGCAACGCTCGTTGCACCGCCTCGACCACTGCCGGGTGCCCGTGCCCCAGAATCATCGGTCCCCAAGAGCCGATGTAGTCAACGTAGCGTTGCCCATTGGCGTCCCAAAAATAGGCGCCATGGGCGCGCGCCACAAAGCGGGGCGTGCCGCCCACCGCCTTGAAGGCTCGTACGGGAGAGTTCACCCCGCCTGGAATGACTTTGCGGGCGCGGTCAAAAAGTGTCTGGTTGGAGTCAGTCGCGGCTGTCACAGGTCGGTGCTTTCAAAGTTAGTGGCGGGTGTCGTTGGGTGAAATTTCGAAGCTTGAAGCTGGGGCGTCTTCGGCGTCATCAGGTGGGTCAGCCTGTGCCCAAAACAGCCGATCCGGCATGGCCTGGCCCATCCCAGGGCGAAACCCGCTCTCCAGGCAACTGTCCAGGTAGCTCAATGCCTCACCCACTGCTTCGGTAAGCTCAGTGTCGCTGGCAATCAGGGCGGTGAGAGCGGCCGATAGGGTTTCGCCGGCACCGGCAAACACCGCCTCGAAACGCTCGTGTTGGTGAGAGCAGAGCACCGTGTTGGGCGACGCCAGCACGTTGTCAATGAACTGATCAGGCAGTGGTATGCCGGTCACCAGCGTGTAGGCCACGCCGTATTCGTGTGCCGCGCGGGCAATATCGCGCGCGCTGGGGGCTTTGTCTGCATTCCAGTCGGGCAGCAGCCAGCGCGCCAGCGTGCTGTGGTTGCCAACCAGCACCGTAGCTTGGGGTAGCAGCAACTCGCAGCAGGCGTCTTGGTAGGCCTCGATGCGGTCCTCTTGCCACCACGACAGGTCGGGCATGTAGGCCACCAGAGGGATCTCAGAATAGTCGCTGGCAAGCTCAGCAACCGCGCTTAAGTTTTCGGGGCTGCCCACAAAACCGACCTTGATGGCGTGGATCGGAATGTCCTCCAAAATCGCGCGTGCCTGCTCTGACACCGCTTCATCGTCCAGGGCAAAGTGGTCGAATACTTCGGAGGTATCGCGGGCGTAGGCCCCTGTCACCACCGGTAGCGCGTGGGCACCCACAGAGGCGGCAGCCATCAGATCGGCGGCAATGCCCCCTGCGCCGCTGGGGTCGTTGGCGTTGAAAACCATCACGCACGCCATCGACTCCTCGTCTTCTGAGGGTTGGTCTTGGGGTGATGGGGGGAGGGCGGACATCTTGGGGCCTAGCCTAGTTGTGATTTACGGTCTGCATGGTACCGAGCCAACTCTCCGGTCTGGACGGTTTATCTCGATTGTCGGCGAGCTGCCTCTATACAATCCGCGAATTCTCACTTAAGTCCTTTACGCTGTGGCCGATACAAAAACCTGGATGTGTCTGATTTGTGGATGGATTTATGACGAAACGCTCGGCTCGCCCGAGCACGGGATCAATCCCGGCACCCCGTGGGCCGACGTCCCCATGAACTGGACCTGTCCCGAGTGTGGAGCGCGCAAAGAAGACTTCGAGATGGTGCAAGTGTAGATCTGCCTCACTCGCTTCCCAGCGCTGCACGCCCTGACCTAACCGCAAGCGAACTAAGGACAAAGTGACGTGACGAGCCCAGATCCTGTGTTGAGGGTATTGGTTGTTGATGACAGCAACACCATCCGGCGCAGTGCCGAAATGTTCCTCAAGCAAGGCGGGCACGAAGTGTTGCTTGCTGAAGATGGTTATGACGCTCTGGGTAAGGTAGTCGACTTTGAGCCGCACCTTGTGTTTTGCGACATTCTGATGCCTCGGCTCGACGGCTACCAGACCTGCACCATCATCAAACGCAACCCACATTTTGCTAATGTGCCCGTGGTCATGTTGTCCTCCAAGGATGGTGTGTTCGACAAGGCACGCGGTCGCATGGCCGGCGCGCAGGATTACCTCACGAAACCGTTCACAAAAGAACAGTTGCTGCAAGCGGTCGCGCAGTTAGCGTCCACATTGCGGGGGGGCTAATGTATGGCAATTCAAAACATTTTGATCGTAGACGACTCTAAGACCGAGACCATGTTCTTGGCGGAACTGCTCCAAAAAAACGGGTATGTTGTTCAAAGCGCGGAGAGTGCTGATGCAGCCATGGCGTGCTTACTGCAGAACCGACCCGATCTGATTTTGATGGACGTCGTGATGCCTGGCCAAAACGGGTTCCAGCTGACCCGCACCATTAGCCGCACACCCGCTTATGCGGACATTCCGATCATTCTGTGCACCAGCAAAAGCCAGGAGACCGATCGTGTGTGGGGCATGCGCCAAGGAGCGAGCGCCTACCTGACTAAGCCGCTGGACACCACAGACCTGCTAACAAAAATCAGAATGCTTGGCTGAGCTCCTAACATGGCTAACCGCGAAGCACTTCGGGAATTGCAGGCGCGGTTGGCGACACGTTTTGAGGCCGCGCAGTCCATTGCAAGCGAAACCGTATGGCTGGCAGTGCAGGCAGGCGGCGCAAACTACCTGCTCCCACTGGTGCAGTCTGGTGAGATTTTCTCCATTGGTAATGTGCACAGGGTGCCCCATACCCAGGCGTGGTTCTTCGGTGTCGTGAATCTACGCGGAAACGTTTATGCGGTGGTGCAACTTGCTACATTTCTGGCAGGGAATTCCCACCCCGGGCACCGTCCTGCAATTGGAGAAGGTGTATCCGCCATCACCCTCAATCCCGCACTCGAACTCAATTGCGCCTTGCAGGTGGACGCACTGTGTGGGCTGCGTGGCCCCGAAGTGTTTCACGCATCGGATGCGCCCGCAACCAATGCTGCTCCTTTCTTCGGTCGACGCTTTATGGACGCTAACGGCGTCCAGTGGCAAGAGATTGATTTGCGCGCGTTGGCGCAATCTCCCGAGTTTTTAGATGTCCGTGAAGTTTGAGGTTGCTTGTATGCAAATTTCCCATGCCATAAGAGGCTTTTTCTCCAGACCGTCCTCGGTCCCTTACGGATCAGGAGATCCTACGCCAGAAGGCCTAGGTGAGGCCATCACCCTTCCGTTGTTGGGAGCCCGGAGCTTAGCGGTCCATCAAAGCTCGCTCGGAATGGTACTGGGGACATCGCTGGCTGCCCTGTTTGGAATTGCAGTGTTTGCTCTAGACCAGTCGGATTTCACAGCACAGCAGTTGGGCGCTACCGGCCAGTCCCTCATGCAGTCCCAGCGTTTGGCTAAGTCGGTGTCACAAGCTCTGGTGGGTAGCCCCCAAGCCTTCGCAGACGTTAACGAAAGCGCCGACGTGCTGGTGAAAACAATTCGTGGGCTGCAATCTGGCGACAACAACCAGCGACTGCAGCCGCTCAACAGCGATATGCTCCCAGAGCTGGGCCAAGTGATTCCCTTGGTGGAGCGTGCCGAGAAGAACGCTAAGCTGGTAATGGAGCAACAAAGCGCACTGACCCAAATCGGCGCAGCGCTACGCCTGATCAATCGCCAGTCGGCGGACTTGCTCAATGCAACCAAGTCCATTTCTGCACTCAAGCAGCGGCAGAACGCGCCGCTTCTGGAGATCGCCGCAGCGGCGGAACTTTCTACACTGACCCAGCGGATCGGCAAGTCCTCCAACGAGTTCTTGACATCTGAAGGCGCAAGCCCCGAGACCGTGTTTTTGCTTGGCAAGGACCTGAACTCATTTCGCGAAATCTCGAATGCGTTGTTGGACGGCAGCGCTGATCTACGTTTGCAGGCGTCCGATGACCCTCAGACGCGGGAGCAGCTGGTTGCGCTTATTCAGATGTATGAGGAAACCCGTGTTCAAGCCGTCGCCATTTTGGGCAACCTGCAGGGGTTGGTGGCTGCGCGCGAAGCGCAGTTGGCGATCCTTGAAGACAGTGAGCCATTACGCCGCAATCTAGAGGTGCTCCAAAACAGTCTGTCGGCGCGCGCCGGCGTGGATGGTGTGATCGTGGCCAGCTTAGTGCTGGCAGCGGCATTGGCGGTTGTGTCGGCTGCGGGGCTGGCGTACGCACAACTGCAAGACAGTCGACGGCGCCAAGTAGCTGCCGACGACCAGCGGCTGGATGCCAAGCGTGTTAACGATGCCAATGAGGCGGCAATTCTGCGTCTCATGAACGAGTTGCAGTCTGTGGCCGAAGGAGATTTAACGCAAGAAGCGACGGTCACCGAAGACATTACTGGAGCGATAGCCGATTCGGTGAACTACACCGTCGAGGAGCTGCGTACCTTAGTCTCCAATGTTCAGAGTACCGCGTCGCGCGTGGCCAAAACCACCTCAGAGGTGGATGCCACATCGACCGAACTTTTGGCAGCCTCCAACGAGCAGCTGCAAGAGATTCGCGAAACCGGCAACGCGGTGGTCGAAATGGCGGATCGCATCACTGCGGTGTCGGTGCGGGCCCAAGAATCAGCCCGGGTGGCCCGTCAGTCCTTGCTTACAGCCGAGTCCGGACTGCACGCAGTGCAAAACGCGATTGGCGGAATGAATGCAATACGCGACCAAATCCAAGATACGTCCAAGCGAATCAAACGCTTGGGCGAGTCGTCGCAAGAGATCGGGGAAATCACCGAACTCATTTCTGACATCACCGAGCAAACCAATGTGTTGGCCTTGAACGCCGCCATCCAAGCGGCATCTGCGGGCGATGCCGGACGCGGCTTCTCCGTGGTGGCTGAAGAGGTGCAACGCCTAGCCGAACGCTCTGCCGATGCGACCCGGCAAATTGCGGCGCTGGTCAAGGCGATACAGTCGGACACGCAAGACGCGATCGGCGCGATGGAGCGCTCTACCCAGGGCGTGGTCGAAGGTGCCAAGCTATCTGATCGCGCAGGCAGTGCGCTGTCGGATATCGACCAGGTATCGCGCAGAGTGGCAGACCTCATCGAGCAAATCTCCGATGCCGCTTCTCGCGAGGCAGGCCTTGCCAGCGAAGTCGCTCTGAGCATCCAGCACATCTTTGCGGTGACTGAACAAACCGGCCAGGGCACCCGTGTCACCGCCGCGCAGGTGCAGGAGCTATCGCGCATGGCCGAAGACCTGCGCCAATCGGTATCGCGGTTTAAGATTTCGTAGTTGCGCCGACCGCGCACAGAAGTTGCCCGCAACCAGACCCCGCTCCGATTCCAGCATGCCATTTTCCGCCACTTCGAACGCCCCAGCCCGAGCGCTTCAGGACTTGGGACCGCTGTCGTGGGTAATGGATGAACTGCGTAAGTCCCTAGATGGAGCGTCCAAAGCCGTGCGACGGTTTGCCCGCGGTAGTGGGGCAATAGACGACGAGTCGGCTGAGCCAGATCCGAGTGCTTTACGCGCTGCCCGGATGCAGTTGCATCAGGCGGCCGGCGCGATGGAGATGGTCATGATGGCCGCCCCGGCCACGCTGGTGCGTTCGATGGCGCGCCTTTTGGAGATCTACGTACAGCGCCCCGAGGCCTGCACCGAGGCTGCGGCGCGGAGCGTAGAGACCGCAGGATTTGCGGTGACCGAGTTTTTGCAAGGCGTGCTCAGGGGCGGCTCGGCATCTCCAGTTGCACTGTTTCCGCAATTCAAGTCGTTGATGGAGTTGGCGGGCAGCGACCGCATCCATCCCGCGGATTTGTGGCCCTTTGAGTGGCGCTGGAAGGAAGTGACCCTGCCAGCATCGTTGCGTCCGCTGCGTTTTGGCTCAGAGTTGCGTAGCCGTATGGATCGGGCCGTGCTCAACACCATCAAGACCGGCGACCCCGAGTCTGCCCGCCAAATGGCGCTGCTTTGTGCCAATCTGTCTTGTGGGCAGACGGGGCTGGAGCACCGCACATTTTGGGCTGCTGCTGCCGGATTTTTTGAAGCCATTTCACTAGGTCTGTTGGCCCATGACACCCACACCAAGCGTGCCGCCTCACGCGTGTTGCAGCAGTACGCGGCGCTTGCCAAGGGCCTGACCCCGCCGTCGGAACAGCTCGCCCGCGATCTGGTGTTTTTTTGCGCGGTTGCGAGTCCAAAAATAGGTCAGGTTGCGCTGCTTTTGCAGGCGGTGCGCCTATCCTATGGTTTGAAGTCGTCTGAGACATTGGATTACAGCCGCGAGCGGTTTGGACGATTCGACCCGGCACTATTGATCGTTGTGCGCAAACGCATCGCCACCGCAGCAGAGTCTTGGTCAGCCCTGGCCGGTGGCGATACCAGCCGGGTGCGGCAAATGGCCGATCAGTTTGCAGTGGTTCGAGAGTCACTGCACCCATTGCATGCCGACAGCTCTGATTTGCTTGCGGCCTTGGGTGAAGCCGTTGACCTCACCTTGCAGACAGGCCGGGTGCCCAACGCCGCCGTTGCCATGGAGGTGTCGACGGCTGTCTTGTACTTGGAAGCCCTGTACGACGAGCTTGATTTCCATCTTCTTTGGCAGCGTGGGGGCACCCTAGCGCAGAGAATGCGTCACGCCTGTGCCGGTGGAGAGCCCGAGCCGCTCGAACCTTGGATGGAAGACTTGTACCGTCGCGTGGGAGAGCGGCAAACGATGGGTACGGTAGTAGGCGAGTTGCGCGCCACTTTAGCCCAAGTCGAGGCTGTGCTTGACCAGTTTTTCAGGCGTCCTTCGGATGGCACACTTCTGCGCCAAGTGCCTGGGCGATTGGCGCAGATGCGCGGTGTGTTTTCAGTTTTGGGCTTAGAACAACCGGCGCTTGCCTCGCTGCGCATGCGCAATGTGATTGAGCAGTTCCTCGCTGAAGGGGCTCCTGATGCAACGCATCGCGGTACGGTGTTTGCGAAGCTTGGTAACAGTGTCGGTGCGATGGGCTTTTTGATCGACATGCTGAGCTACCAGAGAAGTCTGGCGCGTCAGCTGTTCGTGTACGACGAGGCGGAAGGCGAGTTTCGTCCAACCATGGGGCAGGCGCCCAAGCCCGAAACATCGGTTATCGCAGATACGGGGCAGGACGCCCACGGTGCCGAAGACGAGGACCTGAAGGCGATCTTTTTGGAAGAGTCTCGCGCCGTCATTGACGGCGGGCTGGCCGCGCTGCGATCGCTCGCTGTTGAGCCCGCCAACTTGGCCGACCAGACCACGGTACGCCGCGCGTTTCACACTCTCAAGGGCAGTGCACGCATGGTGGGCTTGGATGCGCTTGGGGAAGCAGCTTGGTCATTTGAACAGTTGTTCAATAGTTGGCTGGCCGAGCCCCGCCCGGTTAGTGTCGACATGATTCGCCTAGCTACCCAAGCGCTCGACGCCCTGGGCCAGTGGGCGCAGGACAGCGCACATGGCAACGACGCGGGGTGGGATGTCGCTACATTCCGCGCTTCCGCCGACGCAATGCGCGTTGGGCAACTGCTTGTTCTCCTACCTCATTCATTCGCCCGCCAAGAAGTTGCAGTGATCCTGCCAGAGCCAGAGCCAGAGCCAGAGCCAGAGCCAGAGCCAGAGCCAGAGCCAGAGCCTGAGCCTGAGCCTGAGCCTGAGCCTGAGCCTGAGCCTGAGCCTGAGCCAGTTAACTCTGACTTACACAACGCCTTGGGCGACTCCGGTGGCGACTTGATGAAGGTGGTCGGCCACTTGCGGATCAGCGTGCCGCTCTTCAATGTTTTTCTCAATGAAGCCGACGAGTGGTCACGCCGACTGCAATCCGAGTTGGGAGAGTGGGCGCTGGAATGTGACCGACCTTTGCCAGAGTCAACGCTGACGTGGGCTCACTCGCTGCACGGGAGTTCGGCCACAGTCGGTTTTTCTGCGCTGTCCGATCTTGCGGGCTCCCTGGAAAACGCGCTTGAGCATGCCCGCTTGCAGCCTTATGGCACACCGGCCTGGGCAGCGCTTTTCTGTGATGCAGCAGACGAAATTCGGCGTTTGCTCCACCAGTTTGCTGCCGGATTCTTGCGAGAACCCCACGAGCCTGTGGTGCAGGGTCTGAAAGAGTTTGCGACGCAGGCCGTGGCATCTCTTCGGGCCGGCCTTGCAGCCCACGCGGTGCCCAGTGCCACTGAGTTTGCAGAAACGCCAGCACCGGTGGCAAGTCAATCCGAACCCTTGCTACCAGATTCTGGTGATTTGC
>NZ_JBIIGC010000011.1:0-117897 GCF_044236835.1 Rhodoferax sp.
CTGAGCCTGAGCCTGAGCCTGAGCCTGAGCCTGAGCCTGAGCCTGAGCCTGAGCCTGAGCCTGAGCCTGAGCCTGAGCCTGAGCCTGAGCCTGAGCCTGAGCCTGAGCCTGAGCCTGAGCCTGAGCCTGAGCCAGCACCTTTGTTGGGCGAGGTCGTACAACAGCCTATCGATCTAGCCCCCGATTTGTTTGCTGTGTTCAAGGAAGAAGCGCTAGAGCTGCTGCCTGCCTTGGGCGCGGCGTTGCGCCAGTGGGTGGCACATCCAGACGATGCCCAAGCGAGCGGCGAGTCCTTGCGCTTGTTGCACACCCTGAAGGGGAGTGCACGTTTAGCGGGCGCAATGGGCTTGGGCGAGTTGGCCCACCGTATGGAGTCCGACATTGAGTCCCTGGGCCAAGTCAACCTGCGGGCTTCACAGCTTGAACCGCTGTTGTCACAGTGCGATGACATGCAGAGTGCGCTTGACGCCTTGGACGCCGCCAGTGAAGTGGTCTTCCCAACGCCTGAAGCCATGGCGCAGGCTGGGACGCATGCGGCGAACACTACGGCGCTTGTGGTCACGTCCTTGCGGCCACTGGCCAGCCAATCGGTGCGGGTGCGATCGCAGTTGCTGGATCGTTTGGTCAACCAAGCTGGTGAGATTCTGATCAGCCGCTCACGCGTGGGCTCCCGGGTAAGCCAGCTGCGAGCGTCCCTAGGTGACATGGCAGCCAACCTGGATCGTTTGCGCAGGCAGTTGCGCGACCTTGAATTGCAGGCAGAGACGCAGATGCAGTCGCGTCTGGGCCAGCATACCGACCACCACACTCCCTTCGATCCGCTGGAGTTAGACCGCTTTACGCGGGTCCAAGAGCTAACCCGCATGATGTCCGAGTCGGTCAACGACGTGGCGACGGTGCAACTTGCTGTGCACCGCGCTGTGCAAGGTGCAGAAGACGATCTTGTCGCCCAAGGTCACCAAGCGCGCGAACTTCAGCGTGATCTTTTGCGAACCCGAATGGTTGAGTTTGATGCGGTGTCCGAGCGACTCCATGGCGTGGTGCGTCAGGCCGCCAAAGAGCTCGGCAAACAAGTGCGTCTTGAGGTACTGGGTGGCTCTATCGAGATGGATCGCAGCGTGCTGGATCGCTTGCTACCAGCGTTTGAACACCTGCTGCGCAATGCTGTGGCCCACGGCATCGAAGACGCAGCCTCGCGGGTGGCCGCGGGCAAGCCTGAAGTGGGCACCGTCACCGTCGCGCTGCAGCAGGAACGCAACGAGATGATGCTCTCGTTTAAGGATGATGGCGCCGGCTTGCAAATGCAACGCATTGTGGACAAGGCGGTGGCGGCAGGGCGCATCCCAGCGGGCTACGCACTCAACGTCGATGAGGCGCTGAGCTTGCTTTTGTCTGCAGGCTTCTCCACCGCCGAGCGGGTCACTGCACTTTCCGGACGCGGAATTGGCATGGACGTGGTTGGCTCGGAGGTGCAGTCGCTGGGAGGGCGTATAGAGGCAAAGACGGCCCCAGGTCAAGGCACCGAGTTCGTCCTTGTGCTGCCCTTAACCACTTCAATTCATTCGGTGGTGATGCTGCGCTTGGGCGATTTCACCATGGGCGTACCGTCCAACCTGATGGAATCGGTGCAGCGCGTGCCACTGCAGACGCTTGCCCAAGCCTACGCTGACAAAACGTTGGACGTGGCTGGCCAAGCGATACCCTTTTATTGGGCCGGCGCGCTGCTGCAGCAGCAGCCGACGCGCATCCCAGAGGCCAACACCAAGAGCGTGCCGGTGGCGGTGTTTCGCAGTGCCGGTCAACGGGTCGCGATGCATGTAGACGAAGTGCTAGGCAACCGCGAGGTGGTGGTAAAGAATCTGGGACGCCAGCTCAGCCGCTTGGCTGGACTGACTGGCGTCTCAGTGTTGGCGTCTGGGGCCGTAGTTTTGCTCTACAACCCCGTGGCGCTTGCGAACGTGTACGGTGATACAGCACGCGCGGCGCAGTCGGACAGCTCTTCCAGTCCCAGCGCAGCCAGCGGTGCGCCCACGTTGCACCAAGTCACCGACCACCGACCCTTGGTGCTGGTGGTGGATGACTCCGTGACGGTGCGCCGGGTCACCCAGCGCCTGCTGGTTCGCGAGGGCTTTCGGGTAGCTTTAGCCCAGGACGGCTTCCAAGCTTTGGAAATGCTCGCTGACGAACTGCCCGCCGTGATCTTGTCAGACATCGAAATGCCGCGCATGGATGGTTTTGAACTGGTTCGCAACCTGCGCGCAAACCCAGTGTATGCAAGCTTGCCGGTCATCATGATCACCTCGCGCATTGCCCAGAAGCACCGTGACCATGCCAATGCGCTCGGCGTTGACCACTACCTCGGCAAGCCTTACCCTGAGGACGAGTTGCTGGGGCTGGTGCGCGATTACTGCGCTGAATCGGATTCGGGTACTGCAGACTTCTTGATCACACCGTAGCGCTGGAGCGTGCGGGCGCGGGCCGTTGCATGATCCACCACCGGATGGGGGTAGTTGTTGCCCAGCACCACGCCAGCGGCCTGAAGTTCGACCGGTTTGGCGTGCCAAGGCGCATGCAGGGCCGGGCCTTGTAGACCCCGCAGCACCGGCAGGTAGCGGTGAATAAACTTGCCCTGCGCGTCGAACTTCTCACTTTGCGTCACCGGGTTGAAGATACGAAAGTAGGGCTGGGCATCACAGCCGCTCGAACTCACCCACTGCCAGCCACCGTTGTTGGAGGCCAGGTCGAAGTCGTTGAGATGCTGCGCAAAAAACTGCTCACCCCAACGCCAATCGATTCCCAAGTGTTTGACCAGGAAGCTGCCCGCCACCATCCGAAGGCGGTTGTGCATATAGCCGGTCTGCAGTAGCTGTTGCATTGCCGCGTCCACCAACGGGTAGCCGGTTTGGCCCGTGCTCCACGCCACAAACAGGGTCTGCGCCGACGCGCCGTCTTCCCAGGTTATCTTGTCGTACTCGGGCCGAAACGCTCGGCTTGCCACAAAGGGAAAGTTGGCGAGGACTTGCGCATAAAAGTCGCGCCAGACCAGCTCGGTCAACCATGTTGCTGCACCTGTGCTGCGGGTGACCTCACTCATTGTGGCCAGCCGAACCAGCTGGCGCACCGACACCGTGCCAAAGCGCAGGTGCACGCCCAGATAGCTCGGTCCCTTGACAGACGGAAAGTTGCGCGCGGTGTCGTACTGATCGACGCGTTGCACAAAATCGGCCAGTAGCGCAGCCGAGCCCGACTCTCCAGCGCGCAGGCCCAGCGCCTGCAGGTTGGTCGGCGCAAAGTCGATATCGTCCAAGCTAGGCACTGGCCGCTGGAATTGCGCTGGTCTCGGAGCCAGGGCATGACCTGGCGCATCTCGCGCTGTGCAGTGCCAGGGCTCGCTTCGCAGCTTGGCAGTCCATGCACGCAAATATGGCGTGAAGACTCCGTAGGGCGTGCCTGATTGCGTCATGATCTCTTGGCCCTCAAAGACCACGTGGTCCTTGTGCAGCACGAAGGTACTGCTGACGGCGCGCAGCGCCGCGTTTGCCTTGGCGTCGCGGTCGACGGCATAGGGCTCGTAGTCTCGCCCGGCGAACACCGCCTGGGCGTGCAATGCCTGCGCCAGCCCAACGATCGATGCGACGGCATCCCCGTGCAGCACGATCAAGCCTGCTTCAGGTTTGCACGCTAAGGTGCGCAGGTTGGCGTCGAGCTCCACCAAGGACTCACGGATGAATTCCACCCGCCGGTCGGCCCGCGGCAAAGGCTCCAAGATGGCGGTATCGAAAACAAAGACGCAAAAAACGGCCCGGCAGCTTTGTAGCGCCGAGGTCAAGGCCGTGTTGTCATGCACCCGCAAATCGCGCCGAAACCAGACTAAGCCCGTGTCGAAATTTTCAGGCATGTGAGTCGCTAAAATGAAAAAATGTCCGGCAATTCTGCATCCATCAACCTCACAAACCATTTCTTGATCGCGATGCCCGGGCTACGCGACCAAATGTTTGGCAAGAGCGTCGTGTATGTGTGCGAACACAGTGCGCGTGGCGCTTTGGGTTTGGTCATCAACAAGCCGGCGGACATGAAGATGGAAACCTTGTTTGGCAAGGTGGATCTGGCACTCAAGCGTCCCGATCTTAGCCAGGCACCCGTATTCCAGGGCGGACCGGTGCAGACCGAGCGCGGTTTTGTGTTGCATGACGCTCTGCAGGGCACTTCGCAGCCATTGGGCGAAACCTTGTATGCATCCACCTTGGCGATACCAGGTGGCTTGGAGATGACGACATCCAAAGACGTCTTGGAGGCCTTGGCCGGCGGTGCCGGCCCCAAGCGGGTGCTGGTTACCTTAGGCTATTCCTCATGGGGCGAAGGCCAGTTGGAGAGCGAGCTGGGTGAAAATGCCTGGCTGACGGTGGACGCGGACCCCGTGGTGATTTTTGACACCCCCGTAGAACAGCGTTACGACAAGGCGCTTGCACTCTTGGGCCTGCAATCCTGGATGATCTCTTCCCAAGTAGGCCACGCATGAGCCCCGCCGGTGACCAGGTGGCACGCCCGCTGGTGGCCGAAGGCTTGCGCACCTTCATTGCATTCGATTACGGCGAGAAGCGAACCGGCGTGGCTGTGGGCAGCCGCCTACTGGGCCAGGCGCAACCGCAGGGCAGCATCCAGGCGCAGGGCGAGGCGCGCTGGAAGTTGCTGGCGCAGCGCATCCAGGAGTGGCAACCCGATGCGATCGTGGTGGGTGTGCCCTACCACCCCGATGGTGCGCCGCACGAGAACACGGTGCGGGCCCAAAAATTTGGCCGCCAATTGCACGGCCGCTTTGCCTTGCCGGTGTTTGAGGTGGACGAGCGCTACAGCACCACCGAGGCCATCGCCCAGGGTGCCCGCGACCGCGATGCGGCCAGCGCCTGCATCATCTTGCAGCAGTTTTTGAGGAGCTTGGTTTGAGCCTGTTGGCACTCGACGCGGAGGCGCTTTATACCGAACTGGTCCGCGGTGTGCGCCAGCTCGCGACACCGCAAACCCACTTGGTGGGCATTATTTCGGGCGGCGCTTGGCTGGCCGAGCGATTGCATGCCGACTTGGGCCTGTCGGCCAGCGCAGGCTGCATCTCCTCGGCCATGCACCGCGACGACTTTGCCAAACGCGGTCTGGCCGCTGGTGGCCATACCAAGCTGCCCTTCGAGGTGCATGGCGCGCATATCCTGGTCCTTGACGATGTGCTCTACACCGGCCGCACCATCCGGGCGGTCGTCAACGAGCTGTTTGATTACGGCCGACCGGCGAGCGTCAAGCTGGCCGTGCTGGTGGACCGCGCAGGCCGCCAATTGCCGGTGCAGGCAGACTTTGCGGCGGCGCGCGTGGTGCTGGCAGAGCACCAGTCTTTGTCGCTGGCCCGGGATGACGTCGGCGGCTTCAGCTTTGACGTGAAAGACCGCTAGACCATGCTCTCCAAGCGTAACCCCCAGCTCAACAAGCACGGTGAACTGGTGCATTTGCTGTCGGTCGAGGGGCTTCCCAAAAGCATACTGACCCACATCCTGGACACCGCTGAAAGCTTTGCCTCGGTGAGCAGCCGCGAGGTGAAAAAGGTGCCGCTGTTGCGTGGCAAAAGTGTCTTCAATCTGTTCTTCGAAAACTCCACCCGCACCCGCACCACGTTTGAGATCGCTGCCACTCGCTTGTCGGCCGACGTGATCAACCTTGATATCGCCCGCTCCAGCGCCAGCAAAGGCGAGTCCTTACTCGACACCATCGCCAACCTCAGCGCCATGGCCGCCGATATTTTTGTCGTGCGCCACAGTGAGTCGGGTGCGCCGCACTTGATCGCCCAGCATGTGGCACCGCATGTGCATGTGATCAACGCCGGCGATGGCCGCCACGCGCACCCCACACAGGGCCTGCTTGACATGTTCACCATCCGGCATTTCAAGAAGGACTTTGCCAACCTCACGGTGGCCATCGTGGGTGATGTGCTGCATTCACGGGTCGCCCGCTCTGACATCCACGCGCTGACCACCTTGGGTTGCGCTGAGGTGCGCGTGGTGGGCCCTAAAACCTTGGTGCCTTCTGACCTGTCGCACATGGGGGTGCGGGTGTTTCACTCCCTGGAGGAGGGCATCCGCGGTTGCGATGTGGTCATCATGTTGCGACTGCAGAACGAGCGCATGAGTGGCGCCCTGCTGCCGTCTACCCATGAGTTTTTTAAGAGCTATGGCCTGACCCCCGAGAAGCTGCAACTGGCCAAGAGCGACGCCATCGTGATGCACCCCGGCCCGATCAACCGCGGCGTCGAGATCGACTCCGCAGTGGTGGACGGCGCCCAAAGTGTCATCCTGCCGCAAGTGACCTTTGGCATTGCGGTGCGCATGGCGGTCATGGGCATCGTGGCGGGCAACGAGGCCTAAGCAGGACGGCGCAAATGAAGACATTGATTCGCAATGGCCGCGTCATTGACCCGGCCAGTCAGCTAGACCAAACCGCTGACCTTGCCATCGCCGATGGCCATATCCTCGCGATCGGCAATGTACCGTCGGGGTTTCAACCCGAGCAGACCATCGACGCCAGCGGCTGCATCGTGGCTCCCGGTCTTGTGGACTTGTCGGTGCGCTTGCGTGAACCCGGTCATGAGCACGAGGGCATGCTGGCCTCGGAGCTTGCAGCGGCAGTGGCCGGCGGAGTGACAAGCGTGGTTTGCCCACCCGACACCGAGCCAGTGCTCGATGTGCCAGGCTTGGTGGAAATGTTGCGCTACCGCTCCGAGCGGTTGCACCAGTCGCGCGTCTTCCCATTGGGCGCACTCACCCGAGCGCTGGAAGGCGAGACGCTCACAGAGATGGTGGAACTCACCCAAGCTGGCTGCGTTGGATTTGGCCAGGCCGATGTGCCGCTGGCCAACACCCAGGTGCTGCTGCGCGCCCTGCAATACGCCAGTACGTTTGGGTACACCGTGTGGTTGCGCCCGCAGGAGATGCATTTGGGTACGGGCGTGGCCGCCAGCGGCGCACTCGCCACGCGGCTGGGCCTCAGCGGTGTGCCAGTGCTCGCCGAAACCATTGCTTTGCACACGATCTTCGATTTGGTGCGCGCCACCCGCGCCCGGGTCCACCTGTGCCGCATCAGCAGCGCAGCCGGTGTGGAACTGCTGCGTGCTGCCAAACGCGAGGGGCTGCCGGTGAGCGCCGATGTGAGTATCAATTCCTTGCACCTCATCGACATGGATATTGGCTTTTTTGACAGCCGCATGCGCCTGACGCCACCGCTGCGCCAGCAGCGCGACCGCGACGCCCTGCGTGCGGGTTTGGCTGACGGCACCTTAGACGCATTGGTGTCAGACCACACGCCGGTCGACGAGGATGCAAAGGCTCTGCCTTTCGCGCTGGCCGAGCCCGGCGCCACCGGCCTGGAACTGCTGCTAAGCCTCACGCTCAAGTGGGCAGCCCAAGACGGTGTGCCGCTGGCGCAGGCGCTGGCCACCGTCTGCGCGCAGCCTGCCGACGTGTTGCGGGGTGTTGTGACTGGAGCTCCCACAGCCGCCCAAGTCGGCGTCCCAAACCGCGCCTTGGGCAGTTTGGCGCACAGCCTGGGCCGCATTGCGGTGGGCGGTATCGCTGACGTGCTGGTGTTTGATCCCGAGGCTTGCTGGGTGGTTTGCCCTGAGACTTTGCACAGCCAAGGCAAGCACACGCCCTTTGGCGGCTACGAGCTCAGTGGCAAAGTGGTCGCGACCCTGGTGGGCGGCCACTTGGCGTACCGCGCCGAATAACAGGGGCGTGCGGGTGCTGCGGTCAGTGCAACGCAACTTGACTGCGCTGGCGCGGTTGCTGCGGGTGCTTGTGCACTTGCTGCGCGGCGCCTGGACCATCTGGCGCCACTTCCCTGGCATGGCACCAGCACAGCGCAGCGCCGAGGTGCAGGCCTGGGCGGCTGACATGTTGCGGCGCCTGTCTGTTGATGTACGGGTGCGAGGCGAAGTCGCCCGCCGCGGCCCGGTGCTGCTCGCTGCGAACCACGTATCGTGGCTCGACATCATGGCCATCCACGCCGCACAACATTGCCGATTTGTTGCAAAAAGTGAGGTTAAGCATTGGCCCTTGCTGGGCATGCTGGCCACGGGCGCAGGCACGCTCTACATCGAACGCGAATCGCGTCGCGATGCCATGCGGGTGGTGCACCACATGGCAGATCGGCTGCGCGAGGGAGACATCCTGGCGGTATTCCCGGAAGGCACCACCGGCGACGGGACCCAGGTACTGCCTTTCCATGCCAACTTGCTGCAGGCTGCAGTTTCCGCAGGTGCGCCAGTGCAGGCGGTAGCTCTGCGATACGCTGAAGCCGCAAGCGACGCCACCAGCCTAATACCGTGCTATGTGGGAGACGATTCTTTGGTGGCCTCTGTTTGGCGCACCTTGTGTGCTGAGCCGCTGCGCGTGGAGTTGCAGTTTGGCGCGGTGCGCTTTGCGGAAGGGCGCGACCGCCGAGTCTGGGCTGCCGATGTGCGTGCAGAGATCGTGCAAATGCACCAACGCAACGGGGCGTAACCCGTATTGGACTGCCGCTGACTTTGCGCCGGTGTTGTCGCTGGCGACAAGGCGGATGACAGGTGGGTGTCGTGGGCTAAGTTTGCCAAAGCGCCGTCGCCGCATGTGGCCGCCGCTTCTGTTCGAACCTCGACGATTGCATGGTACGCAGCACGGCTGCTCACCTAACCTGCGCTCCCATAGCTTAAGGGAGCCACCATGCGAGCGGTTGTTTACAGCGCCAACGCATTCACGCGTTGGACCCATGCCCGTCGGGCCAGTATGTACTCGGCGGGATTTAGCCTGATTGAAGTGTTGGTGGCCGTAATCTTGTTCTCCTTTGGAGTGCTGGGCGTGGTGGGCCTGCAAACCGCTGCGCTTCGGTCCCACCAAGAGGCCCAGCACCAGACCACCGGTTTGCAATTGGCGCGTGAGCTGGCCGAAATGGTGCGTGACAACCGTGCCGTGGGTGCACGCACCTTGGACAACCCCTATATCGGAAGCTTCGTGGCCCATACGTCAGGTGGCATGGGGCCAGCGGCGGCTTCGTACTGCCTTGCAGTCGGTGCGGCTTGCGCTCAGGCTCAGGCGCTTGCAAGCGCACACATGACGCAATGGTTGGACCAGGTGGCCCACGTCTTGCCCGCGGCGCGGGTGGTGACCTGCTTCGACGACGCCCCATACGACCCCAGTGGTCTGCCCCGTTGGGCGTGCCCGACAGATCCGCCTGTGGGCGCGCCTTTCGTCATCAAGATGGGCTGGCGGCGGCTGGCGCTCGGTCTCTCTTCTACTGGACTGCCCGCTCTCGAATTCGCAACCCAGCCCGGCAGTGCACCGATTGTGGTGCTGCCATTGACACTGTGACCGAGCGGCGTCTGGGTGTCCCGCGCCGCAGCGGTTCGTTGCAAGGCTTCTCTTTAGTGGAACTGTTGGTCGCGATGGCCATTGGTCTCGTGCTGGTGTTAGCCGCTGCCGCCGCATTGATGGTGAGCAGCCGCGGTTACACCTTAGTAGATGCAGCCTCCCAACTGCGTCACAACACCACCTTCGCCGTCGGCCTGGTCAGTCGGGTGGCCATGCAGGCTGGTTTTGTGGATATTCCGTTTGCCAGCACGCCAGCAACTGCATGGGAGCTTGCCATGGTCGAGCCGGCGGTGTTTGGCTTTAACAATGCCACCGTGACGCAGACTGCTGGCGCGGCCCTGGGAACTATCCGCAGTACCAACACCCCCGTGGATACGCTTTACGTCAAGCCCTGGGTTGCAGGCAGCGCAGGCGCTGGCAGCGACGTGCTGGTGCTGCGTTACCAGCCGGTGGGTGCGGGCACTGAGCGCATCCGCTCAGACGGGTCTATGGTGGACTGCTCTGGCTCTGCGCCCGACACCGCTTCACAGTCGCGGAACGACACTGCCATCAATGTTTTTTTTGTCGCCGCTGATGTGGGTGGTGAACCCGCCCTGTTTTGCTACACCTTGGACAACCTGCCCAATAGCCAGCGCATGCAGTTCGAGAACCGAATGGCTTTGGTGCGCGGTGTTGAGGGGTTTCAGGTGCTCTATGGCGTGCAGGCGCGTGCACCGGTTGTTGCTAATGCGGCACTAACCAGCAGCGAGGACGGCGTGCCATATGCCTACTTGCGTGCCGATCAGTTGGTAGTGGGAGGCGATGCCAGCAGCGCTGCGACCAAAAAGAACTGGCGGCTGGTGCGCAGCCTGCGCATTGGCTTCGTGTTGCGCAGCGAGGCCCAGCGGCAGCCCACACCAGGACCTCGGCTGCTGTATCCCTTGGGGCTTGCTAGGGCGTCGGCCCAGGCAGCACCTGGCTCAGCCTTTGCTTCTGCCGCCGACCCGGGCACCGTGTTTGCAGTGCCCAACGATGGCCGCCTCCGGGCAGCCGAATCTTTCACCGTGCATCTGCGTAATGGCCAGCCCGATTGAGTGCCAGCTGCGCTGTATTCAGCTGCCCGTTCGACCCGGTGGACAATGCCGTGGTGCCGCGCTGGTGGGGGTGTTGCTGGTGCTGGTATTGGTCGAGTTGCTCGGTGTGGCCGCAGTCCAGCTTGCGTTGATGGGCGAGCGTAGTGCGCGCAGCCACCGGGACACCGAGCTGGCGCTGCAAGCTGCCGAGGCCGCCTTGGCCGACGCAGAGCTGGACATAACCCGCTTTCGCGCGCACTTGTTCGATGGCATCCGCACCGCTGGCTTTGCGCCGGGCTGTGCCAGGACGTCGGAGTTCAAAGGCTTATGCGCGCCGTCGGCTGGCGCCAAGCCTGTTTGGCTCGATGTCGACCTGGAGGACGCGGACGGCCCCGCTGTTGCCTATGGCGAGCAAACAGGTCGCAGCTACGCGCAAGGCGCAGCAGGGATTCAGCCGCTGCGCTCGCCCCGCTACATCATTGAGTGGTTGCCTGACACAAGCGGCACGCCTGGCTCTGAGGTCGTGTACCGGGTAACCGCCATCGGCTTTGGGTCCCGCACCGAGGTGCAGGTGGTATTGCAGATGCTCTACCGAATCTGAGGGTCGTGGCCGTACTGCGATGCGAAGACCAATTGCTTCAGGCTTCACCTTGACCGAGCTCTTGGTTGCTCTGGCCGTATTGGGAATCTTGCTGGGCGTCGCTGTTCCCTCCTACCAAGAGTTTGTGTTCCGCGGCCGCCGCGCCGAAGGCCGGGTCGCGCTGTTGGAGCTGATGCAGGCCCAAGAACACTATGCATACCACACACAGTGCTACCTGGGTTTTTCGAACACGCCAACTGACGAACCCGTGCTGGGCCCGAGTTGTGCGGGCTCGGCGGCGGTGGCTGTCCCCTTCAAAAACTACTCGGGCGACAGCTTGGCCCAATCCCACTACCGGCTCTCTGCAGCGGCCTGCCCGGGTGCGTCGATTCGGGATTGCGTGGAGGTGATGGCCACGCCGGTGAAGCCCGATCCTGCGGTGGGCACGCTCTCGTTGACCAGCCTGGGAGACAAGTCGTGCAGCGGGACCGAGCGCAGCAAGTGTTGGCGTTAGGCGGGTGACGCAACGGGGACACCCCGCACAACTGGCGCCCCCGACGGGAATCGAACCCATATCTAGCGCTTAGGAGGCGCTCGTTCTATCCATTGAACTACGGCGGCACAGGCGGGAGGGCCCGCGTATTCTAGGTGGCTGGGCGCTATTTGCTGAGGTGACGCATCGCGTCTTCGAGGCCACGCAGGGTCAGCGGGTACATGCGCTGCTGCATGATTTGCGCAATCACGCTGATGCTCTGCCGGTACTGCCACACGCCCTGGGGCTCGGGGTTGATCCAGGCAAACTTGGGGAAGGCGTTGATGAGACGCTGCAACCACTGCGCACCGGCTTCCTCGTTGTTGTACTCGACGCTGCCGCCTGGTTGCAGAATCTCGTACGGGCTCATGGTGGCGTCGCCCACAAAGACCAGTTTGTAGTCTTTGTTGTACTTGCGGATGATGTCCCAGGTGTCGAACTTTTCGGCGTAGCGGCGCCGGTTGTTCTTCCACATGAAATCGTAGACGCAGTTGTGGAAGTAGTAAAACTCCAGGTGCTTGAACTCGGTCTTGGCCGCGCTGAACAGCTCCTCCACCCGCGCGATGTGCTCGTCCATGGTGCCGCCCACATCCATCAGCAGCAGTACCTTCACATTGTTGTGCCGCTCGGGGCGCATGGTGATGTCCAGGTAGCCGGCGTTGGCCGCGGTCTTGCGGATGGTCTCATCCAGGTCGAGCTCGTCCTCGTGGCCTTCGCGTGCGAACTTGCGCAAGCGGCGTAAAGCCACTTTGATGTTGCGGGTGCCCAGCTCCTGCGTGTCGTCGTAGTCGCGGTAGGCGCGTTGGTCCCACACCTTGACCGCGCTCTTGTTGCGGCCCTTGTCCTGCCCGATGCGTATGCCTTGGGGGTTCTGGCCATAGGCGCCAAAGGGTGAGGTGCCCCCGGTACCGATCCACTTGTTGCCGCCCTCGTGGCGCTCCTTTTGCTCTTCAAGGCGCTTCTTGAGCGTTTCCATCAGCGCGTCCCAGCCCATCTTCTCGATCTTGGCCAACTCCTCGGGGCTGAGGTTGAGTTCCAGGTTCTTGCGCAGCCATTCCAGCGGCACCTCTTTGCCAAAGTCGGTGAGCAACTCCACGCCTTTGAAGTACGCGCCAAAGGCCCGGTCGAACTTGTCGTAGTGCTTCTCGTCCTTGACCAACGCAGTGCGGCTAAGGTGGTAGAAATCCTCGATCGCATGGCCTCCAGCGGCGCGTGTTGGGCCATCGCCGTTGGCGTTGGGGCCAATGACGCCTTTCTTGAGGGCTTCAAGCAAGCACAGGTATTCAGTGACCGACACCGGCAGTTTGGCGGAGCGCAGGGTGTAGAAGAAGTCGAGCAACATGGTGGGCGCAGCGCGGCTTGTGGCTTGAATCGGACTACCGGCGCTTGTCCAGCAGGTACAGCAGCTGCGCCTTCACCTCGGGCCACTCGCCGCTGCGCAGGCTGTACATCACGGTGTCGCGGATGGTGCCGTCGCGGCGCAGTGCGTGGCCGCGGATGATGCCGTCCTTTTTGGCACCCAGGCGCTCGATTGCGGCTTGGGATGCGAAGTTGAAATTGTCGGTGCGCCAGCCCACCACATGGCAGCCCAGGGTGTCAAAGGCGTGGGTCATCAGCAGCAACTTGCAAGTGGTGTTGACGTGGGTGCGCTGTGCACTTTTGGCGTACCAGGTGTAGCCAATTTCCACGCGCTTCACCGCTGGCAAGATATCGTGAAAGCTGGTGCTGCCCAGCACCTTGCCCTGCGCGTCCAGCACTGCAAATGCAAACCGGTTGCCGGCTTGGCGCATCGCTAACGCGTCTTCGATGTACTTGCGGGTTTGCTCCGGCTGGGGCACCGAGGTCACCCGCACCTCCCACAGCGCGCCGTCCGCCGCCGCTGATCGCAGGCCCGCCTCGTGCTCCAGGCCCAGGGGCACCAGCTGTACGCCGCGCGCCTGGAGCTGAACTGCTTCGACAAATGCCATGGTCAACCCTTTCTGTCGCTGTCTGTGCTGTGGTTGGTGCCATTCGATTCCTGGCGCCGAATGCGCCAACGTCGGGCCAGCTGCAGACCCGCGCCGCCACCCAGACCGACCAGCACGATGCCGCCAATGCTGGCACCGCCGTAGCCAGCGGCAAACACATCCAAGCCAGCGAGCTGCCCCAGCCAAAAGCCCAGCAGCGCACCCCCTACAAAGCCGACGGCGTCGCTCAGGCCTTCCATCAACAAATTGTTTTTCATGGGTGTTACCGGTTGTTGCGTTGCATGAACATGAGTTTTTCGAACAGGGTGACGTCTTGCTCGTTCTTGAGCAAGGCGCCCACCAGCGGTGGCAGCACGGTTTTATCGTCTTTGCTGTGCAGGGCTTCGGCGGGAATGTCTTGCGCCAGCAGCAGCCTGAGCCAGTCCAGCAGCTCGCTGGTGGAGGGTTTCTTTTTCAGCCCAGGCAGGCCGCGCACCTCGTAAAAGCTCTTGAGCGCCGCAGCCAGCAGCTCCTTTTTGAGACCCGGAAAATGCACATCCACAATGCTTTGCATGGTGGCGGCGTCTGGGAACTTGATGTAGTGAAAGAAGCAGCGGCGCAGGAACGCGTCGGGCAGCTCTTTTTCGTTGTTGGAGGTGATGAACACGAGGGGGCGGTGCTTTGCGCGGATGAGCTCGCGGGTCTCGTAGCAATAGAACTCCATGCGATCGATCTCGCGCAGCAAGTCGTTGGGAAATTCGATGTCGGCCTTGTCGATCTCGTCAATCAAAAGCACCACCGGTGCCTCTGCCGTGAAGGCCTGCCAGAGTACGCCCTTGACGATGTAGTTCTGGATGTCTTTGACCCGCTGTGCCTCTTCGCCGTCGGACAGCTGCGAATCGCGCAAGCGGCTGACCGCGTCGTACTCGTACAGGCCTTGCTGGGCCTTGGTGGTGGATTTGATATGCCACTGCAAGAGCGGCATGCCCAGGGACTGCGCCACCTCCTCGGCCAGCATGGTTTTCCCGGTGCCGGGCTCGCCCTTGATCAGCAAGGGCCGTTGCAAAGTGATGGCGGCATTGACCGACAGCATCAGGTCTTGGGTTGCGACGTAGTGTGAACTTCCGTGAAATTGCATGGTGTGCCGACTTGCTGGTTGAGGGGCTCGCTGTGGGGTCTTCGTCAAGGAGGCCAGTCGATATAATGCGCCGGTCCGCTTACCCACTATCTTGGCTGATTGTCCGCGCAAAATGAACCAATTCCTCTCCACCCTCTCCTTGGCGCTCGTCGCTTGTGTGACCGTGTTGCCCGCTGCAGCGCAGGACATCAAAGGGGATGCGAAAGCGGGCGCCGCCAAGAATGCGATGTGCATTGGCTGCCACAGCATCGAGGGCTACCAAGCCAGTTTTCCCGAGGTCTACAAAGTGCCCAAGATTTCGGGGCAAAACGAGCAGTACATCGTGGCTGCCCTGAGCGCCTACAAGACCGGTGAGCGCAGGCACCCGTCGATGCGCGGCATTGCTGAGTCCCTGAGCGAGCAAGATATGGCCGATCTGGGTGCCTACTACGCCGCCAGCGGTGCAAGCGCAGCAGCACCCACGCCGGCCAAAGCCCCTGTGGCCAGTGACGCGGTGGAGAAGCTGCTGGCCAAAGGCAATTGCGCAGGTTGCCATGGTGTAGACCTCAACACGCCTAGCGTACCCTCGTACCCCAAGATTGCGGGCCAGTATGGCGATTACCTGTTTGTGGCGCTGAAATCCTACAAGGTTGAGGGCAACGCAAAAGTTGGCCGCAACAATGCGGTGATGGGTGTCATCGCCAAGCAGTTCACCAACGCTGAGCTGAAGCTCTTGGCCAACCACGTGAGCAAGATGCCCGGCACACTCAAAGTGGTGCCCCAAAGCCGTTTCCGCTGAGCGGCGATACCCTAAAAAAAGCCGCTGCTTCAGCGGCTTTTTTTGTGCCCGTCGTGGGTGGCATGTTGCAGCACGCAAGCGATGTAGGCCTCGCCATCGGGCGGGCGGCCGGCCCGCTGGCTCTCCCAGAGCATGCGGCCCAGGCACTCCATGGCTGCGTGGTGCGCTAAGTGCAGCGAGTTGTGCTGCGCTGCCAGTGCTTCCACGGCCAGGCGGATGCCCCGCGGCTGGTCGATACTGCACTGCTCGCTGATCGACAGGTGCATGGAGAGGTGCAAAAACGCGTTGGTGCGTGCCGGGTCGGCCTCGCCCATGCGCGTCAGCGCAGCGTCCAAGTCAGACCACTCGGCCGCGTACTCCGGGTGCTCGTCCATCCAGCGTGCAGCCAGGGTTTCGATCGCCTCCAAGGGTGCGCCAATGCGGGCTTTTCCATAGACGGAGCAAAAAAAACGCCGCACATCGGCTTGTGACGGATTGAACATGGCGGCAGGTTAGCATGCCATCAGACCAACTTTTGATTTGGAGATGCACCGCCATGGCCCCTCAACTCACGATTTTGGACGGTGGCATGGGCCGCGAGCTCAAGCGCATCTGTGCACCCTTTCGGCAACCGGAATGGTCGGCCTTGGCGCTGATGGAGGGCCCGCAATTCGTGACGCAGGCGCACGACGCTTTTGTGCGCAGCGGTGCCCAGGTTCTCACGACCAACAGCTACGCAGTGGTGCCCTTTCACATTGGCGAAGCCCGCTTTGTGGCCGAAGGTGTGGCGCTCGCCCGTTTGTCCGGGCAATTGGCGCGACAAAGCGCTGATCGGGCCGACCACCGGGTGCTCGTGGCGGGCTCCTTGCCACCCGCCTTGGGGTCGTACCGGCCCGATTTGTTCGTCGAGTCCGAGTCCATCCGCATCCACCAGACCCTGATTGAAGGGCTGGATGAGAGTGTGGATGTTTGGTTGGCGGAGACACAAAGTTCCATTGCGGAGGTGCGTGCCGCTCGCCGTGCGCTGGCTGGCAACGCCAAGCCGTTGTGGGTTGCCTTCACTCTCGACGACGGTGAGGACAGCGCCCCCGCGACCTTGCGTTCGGGTGAATCGGTAGCGGACGCGGTCGCGGAGGCACTGGCCTTGGGAGCCCAGGCGGTGTTGTTCAACTGCAGCCAACCTGAAGTGATGCTCGATGCGGTGCGCGCGGCGCGCCGTGTGGCGCAGGCCGCCACAAATCCAGTGCAGATTGGTGTCTATGCCAATGCGTTCCCGCCCCAGTCCAAGAAGGCCACGGCCAATGCGGTTCTGCTCGACATCCGCGCCGATTTGCATCCCAAGGCCTACCTGCGTTGGGCGCAATTGTGGGTGGAGGAAGGGGCGACGATGGTGGGCGGCTGCTGCGGCATTGCACCGGAGCATATTGCCGAGCTGCGCGACGCCTTTGCCTAGTGCTGCGCGCGCTGGCGCCCTCAACGAGCGCGGTGGTCAGAGCCCGGTGGTTTGGGTCAGGGCCAGCATGCGTTCCAAGTGCAGGTTGACCTTCACGTCGCGCTGGGGCACGCTGGCTGCAATGGCATAGGCCTTGGCGGCCGTGTCGCGTGAAATAGGCTCTGCGGTTGGGATACCGCTTCGGTTGAGCACCACCGCCACCTTGGGCGAGGTGGTGCTGGCACCGCGGCGTATCACCACCGCAATCTCCCCGGTCACCAAGCGCACGAAGGTGCCTGGCTGGTACAAGCCCACCGCTTTGATGAGCGCCGCGCCAGCTTCGTCAACCCCGCCCAATTCGTCAAAGTAGCAGGCTTTCATTGCCACAGCCGAGGGCGAGGGCAGGCGTGAAATGCGTGGCGCCATACGCGCACCAAAGGTGTCGGCTCGTTGTAGCAGGCGCGCCAAACGTTCGGGTGCGCTGCGCGCGGCCAGCGGGCCTGGAATTTGCGCGTGGTGGTTGCGCACCGCCTCCAGCCACAGCGTGTCTTGGATACCGGTGGTTTGCAGCATCTCCACAGAGCGTTCGGCGTGGGCGTCTATTTGCACCTGTTGGTGGGGGTCGGGGCGGTGTCGTTGCTGGGCGAGTTGGTCCTGCAGCGCGGTCATGCCAATGTTCATGGTCAATGCAGAGCGCAGCAGCACCTCGACTTCGTCAGGGGACCATGCCAGCACTTCCTTGGCAGCCAGCACGCCGATCGCGCCCACCAACATGCTGTGGGTGGCGCTGTACATGCGCAGCTCGCCGGCCGAGAGGTAAAACAGCGCAAACAGCGTGCCATCTGGGTTGCGTTGTATCTGGTGCAACAGCGTGGCGACCAACGCGTCCAGGCGCTCGACAAAGGTGTCGCTGGGGCCACCGCGCAGCAGCAGGTTGCACTGCACCTGCAGGTCCATCCAGTCGATGCGATCACTGGTTTCACCACCCGCTTTGCGGTTTCCATCTTTAGGGGCACGGGCGTTGGCAATTTCCCCAAGCGAACGCTCTTTGCGCACCATGGTGTGTAGCTCGTCGACAAAGGCCCGCTGTGACTCGAAGGGAGACTGGTTGTCCGGGTTGGCCAGATCAATGTAGATGCCACCCCCGCGGTTGGCGATTTCAAGCAGATAGCGCTCCGACTCAATCACAAACCCCTTCTTTGCCAGCAGCGTGCCCTCCTTGTCCACCAAGTGGTAGGGCAAAGCCTGGTTGAGGCGGATCGATGAGATCGGCAGGGGAACGAGATTCATGGACGCTGGATCGGTATCGGTCGGAAAGACTTGGGGTGCATTATCGGAAAGCCTTGGTATGGCTTAAAGGCACAAGAACACCGCTTAGCTACCCCAACCCTTTTCCTTGCGCTGGCTCTTGTCTTCGCGCTCCTGCGCCATTTGGCTTTCGAGCTGGTTGCGGGCTTCCTTGATCACTGAGATCAGTTTAGCCTGATCGCGGTAGTGCGGATGCTGCTTCTCGAAGAGCGCCAAATTGTGCTGACGAAAACGCAGCGTGGCCCGGCGTGCCTCAAAGGGTTCCTGGCCCAAAAGTTCGAGCACGCTGCGCGCGCTGCGCAGACTCGACTCGAACAACTCGCGCTGCACAAGTACCACACCGCGGTCGCGCAGCTTGTTCCAGTGGGTCACGTCGCGCGCGCGCGCCACGATGTGCAGGTGCGCAAAGTGCGCCCGTGCGGTATCGACGATCTTGAGTGACTGCTCGACATCGTCGACCGCCACCACCAAGATGGCCGCGCTCTCGGCGCCCGCAGTGCGCAGCAGGTCGAGCCGGGTGGCGTCACCGTAAAACACGCGGTAGCCGAACTTGCGGGCGGCTTCAATCATCTCGGCGTCGTGGTCCAACACCGTGGCTGGCAGGCCCTGCGCAAGCAGCACGCGCGCCACGATTTGGCCATAGCGTCCAAATCCCGCGATGATGGTCGGTGCGTTCTGTGGTTCGGCAATTTCGGGCAGGGCCGCACCGTTGCGCTTGGCAAACCGTGGCAGCACCAGGCGGTCCATGGCCACGAGCAGCACCGGGGTCAGCAGCATCGACAGCGCGACGGCGCCAATCAGAATCGATGCTGTTTGTGATGAAAACACCCGGGCGCTGGCTGCTGCTTGGTACACCACAAACGCAAACTCGCCACCTTGTGCCAGCAACAAGGTGAATACCGGTCGCTCTTGCAGAGGCAGCCCGATGCGGCTTGCCAGCGCATAAATGACCACGCCCTTGGTCACCATGAAGGTCATAAGGATGGCGCTTACCAGCGCGGGCGATTGCAGCAGAACCCCGAAGTCGATGCTCATCCCCACCGCGATGAAGAACAGGCCCAGCAGCAGCCCCTTGAAGGGCTCGATGTCTGTTTCCAGTTCCCGGCGGTACTCGCTCTCGGCCAGCAGCACGCCTGCCAAAAACGCACCCAAGGCCATCGACAGTCCCACCAACAGCATCAGGGCCGCAATCCCGACCACGAGCAACAAGGCCGCCGCGGTAAAGATCTCGGGCGTGCGCGAACGGGCGATCCAGCGAAACACAGGCCGCAGCAGCAAGCGCCCACCCAGCACAATGGCGGCGATAACCCCCAACACCTTGGCCACCTCGACATAGACCGGCGTGCCGCTGTGCGCTGCAACCGTGGCTGCGCCCAGCAGCGGCAGCAAGGCCAAGATCGGAATGGCGGCCACGTCTTGGAACAGCAGGATGGAAAACGACGCCTGGCCGCTGCTGGTGGGCAGCAGGTTGCGCTCGCCCATCACCTGCAGTGCGATGGCCGTGCTGGATAGCGCCAAACCCAAAGCCGCCACCAGCGCCAGCCGCCATTCAATTCCGCAGGCCAATGCCACCGCCGCTAGGGCCACAGTGCAGCCCAGCACCTGCGCGCTGCCCGCGCCAAAGATGGGTCGGCGCATGCTCCACAGCCGCTTGGGTTCTAGCTCCAAGCCCACCAGGAACAGCATAAGGACCACGCCGAACTCCGAGAAGTGTAGGATGTCCTCCACATTCGTCACCAGCCCCAGACCCCAAGGACCGATCGCAATGCCTGCGGCCAGGTACCCGATGATGGAACCCAGGCCCAAGGCCTTGCTCAGCGGCACGGCGATGACCGCAGCGCCCAGGTAAATCAAGCTGTTGAGCAGCCAGGTGGGGGTGTGTTCCATGATCAGGGCGTCTCAGGGCGGTCGGTGGAGGGTACGGCGTGCGCAGGGCGGGGCGGTAGGTTTTCCAGCGCTGGCCAGTGAGGGTAACTGCGCAGCTGCTCGGTGAAGGTGTGTACATGCTGTTCTATGTCGTGCTGGGCGGCGCTGTGGGCTCCGTGCAAGACCAGCGGCGGCAAGAAGCGCATTCCGCATAGTGCGGCGGTTTGCTCGTATGGCGGCAAGAACGCATCGAAAGGGTAGCGGTTGTAGCCGCTGGGTTGGTAGGCCGATTGCGGCCCACCGGTGGTAAGCGCCAGCCACAGGTCTTTGCCGTGCAGTGCGGTGCCCCCGCCATAGGCCCAGCCATAGGTCAGCACCTCGTCGACCCACAGCTTCAGCAGTGCGGGCATGGCGTACCACTGGATGGGGTGCATCAGCACCACCAATTGGGCGGCCGCCAGATGGTCTTGCTCAGCTTGCACGTCGATGTCGTAGTCCGGGTAGCGCGCGTACAGGTCGCACAGGTGTACCCGGTCAAGTTGTGCGGCTGCGTTGCGCAAGGGGAGGTTGACACGGGATTCGCGCCAATGGCTGTGGGCCGCAATCAGGTAAATGTCTTGGGTACTGCGGGGTGTGGTTGTGTCAATCTGCATGGCCGTAACATAGCGCAAGATGCGGCAAGCGCCCGCGTCTTTGCGCAGCCAGATACCAAGGAGTCAGCCATGCCAGTTGTGGTTATCGCCAATCCCAAAGGGGGCGCAGGCAAGTCCACCATCGCCACCCAGGTCGCCGGATTTTTTGCCTCGCAGGGCCATGCGGTGCTGTTGGGCGATGCCGACCGCCAGCAATCTTCGCGGCTGTGGCTGGGGTTGCGACCGCCGCATGCCCGCCCGATTGCCAGCTGGGATATCACCGATGGCGTTGCCAAGCCGCCCAAAGGGGTAACCCATGTGGTGCTGGACACGCCAGCGGGTTTGCACGGGCGGCGCCTGACCGACATTTTGAAAGTGGCAGACAAGGTGCTGGTTCCCCTGCAGCCCAGTGTGTTTGACATTTTTGCCACCCAGGAGTTCCTCGATACCCTGGCCGCACACCCGCGCGCCAAGCAAGGGCGGGTGGCCATTGTGGGAAACCGCGTCGATGCACGCACCTTGGCCGCCGACCAGTTGCGCAGTTTCGTGGATGCCGCTGGCCTGCACGTACTGACCTATTTGCGCGATACCCAGAACTACGTGCACCTTGCCGCGCAAGGACTGACCCTGTTCGATGTGTCCGCGTCCCGAGCAGCGCGCGATTTGGCACAGTGGCAACCGCTGTGCGACTGGCTGGAGAACCGTGATGCGCGTGTTTGAATCGCTGGCCGATGTGGGTGCCTGCGTGGGGCAGCGGGTGGGCAGCAGCGACTGGCTCACGGTCTCC
The DNA here is from genome assembly GCF_044236835.1 of Rhodoferax sp. Lineage (GTDB taxonomy): Bacteria > Pseudomonadota > Gammaproteobacteria > Burkholderiales > Burkholderiaceae_C > Allorhodoferax. The sequence continues at coordinate 21,411 of NZ_JBIIGC010000011.1, forward strand.
CAGGAGCGCATCGATCGGTTTGCGCAGGCCACCGACGACCACCAATGGATCCATGTGGATGCCCAACGTGCACGCTCTGGGCCGTTTGGCACGACCATTGCCCACGGGTTCCTCACCTTGTCTTTGCTGCCGCACTTCTTTGAGACCACGGTACAAATTCGCAACGTGCGCATGGCACTGAACTACGGATTGAACCGGGTGCGTTTCGTCGCCCCCGTGCCGGTGGACAGCCGCTTGCGCGCGCATCTCACCTTACTTGGCTGCGAGCCGGTCGATGCGGCGGGTGTGCAGTTGCAGTGGGAGGTCTCGGTGGAACGTGAGGGTGCCAGCAAGCCCGTGTGCGTGGCCGAGTTACTTACCCGGCAGTACCCCTAACGCTGCGCGCCGTCGGCAAACCCGTTTTGGCGCCAGGCTTCGAAGACCGTGATGGCAACAGCATTGGACAAATTCAGGCTGCGCTGCCCACTGCGCATTGGGAGCCTGAGGCTTTGGCCGGGGCCGAAGCTGGCCCGTACCGCGTCGGAGATGCCCCGGGTTTCCGAGCCGAACACCAGCCAGTCGCCACCTTGGAAAGCTACGTCGAAGGGGCTTCGGGTGCCCCGGGTCGTCAGGGTGAAAAGCCTCGCGGGATCGGGTTGGGCTTTCGCCAGAAACTCGGGCCAGCTTGGGTAGCGCAGCAGGGTTGCGTACTCGTGGTAATCGAGCCCGGCGCGGCGCATGTGCCGGTCGTCTATCGAGAAGCCCAAAGGCTCGACCAGATGCAGCGTGCAGCCGGTGTTGGCCGCCAAGCGGATGACGTTGCCGGTATTCGGCGGGATTTCAGGTTCGACCAAAACGATGTGAAACATGCCGCATTATTTACGCGGCACAGGATCAAGCCTCGGTGCGTGCAAACACCAGGCCAGTGATGTGTGCCGCTCCGGCGCCGCGCAGTACGCGTGCGGCGCTGGCCAAGGACGCGCCGCTGGTCATGACGTCGTCGAGCAGAACGATGTGCTTGCCGGCCACTTCGGCGTAACGGCTTGGCTCGATTGCAAATGCGTCAGCAACGTTGTTCAGTCGATCTTGGCGCGCCAGCGCGCTTTGCGGCGGCGTCTCAAGCACGCGCAAAAGTACATCGGATTGCACTTTGGTGGGTTCAAGTGCGCGGGCCATGAGCGCCGTTTGGTTGAATCCACGCTCCTGTAAGCGCTTAGCGGCCAACGGCATGGGAACCACCCAGTCCGCGCGGTCGATCGCTGGTTCGACCCAGGGCACACTGCGCATCAGGGTGGCAAAGCTGCGAGCCCAACCGGTGTGCTGATGGAACTTGAAGTCGACCACCAAGGCCGACCAAGGGTAGGCGTAGGACACCGCCGCCAACACTTGGTCCGTCGCGCTGGGTTCTTGGTGGGCGCAATGCTCGCACACTGGCCCGCCAGTGAGCAGCACCAAGGCGCACTGCCGACAGCGCGGGCGTGGCTGCGCAAAGCGGGCGACACACCGCTCGCACACCGGTTGCGCTGGCCACGTGCGGCAGACCGCGCATTGGCTGGGAAGCCCGTTCAGAGCCCGGTCGAGTGCGGCCAATAGCATGCGACCAATATACTCGCGGCCACCCTTTTGCAGCCCCATGACCACCCAGCGACCGCCCACCATGGATCCCCAAGCCGCTGCGCGCTGGCAGCGCATGGTGCCGCAGCCATCGGCCTGGTTGCACGAGGAAGTGGGCCGGCGTATGGAAGACCGGCTCCAATGGATCGTCGCACAGCCTCGGCGCTGGGCCAATTGGCATCCGCTTCACGGCGGCACGCAAGCGCACGGTTTGGTGTCTGGCCGCTACCCCAGAGCCGCGTGTTTTGTCATCGAAGACGCCTTGCATGTGCCGCTGGCGAAGCAGCGGCTGCAGCCGGCTTGGTGGCGCACGGCCAGGTGGATGGGGCCCAAGCTGCACTTCGGACCCGACGCGCCCCCGGTGGATTTGCTGTGGGCCAACATGGCCTTGCACATGGATGCCGATCCCCAGGGGCTGCTGTCGCATTGGCATCGCTTGGTCGAGGTTGATGGCTTTTTGATGTTCTCGTGTTTGGGTCCTGACACCTTGCGCCAGTTGCGAGCCGTCTACGCGACGCAAGGTTGGCCAGCGCCCTGCCATGCTTTCACCGACATGCATGATTGGGGCGACATGCTGGTGCGCGCAGGCTTTGCTGAGCCAGTGATGGACATGGAGCGCATCACCTTGAGCTTCAGTTCTGGCCATAACCTGCTGGCGGAGTTGCGTGGCTTGGGCCGCAATTTGCATCTGGAGCGCTTTCCTGCGTTGCGGGGGCGCGCCTGGCGCGAGCGCTTGTGCGCCACGCTGGAGGAGGGTTTGGCTGCGCCCAGTGAATCCGGACGTCTGGCGCTGACCTTTGAAGTCATTTACGGCCATGCCTTCAAGCCCAAGCCAAAAAACGCGCTCAAGGTCGGACCGCAGACTGCGTTTTCACTCGAAGAAATGCGCGAAACATTGGCCCGCGGAAGGAAATGAGGGGGCATTGTTTGGGCCCTGTTTGGCGCCAAACGCTCGGCTACAATGGCCACGATTCAGCCCGGGTCGAAGCCCCCTAGTTTGTGAAAAGCAGCCGACAACCGGTACGCGCAGCACAAGAACATTCGAAGCAATAAAGAGGTAAGAACGATGAAGAGCGTTTTCAATTGGGTGACTTCATTGATGTTGGCAGGAGGCACTTGGGGGCTGTCTGCTGCGTTGACGTCGGCACATGCGGTGAAGGACTTGCCCGGTGGGCCCGCTGTCAACCAATTGAACTTGCCGCCGGCTGTCACCCAAATCGCGCATGAGCAGCAGTGGTTGCACTGGTTCATGCTCATCGTCTGCACAGTGGTATTCGTTGCGGTTTTTGCGGTCATGTTTTATTCCATCTGGAAGCACCGCAAATCGGTGGGACACAAGCCAGCGCAATTCCATGAAAGCGTAGCAGTTGAAATCGCCTGGACGCTCGCACCCTTTGTGATCGTGGTGGTGATGGGCTTGATGGCCACCAAAACCGTGGTCGCCATGAAAGACACCACCAATGCCGACCTGACCATCAAGGTCACAGGCATGCAATGGAAGTGGGGCTACGACTACATCAAGGGCGAGGGCGAAGGCATTGCGTTTGTGTCCACTTTGGACAGCGCCCACCGTGCCCTGTCGGATGCTGGCGGCCCCAAGGCCGGTGAACCGGTGGACGACTACCTGTTGAAGGTGGACCAGCCACTGGTGGTGCCGGTGGGCAAAAAGGTGCGCATCATCACCACGGCCAACGACGTGATCCATGCATTCATGGTGCCGGCCTTTGGTATCAAGCAAGACGCCATCCCTGGCTTTGTGCGCGACACTTGGTTTCGCGCTGAAAAAGTGGGTGACTACTACGGCCAGTGCGCCGAGTTGTGCGGCAAGGAGCATGCGTACATGCCCATCCACGTCAAGGTGGTCTCGCCCGAGGATTACTCCGTATGGGTGGCTGCCGAAATGAAGAAGATTGCGGCCAAAGCGGATGACCCCAGCAAAGTTTTCACCTTGGAGGAGAGCCTCAAGCTTGGCGAAAAGGTGTACGCCAAAAACTGTGTTAATTGCCACAAGCCGGAAGGCAAGGCCATAGACAACGTGAAGGCGTTGGACGGCGCTGCCGTGGTGCTTGATGCCGACAAAACCAAACAAATCGCGGTGCTGCTCAACGGCCAGAACAACGGCGCTATGCCAGCGTGGAATACGCTCAGCAATACGGACATTGCCGCGGTGATCACCTACACGAAGAACAACTGGTCCAACAAGACCGGCCAAGTGGTGCAGCCTGCTGACGTGTTGGCCATGCGCAAGTAGACGCCCAGGCCCATTCCATCTACGACCGATTAGTGCATTGACAAGGAAATCTCTATGAGCGCAGTTCTAGGCCACCACGATCACGCCCATGACGATCACCATGACCACCATGCCCCCACCGGCTGGCGCCGTTGGGTGTTTGCCACCAACCACAAGGATATCGGCACGCTGTACATGATTTTCAGCTTGACCATGCTGATGTTCGGTGGCGTGTTGGCCTTGGGCATCCGTGCGGAGTTGTTCCAGCCGGGTCTGCAGTACGTGAACCCGGAGCTGTTCAACTCGCTGACCACGATGCATGGTCTGATCATGGTTTTCGGCGCGATCATGCCGGGCTTTGTGGGTTTTGCTAACTGGATGATTCCCTTGCAAATCGGTGCCTCGGACATGGCATTTGCACGGATGAACAACTTCAGCTTCTGGCTGATGGTCCCCGCAGCGGTCATCCTTGCAGGTTCCTTCTTCATGCCCGGCGGCGCGCCTGCTGCGGGCTGGACCTTGTATGCACCGCTGACCCTGCAAATGGGCCCCAGCATGGATGCGGCCATTTTTGCGCTGCACATTCTGGGTGCGTCGAGCATCATGGGCTCGATCAACATCATCGTGACCATTCTCAACATGCGCGCGCCGGGCATGACGCTGATGAAGATGCCCATGTTCGTGTGGACCTGGTTGATCACTGCCTACTTGTTGATCGCAGTGATGCCGGTGTTGGCGGGCGCGATCACCATGACGTTGACTGATCGCCACTTCGGTACCAGCTTCTTTAATCCGGCTGGCGGTGGCGACCCGGTGATGTACCAACACATCTTCTGGTTCTTTGGCCACCCCGAGGTGTACATCATGATCTTGCCGGCCTTCGGCATCGTGAGCCAGATCGTGCCAGCCTTCGCGCGCAAGCGGCTTTTCGGCTACGCCTCCATGGTGTACGCCACTTCGAGCATCGCTATCCTGTCGTTCATTGTGTGGGCTCACCACATGTTCACCACGGGCATGCCGGTCACCGGTCAGTTGTTCTTCATGTACGCCACTATGCTGATCGCGGTGCCCACGGCCGTGAAGATATTTAACTGGATCGCCACCATGTGGCGCGGTTCGATGACCTTTGAGACCCCCATGTTGTTTGCGGTGGGCTTCATCTTCGTGTTCACCATGGGTGGCTTCACCGGCCTGATTCTGGCCATGGCGCCCATTGACATCCAGTTGCAAGACACCTACTACGTGGTGGCCCACTTCCACTATGTGTTGGTGGCAGGCTCGCTCTACGCCATGTTTGCTGGCTACTACTACTGGAGCCCCAAGTGGACCGGTGTGATGTACAGCGAAGCTCGCGGCAAGATCCACTTCTGGTGGTCGCTGATTGCCTTCAACGTCACCTTTTTCCCGATGCACTTTTTGGGTCTTGCAGGTATGCCGCGCCGCTACGCCGATTACCCCATGCAGTTTGCCGATTTCAACCAACTCGCGTCCTGGGGTGCCTTTGCGTTTGGCTTGGCGCAGGTGTACTTCATCGTCTTCATCGTGATTCCCACCATGATGGGTAAAGGCGAGAAGGCCCCGCAAAAACCTTGGGAAGGCGCCGAAGGTTTGGAGTGGGAAGTGCCCTCTCCCGCGCCTTTCCACACCTTCGAGAACCCGCCCAAGCTGGACGCCACCGCGACCAAAGTGATCGGCTGACATGACCAAGACCCCCGAACAAAAGCGGTCTAACGCCAAACTGGGGTGGATTCTTGCCTCGGTGGTGGCAGTGTTTTTCGCTGGCTTTGTTGGCCGGGTGGCCCTCTTTGGGACTTGAGCTATGAATCTGGCCGGCCTGAACCGATACATGCTGCGCAAGCTTGCGGTGGTGACCGTGGGCATGTTTGGTTTTGGGTATGCGCTGGTGCCTCTTTACGAGGCCATTTGCGAAGTCACGGGTATCAATATCTTGGCCATTGGTGAGCAAACCTTTGCCACCGGAAAGTCCAAGCTGTCAGCCAACACCCAGGTGGACACCACCCGCACTATTACTGTGGAGTTCGACGCCAATTCGCGCGGTCCTTGGGATTTCAAGCCAGCGATGCGTTCGATGCAGGTGCATCCTGGCGAGTTGGCCACGGTGATGTACGAGTTCCAGAACATCCAAAACCGCCGCATGGCGGCGCAAGCGATTCCCAGCTACGCGCCCAAGCAGGCGCAGACTCATTTCAACAAGCTGGAGTGCTTCTGCTTTAGCCAGTACACCTTGGATCCGGGTGAGAAAAAGTCTTGGCCAGTGGCCTTTGTGATTGACCCCAAACTCTCCAAAGATGTGACGACGATCACCTTGTCTTACACCTTCTTTGAGGTGGGTGGCAAGACGCCGGCAGCCCCGGTTGCGGCAGTCGATGCGCCTGCGGCGCGTCTGTCAGGTTCGTGATGGCGCGGGGTAAGTTCGGCGACTTCATGCACAGTGTCAAGGTGGTTGCCTGGTCGTTTGTGGGCATCCGTAGCAAGCAGGGTTACCAAGACGACCTGTCGCGGGTCAACCCCGTGCATGTGGTGCTGGTGGGTTTGGTCTCGGTGCTGCTGATCGTGGTTGGGTTGATCGGACTGGTGAATTGGGTTGTCGCGAAATAGGGCGCAAGTTCTGGGGCGGCAAGGATTGTTATGCAAGGAATGGAGCTGAAATGAGTTCAACAACACAGGGCACAACCCCGTACTACTTTGTGCCTGGCCCATCGCGCCATCCGGCGATGGCAGCTTTGGGTCTGTTCTTCGTCATTCTGGGCGCAGGGCAGTGGGTCAATGGCGTTGAGTGGGGCAAGTACGCTCTCTTCGCGGGCTTGGTCGGTTGGTTGTTTGTCTTGTACCAGTGGTTCAGCGACGCCATTGCGGAAAGCCAAGCCGGCCAGTACGGCAACAAGATCGATCTGTCCTACCGCTGGAGCATGAGCTGGTTCATCTTCTCCGAGGTGATGTTCTTCGGCGCTTTCTTCACGGCACTGTGGTGGGCGCGCTCGCATTCGGTTCCTGCTTTGGGTAGCCTGGAAAACTCGCTGCTGTGGCCCGATTTCAAAGCGGTTTGGCCAAGCGTTGTGGCTGGTGCGACAGCGTCCCCGGCCGGCATCGTTGAGCCGTTCAAAACCATGGGTCCCTGGCCCTTGCCGACGATCAACACCGCCTTGTTGTTGACCTCGGGCGTGACCCTCACGATCGCCCACCACGCTTTGCTGGCCGGCAACCGCGCCCGCACGATTTTGTTCATGTGGTTTACCGTGCTGCTGGGTACTGTCTTTTTGGTGGTGCAGGGCTACGAGTACTACCACGCGTATGTGGACCTCAATCTCAAACTCAGTTCCGGCATCTTTGGCTCGACATTTTTCATGCTCACGGGCTTTCACGGCTTCCACGTGCTGGTCGGCATGCTGATGCTGCTGTTCATCACCCTGCGTTTGCAAAAGGGCCACTTCACTGCCCAGCGCCATTTTGGTTTTGAAGGCGCAGCGTGGTACTGGCACTTCGTGGACGTGGTCTGGTTGGGGCTCTACATCCTGGTGTACTGGCTGTAAGCTGCTGCGCCACGCACAGAAGGCACCGCATGCGGTGCCTTTTTTGCTGCAGCGTTGGAGGCGCTTACAGGGGTGCTTAGGCGTGCGTGTTTATTGGACCTGCAGAGCGCCGCTTGGGCTGATCCAGCCAAGTTGCCAAGACACCAAAATGCAAACAAACAGCAAAATTGAAAACGCCACCCGCAGCGCCAGCGCGCGTGCCATGCGCTGCGAGGGTTGTGTGGGGTCTTGGGGCTTGTTGCCGCGCATCATGAAAAACAATGCGGCGGCCAGGCTGGTGAGAATGGCCAAAAAAGCGAGCGCTACAAGGTATGTCATGCATGGGATTATGAATTGAGCAAGCGGTACCGCTCCGTGCTGCTGCTCTTGGGGGCTCTCATTGCTTTTGGGGTGACCCTGGCCTTGGGCAACTGGCAGCTAGACCGCGCTGCACAGAAGCGCGATTTGGAGCAATCGCTGCAGGCGGCCGAGCGCAAGCCGGTGGTTGACACGACGGCGTTGCTGGGCGCACCCGACGCCAAGGTGTTTAGCCGCCAGCGTGCGCTGCTGCAGGGGCAGTGGTTGGCCCAGTACACCGTGTTTCTGGATAACCGGCAGATGAACGCGAAGGTCGGATTTTTTGTGATGACCCCACTGCAGCTCAAAGACAGCAGCGCCCACGTGTGGGTGCAGCGGGGCTGGGCGGCGCGCAACTTTCAAGATCGAAACGCGCTGCCCAACATCGAAACGCCCGATGGCTTGGTGACGGTGGAAGGCCGCATAGTCCCGCCGCCGAGCAAGCTTTACGAGCCTGGGCCAGCATCGACTGGTGCCATCCGGCAAAATCTCGACCTTGACCAGTTCAGGTCGCACACCGGCTTGTCCGTGCTGCCGGTGACTTTGCAGCAGACCGGTGGCTATAGCGAGGGCCTGTTGCGGCAATGGCCTGTCGTGGGTTCTGGCATCGACAAGCATTACGGCTACGCTTTCCAGTGGTTTGGTTTGTCGGCCCTGATTGCCCTCCTGACCCTCTGGTTTCAAGTGATTCAACCCTATTTGCACCGCACCAAGGATTTGCCGCCCCATGTCTAGCAGCCGCCCTGAAGACGACACCCCCTTGGGGCTGACGGTGCATTCCATGCCAGAGCCCTACGTACCGCCAGCGCAGGAGCGCAAGCGCACCGTGTTGGGCCGTTGGAAAATGATGTTGGTGTTCTTGATCTGCGCGGCACCAGTCATCGCCTCGTACACCACCTACTACCTCATCCGCCCGGAAGGACGCAGAAACTACGGCGCTTTAATCCAGCCACAGCGTCCGATGCCGCCCATGGTGGGCACACTGCTCGACGGCACGCCGTTTGCCCTGCAGTCGCTCAAAGCGCAGTGGCTGCTGGTGACGGTCTCGTCTGGTGCCTGCGACGCGCAGTGCGCAAACCACTTGTATTTCCAGCGCCAGTTGCGTGAATCGCTGGGTCGCGAGAAAGACCGCTTGGACCGGGTCTGGCTGATTACCGACGACGCGCCCGTTTCCGAGGCGCTGCTGCCTGCACTGCGGGGCGCGACCGTGGCGCGTGTCTCGTCAGCCGAGTTGTCAGCGTGGTTAGCACCGGATGCGGGCCATACTTTGCCCGACCACTTGTACGTGGTGGACCCGATGGCGAACTGGATGATGCGTTTTCCGGCCGGCATCTCGATCGACAACGCCTCCAAATTCAAGCGCGATCTGGACCGTTTGCTGCGTGCGTCAGCGAGCTGGGACCAATCCGGGCGCTAAACCCACCATGGAAGACTCACTCTACGATCTGTCGCCCATCTTGCCGCTGCTGCTGGTCGGTGCGGCCATTGCCGCGCTGCCTGTGCTGTGGGTGGCTTGGAGGCACCGGCATGCATCGGTGGGCGGACGCCTGCACGCCTTGACTTTGGTGACCTTGTTTTTGACTTTTGATCTGATTTTGTTTGGCGCATTTACCCGCCTCACCGACAGCGGCCTGGGCTGCCCGGACTGGCCAGGCTGCTATGGCAGCGCCAGCCCGGTGGGTGCCCGCGCGCACATTGCTGCAGCACAACAGGCGCTGCCCAGCGGACCGGTCACCCACGGCAAGGCCTGGATCGAAATGGTGCACCGCTACTTGGCCACGGGCGTGGGGGCTTTGATCACACTGCTGGCGGGTGCGGCTTGGTGGATGCGCCGCACCCACGGGCGGCGTGATCCAGGCATGCATTGGCTGGCAACTGCCACCTTGGTTTGGGTGTGTGTGCAGGGTGCGTTCGGTGCGCTGACCGTCACCATGGGCTTGTTCCCTGCCATTGTGACCCTGCACCTGTTGGGCGGCTACACGCTGCTGGCCTTGCTGGTTTGGCAGTCGGTGCGCGGTGGCCGCCTGTATGGGTTGGTTGCTGCACCTGCCGAGTTGTCGCCCGCGATGCGGGCTGGTGTCGCCGTGGCCGTGCTGGTGCTGGTGTTGCAGGCCGCTTCCGGCGCCTGGGTCAGTACCAACTACGCTGTGCTGGCCTGCACTGAGTTTCCCAAGTGCCAAGGCGTGTGGTGGCCCGATATGGACTTTGCGCAAGCGTTCCAGTGGTGGCGGCCCTTGGGGCTGGACGCGCAAGGTGCGTCCATCAGCTTTCAGGCCATCACCGCCATCCATTTTGTGCACCGGCTTGCCGCCGTGGTGACGGTCACGGTCTTGCTGGCGCTGGCGGCCCGTTTGTACAGAACGCCAACCATGCGCACCGCCGCCAAATGGCTGGCGGCCTTGGTGCTTTTGCAGGTTGCCACCGGCTTGAGCAACGTCGTGCTGGGTTGGCCGCTGGTGGCCGCCGTTGCACATACCGGCGGCGCAGCGGCCATGGTCGGCGTGTTGGTGTGGGTGCTGGCCCGCACCAGCGCCACCGCTGCCGTGCTGGTGCCAAGCGCTGCGCAAGCCAGTTTTTCCCCTGCCGCCAGTGGAGTACGCGAATGAGCACCATGGCCGCGCCCAGCGTGCTTTCTGTGCTGCGCCAGTTCTATGCGCTGACCAAGCCGCGCGTGATCCAGCTGATTGTGTTTTGCGCCTTGATTGGCATGGTGTTGGCAGTGCCCGGCATTCCTACGCCAGCAGACCTGGGCTTGGGCGCGGTGGCCTGTTTGGGCATCTACTTGGTTTCAGGTGCCGCGGCCGCCTTCAACTGCATTGTGGAAAAAGGCATCGATGCCAAGATGAAGCGCACGGCTTGGCGACCGACTGCGCGTGGCGAACTCAGTGACAGGCAAACCTTGTTGTTTTCTGCGGTGCTCTGCCTGACTGGTTCTTTCATTCTGTACGTCTGGGTGAACCCCTTGACGATGTGGCTCACCTTTGCCACGTTTGTCGGTTACGCAGTGGTCTACACCGTGATTCTTAAACCCCTCACACCCCAAAACATCGTAATCGGTGGTGCCTCGGGCGCCATGCCGCCGGTGCTGGGCTGGACCGCGATGACCGGCAATGTAGGGCCCGAAGCGCTGATTCTTTTTCTGATTATTTTTCTTTGGACGCCACCGCATTTTTGGGCGCTCGCTTTGTACCGCGTCGAGGACTACCGCAAGTCCGGGCTGCCCATGCTGCCAGTGACGCACGGCAGCGAATTCACCCGGTTGCAGATTTTTCTCTACACCCTGCTGTTGTTTACCGCGTGCCTGCTGCCGTTTGTGCAGGGCATGAGTTCCTGGCTTTATCTGGCCGTGGCCACTGGGCTGAGCTTGGTTTTCTGCGGCTACGCGTGGGTGCTGATGCGGCGCTACTCGGATGCGCTGGCGCGTGCCACGTTTCGGTTCTCGCTGATTCACCTGACTTTGCTGTTTGCGGCCCTGCTGCTAGACCACTACATTTTCTAAGACCACCATGCACAAGCGCACCCTGCTGAAAACCACTGTGCTCCTGGCTGCTTCCATGGCCGCGGTCGCCGCGCTCCCTGGATGCTCGGAGACCAAGCCGTCCTTCACGTCCATCGACGTGACCGGCGCCGACTACGCCAAGGGCTTTGAGCTGACCGACCACAACGGGCAAGTGCGGCGCTTGCCGGATTTCGCAGGAAAAATTGTGGTCGTGTTTTTTGGCTACACCCAGTGCCCCGATTTTTGTCCCACCACCATGACCGAGTTGCTCGAAGTCAAGCGTGCCTTGGGAGAGGATGGCGCGCGCCTGCAGGTGCTGTTTGTCACCGTGGACCCCGCCCGCGACACGCCCGAGGTCTTGAAGGCCTACGTCACCAACTTCGACCCGACGTTTCTAGGTGCTTACACCACTCCCGAGAAGCTCGCTGCGCTCGCCAAAGACTTCAAGGCCTACTACAAGAAGGTCGAGGGCCCAACGCCCACCAGCTACACCATGGACCACTCGGCGGGCAGTTACATCTTTGACACCCAGGGGCAGTTGCGCCTCTTTACCCGCTACGGCAGCGGTGCAGCGGCTTTGTCCCAGGACATTGCCCAACTGCTCAAGCAGGCGTCTTAAGTACCTGGCTGCCTTGCGGACGTACCGCGGTCAGGTGTAGCTCGCCAGGGCCGTCTTCATCTTTTTCATCGCGGCAACTTCAATCTGGCGGATGCGCTCGGCGCTCACGCCGTACTCGGCAGCGAGGTCGTGCAAGGTCATGCCGCCGGAGTTGTCGTCATTGACCTTGAGCCAGCGCTCTTCCACGATGCGCCGGCTTCGGGCGTCCAGGCAATCGAGTGCGGCGGCGATACCGCTGGTGGCCAGCACATCGCGCTCGCGCGCCTCCAGCATGGCCACGGGTTCATGGTTGGTGTCGGTCAGGTAGGCGATGGGTCCGAAGGCCTCTTCGCCGTCGTCAGAGGGGCTGGGATCGAGGAGCACATCGCCGCCCGAAAGCCGCGCCTCCATTTCAATCACCTCTTCGGGCTTGACCTTGAGCTCGCGCGCCATGGCAGCAACCTGGGCTGGGTTGAGGGTATCGCGGTGGGTCCCCAGGTCGGCGGCGGCATCGTCGCTTTTGAAGCGCTGCTTCATCGAGCGCAGGTTGAAGAACAGTTTGCGCTGCGCCTTGGTCGTGGCCACTTTGACCATGCGCCAGTTTTTCAGAATGTATTCATGGATCTCGGCCTTGATCCAGTGCAGGGCGTAGCTCACCAGGCGCACGCCTAGGTCGGGGTCAAAGCGCTTGACCGCCTTCATCAATCCCACATTGCCCTCTTGAATCAGGTCGCTATGGGGCAGGCCATAACCCAGGTACTGGCGTGAAACCGAGACCACCAGCCGCAAGTGAGAGAGTACTAACTTACTGGCCGACTCAAGATCGTTCTCCAACTTGAATTTGCGCGCAAACCGTTGTTCCTCTTCCAAACTGAGCATGGGCAGGCGATTGGCCGCAGAAATGTAAGCGTCAAGGTTGCCCAAGGGCGCCATCACGGCCCACGGGTTGGCAGGTGCGACTGCGGTAGAGTTGGCAAGCGTCAGGTTCATGGAAGTGCTCCCAAAGAAACAGGCCCGAATGTTAGCACTCTACCTGTAGGAGTGCCAAATTGGCACTTTGTTGCTTTTTTCCCTGGGGGTAAGCCGTCGATTCGACGCAGCCGCGCAGACGCACCACAATCGTCCCCGCTGCGCGGTCTGGGCGGTGGGCGCCCCGCGCGTCACTTGGGCCATGGGCTGGCCCCAACTGAAGGACATTCCCGATGGCATTTTTCAAGACTTACAAAGGTACGACCAACCGCAAGTTAGTGCGCCTGGAGCGTCTGGTCTGGGTACTGATTTACGGCGGTTTGCTGGCCGTGGTGGTGGGCTATTTTTTGGAGAACACCCAGGGCGCTGATGGCACGGCCTGGTACGCCATCGGTCTGCTGGTTGCGGCGATGGGCGTGGTGTTGGTTTATGTGCGCTCGCGTTTGCGCGAAGAAAGGTAAGGGATGGAACTGCATATCAATGGAGCCACCGTGACGGTGGACGCCGAGCCCGACATGCCGCTGTTGTGGGTGCTGCGCGATGGTCTGAACATGACGGGTACCAAGTTTGGCTGCGGGATTGCCGCCTGCGGCGCCTGCACCGTGCACCTGGACGGGCAAGCCGTTCGGTCCTGCGTGCTGCCGGTGGCGGCTGCGCAGGGCAAGAAAATCCGCACCATCGAGGCGCTGGGCAGCGCAGACAAGCAACACGCTTTGCAAGCCGCATGGATCGCTGAGCAGGTGCCCCAGTGCGGCTACTGCCAAAGCGGCATGCTGATGGCTGCTGCAGCGCTCCTAGAGCGTACCCCCCGGCCCACCGACAGCGACATCGACGCTGCCATGACCAACCTGTGCCGCTGCGGAACCTACCAACGGGTACGCAAGGCCATCCACCGCGCAGCGAACAACTTGCAAGGGAGCAGCACATGAAGCGCCGCACCTGGATACTGAGCGCACTGGGTGCTACTGGTGCGCTGGTAGTCGGCTGGAGCGTGTTGCCCCAGCGCTCTCGGTTGGGCAGCCCATCGACCATGCCGCCCACGCAGGGCGACATCGGGCTCAATGGCTGGATCAAGATCAGCCCGCAGGGGCAGGTGATCTTGGCCATGCCGCGCAGTGAAATGGGCCAAGGCGTCCACACGGCGCTGGCGATGCTGGTAGCCGAGGAACTCGACGTCGCGCTCGATCGGGTGCAGCTCGAACAGGCAGGTCACGACAAGATTTACGGCAATGTTGCCATGTTTGTTGCGTCGCTGCCCTTTCATCCACTCGAGTCCGAAGGCAAGCAGCCGCCAACCAGCGTGCGCGTGGGCGAGTGGATGGTCGGCAAGGTGGCGCGCGAGTTGGGCATCAGCGTGACCGGCGGCTCGTCCAGCATTGCCGACGCCTGGGATCCGCTGCGCCTGGCCGCCGCATCGGCGCGCGCGCAGCTGTTGGCAGCGGCGTCCAAGCAGTGGGGCGTTGCGGTGGCGCAGTTGTCGATTGCCGACGGTGTGGTGCGCGGGCCGGGCCAGCAGGCGCACTTTGGTGTCCTCGCAGCTGCAGCAGCCCAAAGCCAGCCCAGCGAGGTCGCCGTCAAGGACCCCAAAGATTGGAAACTGATGGGCCAGGGCCTGGCGCGCACTGACATTCCCTCCAAGACCCGAGGTGCAGCGGTGTACGGGCTGGATGTGCGTCTGCCCGGCATGCTGTACGCGGCAGCAGTGATGTGTCCCCAGATCGATGGCAGCTTGGTTTCCCTTGACGAGGCGCAGGCGATCGCCATGCCGGGTGTGAAAAAGCTCGTCAAACTGGCCGCGGTGGACGGCTCAACACCGGGCTTTGCCGTGGTGGCCAAAAGCACCTGGCATGCGCGCAAAGCCGCCGCCGCCGTGCAAGCGCAATGGGGGCCTCGGGCGCAGGGTGCGCTCAACACGGCGGACATTGCCAAAGCACTCTCCACCGCGCTGGAGCAAGACAGCGGCTTTGCGTTTTACGAGAAGGGCGATGCGGCAGCGGCCGAGGCGGCGGCGGGCAATACCTTGCAGGCCCGCTATGCCGCGCCCTATCTGGCGCACGCTACCTTGGAGCCCATGAACTGCACCGCCCGTGTTGCGGCGGGCCAGGTCGACGTCTGGGTGCCCACGCAAGTGCCAGGCCAGACGCGCGCGGCGGCGGCACGTGTTGCCGGGGTCGACGCCGATCAGGTGCGCGTGCATGTCACGCAACTCGGCGGTGGCTTTGGGCGCCGCTTGGAGGTGGACTTTGTGGCCCAGGCGGTGGCCGTCGCCATGGCCTGCGATGGCCAGCCGGTGCAGCTGGCGTGGTCGCGCGAGGAAGACATGCGCCATGACTTTTACCGACCCATGCATGTGGCTGATTTGAAGGCGTCCTTCGATGCCCAAGGCAAGGTGCAGAGTTTGCGCATCAAGTCTGCGGGCGACGCCATCACGCCGCGCTGGATGGCACGCACACTGCCCGCGCTGGCGGGGCCCGTGGACATGCCGGATAAAACGACCGCTGAGGGTTTGTTTGATTTGCCTTACGGCGTTGCGCACCAACACATGGCCCATGTGGCCACCACCTCGGGCGTGCCGGTGGGCTTTTGGCGATCGGTGGGCCATTCGCACAATGCTTTTTTCTCCGAGAGCTTTATCGACGAGATGGCGGTGCACACCGGGCAAGACCCGCTCGCATTCAGGCGCAGCCTGCTGGCCCAGGCGCCCCGCTACCTGGCGGTGCTGGATTTGGCGGCACAGAAGGCCGAGTGGGGCAAGCCCCTGCCTGCGGGCCACGCACACGGTATTGCTTTGCACAAATCTTTTGGCAGCATCGTCGCGCAGGTGGCGCAGGTGTCGATGGAGGGTGGCCAGCCACGGGTGCACAAGGTGGTCTGCGCAGTGGACTGCGGCACCGTGGTCAACCCGCAAACGGTGGCCCAGCAAATGGAAGGCGCGGTGGTGTTTGGATTGACCGCAGCGCTGTACGGCCGCATCGACATCGAAGACAGCGTGGTTCAGCAGACCCAGCTCACCGATTACCGTATGTTGGACTTGGCGCAGGCGCCGCTGGTGCAGACCTACATCGTGCCCAGCCGAGAAGCGCCTACCGGTGTCGGTGAGCCAGGGGTGCCGCCGATTGCGCCGGCGGTGGCTAACGCCCTGTTTGTCTTGACCAAGAAGCGCCAACGCGCCTTGCCTTTTGTGCTGTGAGCACACGCGCTGGCTTGGGCCGCGCGCGTCTTCAGGGTTGCTCGCGTGGCACGTAGCTGCTGGCCCAGGCGGCAACCGCGTCAAAGGGCATGGGCCGCGCGAAGTAGTAACCCTGCGCATAGCTGCAGCCCATGCTCTCCAGCACTTCGGCAGTGTGCAGGTCTTCGATGCCTTCGGCCACGGTGTCCAAGTCGAGCGTGCGTGAGAGTTCCAGCGCCGACTTGATGATTTGGAAACTCCGCCCGGATTCGTGCATCTGTTGCACAAAACTCTTGTCGACCTTGATGCTCGAAAACGGCAGCGTCTGCAGGTACCCCAGGCCAGCATAGCCGGTTCCGAAGTCGTCTAACGCAACGCCCACCTGCATGCTTCGCAGGGTCTGCAGGTTCTGACTTACGGCGGCGATATTCCCAATCACTGCGGTCTCGGTGAGTTCGACGTGCAGGTCTTGCGGCGCCATGCCATGGGCTTTCAATCGCTCGGAAATGAACTCCAGTGTCCCGGGGTTGCACAGCTCTGCGGCTGACAAATTCACACTCACAAAAGGCGCAGCCTGGTGCGGCGCCGTGCACAGGGCGCGCAGTGCTGGCCAGTCCCGCATGGCCCGCTCCAGCACCCATTGACCGATGCGGTGGATCACCCCGGTTTTTTCCGCGACCGGAATGAACTCGTCCGGGCTGACCATGCCGATGGTGGGGTGGCGCCAGCGGACCAAAGCTTCAAATCCGGCCAGGGTGCGCGCGGGCAGCGTCACGATGGGTTGGTAGTACAACGCGAGTTGTTCTGCATCGATGGCGTTGGCCAGATCGTGTGCCAGCATCAAGGTGCGCACCGCTGCCGAGTGCACGTCGCGCTCGGCAGCGGGCGCTGGCGCGTCGGCCGTGGCGTTGCGGTCGGTGTTGGCTGGGGGGGCGTTGCCGCTGGTGGTGCGAAACCGCTGCAGCAGGATGCGCAAAAGGTACTGAATGACGGGGTCGGAGCGCTCCAGAAGCCCCTCGACATGCGCGCGGTCAATGCGCAGCAGGCGCGTCGGCATGAGCGTGCGTACCGTGGCGGTACGCGGCTGGCGGTCGAGCAGTGCCACCTCGCCGAACATGGCGCCTTCCGCCAACACCGCCACCCGGCGCGGCGCCTCAGGCGGGCCTACCAAAACCTCGACGCAACCGGTTTCTATGACGTAGGCCGCGTCGCCGGAGTCACCGGTTTGGAACACCGCCACCTGCGCATCGAAGTCTTCGCGGTCAAAACCATTGGCAGACGACAGCATGGCGGTGTGCGACTGCGTTCAAGCCCAGACGACGCGCTCGGGGTCGGCGTACCAGCCGACCAGCGCCTGTTCTTGAGATTTTTCGATGCGACTGCGCTTGATTTTCATGGTGGGTGTCAACAGACCGTTCTCTATGGTCCAAGGCTGCGAGGCTACCACCAAACGGTCCAGTTGTTCGTAGTCGGCCAGCTGGGCGTTCACGTCGTGCAGCAGGCGTTGCAAATCGTGGGTGACCTGCGCACGCACCGCAGGGTCGCCCAGTTGCGGGCGAATGCCTTCGGCCAACACCAGCATCCCAAACGGTGCCGGTTGCCCCACACCGGAGACCATGCTGAGCTCGACCAAGGGGTGGGCGTTGAGCAGGTTCTCTATAGGCGCGGGCGCGACGTACTTGCCCTTGGACGTTTTGAACAGCTCCTTCACCCGCCCGGTGATCTTGAGCAGCCCGTTGGCGCGCCGCTCGCCGCGGTCGCCGGTGCGGAAAAACCCGTCCTCGGTGAACACCTCGGCATCCAGGTCCGGGCGCTTGAAGTAGCCCACCAGCTGCCCCGGTGACTTGACCAGAATCTCGCCTTCGTCGCTCAAGCGCACTTCGACGCCAGGAATCGGAATGCCCACGTAGCCGGTTTCGCAAAACTCGGCGGTCGAGCCGTGGGAGCAGGCGAAGTCCTCGGTCATGCCGTAGCCCTCCAGCAGGTTGAGCCCCAATCGGCGGTACCAGCGGATCAGATCGGCCGGTATGGGCGCGGACCCGCTGGTGGCCACCAAGGTTTGGTCCAGCCCCAGACCGGTCAGCACCTTGCGCGCGACGATGCGGCCTAAAAACGGAATGCCAAGCAAGCGGTCCAGCTTTTTGGGCGGCATCTTGGTGAACACGCCTTGCTGGAACTTCAGCCACAGCCGTGGCACCGACATAAACACCGTGGGCCGGGCGCGCTGCAAGTCTTTCACAAAGGTGTCCAAAGACTCCGCGAAGAAGAGTTGGATTTCTCCATCCATCAGCGAAACGTAGCCCAACCACGCGCGCTCCAAGATGTGGGCCAGGGGCAAGTAGGACAGCGCCCGGATCGGTCCGCTGGTCAGCCCCTTTTGCGAGCGGTAGGTCGCAGCCAGTGCCAATGTCGCCTGGGTCGCCCGGCCAAAGCTGTGCATCACGCCCTTAGGCTGGCCTGTGGAGCCTGAGGTGTAGCAAATCATGCAGAGATCGTTGGCGCCGCGTTGGATGTTTTCGGTCAGCGGCGCGGTGCTGCCGACGATCTCGTCCCAGCTTGGGTTTCCTTGCGCCAAGGCGTCTGGGGGTGCCAGCGGCAGCGTGATGCAGGGCAGGGTGCTGGGCACGGCCGCACGTTGCGACGCCCAGTTGTCGAGCTTGCCTACAAATAGCAGGCTGGCGCCGCTGTGCTCCAGCACGTAGCGCACGGTGTCCTCGGTTTCGGTCGGAAAAATGGCAACCGTCGTACCGCCCGCCATCCAAATTGCCAGCTCGGCCAGGATGAAGTGGGCGCAGTTTTTGGACAGGATCGCAACCCGCGCACCGGGCTCGAATCCCAGCGATTTGAGGTGGGCCGCCATGCGCCGCGCCTGGTCCAGGGTCTGTCCCCAGGTGTAATTCGCCACACGGTCGCCGCCCAGCGGCTGCGTGAGGTAAATGGTGTTGCGGTGCGCAACCTCGTTGGCATAGACGTAATCCAGCATGAGCTTGGCTTGCATAGGGGGGTCTCCTGGTGTTGCGGTCGTCGGCTGCGCACCGCGTGTTTGTTCTGGTTTCAGCCGGGCGATTATCAAAGAAGGGTGGCGGTCCGCCACCCGCAAATACCCTCCACAATCCGGGGATGAACCCTAATGCGCACACCCTGTGGACAGCGCCCCGCTGGACGTTTTCTATTCTGCTGGCCTTGCTCGGCATGCTGGGCCCGTTTTCGATTGACACCTACCTGCCTGCGTTCTCCGGCATCGCGCAATCGCTCAACGCCACGCCGCTGCAAATGCAGCAAACACTGTCCGCCTATCTTTTTGGCTTCGCTTTTATGAGCTTGTTCCATGGCGCAGTTTCCGACAGCTTTGGACGCCGGCCGGTGGTGTTGTGGGGTTTGGCGGCGTTCACCCTGGCTTCCGTGGGGTGTGCGCTGTCCCAAAGCATCGGGCAGTTGGTGTTCTTTCGGGCGGTGCAGGGCCTGTCCACTGGCGCAGGCATCGTGATTTCGCGCGCGGTGATTCGCGACATGTTTCCACCGTCTGAGGCGCAAAAAGTCATGAGTCAGGTGACTTTGTTTTTTGGCGCGGCGCCTGCGATTGCGCCTATGTTGGGGGGCTGGCTGCTGGTGCACAGCAATTGGCATGCGATTTTCTGGTTCTTGGCGCTGGTGGGTGTGGCGCTGTGGTTGGCGATATTTCGGCTCTTGCCGGAGACCTTGGACCCGGACGCGCGCCAGCGTTTTCACGTCAAGCATTTGATGGCTGGCTACTGGCAGCTCGGATCTGACCCGCGTTTTCTGTTGCTGGCATTGGCCAGTGGTATTCCGTTCAATGGCATGTTTTTGTATGTGCTGAGCGCGCCTGTGTTTTTGGGCGACCACCTGGGTCTGGCGCCACAGCAGTTCTTTTGGTTTTTCTTGCTCACCATCGCGGGCATCATGTGCGGCGCGTGGATCAGTGGTCGCGTGGCCGGTACCAGCGCGCCCAAGCGGCAAATTCGCAATGGGTTTGTCATCATGCTGCTGATCGGGCTGCTCAATCTTGCGGCCAATTGGGTGTTCACTGCTGACGTACGTTGGGCTTTGGTTCCCATTGCCGTGTTCGCAATGGGCTGGGCCATGATGGTGCCGGTAGTGACCTTGCTGGTGCTGGATTTGCACCCCGAGCGGCGCGGCATGGCATCGAGCCTGCAAATGTGTATTGGCTCCACCGCCAACGCTTTGGTCGCTGGCCTGATCGCGCCGCTGGTGATGCATTCCACACTGGGCTTGGCAGCGACATCATTGGGAATGATGTGCGTGGGCTTGGGCGCATGGATGTATTTGCGCAGGCGCTGGCCCGAGATCGGGCAGCGTCCTGCTCCGGGTTAAACGCTGCAACGGGTCAAGCGTGCAGCGTTCTGTGCGGTGGCCCACAGACGCAGCATGAAGCGGTATCGCATGCTCGAGGTCCAGGGTGGGCTGCCGGGGCTTTCTCGGTCGCATTGCCGCCACAGGTAGCCATCGAACCGAAAGTGACCCATGACCAAAACATCTCTGACCCGCACCAGCTTGCGCCCTGCAAGCACTTTCGGCGCCATGCTGCTTGTTGGAAGCCTGGCGCTTGGTTCAAACATCGCACTGGCGGCGGCCGACGACGCCACCATGCCTCCATCCAAAGCCGCAAGCAGCGCCGAGCGGGTTGTGTCCGATAGCTGGATCACTACCAAAGTGAAGTCTGAAATTCTGGCAAACAGTATCTCCAAAGCATTCAAGGTCCATGTGAAAACCAAGACCGGTGTGGTGACGCTTAAAGGCAAATTACCCAGCCAAGACGCGGTCGACCTCGTGAAGATGATTGCGCAAAAGGTCAAAGGCGTACAGCGTGTGGACGCGTCGGGCTTGGTGATCGGTACGACATAAGTCGGCTCGCGCGAGCCGCAGAGCCCGGAGCAGCGCGGGTTTGCGGTGGTCTGCGGCGGACACTTTGGTCATAGCGATGAGCCTATTCAGCCAAGGCCGTAAGCGCGGCAACTCCGCCCGCGTATTTGCACGCCTTCCTGCCTACTCCTTTGAATACGCGCCCAAATGTGATTAATTCCGCCTAGCCGGTAGGGAATTTACATTTTGATTTGTTCGGCAACGAACATAATAAAAGTTGTCAAGTAGAGAGGTTCGATTGGTGGGAAATAGTCCGTCCGGGTGCGAGGGTGCCTGCGCCTTGCAGCGCGTCTCTAGTTCGGCATCCGTGGTGCCGACGGATGGCGCGCGCCCCGGCGCTGGCACTTCTGTGCTCGGCCTCGGTGTGGCCGCGGGGCTGAGCGCTTGTGGTGGAGGTGGCGAAGGTCCGTTAACGCAGCGACTGCCAGCGACCAGTCGCGCGGCCAGTGTGTCGCCCAGCGGCACCACTTACACCTACAGCGCACCCCAGTTAGACGACGAGGCTGGCAAGCGGGAGGCGGCCAGGTTTTTGCTGCATGCCAGCTTGGGGGTGAATGACAGCGACATCGCTTCGGTGCGTGGTCTTGGTTATTCCGATTGGCTCACACAGCAGTTCGCGGTGGCCCCTGGAATTTCCGGGTGGGATTGGTTGGAGTTGCGTGGCTACTACGCGATCACCTCGGCGAAGTTCTACGAGGGAAATACGTTTTACCCGGTTGATAACATGCTGTGGCAACAGTTGATTGCCGCACCGGACCCGGTGCGCAGGCGCATGGCATTGGCTCTGTCGGAGTTCTTTGTGGTGGGAATGTCCGGCTTGAGTAGCAGGGTGCACTGGCCCAGTTTTTTGGTTGCCCACTGGTGGGACACCTTGTGTGCGCACGCCTTCGGCAATTTCCGTACGCTGCTAGAGGCGGTGACTTTGCATCCTGCGATGGGCATGTACCTCAATACCGACGGCAACCAAGGCGAAAACCCAGCCACCGGCCGCGTTCCCGATGAAAACTATGCACGCGAAGTGATGCAGCTGTTCACCATCGGCCTGTTCGATTTAGAGCAGGACGGTAGTGTTCGCAACGGTGTGCAGACAGAGAGTTATTCCAGCGGTGACGTCAGCAATCTGGCGCGTGTGTTTACCGGATACCGCCGCGACGAACGGGTGCGTGGTGCGGCCGACAGGAGCATCCCGCCCGACGTTGTTTACAACCATGAGTACGCGCGCCTGCCGATGTATATCACCGAGAGCCGACGTTCCAAGTTAGAGGCCAAGTTTTTGGGTGTGAGCGTACCGGCTGGTACCTCAGCATCCCAGGCCCTAAAGACCGCGCTGGACACCTTATTCAACCACCCCAATGTGGGCCCCTTCTTTGGTCGGCAGATGATCCAAAGGCTGGTGACCAGTAACCCCAGCCCCGCATACATCGCCCGTGTAGCAGCCGCTTTCAATAACAACGGCAGCGGTGTCCGCGGCGACCTTGCTGCAGTGTGGCGCGCTGTCTTGCTGGACGACGAGGCGCGCGGGCCCTTGGGCCTCGTGGATGCTTCATTTGGAAAATTGCGCGAGCCGATGCTGCGCTTTGTTCAGTGGGCCAGAACCTTTGGCGTGACCTCGACCGCAGGTTCTTGGAAGTTGGGTAACTTTGGTGGGGGATTGGGGCAAGGGCCCCTGCGAGCACCCTCGGTGTTCAACTTTTTCCGGCCTGGTTATGTTCCGCCCAATACAGCCATGGCCACCAGCGGTCAGGTCGCGCCAGAGTTTCAAATCGTGAGTGAGCAGCAGGTGATGGATTACTTGGGCGCGATGTTTGCTCCCATTCGCAATGGGTTCAATATTGCGTCGGCACATTTACCCCAGACGGTGACTGGGAACAGCACCAACCAAACCAACGATATCAAGGCCAACTACGCCACCGAAATCGCGCTGGCCCACGATGCGCCAGCATTGCTCGATCGTCTCGATGTGCTGTTGACTGCCGGACAACTCAGAGCGAGCACCCGCCAGCTCATTTTGACTGCATTGGCCACGCCAGTGGTTTCGACCACCAGCAGTGACTCCGCCAAACTCAACCGGATTGCAGCCGCCATTTTTCTCATCATGGCCAGTCCAGACTATCTGGTGCAAAAGTAGAGCGGGACCTGGATTTTTATGCACTACTTGCGTCCCGATCTATTAAGCCGCCGCGCGTTTTTGCGGCGCAGCTCCCAACTGGCATTGACTGGCGTGGCACTGCCGACCGCGCTTAACTTGGCAGCCATTGGTGAAGCTGCGGCGTTCGGCGCTACGGACTACAAAGCGTTGATTTGTGTCTACATGGGTGGTGGCTCCGACTATGCGAATACGGTGGTCACCTACGACAACGCCAGCTACGACCTCTACAGCGCGGTGCGCGAGGGCGGGCCAGAGCGAACCGCTGGGGGCATTGCGCTGGCGCGCGATGCTCTCACGGCGACTTTGCTCTCCCCCGACAGACCCTTGCCAGCGGGCAGGCAGTATGCGCTGCACCCGAAATTGACGGGCATGGCGTCGCTGTTTCACGCGGGTGACGCAGCGGTACTGCTGAACGTGGGGCCCTTGGTCGTTCCTTTGACGCGGCGCGATTTCAGCAGCGATAACCGCGTGCTCTACCCTAGGCCGCCGCGCTTGCAATCCCACAACGACCAGACGTCGATCTGGCTTTCGTCGTCCCCCGAGGGCTCCACGGTGGGCTGGGGTGGCAGCCTCGCCGACCTGGCGCAGGACAGCAACACCAATGCGATGTTCACTTGTATGTCCGTGAGTGGCAATGCGGTGTTTTTGTCGGGGCGCGACGCCGTTCCTTTGCGCGTGGGCACCTCCGGACTCGCGTTTTCTGGGAACCTGACCGGTGCGACGATGTACGGGTCGGCATCTGTCAAAGGTGCTTTCAATACCCTGATGCGACAAACCTCCGTCCATTCAATTGAAAACGAGTACACCCGGGTCACTGCCCGCTCCCTGGATGCGAAGGCCAACATCGACCAAGCACTTGCCTTTGCGCCAGAGAACACGGCGCCTTTTTCCCAGTTTCCCGTCACAGGCAACTCGCTGGCTAGTCAGCTCCGAGTCGTCGCTCGGCTGATTGCGGCACGCGATATTCTGGGCGTGAAACGGCAGGTGTTTTATGTATCTGCCCCAGGTGGATACGACCTGCACGACAACTTGATTTCCCAGCAATCGAGCAACCTCGATGTGCTCAGCGCTGGTATCACTGCATTTCAAAGCGCAATGAACCAGCTTGGCATCGCCGACAAGGTCACCCTGTTCACGGCCTCGGAGTTCGGCAGAACGCTTACGTCCAACGGTGATGGCTCCGACCATGGCTGGGGTAATCACCATTTTGTGGTGGGTGGAGCAGTGCAGGGGCGCAACTTCTACGGCCGCCCGCCGCCTGTGAGCATCACCAACAGCGGTGCTGCGGAGGACCAGTGGCACATAGGGGCTGGTGTTTTGTTGCCCAGCATCTCTGTAGACCAAATGGCCGCCACCATGGCGCTTTGGTTTGGCGTCCCTGCCGCAGACCTGCCGATGGTGATGCCCAATATCGTGCACTTTGGGCGCTCCGACTACCCCATCAACTTGGGGTTTTTGGGTTGAACCGGATGCGCCTGCTTTGGGTGGCCTCGTTGGTTTTGCTGGCTGGGTGCGGCGGTGGTTCGGGCGGGTCAAGCGCGCAGCCCAGCACACCACCCAGTACCGTCACGGCCACCATGGATGCCAAAGGCGGGACGCTTAGCAATAGCTCTGGGCTGCAGCTGACGGTGCCAGCCGGTGCAATGCAGCAACCCAAGACCATTACTGTGACACCCGTCGCCGAGGTTGCCGCGCCGGCCTTGCCCACCGGCGCGGCCAAAGTCGGAACCATCTTCAAGTTCGAGCCGCACGGCGCGACTTTCATGGTGCCAGTCACCATCCGCGTGCCATTTGATGCATCGCTGGTTCCGCAAGGTGCCAGCGTGGGCCTGTTCAAGGCGCAGCCCGGCGGGACCTTTGTTGAGATCACGCCCGTCACAATTGTGGGCAACACCTTGGTGGCCGAAATCAGCAGTTTCTCTTTTGCCACGGTGATGGCCATGCCCGCACCCACCAATCGCCCGCCCGTTGCCATCTTGAACCTGCCATCGGTGGCGATGTTGTCTGGCCAAGCGTTGGTCTTTAGCAGCGCCAACTCGACCGACCCAGAGGGAGAGTTGCGCGCGCTGCGCTGGGACTTTGGTGACGGCAGCGCGGTGCGATCCCAGTCGGACCCCGGGCCGATCTCGCACACCTACGGTTCGGCTGGCGTTTTTACGCTGACCTTGACGGCCGAGGATGCGAAAGGCTTGACGCAGTCGGCCACTACCCAGATTACCGTCGACCCTCCGGCCAACGCCCCACCGATTGCCCTTCTGAGTGCTGCAGAAACCTCCACCATCGTGGGCAAGCCCATCTCCTTTGGCGCGCAGGGCAGTGCAGATTCTGATGGGACGATCGTCCGGTTCGATTGGGACTTTGGCGATGGAATCCAGCTACAGCGCACCACATCTGCGCCGGTGTCACACACCTTTCAGAGCGCAGGCCGCAAGACAGTTCGTCTGAGCTTGACCGACGACCGCGCCGCCACATCCACTGCCACCCAGGAGATTCAGGTGCGCCTCAATGCACCTCCGGTCGCGTCGATTGCGGTGTCGGGCGTGCGCGAGGCACAGTCAGAGCTTGGGTTCTTACCCACTGGCTCTGCAGACTCCGACGGGGCCATCGCCCTGTACCAGTGGGACTTTGGCGATGGCACCCCTGTTGAGCAAACCACCGCGCCCAGCCGCGTGACCCACACCTATGCAGCTCCCGGACGCTACTCCGCCAAGTTGACGGTGGTGGACAACGACGGTGCCACCCATTTGGCGGAGTTGGTGCTGGACGTGGCAGCCCAGCAGCCGCCGAATGCGACACCATCGGCCCTGGTGGCAGCCAATCTGTCTGGGCCGGTGACGGGGCAGGAGATTGTTTTCAATCCGTCGGGAAGCACCGACTCGGATGGAACGATCATCCTCTTCTCATGGAACCTGGGGGACGGAACCACGGGGTCGAGCACCACACCCGACGTCCAGCGCCACCGCTACAGCACCCCTGGGACCTACTCCGTGGAGTTGGTGGTTCAAGACAACCGGGGTGGCACTGGTGTTTACCGGTTCCAGGTGTCGGTGCAAAGTTACGCACCCACTGGCCTATTGAACGACACCGGCGTGACCTGGTGCACCAACCTGACCGGTACCACCTGGCTGAATTTTGCGGTGTGTTCCAGCGTCACCTGGCTCACCAAATTGTGGGGTTCGGTGCAAGACGCGTGGTTTGGGCGCGATGCGCAGGCGCAGGCCAATACGCTGGGCAAGTCCGGAGCAGGCGCAGCTGGTTTTGACTTCACCAAGCTGGGGCCAGATGGTCAGCCGCTGGCCGTCCAGACCGGCGCTTGGTCCGAGACTGGCTCGGCGGCGACTGGCACCCGCTGGGATTGCGTGCGCGACAACAACACCGGCCTGTTTTGGGAGGTGAAGCGCAACGACCCATTGCACCTGCGCCACCAGCTTCACGAATACACCTGGTACAACACCCAAATTTCTAGCAACGGCGGCTTCTCGGGCCGCGAGGTTGGCGGGAGTTGCGCCGGGCTCGGGGGGGCGGCCTGCAACACCCAAGCTTATGTCGCTGCCGTCAACAGCTTGCCAGCGGGCCAGGCCTTGTGTGGTTTCAGGGATTGGCGGCTTCCCACGCGGGAGGAGTTGCGCAACGTGGCCCACACCGGGGCGACCGTGGCTCCGGCCATCGACAGCGTCTTTTTTCCCAATACCGCAGCCAATCGCTACTGGAGCGCCTCGTCCGACGCCAGCGATCCGCAAACTGCCTGGGGCATCAGCTTTACGCTGGGAGACGACTTTTTTGAACCCAAGAACGTGGCTTACCCCGTTCGACTTGTGCGCACGGGCCTATGAGACTCAGCCTGAGGTTTTTGCAGACGGATTTGTCCAAAGGCGCTGCGATGCGCGGCGGGGCAGCGCTGTGCCTGGGCCTCTCTATTCTGGCTGCGCAAGCGCAACAGGTGTGTTCGCCCCACATGCCCAAAGAGCGGCCCGACAGCCGCTACGAAGTGGTGCAAAACGCGGAACCTGCCAACAGTGAGGTCCGCGACATACGCACTGGGCTGGTCTGGCAGCGATGCGCGCTGGGCATGGTGTGGAACGATTCGGCACAAACCTGCCAATTGGATGGGTCCTTGACTTCGGCGCAGATTGCCACTTGGACCCAGGCATTGGATCTGGCGCGTGCTGCCGTGCCGAGTAAGGTCGCCGGGGCGACCGCCTGGCGTCTTCCCAGCCACGCTGAGCTGTACTCGCTGGCCGACCGCTCTTGCTACCGGCCAGCGCTCAACACCACCTGGTTTCCCGGTGACCCCGCCAGTTGGTTTTGGAGCGGCTCGCCCAACCGCGCCGCAGTCGATTCCGCCTGGATCGTCAACACCTACAATGGCGAAGATTTTGTGTCAAGCAAGAACACTCGGTGGTTTGTTCGGCTGGTGCGTTAGCCGTTGCAGATGGAGCTGAGGTGCAGGTGGCGTAGGCTTCCAAGGGAGGAAATTTGCCGAATCTTTCATCACCCTGGGCTCTTGCGGGAGCCCCAGCCTTGGCTGCGTTTGTGGTGGCTTTTCTGGGCGCACTGGCTTTGGTGCTGTCCCGTAGCTGGCACGGGCACCTCACGGTGGACTCCGTGGTGGGCATTCAGAAGTTCCACACCGCACCCACTCCGCGGGTGGGTGGTCTTCCCATTGCGGGCGGCTTTCTGGTGGCGTGGTACCTGGCCTCTGAGGCTTTGCACAGCCTGCTGTATCCCTTGATCGTTGCCGGTACACCGGCTTTTGTCTTCGGGTTAGCTGAAGACCTCACCAAGCGCGTCAGTGTGCGGGCCCGGTTACTAGCCACCATAGGCTGTGGGGTGTTGGGCTGGGCGATCACGGGGTACGCCATCAACCGGGTGAACGTACCTGGGCTGGATTGGTTGTTGGGGTTCACCATCGTCTCGGTGCTGTTCACCGCGGTCACGGTCGGTGGTATTGCCAACGCCATCAACATCATCGACGGCTTCAACGGTTTGTCGGGCGGCACCGTGATCATTATTTTGGGCGGCTTTGCCTGGACGTTTTTGTCGGTGGGCGACACCGAGATGGCCCAGGTGTGCATCGTCCTAGGCGCTGCGGTGCTGGGATTTCTGTGTGTCAACTGGCCCTTGGGCAAGATTTTTTTAGGCGATGGTGGGGCCTACTTTGTCGGGTTTTGCATCGCCTGGATCGCAGTGCTGATGCTCACCCGCCACCCCGAGATGTCGGCCTGGTTTCCCCTGCTGCTGTGCGCCTACCCGGTGCTGGAGGTGGTTTTCAGTATGTGGCGCCGGCGTCGGCGTGGCATGAGCACCGGTCACCCCGACCGACTGCATTTGCACAGCCTGGTGAAAAAGCGTGTGGTGCGCCATTGGTTTCCCAACCAGAGCGGACTGTTTCGCAACTCGGCCACGGGCTTGGTGATGTGGGGTGCCGCGCTGCTCCCGGTGTCGACAGCACTCTTCGTGGGTAACAGCACCGTGGGACTGGCGGCAGGCTTGTTGTTGTGTGCCTTCGTCTATTGCGCGGTGTATGCGCGCATCAGCCAGTTTGTATGGTGTTTTCGTGCTGCGACGGTGGAGCGGACTGCCCAGCCAACCTAAGGCCACGGGCGCTGTTCACGCCCCCAAAAAGAATGTGGCCCACCCGCGTAGTGCAGGTGGGCCAACCATTAGTTACCAAACTTCGGTGATCCAGGCTCGGTTGTGCGACCTTGCATGTCACGCCCCATCCATCAGCCCTTGGTTTCAGGTTCCTTTGGCGCGGTGCGCACGCTCAGCACCATAGTCGCCGCCAAGATACCGACCACCACGCCCAGCGAGATGCCCACCGGAATCTTGTAGATATCGATCAGGCACATCTTGGTACCGATGAACATCAGAATGATGGCCAGGCCGTAGTTCAGCAAATGGAACTTGCTGGCAATCGCGGCGAGCAAGAAGTACATGGCACGCAGGCCCAGAATCGCAAACACGTTGCTGGTCAGTACGATGAACGGGTCGCTGGTGATGGCGAAGATCGCGGGGATGGAGTCCACCGCAAAAATGACGTCGGTCAGCGCCACCAAGCAGATCACCATGAACAGCGGCGTGGCAATCTTTTTGCCGTTCTCCACGGTCCAGAATTTTTCGCCGTCGTAGTTTTTGCTCACGGGCAGCACCTTGCGCAGCAGCTTCAGTGCGGGGTTGCTGTCCAGGTCAGGCTCTTTGCCAGCAGCCCACCACATCTTCACGCCGGTCAGGATCAGGAACGCGCCGAACACATACAAAATCCAGTGGAACTGGGCCAGCAACCAGCCACCCACCAGAATCATCACCGTGCGCAGCACGATGGCGCCGATGATGCCGATCATCAACACCCGCTTCTGGTAGTGCGCAGGCACTGCAAAGTAGGTGAAGATCATCAAGAACACAAAGATGTTGTCCACCGCCAGCGATTTTTCAATCAGGTAGCCGGTCAGGAACTCCAAGGACTTGGTGTTGGCGATCTCGGTGGAGCCGGTCGTGTCCTTGATGGCCCACCAGAACAGGCCGTTGAAGAGAAAGCTCAAGGCCACCCAGACGATGGACCAATTGAGTGCCTCTTTGACGCCAATCTCATGCGCGCCCTGCTTCTTGAGCACGACGAAGTCGACGAACAGCGACACCAGCACGATGGCAACAAATGTTGCCCACAGCCAAAGCGGAGCGATTGTTTGCATAGACACCTTTACTTGGGTTTTCCCGGCCTCCCGGGGTGGATTGGATGGGTGTGGCGCAGCGAACCTGCGTTACACCAAGGCGCGCAGTGTACGGTTGTAAGACCGCGTTTATTCTGATTAACTGTGGAACTTGATTCTAAAAAAGCAGAGTATTGCAGCGAATTTCCCTGCTGTGCCGTCACAGGGCCCTTGGGCACCATGCAGTCTTCTCCTTCTGTTTTGGGTCTCACATGCGGTATTTGGCAGCGTGGTTGGTGGTCTGCGTCGCGTTGGTGTTTTGGTCGGCGGGCGTGTGGTTACTGCACGTCTTTGCTAACTGGTCCTTGGTCAACGTCGGCACCTTATTGAATCCCGCGCAAATGGCGGGCCAGCTAGCAATTCCTGCTTGGATCTCCGTCTGGATTCCGGCCGAACTTGTGAGCAACATTCAAACCACCGCCGCTGCAGTGGTGCCGTGGCTGCAATCTATGCTCTCGGGGGTGCCGTTGACCTCGGGTTGGTTGGGTATCGCTGCCTGGATTGTCTGGGCCCTGGGTGCAGTAGCGCTGGTGCTTTTGGGGATAGGCCTGCACGCTGCGCTGTGGTTTGCCGCCAAGGCGGCGCGCCGATGAGCCGTCCCGAGCCGCACTGGACGGACCGCTTTCGCGAGTCGCTACCCACGCGCGAAGCATTGGCGGCTTACCCTTGGCTGCGGCCCATCGCCCGCCGCGTGCTCGACCCCCAGTTGTGGCGCTTCCAGCACGAGGCGGTGGCGCGCGGGGTGGCAGTCGGCTGGTTTTGGGCGTTTGTGATTCCGGTGGCACAAATTGTGGTGGCCGCAGCGCACTGCGTTTGGTGGCGCGGCAACATCCCCACGGCGGCGGCCATGACCATGGTGACCAACCCCTTGACCATTGGCTTTTGGTTGCTGCTGGCCTACCAACTCGGCGCTTGGGTGCTGGGTGAGCCGGCCAGCGCCAGCGCCACCGACGCTGCGATCGCGCCGGGTGGCGGAGTGGCGCTGTGGCTTAGCTCCTATGGTGTGCCTACCTTACTGGGCATGGGCCTGTTTGCGGTGGGCGGCGCGGTCATCGGTTACCTGCTAGTCAAGGTGGTGTGGCGCCTGCGGGTGGCGCTCAAAATGCGCAGCCGCCGCTTGTCGCGCTGAAGCGCCAACGCCTTGTTTTTTGGCGCGGCGCACGATTTGGGCCAGCCAGTGGGTGCCAGTTGGCTGGTATATCCTTGACGCCCTCGGACACACCCATGGCACCCACCCCTCTAGAGCGCATAGCGCAACTCGAAGCCGAGCTAGCCGCCCAGCGCCAGGAAATGCAGGATTTCACCTCGGCCGTCTCGCACGACCTGCGCGCCAGCCTGCGGCACATCAGCAGTTACGCGCAGCTCGTCCAAGAGGACGCCGGGCCGCAGCTTAACGACGAATTGCGCGGCTTTTTGGATACGGTAGTGGGATCGGCCAAGCACCTGGGCGTGCAGATGGATGCGCTGCTGCAGCTCTCGCGCATCGGCTCGCAGCCGGTGCGCACCGAGGCGGTGTCTTTGCAGGCGGCTATCGCGGCGACGCGCGCTGCACTCGCTGCGCAGACTGGCGACCGCTCCGTGCTGTGGCGCATCGAAGACGCTTTGCCCGAGGTGCAAGGCGACCCCGGCCTGGTGCAGCTGGCGCTCCAGCAAGTGCTGGACAACGCACTCAAGTTCACTGCTGGCGTGCCGCAGACCACCATCGACGTGTCCGCACAGCGCGCAGGCCCGCACGGTGGTGTGTGTCTGACGATTGTGGACAACGGCGTGGGCTTCAACCCCAGCTTGCAGGCATCTCTTTTCCAGCCGTTTCAGCGCCTGCACACGGCGCGGCAGTTTGCGGGTTTGGGCATGGGGCTGGCGCTAACCCGCAAAGCCATGCAGCGCATGCAGGGCAGCGTCGGTGTGCACGCGACCGTGGGCCAGGGCTGCACCGTGCGGCTGGTGTTTGCCACCCGTTAGCGCGTCAATGCGGCCAGCCAAGGCTGTATGCGTCTCGCGATTGCCGCCAGGCCAGGTGTCCACCAAACCCACGTTTTTTAGCTAATCGCCCACCACCTACGTCAACGGCAACTCCGCGCCAAACTTGCTGCGGTGCACGCTGAAGTAGGCCTTGACGTTGCGCACGTTCGCGTTGGCGCCAAACAGCCGCTGGGACAGTTGGTGGTAGTCCGGCATGGTGGCGGCGTGCACCACCAACACAAAGTCGGGCCCCGGCGACACCCGGTAACACTGCTGCACCCGCGATTCACCCGCCACACTGTCCTCAAAAGCTTGCAGCGCTTGCGCGTGTTGCTGGTCCAGCGTCACCTCGACGATGGCAGTCAACCCGTGGCCCAGGGCCTGCGCCAGTCGTTGCGGGTTGAGGATGGCCACGTGCCGCTCAATCAGGCCCAGCGTGTGCAGCCGCTGCACCCGGCGCAGGCAGGTCGGTGCCGAGGTGCCTACCTGTGTTGCCAGGGCTTGGTTGCTCAGTGACGCGTCGCGCTGCAAGCAGGCCAGCAACCGAAGGTCCAAGGCATCTAGTGACAAATCGTTCATAAAGGTAGCCTTAAGTTAAACAAAAATTCACAGCAGCGACATTGTGAAATAAAAACCCAAAGAAGACCAAATTTAGACCACTTGTTTTGCATCTCGCCACCTACCATCCCGCCATCGCTTTGATGTGGGAGAGCAGTTATGTGTGGCATTGTTGGTGCGGTATCGACCCGCAATATCGTTCCGGTCTTGGTGCAGGGGCTCGAACGCCTGGAGTACCGCGGTTACGACTCCTGTGGCGTGGCCATCTATGCCACCGACGCCGAGCCCGGCTTGCGCCGCGCACGCAGCACCGCGCGGGTGGCCGAGTTGGCCGAGCAAATTGCGCAGGCCACGGGCACCCAAAAAATCGAAGGCCAGCTGGGCATTGCGCACACCCGCTGGGCCACCCACGGCGCACCCGCCGTGCACAACGCGCACCCGCACTTCAGCCACGGCACCGGCGCGCAGGCCACCGCCACCAAGCCGGGGCGCATTGCACTGGTGCACAACGGCATCATCGAGAACCACGACGCACTGCGCGCCGCGCTTCAGGCCAAGGGCTACCACTTTGACAGCCAGACCGACACCGAGGTCATTTCCCACCTGATCGACAGCTTGTACGACGGCGATCTGTTAGACGCCGTGAAAGCCGCCACCGCGCAGCTGCAAGGCGCGTACGCCATCGCGGTGTTCTGCAAGGACGAGCCGCACCGCCTGGTCGGCGCGCGCGCTGGTTCACCGTTGATCTTGGGCGTGGGCAAAGACGGCCAAGAGCACTTCTTGGCCAGCGACGCCATGGCCCTGGCCGGGGTGACCGACCAGATCGTGTACCTGGAAGAGGGCGATGTGGCAGACCTGCAGCTGGGCAAATACTGGCTGCTCGACAAGGCGCACAAAGCGCTCACGCCTGCGCAGCGCCCGGTCAAAACCGTGCACGCCCACAGTGGCGCGGCCGAGCTGGGCCCTTACCGCCACTACATGCAAAAAGAAATCTTCGAGCAGCCGCGCGCCATTGCCGACACGCTCGAAGGCGTCGAAGGGATCGTGCCCGAGCTGTTTGACCAGCAGATGAACCACGCCCCCGGCGCCAATGCGGCGCGGGTGTTTGCGCAGATTGACTCGGTGCTGATCCTGGCCTGCGGCACCAGCTACTACAGCGGCTGCACCGCCAAGTACTGGATCGAGAGCATCGCCAAGCTGCCCTGCCAAGTGGAAGTGGCCAGCGAATACCGCTACCGCGACTCGGTGCCCAACCCACGCACCCTGGTCGTCACCATCACCCAAAGCGGCGAAACCGCCGACACCCTGGCCGCGCTGCGCCACGCCCAAAGCCTGGGCATGCGCCACACCCTGACCATCTGCAACGTCGCCACCAGCGCCATGGTGCGCGAGTGCAGCCTAGCCTACGTCACCCGCGCCGGTGTGGAGATTGGCGTGGCATCCACCAAGGCCTTCACCACGCAGCTGGCCGGCCTGTTCTTGCTGACGCTGGCGCTGGCGCAAAGCAAGGGCCACTTGAGCGAGGCGCAAGAGGCGATGCACCTCAAAGCGATGCGGCATCTGCCAGCGGCACTGCAAGCCGTGCTGGCGCTGGAGCCGCAAATCATGGCCTGGTCCGAAGACTTTGCGAAAAAGGAAAACGCGCTGTTCTTGGGCCGCGGCATGCACTACCCCATTGCCCTAGAAGGCGCCCTCAAACTCAAGGAAATCAGCTACATCCACGCCGAGGCCTACCCCGCAGGCGAACTCAAACACGGCCCGCTGGCCCTGGTCACCAGTGACATGCCCGTGGTTACCGTTGCGCCCAACGACGCCCTGCTGGAAAAACTCAAAAGCAACCTGCACGAAGTGCGCGCGCGCGGCGGCGTGCTGTACGTGCTGGCTGATGGTGACACCCACATCGACAGCGCAGAAGGCCTGCACGTCATCCGCATGCCCGAGCACTACGGCGCCCTGTCCCCCCTGCTGCACGTGGTGCCGCTGCAGCTGCTGGCGTACCACACGGCGTGCGCGCGCGGGACGGATGTGGATAAGCCGAGGAATTTGGCTAAGAGTGTGACGGTGGAGTGAGGGGACGCGAAGGAGGCGTGGCGGATTTGAAAATGGCTTGTTGCGGCGGATGGTAGTTTCTAAAGTGAGCGAGTGTCCGAATGCTGGTGGGTAGTCAGGTTTAGGCTGAAAGCGGTCTTCCGGTGTTGGCACAACATCGACTGCTCCCGACCCAAAGCAGAAATCCAGTTGTTCGAATTAGCCACCCTAAAGCTGACATTGGAAATCAGCAGCCAGTTGTGATGGCGAGCGACTGGATTGGCGCGAAAGCGGTCTTCCAACAACGAAGCCCCAGTTTGTTTCGATTTTAAAAATCCCTCTTGGCAATACATAAACAATGACCAGACACGAATTACTTTTTGACAATTCAGGTTTTGATTGAAGGACGCGCGATGGCACGGTTTATAAGGGGCAGGTTAATTGCTGCCCGGTTTCCCAGAAGCACGACTCAAATACTCAGGAATCAACTGGTCAAGATCATGGATCTCTACTGACATTTCTCGCAGATATTGCGAGAATGTGTTAGGCCAATCCCGCTGTTCTTCGGGGACAGTCTCTTTGAAACCTACTGGTAAATCGGTGAAAAGTTCGACCATGCCGAAAGGGGTGCAATCGTATTGTTCATTCAATGCGGCGGACTTTTTCAAACCTTTTCCATGCTTTGTGCACCAGATATGCAATTTCTGCTTTGTCAAATCTAGGCCAAGGCCGGGTTGCGAGTTAGGGTGTGACGAATGAATTCTGAATACAAGGGCTGATCTCAAGACCGGTGAATTGATGTTATACATGCTCCATTGGCATGTGCCCGGCAAAAAGTAGTCTACGGTGAAATCCCCTTTGTAAACTTTGTCTTGCCTTTGCAAAAGAAGTGGAACATCAACATAAAACTGTTTGTTCTGCTTCCATGCACAGCCTGGAGGACTAATAAGTTTTTTGGATTTATTTTGTTGATCAACAGTTACCATATAAAGGAGACGGAACTCAGCCGGCCACCCATCAGGAATGATTGCCGTGAACTTCACGACTTGCTCCGGAGCAGGATTGACCACTGGATAGTTCACGTCCCCAGGCTGCAATGCCTGTGCCGGGGAATTTGGTTCTTCAGAGCGCCAGAAAAAAAATACAAGCAAACCAACAAACAACAGAAAGATAAAACCACCTAATGCGTTCTTTCTCATTTTATCGCTCCTTTCCCTCTGCCAATTGACAAGCGACACACAGCGTGCATCCCCTTTTCATCCAAATAAGCGCGCCGTAGTACTTAGTGAGGTATTCGGCACGTATGAAAGGTACGCTTTCGCTGGTGCCGCCGAGAAACAACCAGATCTGATTACAGTATTCACCACCACATAGCAGGCAGCTAGGGAAACTCTGCATAACGCAGACAACCGCCGAGCGCAAAGCATCGTTGTATATCGATGAATCAAAGTTCACTCGGCACCGCCTGATTTGGACTAGTCATAAAACGCACTCGCAAGCGGGAAATTCCTGACGAGATGAATCTGATGGTCCCATGGACGAAGTTGATAAGTCTGATTCAGCCATTTGCTGTCAAGGCAGGTGGCGCCAGATGTGGACACCCACCGCTTCCAGTGGAAACCATATTTCGTATTCATTTCTTGCCGCAGTGGTTTGGCTTGAGTGACCATACATGGAAGAGGCGCAATGCATGACATCTCGTTGTACTGCGAGTTTGCGCACCCGGACCTGTTGCTACCCGGCTTCCAGATGAGAGCACCTTCCTGCGGTTCGCCATCTCCTCGAAGAGCACAAGCTGAGTGTCCAACTGTTGGTCATCCATCGCAGAAAATCGGTAATCAGGATAAGACGTGACAGCAGGTCTGATGCTGGAGCCCATGCGAGTTAGTTTAGCCGCCGCTCGCTACCGTGCAGAGTTGCATTGAATTTCGCGGAGGTCGTTGGCGAGGTAACGTAGGCTCTACTTTCTTGCCTGCTTCGGAGCGCCGTGAAAGTCAGCTAACAGCCCGACTCCGAAGATTGCTAAATCTCTAGCGAACCTTGACCGAGCTTTTTTCGCGTCTCCTGAGCAGTCCCTCACCAGCTACCGGTTGTGGCCCAAAGCAGACGGGTGTCGGGCAGTGGCTGACTGGCAGCAACCGCGGCCCTACCGTCATTCGGGCAGCACTTGAGAGCTGCGAGACCAGTCACACGACCCTTAACGGCCTTACGATCGCCGCAGCCTAATTGACCGTCTTTCAAGTCCTCAACCCATGCCCACTCCACTACCTCAACTACTCCCCACCACCACACCCCCCGAGGACTACCACCTCCCCGCAGAAAAGCTGATTCGCGGCAACCCCAAGCAAACCGTGTGGTCGCATTACACCGACGCAAGCGGCCAGTTTTCTGTGGGCCTGTGGCGCAGCGAGCCGGGCGCGTGGCACGTCAGGTACACCGAGGAGGAGTACTGCCGCATGCTGGAGGGCAAGAGCATTCTTACCAGCGAGGCGGGGGCGGTGCTGACGCTGGTGGCGGGTGATGAGTTTGTGGTGCCGCGCGGGTTTGTGGGCACTTGGGAGGTGGTGGAAACCACGACCAAGCGCTTTGTCATTTACGAGAAGCAGCCCCAAGGCTAGGTCTTGCCGCCTGGCGCGTGGCACACCACCGCACCGGGGTCGTTGTGCAGCACCGCCAAGTCATCCTTGGCTGCTCCGACCTCCAGGTCGCGGGGAAGTTGCACCCCGTTTTTCACCGCCAAGATTTCGGCCATCACGCTCACCGCAATTTCGGGCGGTGTTTTGCTGCCGATGTAAATGCCGATCGGGCCGCGCAGCCGCCGCAGCGATGCGTCGCTTTCGCCAAAGTGTTCGATCAGCCGCGCACGCCGCGCTTGGTTGTTGCGGCGCGAGCCTATGGCGCCTATGTAGAACGCGTCGCTGCGCAGGGCTTCTAGTAGCGCCAGGTCGTCGAGCTTGGGGTCGTGCGTCAGCGCCACCACGGCGCAGCGGCGGTCGGGTTTGAAGCTGGTCACCACGTCGTCGGGCATGTCGGTGACCAAGCGCGTGCCTTCCACTGCCCAGCTGGCGCTGTACTCTTGGCGGGGGTCGCACACGGTCACGGCAAATCCGCTAAAGCGCGCCATGGTGGCCAGGTACTCGCTCATTTGCCCCGCACCGATGATGAGCAAGCGGTATTCCGGCCCAAAAACATTCACCAGCCGCGTGCCATCCAGCGACAAGTCCGACGGCTTGCTGCACAACGCAAGGCTGGCGTTGCCGCTGGCAAGCTCCACGCTGCGTTCCACCAAGCGGCCCTGGTCCAGCCAGGCCAGCAGCTCGTCCAGGTTGGCCACGTCCGGGTCAAATTCCAGCAGCAGCTCCAGGGTGCCGCCGCACGGCAGCCCGAAGCGGTGGGCTTCGTCGGCGCTGATGCCGTACTTCACCAACTGCGGCGCGCCTTGGGGCAGCGCTTGCGGCTCTTGGGGCGCGGCACCTGCGGCTTGTGCGTAGGCGCGGGTAAAGCGGTAAATCAGGTCGTCTTCAATGCAGCCGCCCGAGACCGAGCCTACCACCGTGCCGTCCTCGCACAGCGCCATGATGGAGCCCACCGGCCGTGGCGAAGATCCCCAGGTGCGCACCACCGTGGCGAGCAGGGCGCGCCGCGACTGCGCGCGCCATGTGCGCAAGGTTCGCAAAACCAGAACGTCCAGGTTTTCCATGGCGTGGGCGCTGGGTGGGAGCGGGCGCTTTAGCGCACCACCAGGTAGGCCACTACGCCCACCGCTGCGGCTGCCACCCACACCCAGGTGGGAACCCGCGCTGCTGTGGGATCTTGGGCTGCTGGCGCAACGGCCGCGGGCCGTTCGGCGTAGGCCTCTGGGTAGCGCTTTTGCATCTCTTGGTCAAAGCGCTTGAAGAAATCTTCGGCCATGGACTTGGCGACGCCGTCGATCAGGCGCTGACCCACTTGGGCAATTTTGCCCCCCACGCTGGCTTGCACCGTGTACTCCAGCGCCACGCCTTCCGCGTTGGGGTGGAGTTGCACCTTGGCATTGCCTTTGCCAAAGCCAGCGGGGCCGCCCTGGCCCTCAAAAGCGATGGTGTAGCTGTGCGGCGCGTTGATGTCGGAGAGCGCAATCTTGCCGGCGAACTTGGCCGCCAGCGGCCCGATCTTGAGCGACACCGCCATGCTGTACTGGTTCTCGCCGCTGGCCTCGATCTTGTCGCAGCCGGGGATGCACAGCTTCAACACCTGCGGGTCGTTGAGTGCATCCCAGGTTTGTTGCTGGTTGATGGCGAGTTGGCGGCTGCCTTGCATTTCCATGGTGGTCTACTCCGGTGGCGTGGTTCAAAAAAGTACGGCAGGCTAACGGCTTCGCATCAGCGCCGACAGGCTGGCAGCGAGCTGCTGCAAATGGCTTACGTTGTGCACCGCCAGCATGCCGTCGGCGTGCTGGTGCAACTGTTCGGCACCGCGCGCCAGCGGAGCGTACCCCTCAAAGCGCAGCAAGGGGTTGAGCCAGAACAAATGCTTGCAGTGGCGCTTGAGCCAGTCCAGCTCCTGCCCCAGCGCAGCCGGTTCGCCGGTGTCCAGCCCATCGCTCACCACCAGCACCACGGTGCGGCCGCCCACAAAGCGGCGGGCATGGTGTTGCCGCAGTGTCGCCAGTGATTCGCCCAGGCAGGTGCCCCCACCAAAGTCGGCGATGGTGGTGCCGGCCTCTAGCAGCATGTCGTCGGTGTCGGCGCGCTGGAAGCTGGCGCTCAGGTCGGTCAGTTGGGTGCCAAAGGCAAATACATCGCGCCGGGGGTGGCGCCGGGTGGCGGCGTGCAAAAACGCCAGCAGCAAACGCGCATACCGCTCCATGGAGCCCGACACATCCACCAAAAACACCAGCGGTGACAACTCGCTGCGGCGCTGCCTGCGCGGCAGCACGGCGGCGTCGCCGTCAAAGCGCACGGTTTGCCGCATCACGCCCGACCAATGCAGCCGTGGCCCGGTGTGGGCTTTGCGGGTGCGGCGTCCGGCAAAACGGGGCAGGGGCAGTGGAATGCCGCGCACCAGCCCTTCCACCAAACGGTACTCGGCGGCGGAGAGCTGGTTGAAGTCGGCATGGCGCAGGCGTTCTAGGGCGCTGGCGGTCATGGCGGCGTCGAAATCGATCTTGTGCTCGTCTTTGCTGGGCATCGCCTGCTGTGGCGTGTGCTTGCGCGGGGTCAGCGCCTCGCGCACGCGCGGCCTGCGCTTGCTGGGCTCGGCTTTGCCCTCGGCGCTGGGCAGCATTTGGGCCAGCAGCTTGTTGGCCATGTTGGGGTCTTTGAAAAAGACGTCAAACAGCTCGCGAAACACCATGCGGTCTTGCTCGCGGCTGACCAGCACCGCTTCGAGCGCGGCCCCCACGTCGGCCTTGCTGGCCAGGCCCACCAGCAGCGCCGCGTCGTGGGCTAGCACAATGCGTGCACTGTCCACCTGCACGCCAGCGTGGCGCAGGGTGCGCCCAAACGCCGCGATGTTCTGCGCAAGCTTGCCGCTGCGCGCGTCGCCCAGGTTCATAGGTCTTCGGGTGCCAGCAGGGCTTGTGCCATGTCGATGTTGAGCGCGGCAATGTCGTCACGCTGTTTGAACATGATGCCCGCCGTATCGCTGATCACCTCGGGGTCCAGCACCAAGGTGTCCAGGGCGATCAGCGCGCGGGCCCATTCCACCGCCTCGGCGATGCCGGGCGCGCGCTGAAAGGCGTTGGCAAAAGGCTGCTGGCGCAGACGCGTCACCACCATGGCGACCTGCGCGGACAGCTGCTCGCTGGCCTGCGGCACCTGGGCGCGGATGATGGCCAGCTCGCGCTCGCGCTCGGGGTAGTCCAGCCAGTGGTACAGGCAGCGGCGCTTGACCGCATCGTTGAGTTCGCGGGTGCGGTTGCTGGTCAGAATGGTGACCGGCTTGTACGTGGCTGACACCGTGCCCAGCTCCGGAATGCTGACCTGGTACTCGCCCAGGTACTCCAGCAAAAAGGCCTCAAAGGGTTCGTCGGCCCGGTCCACTTCGTCAATCAGCAACAAGGCGCCGGGTGCCGGGGCCTGCAGCGCCTGCAAGAGCGGGCGGCGCACCAGGTAGCGCTCCTGGTAAACCTCTTGCTCCATGCGGGCCACCTGTGCTTCGGTGCTGTCCTGCGCGTTGCTTTGCAGCCCGGTTTGCGCCGCGCGCATGTGCAGCAACTGCGCTGCATAGTTCCACTCGAACAGGGCTTCCCGCTGCTCCAGCCCGTCGTAACACTGCAGGCGGATGAGGGCGCGCCCCAGGGCCTGCGACAGCGCTTTGGCCAGCTCGGTTTTGCCCACGCCGGGTTCGCCTTCGAGCAGCAAGGGCCGCTGCAGCTTCAATGCCAGAAACACGGCGGTGGCCAGCCTGCGCTCAGCGAAGTAGCCGACCGAGGCCAGCGCAGCCATCAGCGCGTCAATCGAAGCAAATGTCGTCATACAACAGGTCCATGGAAAAAAGGCTCCGCGCCCAGAGGCTGCGGAGCCCTTGCGGACACCAGCCCGGCTTAGCCCAGTATCTTGGCCACCGCCCGCTGCGTCTGCACGCTGATGAGGTTGGCCCGGTAGGCCGCACTGGCGTGGAGGTCGGCGTTGAGCGCCGAAGCATCGATGGCCACCGATGCCGCCGACTGTACCGTGAAGCTCTTGTTGAGCGCGTCTTCCAGCCCTTTGTGACGGAAAACGCCTTGGCCTGCGCCTGTGACCGCCACCCGCACGCCCGAGGCGGTTTGCGCCACAAACACGCCCACCAGCGCAAAGCGCGAGGCCGGCTGCACAAACTTCATGTAGGCCGCACCTTTGGCGACCGGAAAGCTGATGGCTTTGATGAGTTCGCCGTCGTTCAATGCCGTGGTGAACATGCCCAAAAAAAAGTCGTCGGCTGCAATCTTGCGCTGGGTGGTGTGCACGGTGGCGCCGAGCGCCAAGACCGCGCTGGGGTAGCAGGCAGACGGGTCGTTGTTGGCCACCGAGCCGCCCAGCGTGCCCATGGCGCGCACCTGGCGGTCGCCAATGTGGGCTGCCAGATCGGCCAGGGCCGGAATGGCCGAACGCAGCTCGGCGTGGTCGGCCACTTCGCGGTGGCGGGTCATGGCGCCAATGACGAAGGCATCGCCCTCGCGGCAGATGCCAGACAGCTCGGGAATACCAGCCAGGTCGGCCAGCGTGTTGGGCTGCGAGAGGCGCTGCTTCATGGAGGCCAGCAAAGTTTGCCCGCCGGCCAGCACCTTGGCACCGCCCGCAGCGAGCCGCGCTGCCTGGTCCACCGAAGTGGGACGTTCATACGTGAATGCGTACATGGATGTCGACTCCTTGAGGTTTAGGCTTTGGCCGCTTGGATGGCTTCCCAGACACGGTGCGGCGATGCCGGCATGTCGAACTCTTTGACACCGACTGCGCGCAAGGCATCGAGCACCGCATTGATCACGGCGGGTGGTGAACCGATGGCTCCGGCCTCGCCGCAGCCCTTGGTGCCCAGCGGGTTGTGGGTGCAGGGCGTGCAGATGTTGTCGATTTTGAAGTCCGGGAAATCGTCTGCCCGCGGCATGGTGTAGTCCATGAACGAGCCGGTCAGCAGCTGGCCGGTTTCGCGGTCGTAGACGCAGTTTTCTAGCAGCGCCTGGCCGATGCCTTGCACGATACCGCCGTGCACCTGGCCTTCCACAATCATCGGGTTGATGATGGTGCCAAAGTCGTCCACCGCGCTGAAGCGGTCCACGCGGGTGGTGCCGGTGGCGGGGTCGATTTCTACCTCGCAGATATAGGTTCCTGAGGGGTAGGTGAAGTTGGTGGGGTCGTAGAACGCGGTTTCGTCCAGGCCGGGCTCGAGCTTGTCGAGCGGGTAGTTGTGCGGCACATAAGCGGTGAGCGCAACCTGGCCGAAGGTGACCTTTTTGTCGGTGCCTTTGACGGTGAATTCGCCGTTGGCAAAGTCGACATCTGCGTCGCTGGATTCCATCAAGTGGGCCGCGATCTTCTTGGCCTTGGCCTCAATCTTGTCGAGGGCGCGCATGATGGCCGCGCCGCCCACCGAGATGGAGCGCGAGCCGTAGGTGCCCATGCCGAAGGGCACGCGGCCGGTGTCGCCGTGGACGATGTCCACCGCCTCCACCGCAATGCCCAGGCGCGCTGCCACCACCTGCGCAAAGGTGGTCTCATGCCCCTGGCCGTGGCTGTGCGAACCGGTAAACACGGTCACGCTGCCGGTGGGGTGCACGCGCACTTCGCCGCACTCGAACAGGCCGGCGCGGGCACCCAAGGCACCTGCGACGTTGCTGGGTGCCAAACCACAGGCTTCGATGTAGCTGGAGTAGCCGATGCCACGCAGCAGGCCCTTGGCCGCACTGGCGGCTTTGCGCGCTTCAAAGCCTGCCACGTCGGCCAGCTCTTGCGCTTTGGTCATGCAGCCGAGGTAGTCGCCGATGTCGTATTGCAGGGCGACCGGCGTCTGGTACGGCCAGGTGTTGATGAAGTTGCGCTTGCGGATCTCGTCTTGCGAGAGACCCAACTCCCAGCCGCAGCGGGTCACCAGGCGCTCCAGCAGGTAAGTGGCCTCGGGGCGGCCTGCGCCGCGGTAGGCGTCTACCGGCACGGTGTTGGTAAACCAGGCGTCCACTTCCACGTAAATCTGCGGGCAGGTGTACTGGCCCGCCAACAGCGTGGCGTACAGGATGGTGGGAATCGCAGTAGAGAAGGTCGACAGGTAGGCGCCCAGGTTGGCGTCGGTGTGCACCCGCATGGCCAAAAACTTCCCGTCTTTGTCCATGGCCATTTCGGCGTGGCTCACGTGGTCGCGGCCATGCGCGTCGGTCAGAAACGCCTCGGAGCGGTCGCTGGTCCACTTGATGCTCCGGTTGATCTGTTTGGACGCCCAGGTGAGCGCTACGTCTTCGGCGTACAGATAAATTTTGGATCCAAAGCCGCCGCCCACATCGGGCGCAATCACGCGCACCTTGTGCTCGGGCAGACCCAGCACGAAGGCGGTCATCAGCAAGCGTTCTACATGCGGGTTTTGGTTGGCCACATACAGCACATATTCTTCGGTAGCGCGGTTGTAGTTGCCAATGGCGCAGCGCGGCTCCATAGCGTTGGGCACCAGGCGGTTGTTGATCAGGTCCAGCTTGGTGATGTGCGCCGCATTGGCAAACGCCGCGTCGACCTGGCCTTTGTCGCCCAGGGTCCATTTGTAGCAATGGTTGTCGGGCGACACCTCGTGCAGCGCAGTGCCTTTGGCTGCATCGCGCACATCGGTGACGGCGTCGAGCACCTCGTAGTCCACCACCACGGCTTCGGACGCATTGCGCGCCTGCTCCAGTGTTTCAGCCACCACCATGGCGACTTGGTCGCCCACATGGCGGGCTTTGCCCAGCGCCAGCACCGGGTGCGGCGGC
This sequence comes from Rhodoferax sp., assembly GCF_044236835.1. Taxonomy (GTDB): domain Bacteria; phylum Pseudomonadota; class Gammaproteobacteria; order Burkholderiales; family Burkholderiaceae_C; genus Allorhodoferax. The sequence goes on from NZ_JBIIGC010000011.1 coordinate 65,074, forward strand.
TCCTTCATGGGCGAACCGTCGGGGTTGTTGATGAGCCAGCCGCAGGGCAGGCCACCCATCTTGCCTTCAAGGTCGGTGCCGACGAAGACCCGGATGACGCCGGGCATGGCTGCTGCTGCGCTGGTGTCGATGCTCTTGATCACCGCATGCGCGTAGGGGCTGCGCACAAACACCGCGTAGCTCTGCGCCGGCATGGTGATGTCGTCGGTGTATTGCCCGGCGCCGGTGAGGAATCGGTAGTCTTCTTTGCGGCGGACCGACTCACCGATGTGCGGGAGTTTGGAAAAATCTGAGGCACCCATTGCTGTTCTCCTTATTTGGCAGAGGCCATGCCAGCACGACCTTGCTGGACGGACTTCACGATGTTTTGGTAGCCGGTGCAGCGGCAGATGTTGCCTTCCAGCAGCTCGCGGATTTCGGTGGAACTGGCGTTGGGGTGTTTGTTGCACAGGTCAATCGAGCTCAGCACCATGCCCGGTGTGCAAAAGCCGCATTGCAGGCCGTGGCACTCTTTGAACGCCGCTTGCATCGGGTGCAGCGTTCCATCGGCTTGCGCCAAGCCTTCGATGGTGGTGATGTCAGCGCCCTGCGCCTGTGCCGCCAGCATGTTGCAGGACTTGACGGCATGCCCGTCTTTCATGACAGTGCAAGCGCCGCACTGCGCGGTGTCGCATCCCACGTGGGTGCCGGTCATATTGAGGTGCTCCCGCAGCAGCTGCACCAGCAGCGTGTTGGGCGCCACGTCAACCGACGTGTCTTTGCCGTTGATCTTGAGTTGAATCTGCATTGCGCGTGTCTCCGTCGCCATGGATGAAAAAGAAGCCTTTGGCATTGTTTTTCATTGACCACGATGTGCACCTAGGCAAAACCCTTGGTTCGGGCGGTGCGGCCATCGGCACCACTCCAAAACCCGGACCGACGCAAAACTTTACACAAGCACACACGCGATTGACGCATGCGCCGCAAAAATCCAAACACAACAATCTTGGGTGCGCCAATGCCGAAAAACTCCAGCCTTTCTTACTCGCTGTTTGCTTTGCCATGGGCCTTGCCGCTCACATTGCTGGCCGGTTGCGGCGGCGGCGGGTCGTCCAGCACCGCGCCCGCCACTTCTACAACCACCACCCCGGTGGCGGTCACCCAGGCGCTTACCGTGGACTTCGCCAGCTTGTCCAACTATGCTGCGCCCGCGCTGCCCGCGTACTACGACGCTACCGTCAGCGCTTTAGACAACACCCCGCCCCAAGACCCGGTGGACGACAAGATCGCCACCCTGGGCCGGGTGCTGTTTTACGACAAGCAGCTCAGCTTCAACAACACCGTGTCTTGCGCTTCCTGCCACAGCCAGGCCAACGGGTTCGATGATTCCCAGCGCTTCAGTGTGGGGTTTGAAGGCAACGCGTTCACCACCGCCCATGCCATGCGCCTGGGTAACAGCCGCTACTACCGGCCAGGCGATACCTTTTGGGACCGGCGCGCAGAAAGCCTGGAAGCACAAGCCAGTCAGCCCATCCAAAACGCCATCGAGATGGGTTTTGACGCCGCCCACGGCGGCTTTGCGGCGGTGATCACCAAACTGCAAAACCTCAGCTACTACCCCGCGCTGTTCAGCTTTGCCTTTGGCGATGCGGCCATCACCGAGGCCAGGGTGCAGCGCGCGCTGGCGCAGTTTGAGCGCGCCATGGTCTCCACCGGCAGCCGCTGGGACGCCGGCTACAGCGCCAACTACGCGCCTGCCGCCCCCGACCGTGGGCTGGGCACACCGATTGCCAGCTTTACCGCCGAAGAAAACCAGGGCCGCGCCCTGTTCATGAACCCGCCGAACGCTGGTGGCGCGGGCTGCGTGGGCTGCCATGTGGCACCCACCTTCTCTCTGGCGGCCAACTCCCGCTCCAACGGGCTCGACGCCGGCGAGACTGTCGTGTTCAAGTCCCCCTCGCTCAAGAACGTCGCCTTAAGCGGAGCCTTCATGCACGACGGTCGTTTTGCCACCTTGACCGAGGTGGTGGAGCACTACAACAGCGGCGTGCAAGCCGGTCCCGCCCTGGACAACCGCCTCATCGGCCCGGGTGGACAACCGCGCCGGCTCAACCTCACCACCGCCCAGAAGGCGGCTCTGGTCGCGTTTATGCAAACCTTGACCGACACCGCGCTGGTCGCCGACGCCAAGTTTTCCACGCCGTTTCGCTAGGCCTATGGAGAGGGCCTGGCTTTGTCGTGGGGCTTTGGCGTTTGTGGCGTAATACGGCGCACCATGAAGACCCAAACCACTCTTTCAATGCCCCCGGTGTGCGGCACCGATCGCACCCTCCCTGCCACCCAACCTGCGAAGCTGACCGAATTGGATGCTGCACCTCTGCGGCACCCTTTCTCTGGCCTGGCCGTTTTCTTTGCTGCGTTCTCCCTCCTGGGCGTAGCCAGCCCCGGGTTGGCACAAGACCGCGATGCCGGCCAGCCCCTGTGGGAAGCCGGTGTGTTTGCCGGTGGCGTGTCCACACCGGCCTACCCGGCCTCATCGGACCGGGCGTCCCGGATCCTGGTGGCGCCGGTGTTCATTTACCGTGGCGAGATTTTTCGCGCTGACCGCGACGGCGTAGGTGCCCGGCTTTACCGCTCGGAGAACATGCAGTTCGACGTCGGCTTTGCCGCCTCTTTACCGGCAAATTCCGATGACAGCGCTGTTCGCAAAGGCATGCCGGACTTGGGGACCTTGGTAGAGTTTGGCCCGCGCCTGAACCTGACCCTGGCGCGGCCCGCACCCGGCACGCGCTGGCAGTTGGAGGTACCGGTGCGTTCGGTGCTGGAGCTCAATGGCGGAGTGCGCGGCCAGGGCTATGCGATTGAGCCCAAGCTGGCCTACGAGGTGCGCGATGTGGGTGGCGGCTGGAGCCTAGGTGCCTCGGCCGGTCTGGTGTGGGGGGATGCGCAACTCAATCGCTTTTTCTACAGCGTGACGCCCGAGTACGCTACTGCGGCACGCCCGGCCTATGACGCGCAGCCCGGCTTGATTGCCATGCGCATGGGGCTCAACACGTCGAAATCTTTAACGCCCGATCTGCGGGTGTTTGCTTTTGTGCGACAAGACACCTACGGCGTCGGTGCCAACCGCGATAGCCCTTTGCACCAGCAGGCCAGCGGCACCTCGATGGGTTTGGGCTTGGTATGGATGCTGGGTCGCTCCGAGCGGAAGGTGCCGGGTTGACGCTCCGGTTCAGGGCGCGTCTACGATCCAAGCCGGGTTGAGCGCGCGGATGCGTTCGTCCACGTAGTAGCCGCCGTACTCGGTGTAGCGCAAAAACAGGCGGGTGCAGTGCGCGCACTGCCACACCTCGCAGCGGTTGTAGGGAAAGTGCGTGGGCGCAATCGGAGCGTTCTCCGACCAGCCGGTGGTGCCTTCGGGGTGGTACTCCAGCAGTGTGGCGTGTTCGCTCTCTTCGTCGCGCAGGGTAGCCACTTGGCGCAGGTCGGCACGGTCAAAGCCAGCAGGTAGCGAGTCCCAACCGGGGCAATGCAAGGCTTTGCAGTGTTTGCAGGGCGTCTGGCTGGCGCCCAAGGCCAGGTCGCGCAGGCCTTGTGCAGAGAGTTTTTCGAAGCGCATGGGGCGTGGTGAAACGGTGGCGGTGCCCGATTGTGCAGCGCGGTGGGGCACCTGGATCGAATCGCGGTGCGCTCGTCATACGAAAGAAAGGTGTTGGGCATGGCTTGGTTTCAAAAGGTGTGGCTGCCAAGCGCGTGGGTGGCGCCTGTACTGGCGGGAATGTGTGCACTGCAGGCGGCGGTGCCTGTGGCGGCGGCGGAACCTGCCACAGCGCAGGTGCGCAGCGTGGCCGCGGTGGACCTGGGTCGGTACACGGGTACCTGGTTTGAGATCGCCAGCTACCCGATGTTTTTTCAGCGCAAGTGTGTAGGCGACACCACGGCCGAGTACAGCGCGCTGCCCGATGGCGGCATTCGGGTGCACAACCGCTGCCGCAGCGACGCCGGTTTCATCTCGGCCACGGGCAAGGCCACGGTGGTGGAGGGTTCGGGCAATGCGCGGCTGAAGGTGTCTTTCTTCTGGCCCTTTCGGGCCGATTACTGGGTGATTGGGCTGGACCCAGATTACCGCTGGGCGGTGGTGGGCAACCCGGGTCGCGACTATCTGTGGGTGCTGTCACGCACGCCCCAATTGCCGCCCGAACTCCTGGACGCCGCCTTGACATCGGCGAGGGCCCAGGGCTTTGGACTCGAGGCTTTGCGCTTTACCACGCACACCAACGCGCCCTGAGCCACCAGCGGGTGGCTCATTAAAATCCGGCGCGTGTTGGCTCCCCCGCTTGTCCCTGCCTACCGCCCCGACATCGACGGGCTGCGCGCCATTGCGGTGGTGGCGGTGGTGCTGTTCCACGCGTTTCCATCCAGTCTGCCCGGCGGGTTTGCCGGGGTGGACATGTTCTTCACCATCTCGGGCTTCTTGATCACCGGCGTGCTGCTGCGCGACCATGCCCGTGGTGCCTTTTCCCTGCGCGACTTTTACGCCCGGCGCATCAAGCGCATCTTCCCTGCCTTGGCCTTGGTGTTGGCGGCGTGCATGGGCCTAGGCTGGCTGGTGCTGACCGCCGAGGAGCTCACGGCTCTGGGCACTTTTACTTCGGGCGGCGCTGCGTTTTTGAGCAACTTCTTGCTGTGGCGCGCATCCGGTTACTTTGACACCGCTGCGGATACCAAGCCGCTTCTGCATTTGTGGTCACTCGGTATCGAAGAGCAGTTCTATCTGGTGTGGCCGCTGCTGTTGTGGTGGTGGTTTCGCAAGCCGCAGCGCGTGGGCCTGTGGATGGGGGCCTGTGTGCTGGCGTCACTGGCGTACAGCCTGTGGGCGGTGCGGGTGGATGCGGTGATGGCGTTTTATTCGCCGCTGCCGCGCTTTTGGGAGCTGGGTGTGGGCGGCCTGTTGGCCTACGCACTGTGGCGCCATCCGCAGATGCTGCAGCGCTTTCGCCCGGCGGCGGCGTACCTGGGGCTGCTGCTGGTTGCACTGGGGATGGCGCTGTTGGACAAGGGCGCGGCGTTTCCTGGCTGGTGGGCGCTGCTGCCCACCCTGGGCACTGCGCTGCTGATTTTTTCGGGCGATGCTGCCTGGCTGGGTCGGCGCCTGTTGGCCAGCAAGACCTTTGTTGCCGTGGGCTTGATCAGCTACCCGCTGTACCTGTGGCACTGGCCCATGTTGTCTTTTGCGCGCATTGTGATGGCCGAGACGCCACCCGCTGAGGTACGTGCAGCGCTGGTGTTGGTCAGCGTGCTTTTGGCGTGGGGGACCTACCGCTGGCTGGAGCGACCCATTCGGTTTGGAGGGAGCTTTGCTGGTCGGTCTGGCGGACACATGGGCGTGCACTCGGGTGGGCCGTCACGCTGGACCGTGCCCGCGTTGAGCGCGGTGATGGTGTTGGTGTTTTTGGCGGGCTATGGGCTGACGGCCAACCACGGATTCAAGGCGCGCCACCACGCGCTTCTCAACGCCGATCCCGCCACCATGGTCAACGGTGCCGACCGCAGCCAATTGCTGGCCGATTGCCTGCTCTCGCCCGCCGAGCACGCTTTGTTTGAGTGGTGCGCGCGCGACAAAAAACCGGTCAGCGCTTACGTGGTGTTGGGCGACAGCAAGGGCGAATCGCTGTTCTTTGGGCTCTCGCGCGAAACCGCTGGGCCGCGCGGCTGGCGCTTGCTGGGCCCGGTGCAGCACGTGCTGGGAGATGCCGCCCCGCTGAGCCTGGAGTCCTACCGGGCGGTGGAGCAAGACCCTAATGTGGAGGTGGTGGTGTTTGCCAACGCACTGCGCGGCATGTTCGCGCTCGATCCCCAGTCGGGCTTCATCCGAGGTGAGGTGTTGGATGCGGAGATTGAGCGCCATGTGGATACCTACAGCCGAGCCTTTGCACGCTTTGCCCGCGCTGGCAAGCGCTCGGTGTTTGTGGTGGACAACCCGTCGCTGCCCGACCCCAACAGCTGCGTCAGCGGCACCATGACCGACATCCCGTTGCTCAAAGAGCTGCTGGTGCGCAGGGCCAACCCGTACTGCACGGTGCGCTACACCGACCACCTGCAGGGCACGCGTGCCTACCAAGAGTTTGTGCAGCGGCTTAAAGCACGCAACCCCGACGTGCTGGTGTTCGACCCAACGCCCTTGCTCTGCGACATCCCCGCCAATGTGTGCACCATTACCGAAGGCCGCAACTTCTTGTACAGCTACGGCGACCATATTTCAGACTACGCCAGCTCCAAGATCGCCCGCCAGCTGCTGGGAGAGATGTTTCCAGCGCCGCAGTGAGTACGCGGCCGCAACCCCCAGTGCGTGGCGCTACTTCCAAAACCCGCTGTGCAGCGCGGCGATTTCCGGTTCCAGCGCGGGCACCGGGCCAGTGATTTCAAAGTGCTTTTGGCCGGCAGCAAGCACCGTGCGGCAAGGCAGGTGCATGGTGGGGTTGTCGCCGTGGTTGCCGGTGAGTTCCAGCAGCCGCGCCTCGGTGATGCCAAACACCAACCGTCCAATGTGGGCCCAGTACTGGGTCGCAGCGCACATGGCGCAGGGCTCTACGGTGGTCACCAGCGTGCACTGCCACAGGTAGTCGGGAGAGAAGTTGGTGGCGGCGGTACGCGCCAGCGTGTTTTCGGCGTGGTTGACGGTGTCGATGTTGCCTTGCTCGGCCAGCACCGTTTCGCCATCGGGTGCCACCAATACCGCGCCGAAAGGGTGCTTGCCCAGGTCCCTAGCGCGGCGGGCGACCGCGTTGGCGTGGCGCAGGTGCCGCAGCACCTGCGCTTCAAGCATTCTGGCTGCCGCGGTGGGCCCAGGCAGTGGTGTGCTTTTCGATGGCGCTGAACAGCTCGTACATCGCCATGGCCATGGCACCCACCACCACCAGACCGGCAAACGCCAAGCCCATTTGCATCGCCGAGCCTGCTGAGATCAGCAGGTAGCCAATACCTTCGTTGGCGGCAGTCATCTCGGACACGGTGGTGCCCACAAAGGCCAGCGTGATAGCGACCTTGAGTGAGCCGTAAAAGTAGGGCATGGAGCGCGGCAGGCCAACTTTGATCAGCACATCCCAGCGTTTGGCACCCAGCACCCGCAGCACATCTTCCAGCTCGGGCTCCAGCGTGGCCAAGCCGGTGGCGATGTTGACCATGATGGGGAAAAAGCTGATCAAAAACGCGGTCAGGATGGCCGGGCCGATGCCAATGCCAAACCACACCACCAGGATCGGCACAAACGCCGCTTTGGGCAGCGCATTGAATGCCGTCATCAGCGGGTACACCGCTGCGTACGCCAAGCGCGAACTGCCAATGACAAAGCCCAGTAACACCCCCACCACGATGGCGATGCCAAAGCCCGCCATCGTCACCCAAAAGGTACGCCAAGCGTGGCCCGCGATCAGCGCCTTGTATTCCACAAACTGCGTCCAGATGCGCCAGGGGCTGGGAAAAATAAACTCAGAGACATTGAATGCCGAGCAGATGATTTGCCACAGCACGATGAATGCCGCCAGCAATATCCACGGCGACCAGATTTCAACCTGACGTTTGTTCATGTTTTGCCTTCAGGTGCTTGCCGGTGCGGTGCTGGCGCCAGGCGATGTTTTGCGGATAGCCCCGATGTGCGAGCGCAGCTCTTGCACGATTTCGCCAAAGGCCGGGGTGTAGGTGAGTTCCAGCTCGCGCGGGCGCGGCAGGTCGATCTCGCGGCGCACCACAAAGCGGCCCGGGCCCTTGCTCATGACGTACACCGTGTCGGCCAAAAACACCGACTCGCGCAGGTCGTGCGTGACCAAGATGACGTTAAAGCGCTGCTCGGTCCACAGGTCGCGCAAGATGCACCATAGCTCCTCGCGGGTGAATGCGTCCAGCGCGCCAAAGGGCTCGTCGAGCAGCAGCATCTTGGGCTCATGTATCAGCGCGCGGCAAATGCTGGCGCGCTGCTGCATGCCACCCGAGAGCTGCCAAGGAAACTTGTCCTCATAGCCGCCCAGGCCCACCTTTTGCAGCAGGCTGCGGGCGCGCTCGGCGTACTCTTTGCGCTTGGCCTTGAACTGGCTGCGGTAGGGCTCCACAATTTCCAGGGGCAGCAGCACGTTGTCCAGCGTGGTGCGCCACGGCAGCAGGGAGGGTGCCTGGAACGCCATGCCCGAAATTTTCAGTGGCCCGGTCACGGGCTGCCCGTCGATCACGATCTTCCCGCTGGACGGCTTTTGCAAGCCGGTAGCCAGCTTCATGAAGGTGGACTTGCCACAACCCGAAGGCCCCACGATGGCGATGAACTCGCCCTTGCGGACCTGCAGATCAATGGCCTCGACGGCAAAGTGGTTCTGCGCTAGCAACTGTTCGTTGTAGGCCAACCAGACGTCTTTGAAGTCGACAAACCAGGGTTCTGCGTGGTCCTGCATGGGGAGTTTCCAGGTGGTTTCGGAAGGTGGCGCTACCGCGTGGCTTACTTGGCCGCAGGCAGCACGTTGAGTTCGGCCTTGGAGGGCAGGAAGCTGCCGTTCCACACCGCGTCGGGGTTGACGCGGGTCTTGGTGTTGAACGCATCCGACACCTGCGAGGCCATCAAGCTCAGGCGCGGGCCGCTGACCTGACCAAAGCCTTCGCTGCGCGCATTGGGCGTATTGATCGCACTGTCGATGGCCATCTTCAGGCGGCGGGTTTCCAGCTCGGTGTTGATGATGCCGTCACGCGCTTTCACGTCCGCCACTGCGGCAGCCGGGTTGGCCACCACGTCCTTCACGCCCTTGGCAAAGGCTGCCAAAAACGCCTTGACGGCGGCGGGGTTGTCCTTGAGGAGCTTGGGCGATGCGATCACCACGTTGCCATACAGCTTCACGCCAAAGGCCGGGTAGGGCAGCACCACGATCTCTTCGGGCTTCACGCCGCGGGCTTCGAGGTTGAGCACCGAGGTGAAAGTGAATCCAGTGATGGCATCAATGTCGCCACGGGCCAGCATGGTTTCACGCAGCGGCGGGTCCATGGAGGTCCACTGCACGCCGGAAATATTGTTGGCTTTGGCAAAAATCGGGAAGGCGCGGCGGCCGGCGTCAAACACCGGTGCGCCGAGTTTCTTGCCATTGAGGTCGGCTGGCGTTTTGATGCCGGACTTCTTCAAAGCCATGACCGATGCGGGCGTGTCGTTGTAGACCATCATGATGGCTACGGGCTTGTTCGGCGCATCGGGGTTGTTGGCATGGAACTCCATCAAAGCCGACAGGTCGGCAAAGCCCATGTCGTAGGCGCCCGAGGCCACGCGGGTGACGGTACCGCCCGAGCCGTTGCCCGAGTCGATGGTGACGTCGAGGTTGGCAGCCTTGAAATAGCCTTTGGCAGCGGGCGTCAAAAACAAGGCGCCCGGGCCTTCAAAGCGCCAGTCCAGCTGGAACTTGATGGGTGTAGTTTGGGCCATGGCAGAGCCAAAGGTACCGGCGCATACCAGGGCGGCGGTGGCAATGAGCAGCGAACGTTTTTGCATATTGGTTTCCGTGGGATGGGGACAGGGTGGAAGGGAACGCTATGTTAGTTCAAGCAAAAGCGGTGCCAAGCGTATCCCTTTGCGGGGGCTAGTTTGCACGGTGGCACCGTTCTGGCTCGCGTTGCGCACCTTCAGCTCGCGTGGGGTGCTGCCGCGCGGCCGGGCAGCCCTTGCTTGCGCGCCGGGTCTGTAGGACTACGCAAGCCGGGGTGCGCGTTGGGGTCTAGGTGCTTTCCGCAGTGCCGTATCGAACGCCCTGGCGACATACTCCTGCGATTAACTTTGGAGACTGACTTGAAACTTCCATTCCTGCGTACCCTGTCTGTTGCCGCATTGGCGGCGGCTGCGATCGTCCCAGGCCACGTGCTGGCACAAGCATGGCCCACCAAACAACCTATCAAGCTGGTCGCGGTGTTTCCGCCGGGCGGCTCGGTCGACCAGGTGGCCCGCATGCTGGCGCCGGTGTTGCAGCAGCAACTCGGCCAAAACGTGGTCGTCGAGAACAAAGGCGGCGCATCGGGTTCGATCGGAGAAGCGGCGGTGGCAGCCTCCGCCCCAGACGGCTACACCTTTGCGGTGGTGTTTGACACTTTTGCCGTCAACCCCAGCCTCATCCCCAATCTGAGCTACGACTCCAAAAAAGACTTGGCCCCTGTGATTTTGGTCGGCACCTCACCCATGGTGCTGGCGACCAACCCCAAGTCGGAGTACCAGACCTTTGCCGATGTGGTGGCCGCCGCCAAGAAGAAGCCCGGTCCCAGCTTCGGCACCATCGGCTCGGGCAGCCTGGGCCACGTGGCCATGGCCTTGCTGGGACGCAACAACAACCTGGACTTTCAGCACATTCCCTACAAAGGCGGCGGTCCGCTGATGAACGACGCCCTGGCCGGCCACGTTCCGCTGGCAATTGGCTCGGTGGCCTTGGTCAAGCCGCATATTGATAACAAACTGATGCGCCCATTGGCAGTGACCACCACCAAGCGATCGCCCGATTTGCCCAACGTGCCTACGATTGCTGAGAGCGGATTCGCTGGCTTTGAAGCCCCGGCTTGGTGGGCGGTTTTGGCACCAGCAAAAACGCCACCTGAGGTCATCAAGCGCATGAACGAAGAGATTAACAAGGCCATCCGCAGCCCGGAACTTGCCAAGCGCATGGACAGCCAAGGTATAGACGTCATGGGCGGCACGCCTGAGGCGGCACGTGCCTTCATCGAGCGCCAGATGGAAATCTGGGCCAAGGTGGTCAAAGACAACGGCATCAAAGCTGACTAACCCCCCCTTGGGCATGGCCCATTCTTCGAAATGCACCCTCGTGGTGCATTTTTTTTGAGAAGGTGGCGAAAATTTTTCTAAATTTTTAAAAATAGCCCTAAATCCCCGTCCAAATCTGCCGTTAAGAACCGTACGTTAACCACTCATTGTCACTGGAGGGGCCAACCGAGCCCAAACCAAAATGCAGTTGCCTTCTATAGATCGAAACCCCAACGTACGCCCCAGTGGCGTCGAGGCGGTCTCGTCTGGAGCCAACAGGGTGATTCCCACTGCGCCGGTCAATCCTTCGGTGAGTTCGGCCGCGCAAGCAGTCCCTGGTCCCAGCGTGATCGACTTGGTCAACCCAGCCCTGAAGCGGTCAGCGCCCAACGAGGGGGAGCCGGTGCACACCAGCGTGCCCGACCCGATGCGCAAACGTAGCACCGAAGATGCCGCCCCCAAGGACTGGACGATTCGCCGACCTGCGCCCGAAAAGACCGAGGACCCACCGCCCAAGCCGATGGCGCAAGTGCTGATGGACCACCTCAAAACGGTGTGGACTGCCAGTGCCAGCGCGGTGCAGATTGAGCAGGTCAAGAACCAGGTGCAGCCGCCCACCCCGAACGCAGCATCCCAGGTGCCAGGCGACTTGGCCAAGGAGGTGATGCTCTACCAGCCCAGCAAAGTCAGGAAGAACGAAGGCATCTGACGGCCCTGTCGGGCCGCGTTGGGCCGGTTGCGCTGGTCTACCATTGCGCAATGCATACCTCTGCCCTCGTACTGTTTTCCGGCGGCCAAGACTCCACCACCTGCCTGGCCTATGCCTTGGAGCGCTACCAGCGGGTGGAAACCGTCGCCTTCGATTACGGCCAGCGCCACCACGTCGAGCTGGCGGCACGCCAGTCGGTGCTGCGTGAGCTGCGCCACCAGTTCCCGCGCTGGTCCTCTGCTTTGGACGAGGACCATCTGTTGGACCTCTCGGTCTTGGGGGCAGTCAGCGAGACCGCGCTCACCCGCGACACTGCATTCAAGATGGAGGCCAACGGCCTGCCCAACACCTTCGTTCCCGGCCGCAACCTGCTGTTTTTGACGCTGTCTGCGGCGCTGGCTTACCGGCGTGGTTTGCAGGTGTTGGTGACGGGTGTGTGCGAGACCGATTTCTCGGGCTACCCCGATTGCCGCGACGACACCATGAAGGCCATGCAGCTGGCGCTCTCCTTGGGCATGGACCAGCGCTTTTTGATTGAGACGCCGCTGATGTGGATCGACAAAGCCGCCACCTGGGACATGGCCCGCCGTCTGGGCGATGCCAGTGGCGAACCCGGTGGTGGCCAGAAAATGGTGGATCTGATCGTGGAGCACACCCACACCTGTTATCTGGGCGACCGCAGCCAGCGCCATGCCTGGGGTTATGGTTGCGGCACCTGCCCGGCCTGCCTGCTGCGGGCCAAGGGTTACAGCGCTTTCTCTGATAGTTTGAACAAGGGCGATACCGGCGCCGCGCCATCCGGCGCCTGAGTGCCCATCTCGTCTTGGCGCTCTAGCAACCATTGCCGGTTGTGAAAGGCCACCACGCCCGGCCGGTGGGCAATGGAGACCAAGCCGCCGTTTTGCGCTGCGACCAAAGCCGTCAGCCGCTCGTAGAGCGTGGCCTCTGCGGCTTCGTCCAGCGCGCTGGTGGCCTCGTCGGCAAACACCCAAGCGGGCTTTTTCAGAAACACGCGCGCCATCGCCAAGCGCTGCTGCTCGCCGCCAGAGAGCTTTTGGCCCCAAGCGTCCGAGGTGTCGAGCTGGTCGGCCAGGTGGGGCAACAAGGCATGGGTTAATGCGGCCTGCAGGGTCGCGTCGGTGTACTGATTGGCCGGAGCAGGGTAGGCCAGCGCATCGCGCAGACTGCCCTCCGGAAAGTAGGCGCGCTGCGGCAAGAACATCACGTCGTGCGGGCGTTGCACCGCTCCGGTAGCAAATGGCCAAATGCCCGCGATCGCCCGAAACAGGGTGGACTTGCCACTACCTGAGGGACCTTTGAGCAAGATCCGGTCGCCGTTGGCGGTTTGCAAGCCGGTGTGGGCGAGCAGCAATGCACCATTGGGCAAGGACAAATTCAGGTCGGTAACGCCGGGCGTGCTGTCCTGCACTGTTGCGTTGGCGTAGCCCACCGAGCCCACGCTGCCAAACGCTGCTTCAAATCCGGTCAGCCGGTCGGTGGTGGCGCGCCAGATCGCAATGTTGGGAAAGTTGTCCACAAACCAGCTGAGCGCGCCTTGCACCTGTGCGAACGCACCGGCGATCTGCGTGAGTTGCCCCAGTTGAATCGCTCCGCTAAAAAAGCGCGGTGCCGCCACCACAAAGGGAAACACCACCGCTGCCTGACCGAAAAAGCTGGTGAACCAGACCAGCTGCTTTTGCGCTGACAACAAAGCCAGGTAGTTGGTCAGCACCTTGCCAAAGCGCGATTCGAGCTGCGAGCGTTCAACGGATTCGCCCTTGTCCAGTGCAATCGACTCCGCGTATTCGCGTACCCGAAGCATGCGGTGGCGAAAGTCTGCTTCCACCCGCTGTTGCTGGAAGTTCAGCCCGATCTGGCGCCGACCGATCAAGTGCGTCAGCACGCTGCCTACGCCGCAATACAGCACGGCCATCCAGACCATGAAGCCTGGAATGCTGTAGTCGCTGCCCATCAGGCTGAAGGAAAACGAACCCGAGAGCGTCCACAAAATGCCCACAAAGCTGCCCAGTGTGACCAGCGAGTTCAGTAACCCCATGCTCAGCGAGAGTGTCAAACCGGTGAACTGGCTCACGTCTTCCTGAATCCGTTGGTCGGGGTTGTCCGGATTGGCCAGGCTGTTGGTGTTCTGGGCCGCACTGGCGTAACGGGCCAGCTCGAAATGGTAGAAGGACTGGTTGCTCAGCCAGCGCCCCATGTACTGCCGTGTCATCCAGGCGCGCCAGCGCACTTCCAGGAGTTGGGTCAGGTAAAACTTGTACACGGCGATCGCGATGAAGGCGAATGCCAAGTAGGTAAAACGGCCCAGCTGCTCCCAAAACACCGCGCTGTTTTTCTCTTGCAATGCGTCGTAGAACAGGCGGTTCCAGTCGTTGAACAGCACGTTCATGTACACCAGCGCCAGGTTGAGCGTGACGATGGCAGCCAACAACAGGCGGGCACGCCACTTTTCTTCGGATTGGAAATAGGGCTTGGAGAGGGCCCAGACCCGGCGTACCTGTAACTTGGTGGCCTGCAGTTTGCTGATCGTTGGTGTTGTGGGCTGGGGCTGAGTCATTGCGAGGGCCTTTCGCGCCAAGGGCGCCTTGGATGTGGCGCTAGTTGCGCACGCCGCTGGCCACATGGCCGGAGGGCACATGGCGCGCGGCCGACTCGATGTGGCCGGTCTGGTCGTCAAAGAAAAAGTCGGGCTCGAACTCGCGCAAAAACTCGCCCTTGTCGAGTCCGCCCAAGAACATGGCTTCGTCGACCTCGATCTTCCAGTCCATCAGTGTGCGGATGGCGCGCTCGTGCGCCGGGGCACTGCGTGCGGTGACCAGCGCGGTGCGGATGCGCATCTGCGCACTGGACGCCTGTTGCAAGTGGTGCAGCGCCACCAGCAGCGGCTTGAACGGGCCATCTGGCAGCGGAAGTGCGACCTTGTCCATCTCGTGCTGTTGAAAGGCGTTGAGCCCGTGGCTTTGGTAAACCTGCTCGGCCTCGTCGCTGAACAACACCGCATCGCCGTCAAACGCAATGCGCACCTCGGTCGGGTGCGCGTCGCTGGCGTGCGCAGAGTGCGGGTACACCTGGGCGGCGGGCACGCCGGCGTCGAGTGCGCTGCGCACGTCCCGCAAGTGGGTGCTCAAAAACAGGTTGGCGCGCAGCGGCTTGAGGTAACGCCACGGCGGCTCGCCTCGGGTGAAAGAGCAGCGGATGATGGGCAGCGCGTAGTGCGCCGCCGACTTCATCACCCGCAAGCCGCTGACCGGGTCGTTGCGCGACAAAATGACCACTTCCACCCGCTGCGACGGTGTTTCGTTGAACGCGAGCAGCTTTTTCACCAGCGAAAAAGCCACGCCTGGTTTGGCTGGCAGGTCCAGGCGCGCGCGCTGCAACTCCATGTAGGCACGGTCGTCGCCGGTTTCGAAGATTTGGTTTTCCTCCTCGAAATCGAACAGAGCGCGGCTCGATATCGCCACCACCAGTTTGCCGTCTAAGGTCATTGCCATGGGTTTGCCTTGCGGTGCGTGGTGATGCTTGCGGTCGGTGGTATTGAAAGGCCTGCGCGCAGCGCTATTGCTGCAAAAACATTTGGTACACCGGGTTGTGGGTTTCTTCCACGTAGGGGTAGTCCAGGGTTTTGAGGAAGGTGGCAAATGCTTTGTCATCGGCCTTAGGCACTTGCAAGCCCACCAGAATGCGGCCGTAGTCGGCGCCTTGGTTGCGGTAATGGAACAAGCTGATGTTCCAGCCCGGGCGCATCAGGCTCAAGAACTTCATCAGCGCGCCGGGCCGCTCGGGGAACACAAAGCGCAAGATCCGCTCGTCCTGCGCCAGCACCGAGTGCCCGCCCACCATGTGGCGGATGTGCTCTTTGGCCAGTTCGTCATGCGTGAGGTCCAGGGTTTGGAAGCGGTGCTTGTTGAAGTAGGCGGCAATCTTTTTCGATTCACCTTTGCCGTGCGTGGTCAGGCCCACAAACACGTGCGCCTTGGCCGAATCACTCATGCGGTAGTTGAACTCTGTCACGCTGCGGGCCGCGCCGGGCAACTCGCCAATGAGCCCGCAAAAGCGCTTGAAGCTGCCGCGCTCTTCGGGAATGGTGACTGCAAACAGCGCCTCGCGCTCTTCGCCCACCTCGGCGCGCTCGGCGACAAAGCGCAGGCGGTCGAAGTTCATGTTGGCACCGCACAGAATGGCGGCGTAGGTTTCGCCCCGCGTTTTGTGCTTGGCAACATACTGCTTGATGGCCGCTACCGCCAGCGCCCCCGAGGGCTCCACGATGGAGCGCGTGTCCACAAAAATGTCTTTGATCGCTGCGCACACCGAGTCGGTGTCCACGCTGATGAACTCATCCACCAACCCGCGCGCAATGCGAAAGGTCTCTTCGCCCACCAGCTTGACCGCCGTGCCGTCGGAGAACAGGCCCACATCAGAAAGCGTCACCCGTTTTCTGGCGGAGACCGACTGCATCATCGCGTCCGAGTCGTTCATCTGCACGCCCACCACTTTGATGCGCGGGTCCACCGCCTTGATGTAGTTGGCCACCCCCGACACCAAGCCGCCGCCGCCAATTGCCACAAACACCGCGTCTAAGCGCGTGCCACCGGACTTGCCGGATGCTCCATCCAATGTTTGCACTTGGCGCAGCAGTTCCATCGCAATCGTGCCTTGGCCGGCAATGACATCCGGGTCGTCAAAGGGGTGCACAAATGTGAGGCCCTGCTTTTTCTCCAGCGTGATGGCGTGGTTGTACGCATCGGTGTAGCTGTCACCAAACAGCACCACCTCGCCGCCCAGGCCGCGCACCGCATCCACTTTTACCTGCGGTGTGGTGGTCGGCATGACGATGATGGCGCGCGCGCCCAGCTTGGCAGCACTCAGCGCCACGCCCTGGGCGTGGTTGCCAGCGGACGCGCAAATCACACCCTTGGCCAGTTGCGCCGCAGAAAGGTGCGCCATCTTGTTGTACGCCCCACGCAGCTTGAAACTGCGCACCGCCTGCTGGTCCTCGCGCTTGAGCAACACCGTGTTGTGCAAGCGCATACCCAAGGCGCGCGCCGGCTCCAGCGCCGATTCGGTGGCGACGTCGTACACCCTGGCGGTCAGAATTTTCTTGAGGTAGTCGGCGGGGGTCAGGGGCTTCTTGCGTGGGGGTGTGGATGTCTTCATGGCGGTCAAGGGCAGAGCGCGGATGATAATCGGCGCCCTTGCAACGCTGAACCCTGGCCTCTGTGTATCGCGTGGGGCCGACACTGAAGGAGCACCACCATGGAATGCACAGTTAGCTGGACCGGCCACACCGGCGCACGCTCGGGCATGGGCTTTATCGCCGAAACCGGCAGCGGCCATACCTTGACCATGGACGGCGCGCCCGATGCCGCCAAGCCGGAAAATGGCGGACAAAACTTGGCACCGCGTCCCATGGAAACCGTGCTGGCAGGCACCGGCGGATGCACCGCCTACGACGTGGTGCTCATCCTCAAGCGTGGCCGCCATGCGGTGCAGGGCTGCAGCGTCAAGCTCACCTCGGAGCGCGCCGACACCGACCCCAAGGTGTTCACCAAAATCCACATGCACTTCACCGTCACTGGCAAAGCACTGGCCGCCTCTGCAGTCGAGCGGGCTATTGCCATGAGCCACGACAAATACTGCTCGGCCAGCATCATGCTGGCCAAGACGGCGCAGATCACGACCAGCTTCGAAGTCCTCGAGGCTTAGCCCAGGCCCCAGCTCGTAGGCAGTAACACCCGGGCCGAGTCGCTGCGGCTTGGTACGCTAAATGCGGTGCGCGACGGTGGTCATCACCTTGGCCGCTGCGCGCATCAACGCCTTGGCCGGTGCAGGCAGGTCGGCGCCGCCCGCCGATTTGGCGGCATTCGCGTGGCGCAGTTCGTCCTTCTGCATTTGCGCCACGATGGCCCGTGAGGCGTGGTCGTTTTGCGGCAGCGTGTGAAGGTGCCCTTGTAGGTGCGCCCCCACTTGTTGCTCCGTTTCTTCCACAAAGCCCAGGCTGATGCGGTCGCCCATCCGGCCCGCCAGCAGGCCCAGCCCAAATGCGCCGGCGTACCACAGCGGGTTGAGCAAAGAGGGCCGACCGCCCAAGGCCTGTAGCCGCTCGGCGGTCCAGGCCAGGTGGTCGGTCTCTTCAGCGCACGCTTTCTCAAAGTGCCGCCGCAGCGCCGCGTTGGGCGTGGTCAGCGCCTGCGCGGTGTAAAGCGCTTGGGCGCAGACCTCGCCCACGTGGTTCACCCGCATCAGGCCCACCGAGAGCCGCCGTTCGTCATCGGTGAGCGGCACATGGGTCTCGGGCACGGTGGGGCAGGCATGCGATGCGTGGGGGGTGGCAAACAAGGTGCGCAGCGCGGAATCGGCGGCTTTGATCAGGGCGTCCATGGCAGGGTTTTCACTCTCGTTGCGCTTTCAGGCGGGACTTGCATTTTCAAGCACGCGACAACGTGTTGCACTCATGCAACGAAAACCGACATAAATCCCTTTTTTTCGAGCAGTTTCATGCAAACGTCAGCCGCCTCTGTTCGAATCGCCGGAGCTTCCAAACAGGAGGTTGGCTCCAAGACCGTCTTGGCGCCCTTTGTACAACTTTGGAGATTTTCCATATGAAAAAGACCCTCGTAGCCTTGGCTGTCCTGGCAGCTACCGGCACTGCATTCGCACAGTCGACCGTGACTATTTCCGGCAAGTTCGGTTACCAGTATTCGGACACCAAGAGCCAAGCAGGCGCCAAGGCCAATGGCTTCAACACCTCGGACGGTGACGTGAACTTCGCCATGACCGAAGACCTGGGTGCAGGTATGTCGGCACAAGTTTTCATGGGCATCCGTTTGCGCGGCCGTGACATCAATTCCGATGGCGCCTCTGACGGCATCGGTGCCCGTGACTCCCGCATCACCTTGGCCGGCCCATTTGGCTCGATCACTGCTGGCGCAGTGGCAAGCGGTTCCGGCATTGTTGCCCGTGGCAGCGCAGGTGCAGCTGGCTTCCAAGGTCTGGACCATGACTCCACCCTGGTTGATGCCGAGTTGAACGGTGTTGACCTGTTCCAGTACACCAGCCCGTCGTTCTCCGGCGCAAACGTGTATCTGCAAATCGTTGACAGCATCGGCGACCCTGGAGCCGGTGGCCTCGAGTCTGCTTCCTTGTTTAGCTCTGCCACCGTGGTGGGCGTGAACTACGCTGCTGGCCCCATCAGCGCCAATGTGGACTTCACCACCTACGATCGCAACGCCAACGTAGCTAACCCAACATTCACCGCTAAAGAGCGTGTGCGTCTGTCTGGTAGCTACAACTTGGGCGTGGCCAACCTGGGCTTCGGATACCAAACCAACGACAACACGACCACCGACGTGAAGCAGTGGATTGCTGGCGTGTCCGTTCCCATGGGCGCATTCTCCTTGGGCTTGAACTACGCTGAGCGTGACACCAAGACTTTGGCAACCGGCGCGTCTGCCAAGAACAAGGGCTACGAAATGGGCGTGAACTACGCTCTGAGCAAGCGCACCGCTGTTGCCGCGTCTTACCGCTCGGTTGACGTTGCTGGCGCTGCTGAGCAACAAACGTCTACCCGTGTTCGTTTGATGCACTCGTTCTAATTTCCAGCTGGTGTAAGCCAGCGCGAAAAGTTTGAACATAAAGCCCGCTGTGCTTGCACAGCGGGCTTTTTTTGCGTTTGCAGTGTTTGCGACTGTCAGTTTTTTGTAACAACCGAAGTAAAAAAAGGTGAATTCACAGGGTTTACACGGTGCGCGTGGCTGGTTCTGGTGCCGACTGTGCTTCAATAACTCCAGCTTGATCCCCAAGCGCTCCAACCCCGTTTGGACTACTTTTTTTTGAGGTTTACATGAACATGAAAAAGACTCTCGTTGCTCTGGCCGCTCTGGCCGCTGTTGGTGCCGCTTCTGCGCAAGTGACCGTGTACGGCAAAGTGGATCTGGGTGTTTCCAGCACCACCACCACCGGCGGCGTTGACCAAGGCCTGGAAGTCGGCAGCGGCAACTACGAAGGCAGCCGTTTTGGCGTCAAAGCCAGCCACGACCTGTCTGGCGGTATCAAGGCACTTGCTCAGTATGAGTTTGGCGTGAATGCAGCTGGTTATGGCGACGCTATCACTTCCAACCGCGTGGCGACCTTGGGTTTGACCGGCGGTTTTGGTACCGTTGCAATGGGCCTGCAGTGGACTCCTTATGACAGCGCATGGGGCTTCGACCAAATGGAGTACAACGGGTTCTCCGCGGCCAACAAGACTTGGTACAAGGGCGCGCATGGCGACAACGGCAACACCGGCAACGGCAACGCCAAGAAGTCGATTTCCTACACCACCCCTGACATGAGCGGCTTCAACGCCACCGTGTTGTTTGCCAGCGCAGACAAGACCCTGACCACCAGCCCCCCACCCTACGTTGGACTGGGCGCTAACTACGCCGCAGGTCCTTTGAGCGTGAACTTTGGTTTCGAGCAAGTTGCTTCCACCGCACATCTCGGTGGTGCCGCTTTGGCCGGTGACAAGACCACCGCTTCCATCATTGGCGCTTCGTACAACCTGGGCGTAGCCACTGTCGGTGCCGGCTACCAGCAGGCCAACGTGGATGCCAACGGTTTTGGTTGGAAGGACGCTGGCTACACCCTGAGCGTGGGCGTGCCTGTTAGCGCAACCACCACCGTGGCTGTGGGCTATGCCTCTGAAACCACCACCCGTGCTGGTCTGAGCGATGGCAAGTCCACCGGCTTCGGTGCACAAGCCGTGTACAACTGGACCAAGCAAGCTGCTATCTACGGTGGCGCTTTCCAGACCAAGGTGACTGCTGCTGGCACCACTACCGAATCCCTGACCACCAAGTACGCCGCTGGCCTGCGTTACAACTTCTAATCGATGGCTGACCTTGCGTCAGCTTGAGATTGGCAAGTTTTAAAAGCCCGCTGTGGTAACACAGCGGGCTTTTTCTATGGTGGTTTTGCGTGCGGTTGGACCGCGCTTGCGCTCAGGTAGCCGCTCAAGCGTAGCGCTTGTTGCGCAGGTTGTGCTTCATGTCGCTCAGCAAGGGCTGTAGCGTGGTGCTGCCGATGCGCAAGGCCACGCAGGTGGCGAGGATGTCGAGGATCATCAGGTGCAGCAGGCGCGACACCATGGGGCTGTATTTGTCGAAGCCTTCGGGGTGGTCTGCGCTGAGGTGGATGCTGCCGGCACTGGCCAGCGGTGAGCCACTGGCGGTGATGACGATGGTGGTTGCGCCGTTTTTGCGGGCGATGTCGCAGGCGTCCATCAGGTCGCGGGTGCGCCCGGAGTTGCTGATGACCAGCACGCAGTCGCCCGGCCGCAAGATGGAGGCGCTCATTACCTGCATGTGGCCGTCGCTGTAGGCCACGGACTGCACGCCCAGGCGGAAGAACTTGTGCTGCCCGTCTTGCGCCACGATGCCGGAGTTGCCCACGCCAAAAAACTGGATCTGTCGGCCATTCTTGTAAGCCTCGACGATGGCGTTGACCGCGCGCTCAATGGCGGCGGTGGAGGCGTCGTTGCGGTACTTCAAGAAGGCGGCCACCGTGTTGTCGATGACCTTGACCATGACGTCGCCGGTTTTGTCGTCGGCGTCCACACTGCGGTGGATGAAGGGCACGCCTTCGTTGACCGTGCCCGCCAGCTTGAGTTTGAAATCCGAGAGGCCGTCGTAGCCCACACTGCGGCAAAAGCGCACCACGGTGGGCTTGCTCACATGGGCGCGGTCGGCCAGCTCGCTCACTGGCAGCTTGGCGAAGGCGCGCGGGTCCGCCAGGCACAGTCGCGCCACCCGCTGCTCAGCGGGCGCCAACGAGGGCAGCGAGGCGGTGATGCGTTCAAGCATGCGGGCGCTGCGCTTTCAAGATTCTTCGCTCCAGCAAAAGCCGTCGCGGGCAATCATGGCGCTGGATGCGCTGGGGCCCCAGGTGCCCGCAGCGTAGGGGCGAGGGCCCTGCGCATCGTTGACCCAGAAGTTGAGCACCGGCTCGACCCAGCGCCAGGCCTCCTCTTGCTCGTCGCTGCGTACAAACAGGTTCAGTCGCCCGTCGATCACATCGAGCAGTAGCCGCTCGTAGGCACCCACCCGCTCGGTGCCAAAGCGCTTGTCAAAGTCCAGGTCGAGCTGCACCGGCGCCAGCGACTGCGCCGCTTTGCGGTTGGCCTGGCCCTGCGCGAGCAGGTGCAATTCCAGCCCGTCTTTGGGCTGCAGGTTGATGACCAAGCGGTTGGCCATGCCGACGTTGGAGTTGAAGATGGCATGCGGTGTGGGCCGAAAATTCACCACGATGCGCGCGTCCCGGCTGGCCAGGCGCTTGCCGGTGCGGATGTAAAACGGCACGCCCGCCCAGCGCCAGTTGGCGATTTCAGTGCGCAGCGCCACAAAGGTTTCGGTTTGGCTGGTCGTGCTGACGCCCGCTTCCTCGCGGTAGCCTGGCACCTTGGTGCCAGCGATGGCGCCTGCCGCGTACTGGCCCCGGATGGCGTCATGCGCCAAGGACTCTTGTGTCCAGGGCTTGAGCGAGCGCAGCACCTTGAGTTTCTCGTCGCGGATGGCGTCGGCGTGTGAGTTGATGGGCGGCTCCATGCCGATGGCGCACAGCAGCTGCAGGGCGTGGTTTTGCACCATGTCGCGCAGCGCGCCGGTGTTTTCATAGAACGCACCGCGGCTTTCCACGCCCAGGTCTTCGGCAATGGTGATCTGGATGTTGGCAATGTGCTCGCGCCGCCACAGCGGCTCGAACAGCGCATTGCCAAAGCGCAGCGCAAACAAGTTTTGCACCGCCGGTTTGCCCAGGTAGTGGTCGATGCGAAAGACCTGCTTTTCCTCAAAAAACCGGCGCACCGTGTGGTTGATGGCACGGTTGGAGGCTAAGTCGTTGCCCAAGGGCTTTTCCAGTACCACGCGGGTTTGCGGCGTGTTGAGCCCGGCGGCTGCCAACTGCTCGCAAACGGTGGTGAAGAGGCTGGGTGCGGTGGCAACGTACATCACCACGGTGTCGGCATTGCGCGCGCGCAGCGATGCGGCGAGGGTGGCGTAGTCGTCGGGTTTGGAGAGGTCCATCCGGACAAACTCCAGAATGTCGGCAAACCGTGCAAATTCCTCGGCGCTGGGCCGTTTAGCGAGTTCGACTTTCTCGAAACGCGAGCGGATCAGTTCGCGGTACTGGTCGTGGCTGAGCGGGTCGCGGCCCACGCCAATGATGCGGCCGCCAGCGGGCAGGGTACCGTGGCGAAACGCCTGGAATAAAGCCGGCATCAGTTTGCGCCAAGCCAGATCGCCAGTGCCGCCGAATAGAACGAGATCAAAGCCCATGGTTCAAAGTTACATAAATTAGGACGTTGTAATGTAACTTTGTTTCATCGATAATTCAAGCGCCTTTTTGTACCTTTCAACTGAAGCGATCCGAAGCGATCGGCCCCCAATATGCACCAACTCGACGCCCTCAAACAGTTCACTACCGTGGTTGCCGACACCGGTGATTTCAAGCAACTCGGCGCTTTTCTGCCGCAAGACGCCACCACCAATCCGTCGCTCATCCTCAAGGCGGTGCAAAAGCCTGAGTACGCGCCCTTGCTGAAGGCCACGGTCCAGCAGTTCAGTGGGAAGCCGCTCGACGAGGTGGTAGATCGCTTGCTGGTGCGCTTTGGCTGCGAAATCCTGTCCATCATTCCGGGGCGGGTGTCCACCGAAGTGGATGCGCGCCTGAGCTTTGACACCGAAGCCACCGTGGCCCGCGGCGAGCGGCTCATCGAGCTGTACCAGGGCCAGGGCATCCCGACCGACCGGGTGCTCATCAAAGTAGCGGCCACCTGGGAGGGCATTGAGGCGGCCAAGGCGCTGGAGCGCAGAGGCATCCACACCAACCTGACCCTGCTGTTTTCGTTCTGCCAAGCGGTGGCGTGCGCGCAGGCCAAGGTGCAGCTCATTTCTCCCTTTGTCGGCCGCATTTACGACTGGTACAAAAAGTCTGCTGGCGCAGCTTGGGTGGAGGCCGAGCGGTCTGGTGCCAACGACCCCGGTGTGCAGTCGGTGGCGCAGATTTACAACTACTACAAGAAATTCGGCATCGCCACCGAGGTGATGGGCGCGAGCTTTCGCAATGTGGGCCAAATCACCGCGCTGGCCGGGTGCGACCTGTTGACGATCAGCCCCGAACTGCTGGCCACCTTGGCCGCCACCGAAACGCCACTGCAGCGGGCACTGGACGCCAGCGCTGCCGCGCAGCTACCGCTGGAGCATGTGGCCTATGACGAACCAGGATTTCGATTGGCGCTCAATGACGACGCCATGGCCACCGAGAAGCTGGCCGAGGGCATCCGCGCGTTTTGCGTGGACGCCGTGAAGCTTGAGCAACTGATCCTGGCGGCTTGAGCCATGGATGCTGCGACCACACACACCACCGCGACCGCGACAACCGCACTCCCAGCGCGCACCCGCTGTGACCGCACGCCCGCGTGGGCGGCCTTGCAAGCGCGCTATGACGCGGTCGGGCAAGCCTTCGACCTGCGCGACGCCTTCGCACACGATGCACAGCGCTTCCAGACCCTGAGTCAGCAGGCGCCGTATGTGTTCGCGGACCTGTCCAAGAACCGCATCGACGCGGCCACAGAAGGCTTGCTCATGACACTGGCCCGCCAGTGCGGTCTTGCGTCCCACCGCGACGCCATGTTTGCCGGCGAAAAAATCAATACCACCGAAGAGCGTGCGGTGCAGCATGTACTGCTACGCGACCCGCACCGCAGCACTCCAGACCAGGAGTTGGTCCATGCCACGCTGGACAGGATGCTGGCCTATGCGGAGACGGTGCGTGCGGACGCCGGCATTACCGATGTGGTCAACATCGGCATAGGCGGCTCGGACCTCGGGCCGCAAATGGCGGTGCTTGCGCTGGACGCCTTTGCCACCAGCGGCAAACGGCTGCACTTTGTCAGCAACGTGGATGGCCACGAGCTTGCCGCGACCTTGAAGAACCTGAGCGCTGGCAGCACCCTGTTTTTGGTGGCCAGCAAAACCTTCACCACCATCGAGACCACGACCAACGCGCACTCGGCCAAGGCGTGGTTTGAGGCGCAGGGCGGCAGCGACATTGCCCGCCACTTCGCGGCGTTGACGACCAATGTGGCGGCGGCGAACGCGTTTGGCATCGATACGACTTTCGGTTTTTGGGACTGGGTGGGAGGGCGCTATTCCATGTGGTCAGCCATCGGTTTGCCGATTGCCATTGCCATTGGCGCTGACGGTTTCAAAGACTTTCTGTCCGGTGCCCATGCCATGGACGAGCACTTCCGCACAGCCTCGCTGGAACACAACCTGCCGGTGCGCTTAGGGTTGCTAGATGTTTGGTATCGCAATTTCCACGGTTTCACCAGCCGCAGCATCGCGCCATACCACAGCGCGCTGCGTCGCCTGCCCGCGTATCTGCAGCAGCTGGAAATGGAAAGCAATGGTAAACGTGTGGACAGCGAGGGCGCGGCGCTCCCATTCGGCACCTCGCCGGTGTTGTGGGGTGAGCCGGGTACCAACGGTCAGCACGCCTACTTCCAGATGCTGCACCAGGGTACCGACGTGGTGCCCATGGAGTTTGTGGCCGTCAGACAGGCACGGCACAACTTGACAGGGCACCAAGCACTGCTGTTGGCCAACGTACTTGCACAAGCCCAGGCCCTGATGGTGGGCAAGAGCGACGGGGGCGGGCACAAGCACTTTTCTGGAAACCGTCCCAGCACCTTTTTGCTGCTCGACGATCTGACACCAGCTTCTCTGGGCGCATTGATTGCCCTGCAAGAGCACCGTGTGTTTGTGAGCGGCAGCCTGTGGGGCATCAACAGCTTTGACCAATGGGGCGTGGAGTTGGGCAAGGTGCTGGCCAAAAACATCGAGGCACGTCTGTCCAGCGGCGATGTCAGCGGATTGGACAGCTCGACAGCAGGTCTGTTGGCAAAACTGCGCGTCTGAACATGGAGCTGACGCTGCAACAGGCGCGTTGTCTGCAACTGGCAGCGCAGGGCCTGTTGCGGACGTCCGTCCGGGCGGCCACGCGCAGCGCCGTGCGCGCCTGCATTGAACGCATGGGCCTGCTGCAAATCGACACCATTCACGTGGTGGCGCGCAGCCCGTACCTGGTGCTGTTCTCTAGATTGGGCGCCTATCCACAAAGTTGGCTGGACGAGGCGCTGGACCACGGTGAGGTATTTGAAACCTGGGCCCATGAGGCTTGCTTTGCACCCATAGATGACCTGCAAGCGCACCGCGTGTTTAACCGCGAGGTGCGCAAACATTGGGGTCTGGAGCACGCCCAAAAGTCCAACGCCCAACAGCGCACCGAGCTGGACAAACTCCTCGAGCACATCCGCGAAAACGGCGCGGTAAAGGCGTCGGACTTTGAGCGCACAGGAGGCAAAGGCTCACCTTGGTGGGGCTGGAAGGACGAAAAGCGCTGGCTGGAAGCACTGTTTGCCACGGGTGAACTCATGGTGTCGCGGCGCGAGAAGTTTCAGCGTGTTTACGATTTGGCCGAGCGTGTTGCACCACAACTTGTTGAAAGTGCCGAAGTACGCACGACCGGGCAAGTGCAGCAGTTGTTCATTGAAAAGTCCGTGGCTGCGCTGGGCGTCACGCAGGCGCGCTGGGTGCATGACTATTACCGTAGCAAACCGCGTCTGAACGATGCGGGCCTGGACGCGCTGGTGGAGCAGGGCGTTTTACACCGCGTGCGTGTGCAAGGTTGGCAAGCTTGCGCCTACGTGCATGCAAGCCAGATGCGCTTGCTGAGGCAGGCGCTTGCCAACCAGTTAGCTGCCACCCACACCGCGCTGCTGTCACCCTTTGACCCCATCGTCTGGGACCGCGAGCGTGCGCTGGCGATGTTCAATTTTGATTACCGGCTGGAGTGCTATACGCCAGAAGCCAAACGCGTTCACGGCTACTTTGTCCTGCCCATCTTGTGTCGTGGCGAACTGATCGGCCGGCTCGACGCCAAAGCGCACCGTGCACAAGGCATCTTCGAAGTCAAAGCCTTGCATGTGCAAACGGGCGCGGCGTGGACCGCGTCTCAAATTGTTGATGTTGCACATGCCATTCAACGCTGCGCAAACTGGCACGCAACCACCACCGTCAAAGTCAAGCAAACCCGGCCCGCCAAACTGGCGGCGGCCCTCCAACGTGCGCTGCGTTGTGCTGCTGTGGAAAGCGCCTAACGATGAATGTGCTGTTTGATTTTGGTGCTGTGCTGTTCAAGTGGCGGCCTCTGGAATTGGTGGCGCAGGTGTTTGCGCAACATGCCCTGAAGCGGCAGGCCGCGAACGCCGATTGGATGGACTTTGACCGTGGCGTGCTCGACCGGCACCGCGTTGCCGCACGCACCGCGCATCGCCTATCGCTGGATTTGCAGCGTGTGACTGCGTTGGTCGATAGCGTGGAGGCAGCCCAGGCGCTCGGGTGGAACGCATTGCAGTTCACCTCGGCTGCGCAGCTGCGCAAAGACCTGATTACATTGTTGCCATGACCAAGCCCAACACATCACCTTCTGAGTCGGGGTGCGAGCCCCAGTCCGAACCCGCTCGCTGCTTTTGGGTGGATGGGTCGCAGATCTACCGCGACTACCACGACCACGAATGGGGCTTCCCGGTGACAGACGACCGCCGGCTGTTCGAGAAAATCTGCCTCGAGGGGTTCCAGTCCGGCTTGAGCTGGATCACCATTTTGAAAAAGCGCGAGAACTTCCGCGCCGGATTTGCCAACTTCGACCTGGGC
The DNA here is from genome assembly GCF_044236835.1 of Rhodoferax sp. Taxonomy (GTDB): domain Bacteria; phylum Pseudomonadota; class Gammaproteobacteria; order Burkholderiales; family Burkholderiaceae_C; genus Allorhodoferax. The sequence goes on from NZ_JBIIGC010000011.1 coordinate 92,294, forward strand.
CAGGTGGCCCGCTTTGGCGACGCTGATATTGCGCGCTTGCTGGCTGATGCCGGTATCGTGCGCCACCGCGGCAAGATTGAAGCGGCAATCCACAACGCCCGCTGTGCCGAAAAGCTGCTCGAATCCGAGCGTTCACTTGCGGCCTACTTCTGGAAGTTCGAACCTCCACCCCACGCACGCCCCCAACGAGTCACCCGCGAAACCTTGCGCGCAATGACGCAATGTCCGGAATCGGTGGCCCTTTCTAAAGACCTCAAACAGCGTGGCTGGAAGTTCGTTGGTCCCACCACCATCTATGCATTCATGCAGGCCATGGGCCTAGTCAACGACCACGAGGAAGACTGTTTTGTGCGCGCTGCCGCGCTGGCATCACGCAAAGCGCTGGACTTGAACAAGCTGTAGGCCTGTCGATGAGCGCACAGAGGCATTGCGCGCCCACAACAAAAAAACCCCGCAAGGCCAGCCCTGCGGGGTTTTTTGTTTTTGGCAACGCCGGTATGGCGTCTCAGGCCCGGAGCACTTACATGCCCATGCCGCCCATACCACCCATGCCGCCCATGTCAGGCATACCGCCGCCCGCAGGAGCATCGTCCTTCGGGGCTTCGGCCACCATGGCTTCGGTGGTCAACATCAAGGATGCGACCGATGCTGCGTTTTGCAACGCGGTGCGGGTCACCTTGGTGGGGTCCAGAATGCCCATCTCGATCATGTCACCGTAAGTGTCGTTGGCGGCGTTGAAGCCGTAGTTGCCCTTGCCGGCCAAAACTGCATTTACCACCACAGAGGCTTCGCCACCTGCGTTGTAAACGATCTCGCGCAGCGGCGCTTCAATGGCTTTCAACACCAGTTTGATACCGGCGTCTTGGTCCGCGTTGTCACCCTTGATGACGCCGGCGGCTTGCTTGGCGCGCAGCAGTGCAACACCGCCACCAGCCACGATGCCTTCTTCCACTGCAGCGCGGGTGGCGTGCAGGGCGTCTTCCACGCGGGCTTTCTTTTCCTTCATTTCGACTTCGGTGGCTGCACCGACCTTGATCACTGCCACACCGCCAGCCAGCTTGGCCACGCGCTCTTGCAGCTTTTCACGGTCGTAGTCGGAAGTGGCTTCTTCGATTTGCACGCGCACTTGCTTGACGCGGGCTTCAATGTCAGCAGCAGCGCCAGCACCGTCGATGATGATGGTGTTTTCTTTGCCCACTTCGATGCGCTTGGCAGAACCGAGGTCAGCCAGGGTCACTTTTTCCAGGGTCAGGCCAACTTCTTCTGCGATCACCTTGCCACCGGTCAGGATGGCGATGTCTTCCAGCATGGCCTTGCGGCGGTCGCCGAAGCCAGGTGCCTTCACAGCCACCACCTTCAGGATGCCGCGGATGGTGTTGACCACCAGAGTTGCCAAGGCTTCGCCTTCGACATCTTCAGCAATGATCAACAGCGGACGACCAGCCTTGGCGACTTGCTCCAACGTGGGCAGCAGGTCACGGATGTTGCTGATCTTCTTGTCGAACAGCAGCACAAACGGGTTGTCCAGCAAAGCAGCTTGCTTTTCGGGGTTGTTGATGAAGTAGGGCGACAGGTAGCCGCGGTCAAACTGCATGCCTTCGACGACATCGAGTTCGTTTTGCAGGCTCTTGCCGTCTTCCACAGTGATCACGCCTTCTTTGCCCACTTTGTCCATGGCATTGGCGATGATTTCGCCGATCGACACGTCAGAGTTGGCAGAAATGGAACCCACTTGGGCGATTTCTTTGGAGGTGGTGGTGGGCTTGGAAGCTTTCTTGAGCTCTTCGATCAGGGCAGTCACTGCCTTGTCGATGCCGCGCTTCAGGTCCATGGGGTTCATGCCGGCGGCCACGTACTTCATGCCTTCGCGCACGATGGCTTGGGCCAGCACGGTCGCGGTGGTGGTGCCGTCGCCAGCGTTGTCAGAGGTCTTGGAAGCGACTTCCTTGACCATCTGCGCGCCCATGTTTTGCAGCTTGTCTTTGAGTTCGATTTCCTTGGCCACGGACACACCGTCCTTGGTCACGGTGGGGGCGCCGAACGAGCGCTCCAACACCACGTTACGGCCTTTGGGGCCCAGGGTTACCTTGACCGCGTTGGCCAAGATGTTCACGCCTTCAACCATGCGTGCGCGGGCTTCGCCGCCGAAAACTACGTCTTTTGCTGCCATGTTTATGACTCCAGTAAATTCAAAAAGGGGGCTTTATTTCTCAACAACCGCGAACAGGTCGTCTTCTTTCATGACCAACAGCTCATCTCCGTTGACCTTAACGGTCTGGCCGCTGTACTTGCCAAACAGAACGCGGTCGCCCACCTTCACGGTCAGCGCGGCGATCTCGCCCTTGTCATTGCGCTTGCCGGGACCAACGGCCAGGACTTCGCCTTGGTCGGGCTTTTCGGCTGCGTTGTCAGGAATGACGATGCCGGAGGCGGTTTTGGTTTCGCTTTCAACGCGCTTCACAATCACGCGGTCTGCCAATGGGCGCAGTTTCATGAGGAATCTCCTAGGTTTTGAAACAAAGACGAAGCCAACCAGGCGGTTGGCTTTCAAATGTGTGGGGCTGGTGCTAGCACTCAACTCCATCGAGTGCTAATGATACTGGCATTCGACGGGATTTCAATGGCTTGGAGGTGGATTTTGTGTTGAATGCTGTTGACCCGCCACGAAGGTGACGAGCGCCTGATCGAGGCCATGCTGGCCGGTGCTACCAGCTATTTGCTGAAGGGCACGTCGCCGTCCGAGCTGGTGCTGGCCTTCGAGCGCACCGCGCGCGGCGAGTCGGCATTGCACCCGAGAGCCGCTGCAGCGATGGTGCACGCTCTCTCAGTGTCGACCGCTGGCAGTGAGTCAGCAGTCGATGCTTTGACCGGACGCGAGGCCGAGGTGCTGCACCTAATCGACGCGGGCTTTCCCAATGCGGTTATCGCACAACGCCTTGCAGTCAGCAAAAAGACTGTGAAGAACCGTGTCAGCAGCATCCTTGCGAAGCTACAGCTAGCACATCGGACGCAAGCGGCGGTGTTCGCTTGGCGCAGGCGCATGAGTCGACCGGGGCTGTAAGGTGCGCAACACTTGTTGCAGCAATCCCGCAGCAGCCTCAAGTCTTCGATAAGAGTGTCTGTATGGAAGAAGGTGTCATCGCCACGCAATTGCTCCAATAGGTTCGCGATACGCTCCACACGAGTTACTGATTACTCGGCGTTATGGTGTATCCATCTTTCTTGAGCAAGTTAAGAACACCGTCTGCACCGCCCAAATGTGCGGCGCCAAGAACAAAGAGCGGGCGCTGAGCATCCTTTGACCGAATGACGCTATCAATTTGGCTTGCAAACCTACGATCTCTCTCTTGAAGAAAAGCGAACAGCAGTTTCTCTGGCCAACCCCCCGCTGAAAAAGCCTTGATTACCAACCTTCTGCTCTCGTCTACATTTCCTTCCTCAAATGCGTTGACGACTAAATCAAAATCATCGAAGTTTCGAGGATTTGTCAGATAACCAGTCTGAGAAACTTTCAAGCACGCAGCCTCGGCGAACCAAAACAGTTCCTCGTTGTCCATTCTGCGCATGAAATCCGCGGATGCTGCACCTTCCTCCATTCGAATTACTTTTATTTCCTTGAGTAGCGCCTTGTATTGATGGTGGTCATCAAGGGAAATGGCGCTGACAGCCCCTTTTCTTGATGGGATTGTGATGGGAGCAAACCATCTGAGAAAGAATGCATACGGGGGAAGATCAAGCAAGTGCGAGCTGAACACGCCGCCTCGATCCAAACGCGTTGCAAGTTCTCGAAGGCATGGTGGCTTGTGCTTTGTGATCATCGTGCGCATTCGGAGCTCACTGCGCGCATTGAACATTTCGACAACTTGCGGGACCGTGGGTAACGGTCCGGTGGACTCCATATAAATAACATCGACTGAACCAATAACGCGATCAATTCTGTCGTACGCACTTTTCGATACTTGAATACCAGGGGAGTGAAAACTGCCTGCGATGACGCCTGCCGATTTGCCCTCGAGGCTGATGTCGAAAACTGGCTGACTATGTGCTATTCCAATACCCATCCAAACCATCAATGCGATGGTTCTTTCTGGCAACCCCCAGCCACCGTTTCTGAGCCAGCAGATAAGTGATTTCATCGACATGATTTAGTCCTTCGCAGTGGGTTGCGTTTCAACTTGGTGAGATCTATGGAGGACTCAGCCAACCAAATCAAACATAAACCAAGCGGTGTCGTGCATTTTCGATGGGCGCCGTGGACGTCTTTCCCAGCATACCAGTGGCTACCCCCCAATGTGCGTTGATGGATTGGCCCACTGCCTCCGAGTTTGCCAAATGCCCACACGCTTGTTCAACGCCATTGCCCCATTCCCACTCCTCGCATACCGTTTCGCTCCCCATATCCGCAATCTCGTCGCAAACCGCTGGTGCGTCGCGAAGCGGCCCGGCACAGTGCGCCCCACCACAAGTTAACTGGAGCGCCCATGCAAATGACCCCTGTAATTGCCATCCACCTGAGCGCGTCCCTGGCCGCCTTGGCCATCGGGCCCGTGGTGCTGTGGGCGCGCCGTGGCCACGCTGCAGGGCAGCCGACGCGCGCTCGCCTGCATCGTGCAGCAGGCTACGCCTGGACCACCCTGATGTTGGCCAGCGCCATTTCAGCCCTGTTCATCCACGATTTCCGCTTGCCCAACATTGGCGGCTACACGCCGATCCATCTCTTTGTGCCCTACACGCTGGGCGGTTTGTTCCTGGCGTTTCGCCACCTGCTGCGCGGCAACATCACCGGCCACCGCAAGCATATGGTGGGTCTGTACGTAGGGGCGTGTATCACCGCTGGCGCCTTCACTTTGTTACCGCACCGCTACCTGGGCCAGCTGGTCTGGGGGCAGTGGCTGGGACTGTTGTAAGGAGATGCACATGCCAGAATCCTTGCATCCCCCTATCGCGCACCCGCCCGTACCTGCCATGACTTCCAATCCCGGCCCTTGGTGGCTGCGCTGGCTGCCCGCCGAGAGCCGCGCGGGTGTCATGCGCCGCGCAGTGGTGGTTTGGGGCGTGGCCGCGGTGATTGCGCTGCTGCAGAGTTTTGCCAACCCCGCGCAGCACCGGCTCGACTATTCGCTGGTTTACAGCTATGCCATCAGCACCAGCATTTGGTTTTTCACCGATCCGGTGCGCATCGCACTGCGCCGTTGGTTGGGCGCGCAGCCGCCGCACTACTGGCAGCACTCGTGGCGCAACACCTGGGTCTTGCTGGCCGGGGTCGTCTTCGGCTATGCCATCGGCACCAGCGTCGGCGACGCTTATGCGGGCCGGTCGACCTGGGAGCTGCTGACGATTGCGCCGCAACAGTTTTGGGGCTTCTTGCTGGGGTCGGCGGGTATCAGCGCGGGTTTTCTGTTCTTTTTCTACCACCGTGACCGCGCCCGCGCGTTGGAGCTGCAGGCCACCGAAGCGCGCTTGAAGCTGCTGGAAACCCAGTTGGAGCCGCACATGTTGTTCAACACCTTGGCCAACCTGCGCGCACTGATCGGTACCGACCCGCCGCGCGCCGTGCAGATGCTCGACCGGCTCAACGACTACCTGCGCGCCACACTCACAGCGTCGCGCACCGAGGGCGGCAGCGGCCAGCACACCTTGCAAAAAGAATTCATGCGGCTGGGTGACTACCTGGAGCTGATGGCGGTGCGCATGGGGCCGCGCCTGGAGCACCGCTTGCAGCTACCCGAAGCGTTGCAGCACCACCCGGTGCCGCCTTTGTTGCTGCAGCCGCTGGTGGAGAACGCCATCCGCCATGGTCTGGAGCCGCAGCTCGGTGGCGGCTGCATCACGGTGGACGCGCGCGCCGATGGGCCTTGGCTGGTGCTGGAGGTGAGCGACACGGGCGTAGGCATGGACAGCAGCGCAGCCCCGGCAGGCGATGGCTTTGGCTTGGCGCAGGTACGCGAGCGCGTGGCCACGTATGCTGGAGGTCGCGTTGACCTGGTCGCTGCGTTAGAAAAAGGCACCACCGTGCGCGTCTGGCTGCCGCTCCTGCCCGCCACGAGCGCCTAAAGTTCACCCTCCAGTTCACCCTCCGATGGATGCCACTGCCTTGACTGCCAACGACGAACCCTTGGTCGCCACCGCGCTCATTGCCGAAGACGAGCCCCTGCTGGCCGCCGCGCTGCAAGCCGAGCTGGCCCGCGCCTGGCCCACGCTGCGCATCCTGGCCACGGTGGCCAGCGGCACACAGGCCGTCGAACAGGCGTTGGCACTGCGGCCCGATGTCTTGTTTTTGGACATCCGCATGCCCGGCCAAAGCGGGCTGGAGGCTGCCGCCACGCTGGCCGAGGAATGGCCCACCGACGCGCAGGGTGTTGGGCTGGCTGCTGCGCCTTTTCCCGCGCTGGTGTTTGTCACCGCCTACGACCAGTACGCCGTGCAGGCCTTTGAAGCGCAGGCCGTGGACTACTTGCTCAAGCCAGTCCAAAGCGCGCGCCTGGACCAAACGGTGCAGCGCCTGCAACATCGGCTAGCCCAGCGCATCCAGCCTGTTGGCAGCGCAGCCCAGGCTGCACCCTTGGAACAAGCCTTGGCGCAACTGCGCGCCTTGGTGGCGCTAGGCGTGCCCAACGCCCCAGCTGCTGAGCCTTTGCGGGTGATCCAAGCCAGCGTGGGCAAGCACATCCGGCTGGTGCCGGTAGAAGACGTACTGGTGTTCGAGGCGGCTGACAAGTACCTGCGGGTGCTCACCCAAGATGCCGAGTTCTTGATTCGCACGCCGCTCAAGGAACTGCTGCCGCGTTTGGAACCGGAGGTCTTTTGGCAGGTGCACCGGGGCACGGTGGTGCGCGCCAACGCCATCGACAGCGTGCAACGCGACGAGGCGGGAAAACTCAGTCTTGAGTTACGCGGACGCAGCGAACGCTGGCAGGTGAGCCGCCTGTACGCGCACCGCTTTCGTGCCATGTAGGCTGTGCAGGCCACATAGCCTGCGCCTGCCATGCTGGCAAGGCGGGGGGGGGCGCAGTGGGTACTCGGGCCAAACGGGCCACGCAGCGCAATTGGATTGCGCGCCTGCGCCCAGTAAAGTCACCACGTATGAAGAAACCCAAACGCCCCCACGCATCTACGCTACAACCCAAAGGAACATGCCATCCCATGTTCACGCCACCGCGCTGCCAGCCACCGTGCCGTGGCGGGAGCCGGAATGGTGCGCGTCCAATCCATCGAGAGAAGGGCACTGCATGATTCCTATCAAGACCGAGTCCGCTTGGCAGGGCACCTCGGATTGCCGCAACTGCGGCATTCGCGAAACGGCTCTGTTTGCGGACCTGACCGAAGCGGATTTCGGGCTGATTCACACCCCGATCGACGATCTGGAGTACCGGCCTGCTTCGGTGCTGTACCAAGAGGGCCAGACGGCCGTGGGGATCTTTACCGTGCGAAGTGGTGTGGTAAAGCTGCAGCGGCTGACCCAAGATGGCCGCCAGCGCATTGTGCGCATCCTGCGACCCGGTGATGTAGCCGGGCTAGAGGCCTTGGCGGCGCACCGCTATGACAGTGAAGCGGTGGCCTTGACCCAGGTCAGCGTATGCCGCATTCCGCTGGAGGTGATGCACAACTTGAGCACCAACAGCCAGCACATGCACAAGCAGCTAATGCAAAAGTGGCAACGCACATTAAAGGAAGCCGACGACTGGCTGGCCTACCTCAACTTCGGCACCGCAAGCCAGCGCGTAGCTGGCCTGGTGCTGAAAATGCGCCAGCCAACGGACCCAGGCGTTTGCACTCTTTTTTCGCGCGGGGACATGGGTGCCATGCTCGACTTGAAACTCGAAACCGTGAGCCGCGAACTCGGCAAGCTGTTGCGCGCTGGTGTATTGGCACCGGCGGACAAGGCCGGGCGCACCTACCGCATCCAAAAGCCAGAGCAATTGCTGGCGCGTTAGAAAGCGCACGCACTTGCGCGGCCCCGACGGGGTGCTGGACGAGAACAGGCGCTGATCGTAATATCAGCGCTTACTTATAAAACTACCAGGTGCGCCCGTGACCCCAATCTCCCCACGCTCCACGCCAGTCCGTGCGTTGACACGCCGTAAGTATTTGCAGCTAGCTGCGGGCGTGGGTGTCACTGGCTGGGCGCTGGCCGGTGGGGTAGGGCAAATGGGTTGGGCGCAGCAGATTGGCGATTTCATCGAGGGTCCGCCGGTTCCCGACATTGCGCCTGTGCAGCTGTCGCCGCACGTGTGGGTGGTGTACGCGCCAGAGGGTTTTCCAACGCCACAGAACCAAGGCATGATGGCCAATGTGTTGTTTGTGGTGACCACCGCGGGCGTGGTGGTGATTGACTCAGGAGGGTCTTTGCAGATCGGTCAAATGGCGATCCGCATGATTCGGCGGGTGACCACCAAGCCGGTTGTCGCCGTGTTCAACACGCACTACCACGGTGACCATTGGCTTGGCAACCATGCCTTCGTCGCGGCGTTTGGACGCCAACTCCCCATCTACGCGCTGCGCGAAACAAGAGACCGCATTCAAGGCGCCGAGGGCAATCTGTGGCGCAGCCTCATGGAGCGCTGGACCAACCAAGCCACCCTGGGAACCCAAGTGGTGGCGCCCAACCAGACCGTACAAAGCGGGCAGACTCTGCAGTTTGGTGACGTCACCTTGGCATTGCACCACTACGGCACTTGCCACACGCCGTCGGACTTGTGTGTGCAGGTGGTGCAGGACCGCCTCACCGCCGTAGGCGATATCGCAATGACCAACCGTATCGCCAACATGGACGACGGCTCCTTTGCCGGAACCTTCAAGTACTACGACGCGTTGCGTGCTGCCGCGGGCGCGCAGCTCTGGGTTCCCGGCCATGGCGAGGGGGCCAGCGATCTGCTGCAAACCTATGGGGTGTTTATGGCGGGCATCTGGGAGCCGTGCCTCAAGGCGGTGGCCGACGGTATGCCGGAGTCCGACGCCAAAGCAGCCGTGCTGGCCGATCCGCGCGTGCGCAAGCGTGCGGCCTCCATGCAGGGGTTTGCCAGCAATATCGGCAAGTACGTTAGCCTGGCGTACTTGGAGGCCGAGAAAGTGGCGTTCTAGGCACGCCGTGCTCACCGTGTGCCTTCGCCCCTTAGGTAGACTCTGAGTTTCTCGCACCTCGTTGCTCTCCAACCCCGCCCATGCCTAAGCGTGCACCGCCGATCCTTACCGAACTTGACAAGCCCGAGCATGTCTTCGTGAAGGCAGCCGAGTTGTTTCGCGTGATGGCGGCGCCCATGCGCCTGAAGATCATCAGCTGCCTGTGCGACGGCGAGCAAAACGTGAACTACTTGCTCAGCAAGATCAACACCACCCAGCCCAATATGTCACAGCACCTCAACACGCTGTACCGCTCAGGTGTACTGGCCAAGCGCCGCGATGGCGTGCAGATTTACTACCGGATCGCCAACGCCCAAATCGTCGCCGTGTGCAAAGCCGTGTGCCAGCAGGTGCAGGATGAGGAGCCGGTCTGGGTTTCGCCTTGAGCCTGGGCTGCGCATCGACCCCCAAGCTCCGGGTTTGTACCGTGCGGGGCCCGCAAGGGGCACCGTATCATTCAGCATATAAGTATTGACGGATATCTGGACTGGCGCGCAGGCCAGCCAGCGCGCCCCATGTGTCACTAACTGAGGAGTTTTTGTGAAACAGTTCATTCGATCTATAGCGGCCGGGGCCTTGGGCCTGGCCTGTGGTTTTGCGCAGGCCGACGCGCTGCAGGTGCGCAGCTTGGCGGCATCGTGTTCAGCCTGTCACGGCACCAACGGTGTTGCGCAGCCCGGCATGGAATCTTTGGCGGGCAAGTCCAAAGATGACCTGCTCACCAAGCTGTTGGACTACAAAACAGGCAAAAAGCCCGCCACGCTCATGCACCAGCTTGCCAAGGGCTACACCGACGAACAACTCGAACAAATGGCAGGCTACTTTGCTGCCCTCAAAAAGTAAGGAGCAGCTATGGACCGCCGCCAACTTATCCAAACCGTCAGTGCAGGCGCGCTGATTGGCCCAAGCGCTTTTTTATCCGGCTGCGCAAGCATGTCCACCAACAAGGGCCCCAAGGTGGTGGTCATTGGTGGCGGTTACGCTGGCGCCACGGCCGCAAAGTACATCCGTATGTGGTCGGACTACACCATCCAGGTGACCTTGGTCGAGCCCAATCCCAGCTTTATATCGTGCCCCATTTCCAACTTGGTGGTCGGTGGCGTCAAGACACTGGCAGACATCACCACCCCTTATGACAATTTGGGCAAACGCCACGGCGTGCAAATGGTGCAGGACATGGTGGCGTCCATCGACGTCGAGAAGCGTACTGTCACCTTGGCCAGCGGAGCCAGCCTGCCATACGACCGATTGGTGGTGTCTCCTGGTGTTGATTTCATGTGGGAGGCCTTGCCCGGCATGGCCAGTGCAGCGGCCAAGGAGAAGGTGCTGCATGCATGGAAGGCAGGCGCCCAAACCGTGGCCCTGCGTAAACAGCTTGAGGCCATGCCAGACGGTGGTGTGTACGCTATGTCGATTCCATTGGCGCCGTACCGCTGCCCGCCCGGGCCCTACGAGCGTGCGTGCCAGGTGGCCAACTACTTCAGCAAGTCCAAACCGAAGAGCAAGGTTTTGATCTTGGATGCCAACGAAGACGTCACGTCCAAAGGTCCGCTGTTCAAAAAGGCGTGGGCCGAGCGCTACAAGGGCATTGTTGAGTACCGGCCCAAGCATGCCGTGGCCGATGTCGACGCCCAGACCAATACCCTCAAGTTCGAGTTCAACGACGATGTTAAAGCGCAAGTTCTCAATGTGATTCCGCCGATGCGTGCGGGCGATATCGCAGTCAAGGCCGGTTTGGCAACCGCCAATAAGCGGTGGTGTGAAGTGGACTTTCTTACCTTCGAATCGAAGGCGGCCAAGAACGTACACGTGCTGGGCGACTCTATCCAGATCGCACCGGCCATGCCCAAATCGGGACACATGGCCAACCAACATGGCAAAACCTGTGCCGCGGCGGTGGTTGCTCTGTTGACTGGCAAGGAGCCCAACCCGATGCCGGTTTACAACAACACCTGCTACAGCTTTGTTAGCGAGGAAGATGTGGTGCACGTTGCCAGTGTTCACCGCTACGACCCGGAGAAGAAAACCATGGTCACCGTCGCCGGTTCAGGTGGCGTCTCCAGCGCCGCTAACGAACTCGAAGGTCGCTACGCCCTGGCTTGGGCGCGCAACATTTGGGCTGACACCCTCGCTTGAGCTATGGGAGCGTTGGGCAAAAAAACCTGGCTGCTGGCAGCGTGCTTGCTGGCGGCGCCGGCATGGGGCCAAGCGGACGAAGCGCGCGCCAAAAAGATTGTGGCCGGCGTGTGCTTCATCTGCCACGGCATGGAAGGCGAGTCGTCGAGTGAAGTGTTTCCGCGTTTGGCCGGGCAACATTGGGAGTACACCGCCAAGCAGCTAGACCACTTCAAATCGGGCAAGCGCAAAAGCACCGCCATGGCGGACATGGCCGCCAAGCTGACCCCGGACGAAATGGTGGCTTTGGGCAAGTACTTTGAAAAAATGTCCGTGCCCACCGAGCCGCCCAAGGATACTGAGCTGGCTTTGGTGGGGCGCTACATTTTTCACAGTGGCAACAAGTTCAGCGGAGTGGCGGCGTGCGCGAGTTGCCACGGCAAAGATGGCCTGGGCACTTCGCAACTGCCACGGCTGGCCGGCCAGTACGCTTCGTACATTGAAACGCAACTCAAGAGTTTTGGAAAGCGTGAGCGCACCAACGACAACGCCGTGATGCACGCCATCGTCAGCAGCATGTCGCAACTTGAGATGGCGGCTGTGGCCGAGTACCTCAGCGGCAAGTGAGCGCAGCCTGGTCTCGGTAGACCCTAAGGCGCGGGTGCGCTGTGTGCTTTCAGTGGCCCGTTGGTCGGCGCAACCCGATCGAGCAACCGGTCGGCCAGGCCCGCGCCACCCCACATGCCAATCAGTGCAAGCCACGCGGTAAGTGCAAACACCGCGCCGCCCGACATCCCGGCTCCGACCGCACAACCGCCCGCCAGCATCGAGCCAAAGCCCATCAATACCGCCCCCATGGTGTAGCGCCCCATGCTGTAGCCATCCTTGAAGCCCTCGATCTTCCAGTCGCGCCCCAACAGCGCGCCCATCAACGAGCCAAGGAACACGCCGGGCAACAAGCCGAAGTCAAAACCCACTGCGGTTGTCGACTGCACCAACACACGCATCAGCCACTCGGCCGATGGGCCGCTGAACGTCAGTCCTTGCACGGGAACGATCTCGAACGTTGCGGTAGATACAGCATACGTAAACCACCAGCCAGCGGCCACTGCCAAGCCCGTGCCCAAGCCTCCCAGCCACTTCCAAACACTGTGCGTGCTGCGCATCGAAAAATACAACGCCGCCGCCATCCATACCAAGCCCACCACCAGCCCGCCCCGGTGGTCCATGCCCACAAGGGCCAGCACATCGCGGGCCGCACCCGCGTCAACCGTCCACCAGCCCCACAAGGCCGTGCGCAGGGGTGCCACTGCACCCGACAGCGAGGCTTGTGCAGCGACCGCAAACACCAGTCCGGAGAGCAGCGCGCGCAGGTTGCCGTTGGCTGACAGCACCAACAAGCGGCTGGCGCAACCCCGCGTCATGACCATGCCGACGCCAAAGAGCGTCCCACCAATGAGTGCACCGGAGATGCTGCCGCGTGCGGCGAGTTGCCTGCTGCCGCTGGCATCGAGAGCGCCCACCAAGGTCAGCCACTGCACACCCACCACCGCTGCTGAAAACGCCAAAAGCCAGACCGCCAGCTTCTCACCGCTCTGGCCCCGCCAGAACTCGATCACTGCGGCGCGCAGGCAAAAGCGCGACCGCTGTGCGAAGAAGCCAAACAGCACGCCAATGAGCAGGCCGCCCATGCCCAGCACGGTAGGCTCGCCAAAACGTTCCAAAAGGGCAGTGAGGTCCATAGAATCCTAGTGATAGAGGCGGCCAATTCGAATGCGCCGACGGTACCTGTGACCTAAGCCAATGACTTTGATGCTTCGCAAACCTGTGCAAACCAATCATGCGTTCAAGCTCGCCCGAAGACAGGCATTGCGATGCCTGTCGTCATGGGGTGCGCTGGCCTGGGGTGCCGTGCCTGCGTTGGCGGCAACGACTGCCAGCTTGCCTGTTCCCAAGTCCCTGGCCGAGAGCTTGACCTTGGCGCTGCGCCTGGGTCAGCCATTGGTGGTGATGGTGAGTCTGGAGGGTTGTGCATTCTGCAAAGTGGCGCGCAGCCATTACCTAGCGCCGCTGCAACGCGAGGGACTGCCCGTGGTTCAGATCGACATGCGCACTGCCACGCCGGTGCAAGATTTCCAGGCGCTGGCGACCAACCATGACGCCTTGGTGCGCCAGTGGAACGTGCGGGTGGCTCCGACGGTGATGTTCTTCGGGCCCGGCGGCGTCGAGCTGGCGGACCGATTGCAAGGCGTGTCCAACGCGGACTACTACGGCACCTACTTGAACCAGCGGATCACTGCGGCGCGCGCCGCGCTGTCGCGCTGGGGCTAAGGAATTCTTGAGGCATCTTGTAAGTTAAGTGTTGCTTGTCGCGCATATATTCGTGTATGGTTATGTACTGATAACAAACAGAGGAGACTGCTTTATGAAACTCGTATGGGCTGCTGCGGTGGCGTTGACCACATTGACCTCCCCGGCATTTGCTAGCAAGGAATTGGCGCAAAAGTACGCATGCCTCGCATGCCACGCGAGCGAGCGCAAACTGGTGGGGCCGTCCTACCAGGATGTTGCAAAAAAATACAGCGGCCAAAAGGATGCTGAGTCTTTGTTGGCTGCAAGCATCAAGAAGGGCGGTGTTGGTAAGTGGGGTCCGGTTCCCATGCCTGCACAAGCCGCGCTGAGCGACGCCGACGCCAAGGCCTTGGCCGCGTGGGTGCTTGCGGGCGGCAAGTAGTGGTTGCCGGCAAAGGTTGCACGGTGAACACCAAGTTCAAGCTGTATCCGCGTTGGCTGGCGTCGATCGCACTGGCGGGCGCGTGTTTGACAGCCTTTGGTTTGGTGAGCGCCCAAGTTCCGGCCCTGTACGCTGGAGCGGATTTGGCGCTAGGCGAAAAACTCATTGCCGATAACCAATGCGCCGCCTGCCATCAAAAGCGGGTCGGTGGCGATGGCAGTGCGATGTACCGGCCAGGTGAGCGGGTAACCAACTTAGGCGCACTTCGCGGCATGGTCGAGGCCTGCAACATGCAGCTCAATTTGGGCTTGTTTCCAGAAGAAGTGACGTCGATCGCTGCAGTGTTGAATCGGGACCACTACCGATTCAAGTGATGCCGACGATGCGGGAATGTCCGCATGGATGTCGGTGGTGATATCGATATATTTGCAAGTGCAAATATATAAATTTAATTGCTAGTTCGCAGCGCCAGCCTTCGGGGATGCGGAAGGGGCGGTGTGGTTGAAGCCAGAGGAGCATGTGCAATGCATCAGGAATCCAGGTCCGGTCGGTTGTTGAAGGCGCCCGAGAATTTTCTCAGCCGGACCGATGTGGCCACTGTGTGGGCAGAGGCAAAGCGTGGGCGGCGTGACTTCATGCGCAGTGCCTTCGCTGCCGCGGCGGCCGCAGCCGCGGCACCAGCCGCGTTGGCACAAGCGAACCCGGTACCTTCGCAGGGCGGTGACCCGAACATCTTGACGCTGCCAGAGCACAGCGTCGGGCTCGGCCAAGGCGTTGCGGTTGAAGGTTACGGCAAGCCATCGAAGTACGAGCTCAACGTGCAACGCCGTCAAAGCCCTGGCTTGACCCAAACCACGCAGGCATCCGTGTCGTTTGCGCCATTGCAGTCGCTGTTTGGCATCGTCACCCCCAGCGGCTTGCACTTTGAGCGGCACCACCAAGGATGGTGGGACATCGACCCGTCCAAGCATCGGCTAATGGTCAATGGCATGGTCAAAGCGGCCAAGGTGTTTACCGTGGACGAAATCATGCGCTTGCCAGCGGTGTCGCGCTTTCACTTCATCGAATGTGGCGCCAACACGGCAGTGGAGTGGGGCAATGTGGCCGTACCTACCGTGCAGTACACCCACGGCATGGTGTCGTGCAGCGAGTTCACTGGCGTGCCGCTGATTACGCTGCTGGAGTTGGCAGGTGCCGATCTGAAGAATGGCAAGTTTGTGTTGGCCGAGGGCGCCGACGGCTCCTCCATGACGCGCACCATCCCCATGGAGCTCATCAAGTCAGGCGAGGTGTTCGTGGCTTACGGCCAAAACGGTGAAATGCTGCGTCCAGAGCAAGGCTATCCGCTGCGCCTTATCGTTCCCGGCGTGCAAGGCGTGAGCTGGGTGAAGTACTTGCGCCGCATTGAGGTGGGGGACCAGCCCTATGGCACCAAGGACGAAGCGATTCACTACATCGATTTGCAGCCCAACGGCTTGCACCGCCAGTACACGAGCATCCAGGAAATCAAGAGCGTCGTCACTACGCCATCGGGCGGGCAGGTGCTGCTCGATAAAGGGTTCTACAACATCACCGGGCTGGCCTGGTCGGGCCGTGGCACGGTCAAGCGGGTGGACGTGTCGGTCGATGGTGGCCGCAATTGGCGCACCGCCCGGCTGCAGTCGCCAGTGCTTTCCAAGTCGCTGACGCGCTTTAACATCGATTGGGTGTGGGATGGAACGCCAGCCATCATCCAAAGCCGCGCGGTTGACAGTACCGGCCACGTGCAGCCTACCTACAAGCAGTTGCGCGATGTGCGCGGCACACGGTCCATTTATCACAACAACGCGATCCAGTCTTGGCTGGTTCAAGAGAGTGGCGAGGTGAAGAATGTTCAGGTTTCATAGGGCGCTTGTATTGCTCTCGGCTCTCTGCTGGAGCGCGCTGTCAATTGCCCAGGTGGGCAGCCCATTTCCAGGCATCGGGCGCGACGCTACTACCAAGGAAGTGACGGCTTGGGACATCGATGTGCGTCCCGACTTCAAAGGTCTGCCAGCCGGGTCGGGATCTGTCGCCACTGGACAGGATGTGTGGGAGGGCAAGTGCGCTCAGTGCCACGGATTTTTTGGTGAGTCGGGCGAGGTGTTCAGCCCCCTCGTGGGCGGAGTGACCAAGGAAGATATTCAAACCGGTCGAGTCGCCAAGCTAACGGATGCCAGCTTCCCCGGACGCACCACCTTCATGAAGGTCAGCTCGCTGTCCACGATCTGGGACTACATCAACCGCGCCATGCCCTGGACGGCCCCCAAAACCTTGACCACTGAAGAGGTGTATGCCGTCACCGCGTTTTTGTTGAACCTCAATGGCATCGTGCCCGACAACTTCACCTTGTCAGACAAAAACATCCGTGAGGTTCAACAACGCATGCCCAATCGCAACGGCATGACCACGGCCCACAACATGTGGCCCGGCAGAGAGTTCAATGGCACCAGCAAGCCCGACACCCGCAACGTCATTTGCATGAAGGACTGCGCTCCTGAAGCCAAGGTTGCGTCTCTGTTGCCCGACTTTGCGCGCAATGCGCACGGCAATTTGGCTGAGCAAAATCGACCAGTGGGTGCCCAGCGCGGTGCAGATACCACTCAGCCCGAGCCCAAAGGACCGGGCGCTGCGGCCAAAGTAGCAGTTACTTTGACTAGTGCCGCGCCTGCTGCCAAACCGGCAGAAGCCAAGGCTCCCGCGGCAGGCGGTGTGGACAGCAAGGTGGCAGTGGCTTTGTTGAACAAGCACACCTGCACCGCCTGCCATGGCATGGACAAAAAGATCGTTGGACCGGCGTTCACCGACATTGCCAAGAAGCATGCGGGCAAGGTCGACTACCTTGCCAAGAAGATCAAACAAGGCGGCAGCGGCGTGTGGGGCTCCATCCCCATGCCAGCACAAGCCCTGAGTGAGGCCGATGCCGCGACGTTGGCGATCTGGCTCGCCAACGGTGCAGGCAAATAGTCCGCAACAAAACAACCCAATTTTTTGAAGGAGAAAGCTATGCAAACACGACGCGAAACACTCAAGCGCGCAGCCACGGTGGTAGGACTGCTGGCCGGCACCGGCCTGTTTCCGCAGTACGCAATGGCGTACAACAAATCCGCCTTCGAGGCGAAGAACCTCGCCGATGCGCTCAAGGCCCTGGGCGCCTCCGCGCCCGTAGAGAGCAAGGACGTCAGTATCACCGGCCCCGACATCGCCGAAAACGGCGCGGTGGTCCCACTGACCACAGGCACCACCTTGGCTGGTGTCAAGCACTTGCTGATATTGGTGGAGAAGAACCCCTCCGTGTTGGTGGCTCTTTTCAATGTGAGCGACAGCGTGGAGCCCACTTTTGTCACCCGCGCCAAGATGGGCCAGTCATCGGATGTGTACGCGGTAGCGGTCATGAACGACGGCAAAGCCTTCTTCGCCAAAAAAGAAGTCAAAGTGACATTGGGTGGTTGCGGCGGCTAGGCCTGCGAAACCCCGGTGCTTTCACACAAATCGAAACCATTCCAGGAGAAACAACATGGCAGATCCAATGCGCATTCGCGCCCAGGCAGCGGGCGACAAGGCAACCGTTCGGGTTTTGATGGCCCACGAAATGGAAACCGGCCAACGCCGTGATTCCGCCGGCAATTTGGTGCCGGCTTGGTTCATCAGCGAAGTGACCGCCACCCACAACGGCAAAGCGGTGATGACAGCGGAGTGGGGCTCCGCCGTTTCCAAGAACCCCTTCCTGCAATTCACCATCAAGGGAGCCAAAGCGGGCGACAAGGTGGGTATTAGTTGGAAAGACAACAAAGGCGAAACACGCACCGACGAAGCCACGGTTTCGTAAGCGCAGGCGTCTGCCAACAGACGCTATTCCAACAGCCACAGGAGACAACATGAAGTTAAAAATCGCAGTGGGATTTGCGTTAGCGTGCATGCTCGCGACGACGGCCTATGCGCAGAAAAGCGCTGTGCAGAGCATTGAAGAGTACCGTGCCCTGCTGCAGGACGGCAACCCGGCCGACCTGTTTGAAGCGAAGGGTGAAGGCCTGTGGAAGCAGGCCCGAGGCCCAAAGAAAGCCAGCCTCGAAAAGTGCGATCTGGGCAAGGGGCCTGGTGTGGTCAAAGGTGTGTTTTTGGAGTTGCCGCGCTACTTCGCCGACACCGACCGGGTGCAGGACCTGGAGTCACGCCTCCTGACTTGCATGGAAACCTTGCAAGGCTTCAATGCCGACGAGATCGCCAAGACGGCTTTTGGCAGGGGTGAGCAAGTCAGCGTCACGGCCCTGGCGACCTGGATTGCGGCGGAGTCCAAGGGCGGCAAGTTCCAGCTTTCGCAGGCGCATCCCAAGGAGCGTGTGTCTTACGAGGTGGGCAAGCGTTTGTTCTTCCAGCGTGCCGGACCGCATGACTTCTCGTGCGCGTCATGCCATGGGCAAGAAGGCACCCGCATTCGGCTGCAAGACCTGCCCAAACTCACCAAGAACCCTGGCGATGGAATCGGCTTTGCTGCCTGGCCAGCCTACCGCGTCTCCAATGGACAAATGTGGGGCATGCAGCAGCGCCTCAACGATTGCTATCGGCAGCAGCGCTTTCCCTACCCCGGCTTTGGCAGCGATGTAACGATCGCGCTGGGCACCTACCTGGGCGTCAACAGTGCTGGCGCGGTTTCGGTGGCACCTGCCATCAAGCGATAACACTGCGGGAGATTGGACATGTTTCAACTTAACAAGGCCTGGTCATTGGGAGCCATTGCGGTCCTCTTTGTTGTGGGCTGTGCGTCGACTCCGGGCACTGCTGAACTGGACCGCATCACTGCTGGCGTGGTCAAGGTTGGTTTTCGCGACCAGGGCATTGTCAAAGCCGCTGTGCTGGACACCGACGAAACCAATTTGCTGTGCAGCGCTGCGGATGTGGCCGGTAAGCCTCTGGACGAGGAAACCGCCAAGCGGCTGGAGGCGCAGAACCTGAAGACCGTCCGTTGGCCCTCTGACGGCAAGTTTTTGGGCGATTGGAAAGAGGGCGAAAAACTCGCGCAAAGCGGCCGTGGCCTGACTTGGACCGACGATGCGAAAACCGTCAATGGCGGCAATTGCTACAACTGCCACCAAATGGATCCCAAGGAAATTTCCTACGGCACCATCGGCCCGAGTTTGTACAACTACGCCAAACTGCGCGGCGTGACCGACCCCGCCAGCCCCCAAGCAAGGCCCATCGTGGAATACACCTGGGGCAAGATTTGGAACAGCAAGGCCTACAACGCCTGCTCCAATATGCCTCGGGCTGGGCACATGGGTATCTTGACCGAAGACCAAGTGCGACACATCGTGGCCTTGTTGCTCGACCCCAAGTCCCCCGTCAACCAATAAAGCCCAAGCCTGCCCACGCGGCGTGGGCAGGACGGCTTGCAGATTGCCAAGCGATGAATCTCTCTAAGCGCGAATTTTTTCAGGTGCTGGGTGCGGGCACCATGGCCGGCATGGGCTTGGGCGCATTTGCCGACGCCGATGCCGCCACGGCGTCCAAAGGCCTGTACGACATCGCGCCTTTTGGCTCGGTTTCGTTTTTGCACATGACCGACTGCCACGCACAGCTTTTGCCTGTGTACTTTCGTGAGCCCAGTGTCAACTTGGGCATTGGCAGCATGCGCGGACAGTTGCCGCACTTGGTCGGTGAGCACCTGCTGCGCACAGCGAAGGTGCGTCCCGGTACGGCCCAAGCCCACGCACTGACGTACCTTGACTTTGAAAAGGCGGCACGCCGCTACGGCAAGGTCGGCGGCTTTGCGCACTTGGCGACCTTGGTCAAGCGCCTCAAGGCCAGCCGCCCTGGCGCCCTGCTGCTTGATGGCGGTGACACCTGGCAGGGCTCCGCCACCTCGCTGTGGACCAACGGCCAAGACATGGTGGACGCCTGCAAGCTCTTGGGCGTGGACGTGATGACCGGCCACTGGGAATTCACCTATGGCATGGAGCGCGTCAAAGAAATCGTCGAGAAGGACTTCGCCGGCAAGGTCGACTTTGTTGCGCAAAACATCAAGACCAACGACTTCGGCGACCCAGTTTTCAAGCCCTACGTGATCCGCGAAATCAATGGCGTGCCCTGCGCCATCATTGGGCAGGCCTTTCCGTACACCCCGATTGCCAACCCGCGCTACATGGTGGCCGACTGGGCGTTTGGAATTCAGGACGAGAACATGCAGGCCATGGTCAACGAGGCCCGCGGCAAAGGCGCCCAGGTGGTGGTGGTGCTTTCGCACAACGGCATGGACGTTGATTTGAAGATGGCCAGCCGCGTCACTGGCATCGACGCCATCATGGGTGGCCACACCCACGACGGCATGCCAGTGGCCAGCATCGTGAGCAACCCAGGCGGCAAGACCATCGTGACCAACGCTGGCTCCAACGGCAAGTTTTTGGCGGTGCTGGACTTCGAAGTCAAGGACAAGCGGGTCACCGACTTTCGCTACAAGCTGCTTCCGGTCTTTGCCAACATGCTGCCCGCCGATCCGGCCATGGCGGCGCTGATCCGCAAGATCCGCGCCCCCTACGCTTCCAAGCTGGAGGAAACCCTGGCGGTGACAGAAGGCTCGCTGTACCGGCGCGGCAATTTCAACGGCACGGGCGACCAGCTGCTGCTCGATGCCATGCTGGAGGTTCAGGGCGCTGAAATCGCCTTCTCCCCGGGGTTCCGCTGGGGCACCAGTTTGCTGCCTGGCCAAGCCATCACCCGCGAGTGGCTCATGGACATGACAGCTACCACTTACTCGTACGCTACGCTCACCGAGATGACTGGCAGCACCATCAAGACGGTACTCGAAGACGTCTGCGACAACCTGTTCAATCCCGACCCTTATTACCAGCAAGGCGGAGACATGGTGCGCGTTGGTGGCCTGCAGTACAGCTGCAATCCGGTGGCTGTCATGGGCCAGCGCATCAGCGACATGCGCCTGCACGGCAAAGCCATTGAGGCAGATAAAAAGTACAAGGTGGCTGGCTGGGCGCCGGTCGCTGAGGAAGCCCGCACCGCTGGGAACAAGCCCATCTGGGACATCGTGGAGCAATGGCTCAAAGCCACCAATGGACGGGTAGCGCAGCGCAAACCCAACCAACCCACACTGGGCGGCGTGCTGCCCAATCCCGGCTACGCGGCCTGAACTAACCATCTGGCGCATTGAACCTGGGCGGCCCGGCGCAGCGGCCAAAGGGGTCACGGGGGCCAGAGTTTGGACGCATTGCAAAGGTATTGCGCCAGCCGCTGGGCTTGCATGGTGGGCCCCAGACCGTTAGATGAAAATCGGCCCCGCGTTCATATCAACCATGCAGCCCCCCGAACTTCTTTACCCCGCCCTTATCATGGTTCGCCCCAGCTTAGCGGAGTTGGGCGGGTTGGTCTGTCCGGTGTCGGTCCCTGCGGGTCACGTCTTGTTCAGTGAAGGCGAACCGTGCCAAGGTTTTCCGTTGGTCCTAGAAGGCGAAATCAAGGTGGCTCGTCGTTCAGATGATGGCCGTTCGCTGGAGCTGTACCGGGTGGTGCCGGGCGAACTGTGCCTGGTGTCGTCGGCCAGCCTGTTTCGCGCCAAGCCGATGTCGGCGTTTGGCATCAGCACCCGGCCCAGCCGCTTGCTGTTGGTGAGCCCGCCCGTGTTTCGGCAGTGGCTCGATACACCGGCGTTCCGCGATGAGGTGCTGGGCTTGTTTTCTGAGCGCATGGCCGACCTCACCAGCCTGGTGGACGCCGTGGCCTTTCATCAACTCGACCAACGGCTTGCCGCCGCGCTGCTCGGCCACGGCAGCGATTTGCTGGTCACGCACCAAGCACTGGCCGATGAGTTGGGCACGGTGCGTGAAATCGTCACCCGCTTGTTGCGGCGGTTTGAGCGGGAGGGCTGGGTGGCGTTGGGGCGTGAGCGTATAGCGATACTGGATGGCATGGGGTTGCGCGCCCTGGCCAGCGCACTGTCTAAGTGACTTGGGTCACCGACGATCGCGTTCGCAAGGCGTCTAATGGTCGCTTCAACCACTTTCAAGGAACAGCACCATGACAACCAACGAAGGCAATATCGATCGCGGCTTGCGCGTCCTAGGCGGCCTGGCTCTTATCGCCCTGGCAGCCACCGGCACGGTGGGCCTGTGGGGCTACATCGGCATCGTGCCGCTGGCCACCGGCGCCATTGGCTGGTGCCCGTTGTATACCGTGTTGGGCATCAACACCTGCGCGCTAAAAAAGTAGGCGACTGCACAGAACGCCAAAGCGCGTCCGTTACACTGCTTGCGTTGGTGCTCGCTGCGCAGTTCATGCGCAGCAGTTCAACGGGAAGCAGGGGGGAATGTCCTGACAGACAGACCTAACCTGCGCTGCCCCCGCAACGGTAAGTGGACGAGCCGCCAGGCTCCGCCTTGATCACTGCCACTGGAAGCATCGCGATGCTCTGGGAAGGCGATGAAGGTTGTTCCACCAGCCCGGATACCGGCCAACACGGTCGCTGCGCATGCGCAGTACAACGCCCATGCACTGTCGGGGAAGACGGTGAGGGTTTTTTGTCGGGTTGATTCACCATGTTCTTTCGCCATCTTCGCGCGTACAGGCGCGCTTCTTCGCCTCATCCTTTTTCGCTTCCAAGGTCATTGCTTGGCACCCTTGCGTTAGCCCCCCGCGTGCTAACGCTCGCCATGTGGGGTGCGGTGGGCGCACACGCGCAAACCACGCCAGCGCCTGCGCTCAAAGAGGTGGTGGTGTCGACCAGTCGCTTTGAGGAGCCGGCAGAGACCCTTCCCTACAGCGTCGGTGTCATCACCGCCAAAGACATCGAAACCTCTGGCGCCGCCTCAGTGAGCGAGGCGCTCATCAAAGTGCTGGGTCTGCCGGGTCGGCTCGACACCAGCGGTGGCAACAACTACGCCGTCGATTTGCGCGGCTTTGGCACCACTGCTGGTAACAACCAGGTGGTGATCGTGGACGGACGCCGCCTGAACGACCAGGACTCCACCGGCAGCAACCTCAGCGTCATTCCCATCGACACGGTGCAGCGCATCGAAGTGATGCGCGGCAGCGGCGCGGTGGTGTACGGCGAAGGTGCGACTGGCGGCGTCATCGTGATCACTACCAAAGCCGGTCTGGGCGTGGCCCGGCGCAACAGCGCCGCGTTGGCTGCCAGCACCGGAAGTTTTGGTCTGCGCGAGCTGCGCAGCAGCGCCACGGTGGTTGCGGGCGGGCTATCGCTCGACGTGAGCGGTAGTGACCGCAGCTCTGACGGACACCGCGACAACTTTGCGTCCACGAATAACGGTGCAGGCGCCACGCTGCAGTGGTCCAACGATTGGCTGCGCATGGGTGCCCAGACCTCGCGCAACATACAAAGCAGCGGTTTACCCGGTGCCTTGAGCGCAGCCCAGTACGCGGCCAACCCGGGCCAGGCCAAAGACCCTCTCAACTACGGTCGCCTCAAAAGCGAGATCCACGGTCTGTTTGTCGAGGCCATTGTGGGTGACTGGCAACTTGGCCTGGACTACGGCGAGCGCACCAAGCAGCAGTTCGCCTTCTACGCCCCGTCCTACACCACCGATACCACCATCAACGCCACCAGCACCAATTTGCGCGCCCGCACCGACTTCCGGGGCGCAGGTGTTCGGCACACGGTGTCTGTGGGCGCTGACCAAGGCAACTGGAGCTACCGCGATGTCGGCGCCGCCACCGCGCAAGCGGACAGCGAAGCCATCTACCTAACGGACGACATGCACATCCCTGCCAGCGGCACCCGCATCAGTGTGGGCCTGCGCAGGGAGGCTGCCCGCAAGAGCAAGAGCGATGCGACCACCCAGGTCGACGATTCCTTGACCGCATGGCACCTGGGCCTGACCCAAGAATTGGGTCGGGGCTTGCAGGCGTTCGGGCGTACTGGCAAGAGTTTTCGATTTGCCAATGTGGATGAAATCAACTTCGTCACACCTGGCGCGTCACTCAAGCCGCAAACCTCCAGGGACGTTGAGCTGGGCGCACGTTGGAACAACAGCACCAGCCGCGCTGAATTGCGTTGGTACCGCAGCGATCTGGAGAGCGAGCTGGGCTATGACGCATCCGCCATCGGCCCGTATTCCGCGTTTGGCACCGACGGCGCCAACGTCAACTTCGACCCAACGCAGCGCCAGGGCGTGGAGCTAGAGTTGCGCCACGCGCTGACGCCAGCACTTGCTGTGCACGCCAACGCCGCCCTGCGCGAAGCCCGCTTTGTGTCGGGCCGCTACACCGGAAAGAACATGGCTTTGGTACCGGCCCGCAGCTTGGGCGCGGGCCTGGATTGGTCTGTGGCTGCTGGCCACCAGCTGAACCTGGGTCTGACCTGGGTTGGCTCGCAGAGCCCGGATTTCGACAACGCTTGCACCATGCCCGCCTACAGCACCCTAGATGCCCGGTACGCGGTCACCAATGGCCCGGTCGAGCTGGCCGTGGGTATCACCAACCTGGCCGATGCCAAGTACACCACCCAAGCCTTTGGCTGCACCGCTGGTGTGACTTCGGCCATCTACCCCGAAGCTGGGCGCGCCTTCACCGCCACAGCCAAAGTCAGGTTCTGATGGTGGCCCTGGCCCGCTGGGCCCTGGCGGCGCTGTGGATCTGGGCGTCGCAGGCCGGTGCCGCATTGGTGGTCACCGACGACGCCGGCCAGCGGCTCTCTTTTGCCCAGCCACCCCAGCGCATCGTCAGCCTGCTGCCGTCCTTGACGGAGGTGGTCTGCGCGCTGGAGCGCTGCCATCTGCTGGTCGGCGTGGACCGCTACTCCAACTATCCCGAATCGGTGCGCTCGCTGCCGCAGATGGGCGGGGGGTTGGACCCCAACATCGAGGCCATCGTCGCGCGCCGGCCCGATGTGGTGCTGGCCGCTGTGAACTCGCGTTTTGCCGACCGGCTGCGCGCCTTGGGCATCCGTGTGCTCCTGCTGGACCCACAAAACCATGCCGACGTACGCCGTATTCTGGACACCTTGGGTACGCTATTGGCGGTCCCCGATGCGAAGCGGGTATGGCGCGAGATTGAAGCTGCGATGGCAGCGGCGGCCCGTTCGATCCAGCCCAACGCCCGCGCCGCCCGCGTGTACTTCGAGGTGGGCGCCGGGCCGTTTGCCGCCAGTGAGGCGTCGTTCATCGGCGAGACGCTGACGATCTTGGGTGTGCGCAACACCGTGCCCGCGCGGCTGGGATCATTTCCGCTGCTCAACCCGGAGTACGTGGTGCAGGCCAACCCGGACGTGATTCTGATTGCCCAAAGCGACGCCCCGGGATTGGCCAGCCGCCCCGGCTGGTCGCGCGTTCGCGCCGTACGGGAGGGGCGTGTGTGCGCCCTGGGTCGTGCGGAGTCTGACCTGCTGGTGCGCCCC
The DNA here is from genome assembly GCF_044236835.1 of Rhodoferax sp. GTDB lineage: Bacteria > Pseudomonadota > Gammaproteobacteria > Burkholderiales > Burkholderiaceae_C > Allorhodoferax. The sequence continues at coordinate 117,637 of NZ_JBIIGC010000011.1, forward strand.
GGTCCGCGCATGGCGCAGGCGGCCCAGGTCTTGGCCGACTGCATTAACGCCAAGGCGCCTTGAGCGCTGGGCCCTAGGCGCGGGCACTTTGGCGCGTGTCCCTCCGGCGACAAAACCTGTTTTTTTTGGGGTCCCGTTCGCCCCTAGAATCCAAATCCGAACGACCGTTCTTTTTTGTCCGATGTTGCTTCTTCAAGGGATGCCCGCATGACCGCCCACTACCAAGCCCACGGCGATGTCGCCGTCATCACACTCGACAAC
>NZ_JBIIGC010000029.1:0-18003 GCF_044236835.1 Rhodoferax sp.
CAAGCAAGACTTGCTTGCGTGTGCGCCGGGTGTTGAGATCGAGGTCCAGAGTCTTTTGTTTCATGCCGCCGATCAACGCAAGTTACGTGCCTCAGTCAGACTGGGTGGGGTGTTTTGAACATAATCCTTAGCTAAGCTGGGCTCCTGAGCTTCCCAATCGTTCAATGAGCCACAACGGTCAATAGCTGTCTGATCGCGTGAAACTGAGAACTAGCTCTGTCTTGAGCTTGATGCTGCTCAAGTGCGGCGCCCTAACCCTTGGCCAATCATGCCCGGTTGGCCGTCAGCGCGAACACCATGCTTTTGGGAACCGTTTTCTTGATGAGAACGGCCAGCTTGGTTCACAGGCGTTCGCAGCGCGGTGACTCCGCTGCTTTTGTGAAACCTGCCTAAAAGTGTGACCAGTTACGGGACAAACCCTTAGCCCTATTGAACAGTTAGCTAGTAATATGAAATCGCTCGGGCTTGCGCGGCCACCGACGGCTGACGCGTACCAAGTCATGATTTTTTAGTCACAGACTCCCCAGGAAGGATTCGACTATGTTCTCTACAACCCCACCCATCCGATGGATAGCCAACTCTGCGATCGCTTTTTTCATCGGCCTTTGCGGTGCTGCACAGGCGCAAACCACTTTGAAAGTCCTCAACTGGTCCGAGTACATCGGGCCCAACACGGTTGCCAAGTTTGAAAAGGCAACCGGGATCAAGGTGGTTTACAGCATTCTGGACAGCGACGACACACTGCAGGCCAAGCTGCTCAGCGGCAACAGCGGCTTCGACGTGGTGTACCCGAGTTCGAATTACATGGCCAAGCAGATCAAGGCCGGATTGTTCGAGCCGATCGACTGGACGAAGATCCCAAATCGAAAACATTTGGATGCGGCAGTGATGGCGCAGACAGCCAAAAACGATCCTGACAACAAATTCGGCGTTCCTTATGTTTGGGGCACTGAGGGCTTGATCATCAACATGACCAAGGCACGGCAGGCCTGGGGCGGCGACTTGCCACCGCTGAGCTTTGACCTGTTGTTCAAACCCGAGAATGCCAAAAGGCTTCAGAAATGCGGCATCGCCCTGATCGACCAACCCAGCGAAGCCAGCACCATGCTGGCCTACATGGGCCGTGACCCCAACAGCCCCAAGCTAAGCGACACAGAGGACGCCTTCAAAGAGCTGGCAAAGATCCGCCCCTATATCAAACTGTTTTCCAACAACGTGATTCAGGACGTGTCCAGCGGCAACATTTGCATCACCACCGGCTGGTCAGGCGACTACAACGTGATGAAGCGACGCGCCAAGGCGGCTGGAAAAGACTTTGACATTCGCTACGCTACGCCCAAAGGTGCAACGGGCCTGTGGTTCACCATGATGGGCATTCCTAAAGACTCCAAGAACAAAGATGCGGCGCACAAGTGGATCAACTTCCTGCTGTCGCCCGAAATCGCGGCCGAGAACAGCAATGAAATCACTTATACCAGCGCAGTGGGTGCAGCCCGGGCGCTGGTTAAGCCCGAGCTGGCCAATGACCCGTTTCTATACCCAACTGAAGCCGAGATGTCCGAGTATTTCGCCTTCAAACCGCAAGATACCGCCTTGCTGCGCGCAACCAACAAACTCTGGCTGCGCTACAAATCCGGTCGTTAGGCGGTTGCTGTGACGGTATCGACGCGGTAACCCAAATCGCATTCGATATCGCGCATGGTGCGCAAAATACCTTCGCGCATGATGTCGAACATCTGGTCGATCTGTGCATGGGTGATGACCAGCGGCGGCGAGAAAACGCACTGGTTCACGATGGGGCGCAGCATCAATCCCAGAGCCTGACAATGCTGGTCAATGCGCGCGCCCAGATCGGCATCAAAGGCCAGATGCTCCAAGGGCGTCATGCCGCTGTGCTCGATTCCGCGCACCGTGCATTCCACGCACCCCAGCAAGCCAATGCCACGGGTGTCAACCACGATCGGTATGTCACGCAAAGCATGCAGCCGCGCCTGGAAATGCGGTGACAGGTCGCGCACCTTCTCCAGTAAACCCTCACGCTCGATGATTTCGATGTTCTTCAGGGCCGCAGCGCTGCAAACGGGGTGCCCAGAATTGGTGTAGCCATGGGCAAAGGAGCCGCCCTTGGCGTTCTCACCGGTTACCCGGGCAAATACGCGGTCTGAAATCAGGCAGGCACCCAGGGGAAGGTAACCTGAGGTAATGCCTTTGGCGCAGGTCACCAGATCGGGCTCCACACCAAACACCTCCTTGCTCGCGAACCAATGGCCCAGACGGCCAAATGCGGTCACGACTTCGTCGGCAATAAACAGCACGTCGTGCTTTCGGCAGACCTCCCATACACGCTTGAAATAGCCCTCGGGAGCCACGATCACGCCACCCGAGGCCTGGACCGGTTCCGCAATAAAGGCACCCACCCGGTGGGCACCTATCTCCAGAATCTTGGCTTCCAACTCTGCTACCCGCGCATCGCAAAACTCTTGCACCGACATGCCCTCGGGTCGACGCCTTGGGTTCACGCTGGACAACAGGTGTGCCTGCGGCATGTTGATGTCCAGAAAGCTCTTGTCGCGGTCTTTACCGGCCACCATACCGGTGAGGTAGCTGCTTCCGTGGTAGGCGTCGGCGCGGGAAATGATGTGCTTTTTCTCGGGCCGGCCCAACACGTTGTTGTAGTAATGGACAAAGCGCAGCGCGGTCTCCACTGCGGTGGTGCCGCCGGTGGTCAGGAAGACATGGTGCATGTCGCCGGGGGCCATCTGCGCCAACTGCGCCGCCAGCGCTGCCGGGGGTCCGGCGCTCAACGCGAAGGGGTTGATGTAGGTCAGTCGGGTGATCTGGGCTGCGATGGCGTCTGCCATTTCCTGGCGGCCGTAGCCGATCTGCGTGCACCACATACCAGCGGGGCCATCGATCATGCGGGCACCGGATTCGTCATACACATAGATACCCTGCGCATGGCTGATGACGGTGCGCTGCGCGCTGCCGGCACTTGCCATGTACTCCCATGGATGCATCCAGTACTGGCTGTCCTGGGTCTGGGCGAGGCTGGATGGAAGCGTGTCGTGTTTCATTTGAGTGGCATCACAAAGGGTTGATTGAATGCTCAGCTTGGCAGTGGCGTCTGCCCGGCACGTGGCGATCGGGCCAGCGCTGCCTGTGCCAGCAAGCGGGCTTGCACCCGCTCCCGATGCATCAGGTACCAACTGTTTCCAATCACGCCGATGCTGACCACGGCAATGATCAGGGTTCCAACGGCGTTGATTTCCGGGTTGAGTCCCAGGCGAATGCGCGAAAGCAGCACCAGGGGCAGCGTCGTGGTGTCGGGTCCGGACAAAAAGGCCGACATGATCACGTCGTCGAGCGAAATCGTGAATGACAACACCCAACCGGCAAAAAGCGAGGGTGCAATCAAGGGCAGCGTGATGTCGAAAAACACCCGTAAAGGCGCGGCGCCCAGGTCGCGCGCGGCCTCGGTGAGCGAGCGGTCCATCGAGGCCAGCCGTGCCTGCACCGTGATCGCCACGTAAGAAATACACAACATGGTGTGGCCTATCCACATGGTCACCATGCCGCGACCCTGGGGCCAGCCAATGCTTTGTTCCAGTGACACGAACAAGAGCAACAGGGCCATGCCCGAAATGACTTCGGGCAACACCAGCGGCGCGTTGACCATGGCTGAAAACAACGTGCTGCCTGCAAAGCGCCGGTAGGTCGCCAGCACATAGCCAATCCAGGCCCCCACCACCACCGAGCTGCAGGCAGTTGCCAGCGCCAGCAACAAGCTGGTGCGGCAGGCATTGAGTAACTCGTCGTCTTCCAACAGCTTGAAGTACCAGTGCAGCGAGAAGCCGGCCCATTCGCTGGCCAGGGGCGATGCGTTGAAGGAGTAGAAAACCACACAGGCAATCGGCAGATAGAAAAACAGGAACAGGACCGTCAAAAACCCCCGCCCCATCCACTTACTGAGCGTACTCATGCCACACCTCCGGTACGGCTTTGCACCCGCTGCAACCACACCATGGGAACCAGCAGCAAAGCCACCATTACCCCGGTTGCTGCTGCTGCCAGAGGCCACGCGATGCTATTGAAAAAATCAGACCACATGACCCGTCCGATCATCAGGTCGCTGGCGCTACCCAACAGCTCCGGTATCACATACTCGCCCACCGAGGGTATGAACACCAGCAGGCAGCCCGCCGTGATGCCGGGCAGGGACAGCGGCAAGGTGACGGTAATGAAAACCTCCCAGGGTTGTGCGCCGAGATCGCGCGCAGCCTCCGGCAGGGTGCGGTCCATCTTCACCAGAAAGGCATACAGTGGTAGCACCATATAAGGCAGGTAGGAATACACCATGCCTACATACAGGCCAACGGTGTTGTTCATCAGTTGTACCGGCACATCTGTCAAACCCGACCAAAGCAGCAAGCGGTTGGCCAATCCCTGGTCCTGCAGGATGCCAACCCAGGCGTAAATCCGCACCAGATACGAGGTCCAGAAAGGCAGAACCACGCCCATCAGCAACAACTCGCGCACACCCGGGCGGGCATTGGCAATCAGCCATGCAGCCGGGTAACCGACCAGCAGGCACGCGAGCGTCGTGAAAAATGCAACCTTCACCGAGCTGACATAGGCCGAAAAATAAATGTCGTCGGTAAAGATGGTGATGTAGCTCTCCAGGCTGAGCAAAATGTTGAGCTGTTGGTCCTGGTATTGCAGCAGTGCGGTGTAGGGTGGGACCTCCATCGCCGACTGCGCAAAGCTGATTTTCAACACCAGCAAAAACGGCAACATAAAGAAAACCAGCAGGAACGCGAAAGGCAGCGCAATCGCCCAGGTCCGGCCGCTGGGCATGAGCATCGAGGGCCACCTGGAAATCGATTGCCGCATCGCTGTAACGCCTCAGCCCACTACCACCAGGCTGTGCACCGACCAGTGCAGCGCCACCGTGTCACCGTAATCCGGCTCGCGGTCAAACCCGGCCAATACTTCCCGCGGCACATGGGCCATCAGCACCCGCCCGGAGGGCAATCGCAGGTAGTACAGGGTGTAGCTGCCCATGTAGCCGATCTGCTCGACCACGCCCAAGGCGGTATTGACACTTTGCTCACTGCTGTCCCGGCTGTCAGCGCTTTGCGGCCACGAAACCCGGATGCGCTCAGGTCGCACGGAAACTGTTACCGCTTGCCCGCTGCGGCCATGGAACTGCACGGACGGCAACTGCAAGGGCCGCGCAAGTTCGCTGCAATCCAGCACATCGCCACCGTCGGATACCAGCGAACCGGTAAAGACATTGGTGGACCCGATGAATTCAGCGGAAAAACGGGTGTTGGGTGCCTCGTAGATGTGCTCAGGCGTGCCCATTTGCACGATCACACCCTCGCTCATCACAGCGAGCCTGTCGGCCATGGTCATGGCCTCCTCTTGGTCGTGGGTCACCATCAGGCAGGTCACCCCGACTTTCTGCAGGATGCTGCCCAGTTCAAACTGGGTTTGCTGGCGGATTTTTTTATCCAGCGCCGACATCGGCTCGTCGAGCAGCAAGAGCTTGGGGCGTTTGACCAGGCTGCGCGCCAGTGCCACCCGCTGCTGCTGGCCGCCGGACAACTGCGCCGGCCTGGACGCCGCATAGGAGTCCATTTGAACCAGCGCGAGCACCTCCACCACACGTTCCCGAATCTGCGCCGGGGCAACACCTTCACGGCGCAAGCCGTAACCCACGTTGGTCGCCACATCCATGTGCGGAAACAGCGCATAGGACTGGAACATCATGTTGACCGGGCGGCGGTGCGCCGGAAGATCGGTGATGTCCTGGCCATCCAGAAGAATCCGCCCGCTGGTGGGCGTTTCCAGGCCTGCCATGATCCGCAGCAACGTGGATTTGCCGCAGCCCGAACTACCCAGCAAAGCAAAAAACTCCTGCCGGCGGATCGACAAACTCACTTTGTCGACCACCGTCACATTGCCGAACTGCTTGCTCACCTCCAGCACCTGCAAAAAGCCTTCTTCGCCCAGCGTGCTGGTTTTCATGGGCGGGATTTGCGGAGTGTTCATGGGCCGATTACACCTGCTACGCCACGCTTGAGTAGGCTGCGGGCGATGATGAGGCGCTGGATCTCACTGGTGCCCTCCCAGATCCGGTCCACCCGCAGTTCGCGGAAAAACCGCTGCGCCGGATTGATGCGCATGTAACCGCGCCCGCCAAAAATTTGCACCACCCGATCAGCTACGCGGTTGGCCATCTCGGATGCGTAAAGCTTGGCCATTGAACAATGGGTGTGGATCAGCGCCACCGGCTCGCCCCGGTCCTGCATTGCGGCGGCCTCGTAGGTCATCAAGCGGGCAGCCCACAGTTCGGTGATGCTGTCGGCCAGCATGGCCTGGATCATCTGGTACTGCGCGATCGGCTGGCCAGAAACCACCCGTTTTTGCGCGAACTCACTTGCCAGGTCGATCAGCCGTGCGGCAGCGCCGCAACAGCGTGCAGCGATCATCAGGCGCTCGCGCCGGAACCATGAGCGGGTGTAATCCATACCGGCTCCCGGTGCACCGATGCGGTTCGCCACTGGAACGCGAACATCCCGCAAGGCGTAGGTCGGATGATGCGAAGAGTAGGTGTGGCCAAACAGGGGGTTGTCCAGCATCTCTATTCCCGGGCTGTTCATCTCCACAAAGAACAGCGCATGTGCAGGCCCGGCCAGCGTGCTGTCCTCCACCACCGCCTGCACAAACAAAAAGTCCGCCTTGTTGGCACTGGTAACAAACCACTTTTCACCGTTGATCAGGTAGTGGTCACCAGCAAGGCGCGCCGTAGTGCGGATGGCGGTGTTGTCCGAACCCGCTTCCGACTCGGTGATCGCGTAACACTCGCGCAGCTCGCCGCGCATCATGGGGAATACATAGCGTTCCAGCTGATCGGTGCTGCAGGCTTCAAACATCCAGGACTGCGCTTCCGACATGCACCAGCTCAAGGCGTTGGTGACGCGCCCGAGTTGCTCCCACACCAGCGTCTGCGTGAGCATGGGCAATTCCAGACCACCCGCCGTGCGCGGTGCATCCATCAACGGTATGCCCAGCTCCAGGGCGATGCGGCGGTGGCGGGCGTAGACCTCGGGGGGCAGTTCGCCTTCATTGAACTCTGCCACTTCTTCAAAAGGCATCAGCTCCTGGTTGGCAAAGGCGAGCGCCTTGCGCTGCCATGCCAGAGCGTCATCAGACAGGGGATAGGCCATGGTTGGATTCCGCTGGAGCAAGCAGACCCAGTATGGACCCGCATTTGTTGAACGATAGTTTAGTAAGGGCATGGCGTCAATCCCCGCGCAGGGCAAAAACAATAGGACAAACCCCATAACGGCTCGATACTACTTGCACTGTTAATTAAACGAACGTACAGTAAAGTAGGAACTGGCGCATACCCGCCGCCATCGGGGCGTGCAGCGCAGTTCGGAGCAGCGCATGCCAGGCAACGAGAAATACGATGTGATCGTGGTCGGTTCCGGCCACAACGGACTGGTCAGCGCCTGCTACCTAGCGCGCGCGGGCCTGAAGGTTCTGGTGCTTGAGCGCAACGATTACATCGGCGGCGCCGCCGTCAGCCGCAGCCTGCACCCGGAGTTCACCTACAGCAACTGCTCCTATGTGTGCAGTCTGCTCCGCCCGGAAATCATGCGTGCGCTGGAACTGCCCAAGTACGGCTTGCAAGTCATCCCCTACGGCGGCGGCGCAGCATTTACCAGGGACGGCCGTCACCTGGCCACCTACCCCAACCACGACGCGCAGCGGCGCGAATACGAGCGCCACTCATCCCGAGACGCGCAAGCCTACGAGCGCTTTTCACGCGATGTGATGCGCCAGTGCAAGTTCATCAAGCCGCTGCTCATGCGCACGCCGCCGGACCCGACATCGTTCAAGTCCAGCGACATCATGGAGTTACTGTATCTGGGCCAGCGATTTCACGCGCTGGGCGAGGAGCGCATGCATGAAACCGTGCGTTTCTGGACCATGAGCGCGGCCGACTTCCTGGACGAGTACTTTGAAAACGACCTCATCAAAGCCACGATGGCCGGCAGCTCGATCATCGGCACGGCACTGGGGCCGCGATCACCGGGCAGCGCCTATGTGCTGCTGCACCATTACATGGGCGATATTGACGACGCAGTCGGTTCCTGGGGCTTCGCGCGCGGCGGCATGGGTGCCGTCACACGGGCCATGTCAGATTCGCTGCGCGCCAGCGGCGGCGAGATCCTTACCGAGAGTCCGGTTGCCCAGATTTTGTCCCGCAACGGGCGCGCTTATGGCGTCGCGCTGCAGTCGGGCGCAGAGTTCCACGCGAAGACGGTGATCAGCAATATGGATGTCAAGCGTACATTTTTGCAAACGGCGGACGAGAAAGAACTGCCACCTGACTTTGTGAACCTGGTGCGTCGCTTCAAGATTCGCGGATCCTCGGGCAAGCTCAATATTGCACTGGACGGGCTGCCGCACTTTCCGGCACTGCCTGCGGACTCGCCCGCTATCCGGGGCGATATGCACATCTCGGAAACGATGGACGAGATCGAGCGAGGCTACGACGACTGGAAGGCAGGGCGCTGGTCGCGCAAACCCTATGTCGACATGTTGCTGCCGTCCATCATCGACCCCACCATGGCACCGGAAGGCAAGCACTACATGTCGGTGTTTGTGCAGTACGCGCCCTACCACCTTGCAGACGGTCCGTGGACCGACGAAAAGCGCCAGGCCTTTGGCGACACAGTGATCAACGCGATTGCCGAACACAGCCCCAATTTCAAAAGTCTGATCCGCCATGCTGAAATCCGCACGCCTTGGGACATTGAGAACGAAGTCGGCCTGTCCGAGGGCAACATCTTTCAGGGCGAACTGACGATGGACCAACTGCTGTTCAACCGTCCCGTTCCAGGTTATGCGCAATACCGTACGCCGATTGCGGGTCTGTACATGTGCGGCTCCAGCACCCACCCCGGAGGCGGCGTGATGGGCGCGCCGGGTGCCAACGCGGCGCGCACGGTGTTGGGCGACCTAGGCCACAAGGTGAGCGCATGAGCGCCCGCTACGACGCCATCGTGATCGGTGCGGGCCACAACGGCCTGTGCTGTGCCCTGGATCTGGCACGCGCCGGTCGCCGTGTGCTGGTGCTCGAATCTGCCAGCCAGGTCGGCGGCGCAGCCCGGACCCATAGCTTTGCCTCCGGATTCCAGGTTTCCTCCTGCGCCCATTTGCTGCACGGGCTTCCCCAGTCGCTGGTGCGGGAGTTCAACCTGCAGGCCCATGGCCTTTCTTTTGCCGCGACCACCATGGCGACCCACGCGCTGCAGCCGGACGGTAGCGCGCTATCTATGGATCCGATGCATGAGGCCGGCAGCGGGCTGCCACCCGCTGATGCCACTGCCTACACTGACTTTCGGGCGCGCATGGCGCGCTATGCAGATGTCTATGCGACGCTGTTTTCCACCACCCCGCCACGGCTTTCGCTGCAGGACTGGCGTGAGCGCTGGGACTTGCTGCGCCTGGCGCTGCGCCTGCGTCTGCTGGGCAAAGCGCCCATGCGTGAACTGCTGCGAATCGGTGGCATGAATGTCTACGACTTGCTGGACGACAACTTCCAGACTCCGCTACTCAAAGGCGCCTTGGCCTTTGACGCCACACTGGGTGCGGATTACGGTCCGCGTTCACCCGGCACGGTGCTTACTTGGCTGCACCGCCTCGCCGGGCAGCAGCAAGCGGGATCCCTCGGACTGGCACAACCGCTGGGCGGCATGGGGGCAGTCTGCGAAGCACTGGCCAAAGCCTGTGCGGCGGCAGGTGTCACTCTGCGTCTGAATGCAGCCGTGGCGCGCATTACCGTGCACGAGGACCGGGCCAGCGGCGTGCTGCTGACCGATGGCACCGCGCTGGAAGCACCCGTTGTTCTGAGCAGCGCGAGTTTGCGCAGTACCTACATTGGCATGCTGGGTGTCGAGCACCTCGATACGGGTTGCGTGCGCCGGGTGCGCAACTTCCGCTCGCAGGGTCTGGTGGCCAAGCTGCACCTGGCTTTGCGGGCACAGCCGGCTTTCCGTGGTCTGGACGATGCGGCACTGGGCGGGCGCCTGCTGATCAGCCCGACCATGGACTACCTGGAGCAGGCCTTCAACCCGTCCAAGTACCGCGAAATCCCGCAGCACCCCGCCCTGGAGATCACGCTGCCCACCGTTAACGACCCCGCGCTGGCGCCCCCCGGACAGCATGTTCTTTCGGCACTGGTGCAATTTGTTCCCTATGACCTCGGCCCCGACCCGCAGGCGGCCAAGGCCCAACTGCTGGAGAACATCATGGCCACCCTGGAGCGTTACGCACCCGGCATCGGAGGTCTGGTGCTCGCCAGCGAGCTGCTGAGCCCCGCCGATCTGGAGCAACGGTTCGGTCTTGCCGGCGGCCACTGGCACCAGGGCGGGCTGACCTTTGACCAATTCTTCATCAACCGCCCGGTCGCACACAGCCACCAGTACCGCAGTCCGGTGCCGGGTTTGTACCTGTGCGGCGCGGCATACCACCCAGGTGGCGGGGTATCGGGCTGGGCCGGGCGCAATGCCGCGCGTGCCGTGCTGCAAGACGGAGACCTCCATGGCAAATGAAACAACCGCCGGGACCCGGACCGCGCCACATCACCTGCCGCCCGGCGCGCAAGCGGCGGCGCATTACCGGCGCCCGCTGCTGCACAGTCCGTTTTTCGAAGCCAGCCGGCCATGGATACAAACCGACAGCTTCATCGCATGGGCCGGATATCTCACTCCGGATGTGTACTCTTACGTAGAGCAGGAGTACTTTGCGATTCGCAACAGCTGCGCCCTGTTCGACCTCACGCCCATGGTCAAGTACTGCATCAGCGGTCCTGACGCCGAGCGCTACCTCAACCGCCTGATGACAGGCAATATGACCAAGCTCGCGCCCAACCGAGTCTTGTACACGCTGTGGTGCGACGACCAGGGGCATGTGATCGATGACGGAACCGTGTTTCGCCTCGGGCCGCAGGAGTTCCGGGTCTGCTGCCAGGACCGGCAGCTCGATTGGTTTCTGGACTGCGCCTTTGGCTTTGATGTGCAGGTTACCGAAGCCACGGCCGACATCGCCGCGCTGGCGTTGCAAGGTCCGACCGCGTTTGCGGTGTTGCAGGCGGCGGGATTTTTAGGCCTGGACACACTCGCTGCCATGGGCATTGCACAGCAAGCGCTGCAGGGCATTCCGGTCATGGTTTCGCGCACCGGTTTTACCGGTGACCTCGGCTATGAGTTGTGGGTAGAGCCGGAACACGCAGCGCAGCTGTGGAACACCTTGATGCAAACCGGTGCGTCCCGCGGCATTACGCCCATGGGCTACCAGGCGCTGGAGATGGCGCGCATCGAAGCAGGCTTCATTCTTCCCGGGGCGGACTTCATGTCCTGCGCCCAAACCCTGCGACTGGGGCGCGAGAGCACGCCGTGGGAGCTGAACCTGGACTGGACCGTGGCGCTGGACAAAGGCCATTTCAATGGCCGGCGCGCCCTGCTGGCGGCCCGCGCTCGGGGTGTACGACGCAAACTGGTCGGCTTGGAGCTCGACGGCAATAAACCGGGCCACGGCGCGCTCGTGTATGCCGATGCGGAAAACAACATCCAGATCGGCGAAATCAGTTCTGCGTTGTGGTCGCCTACGCTCAAACGCAATATTGCAATCGCACGCATTGATGCACCTTATTGCGATAGCAAGGCCACTTTCTGGGTGGACTTGTACCTGCACCGCGAATTGCATTGGGAGCGCCGCAACGTGCGCAGCTGGATCGTGCCGCGTCCGTTTTATGCGCCGGCCCGTCGCCGCGCCCTGCCCCCGCCATTGCGTTAAACGCGGCCCGGCCTCTCTATCAGCGAACCATGCCTACTGTCCAACAGATCTACTTTCCAGCCCCGCCCGGTAAAGCTAGCGCGAGTCTGCGCGCCGCGCTGGCGAAGTGCATACCGGGCCACGCGCTGCCGCGCGAGTTCTACACAGCCCCTGATCTTTTTGCCTATGACATGCACCACTTTGTTACCGCGCATTGGCACTGCGTAGGACACACCAGCATGCTGGCAGCGCCTGGTGATTTTTTCACCGCCGAGCTGGCCGGGGAGTCTTTTATTCTGGTGCGCGGCGATGACGGCGCAGTCCGCGCCCTGCTCAATGTCTGTCGCCACCGCGGGGCACGGCTGTGCGATGAAAGCTACGGCCATGCACGCCACGGGCGCTTTGTCTGCCCCTACCACGCCTGGACTTACGACAGCGCAGGCCAGTTGCAGACGGCACGGGTGAGCGAGCCCGGCTTTCGCAGCGCCGATTACCCCCTCAAACAAGCCCGGGTGCACGTCGAAGAAGGCATGATCTTCATCACTCTGGCGCAGCAGCCTTTGGGCCTGGCGCATGTGCAGGAAGCCTTTGCAGCGTCAGCACGGGTGTACGGGTGGCGCAACGCCAAAGTGGCAGCCCGCAAGACCTACCACATGCAAGCCAACTGGAAGCTGGTGGAGGAAAACTACCAGGAGTGCTACCACTGCGGGCCTGCGCACCAGGAGTATTCCAAGCGACACACCTATGCGCGCACCGAGCAACAGCGCGAAGGCGCCGATGCTAGTCTGCGGGCACGCCACGCGGCGCTGGGCATCGACCTGCGCGACACCGACTTTTACTTCCGCAAAGCGCAGCCGGGCCAGGAAAGCGCCGACAGCATCCGTTCAGCCCTGGTCGATGGCGTGGTGAGCGGCAGCCGGGACGGCCGGGGCGTGGCACTTCTGATGGGCGACTTCAAAATGCGCGGCTATGACGGGGGCTCTTCCTTCATTGACGTCGGCCCCACCTCGAACTTTGTGGCCTACCCCGATTACACCCTGCTCTACCGGACCATCCCGCAAACGGTGGATCGCACCGCGTTTGAGCTGATCTGGCTGGTGGACAATGCGGCAAGGGAAGGCGTGGATTACCAGCTTGACGCGCTCACCTGGCTGTGGGACCACACGAGCCAGGAAGACCGCCACATCATCGAGACAAACCAGCGCGGCGTGAACTCGGTGTTTTTTGAGCCCGGCCCCTACAACCCCATGGAGACCTACGCCCGCCAATACAGTGAGTGGTATCTGGAGGCGCTGCGCACGGCCTTGTCGCAGCCGCTGTAGGTCAGCCCCCGCACAATAGACGCAGGGCCATGAGGAACCATCGATGAACAGCACCACACCAGCCGTTCGCCCCAAGGGCAGTACGACACGGATACGCGAACAACCCGAAGTGCGCCGGCGGTTGTTGATTGAGGCCACCACCCGATCCATCGCGCGGCACGGCTACAGCGGCACGACCATTGAGCAGATTTGCGCCGAGGGCCAGGTATCCCGGGGCCTGATCAACCACCACTTCGGCTCCAAGGAGGAGCTGATCATGCAGGCCTACCAGCAGGTGTGCGACACCTGGACCGTCTATACCCTGGCAGGCATTGAAGACAGTGCAGACCCGGCCCTGGCGCTGCGCCAATGCATCGACAAAAACTTTAACAGCTCGATGTTCAACACCGAGAACCTGCGGATCTGGCTGGGCTTCTGGAGCGTGATTCCGAAGTACCCCAAACTCAGCAAACTTGATCGAGCGCTCTACAAGGTCGACTTGAACATCTATAAGGGCATTTTCGAACGCCTAGCTACTGCACACGGCCTCGCGATTGACACGGACAAACAGGCCACGGGGCTGATGGCGCTGATTACGGGTTTGTGGCTGCACGCCGCGCTCGACCCAGCCACCTTTCGTGCGACACAGGCCAAAGCGGTTTGTATGGCATCTATTGCGCACCTGCTGCAGGCACCCGAGAAAGGACATCCATGAAACCCACACCTGATGCCATGTCCCAGGCTACGCGTCCGCTGGCCGCCTGGACCTACCAAAGCGCTGAATTGGCTGAACTGGAGTACGAAACGCTGTTTCGCACCTCTTGGCAGTTTGTCTGTCATGTCAACGAAGTACCCAAGCCCCGCGACTACTTTACGCTCGACCTTCCGCGGGACCCCGTGCTGGTGCTGCGCGGCGATGACGGCGTGCTGCGCGCCTTTTTGAATGTCTGCAGGCACCGGGGTGCCAAGGTCCTGGACGGCAACGCCACGTGCAAAGCGCGCCTAACCTGCCCCTACCACGGCTGGAGCTACCACCTCGACGGCAGCCTGGCCGGGCGACCGTCGGAGTCCACATTTGCCAACCCGGAGACTGCCCAATTGGGACTGAGGCCTCTGGAAATCGAAGTGTTTTGCGGCCTGGTTTTTGTGCGTATCGTGCCCGGTGGCGTAAGCCTGCGCGACATGTGGAAAGAATACCTGCCGCTGATTGAGCCCTACCAGCTTGAAGACATGGTGTCCCTGGAAGCGGCCGGCTACGAGGAGTGGAAGTGCAACTGGAAAGTCGGCGTCGACAACAACCTGGAAAACTACCACGTGCCGCTCGGCCACCCGGGCTACCAGCGCCTGCTTGACAGCGATATCACCGGCTTCATGAACCAGCATGGCGTGGCGGGGAGTCTGAGCGTACTGCGACCCCAACCAAGCAGCAATTGGGCCGAGCGCATGTACCAGCAGATGGCGCCGGGCCTCAACAGCAATTTGTCCGCGAAGGTCCGCAACACCTGGTCTTTCTTCACCATGCCGCCCAACACCGGGCTGGACATCTACGGTGACAGCATGGACTTGTTCCAGTTCTTTCCACTCGGAGCGCAGCGATGCCGGGTGCGCTATCCAATCTACGTGCGACCTGACACACGCCGCGAAATGAAGGTGCTGCGATACCTCAATGCGCGCATCAACCGGCAGGTCGGCGCTGAGGACCGTGCGCTGTGCGAGCGCGTTCAATTGGGCATCAATTCCAAGGACTTTGCATTCGGCCCGCTCTCGTCGTACGAGCATTGCGTGCTCGATATGCATGCCAGGGTCCAAGCCGCCTGTCCGGTTAGTGCATTGGAATCCAACCCCGGTGAGGGTGTGCTGCGCGAACGCAATTCCAGCTTGTGTGCAGGCGCGACCTGATGCCCCTGCTTCGAGCTCAGGTCTAGTCGCCAGAAGTTCTCATCCATTTCTCCTTGACACTGTATGCACACGTGCGCTTACAGAAATCCCGCCGCAGATGCTCAGTGACCCCACGGCCAACTCTGGAAAACAATAGGCGACCGGATGTTGGCCCGCGACTGAGATAGCCCCCTGATCCCACAGGGACTCCAACATTGAGTGCTCAGCAGCGTACGTCTGCGGATCCATATCGCATGTCAAGGCCAGCAGATGCAGCCGGGGTAGATCAACAGATTTCCCCATCGCCACTACTTCGGCCTTCAGCTGCCTAAGGTGCTCGGGTCGTGATCGAGACCCGAGTAGGCACATACGCCGCCCCTCACGCGCAAGGGCCGGCTCGCCATCACTTGGCTCTACGTCGACCACCATCTGCTTTGTCAACCCAGGTTTTGCCGGCTTCCGCCAGCGGGCGCTCCGGAGCCGATCTGCTGCAGCACACGGACCAGTTTGCGAGCGCTGCTGAGTGCACCGTCCACTGACGGTGGCACGGCGCCTTGTTATCCCGCCATCCTGCTGATCTCGGACAAGCAGTGGTTGATCACCGACAGTGGCGCCCCGAGGACCTCGCGCTCATTGCGGGACAGGCATGTACGGTCGACTCCAAGCACTCGCGTGAAGTCTGCTTGACTGCGGCCTGCGCCCGCAGTTCGAATCAGGTCAGCTTGTCTGGTTGGGAACAAGTGGGCTCGAGGTGCTATCGATGCACATAAAGTGCGGTTGTTACACATCTGGATGCAGGCAGTTCGACGTGTGAAAGGTCGGCAGCCGCCTGCCATCGTGACGATGCTGGCTATGCCCTTCTAGAAGCCGTGGTTCGGCCACGGTGACCCGGCTATGGAAGAGACACCGTTTGTGAGCTTTCGCTCACCTATACAGCTTGCAGTTTTTCTTCCTACGATTACCTTTGCTGCTCGGGTGGTTGGCTGGACTACAGCGTCACTGGATGGCGAGCAACGATGTCGCTTCATCCACGACCTGAATGGACTAAGAGACTCTCAACTTTATAGAAGTGAGATCCGTTATACGGGCCATCAGCGCCAAATCCACCATCTGCATCACGTCGGCAGGCGCATGCTGCATGACGTTCGGTTTAATGTCCATGTGCTGCATGACCTGGCTTTGCAAAATAGTGGCCAGCCCGTGCATGGTTGACCACACAAACATCGCATCTGCATCAATCACATCGGCCCCCGCACCCGTGCCAGCGTAGAGCGGCGTCAACGCGTCGCGCAGCACGTTGAACGAATGCCGGCTGTCAATCACCAAGTCGGGGCTGGCTTCAACCTGGGGCCACGGTGTGCCAAACATCAGCCGGTACTCCAACGGGTTTTGTAGGGCAAAGGTCAGGTAGCTAGTCCCCAATGCCCGCATGTCCTCTATCGGTTCGTCAGACCGTTTCCGGCTATTCAGTGCAACCGTAAACCGCCTGAAGCAACGTCGAATCACTTCGGCCAGCAGGTGGTCCCGGCTGGGGTAATGCTTGTAGGGCGCCTGGTGAGAAACATTGAGCCTGCGCGCCACATCCCGCAGGCTGAGCTTTTCAATACCGTGCTCTGCGATGACCGCCTGTGCGGCTTCAATGCAGGCGTCTTTCAACTCCAGGGCTGCGGGGGCTTCGTCGTTTTTTGTTTTTCGTGCCATCAGTGCTTTAGGGCGAACCCTTTCATCATCTTGCCGATGATACGGACTTGCATAAAGCGTGGCGCAGTGACCAGCGCGCTGCGCAACAACTTGGTCAAGGTGCCGGGCAACACACTGGCGGAATGTCCCAAGGCGTTGATGGTGGCCGTGGCGACTTCCTGCGCCGTCATTGCCCGGCGCATCCGCATGCGGGCGCGCGGGCCAAAGCCCGTGTCCGTAGGGCCGGGCGATGACACCAGCACGTCCACCCCAGTGCCCTGGAGCTCAACGCTCAGGGCCTCACCCAACGATTGCACATAGGCTTTGGTTGCAGCGTAATTGGCGTTGTAGGGTGTGCCATGAAACGCCAACAGACTGGCGATCAGGATGATGCCGCCGTGCCCCTGTCCGTGCATTCGCCGCGCAAAGTGAACCGCCCCGGGTTTTGAGGAGGCTCCAACACCTGAGAAGATGGAGCTATGAGAAAGTCAACAAAGTTTTCCCCTGAAGTCCGCGAGCGCGCTGTGCGCATGGTGCAGGAGCACCGTGGCGAATATCGCTCCCTGTGGGCTGCCATTGAGTCCATCTCGGCCAAGATCGGCTGTGTTCCCCAGACCTTGAACGAATGGGTCAAAAGAAGTGAGGTCGATTCCGGCTTGCGCGAAGGCGTCACCAGCGAGGAGCGTGATCGCATCAAGGCCCTTGAACGCGAGAACAAGGAACTACGCCGGGCCAATGAAATTCTGAAACTGGCCAGTGCTTTTTTTGCCCAGGCGGAGCTCGACCGCAAACTCAAGTCCTGAGCGGATTCATCGACCAGCATCGCCATACCTACGGGGTCGAGCCGATTTGCAGAGTGCTGCAAATCGCCCCGTCTGGTTACCGTCGCCACGTCGCCCAGCAACGCACACCAGAGCTGCGTTGTGCGCGTGCCAAACAGGATGCAATCCTGCTGCCGCAGATTCACTAGGTCTGGAAGAACAACATGCAGGTCTACGGTGCGGACAAGGTTTGGCGCCAGCTCAACCGCGAAGGCCAGACCGTTGCCCGCTGCACGGTGGAGCGGCTCATGCGCCACGCTGGCCTGCGCGGTGTACGTCGAGGCAAGGTGGTGCGCACCACCGTCAGCGACAAGGCCGTGCCATGCCCGCTGGACCGTGTTAACCGGCAATTCAAGGCAGACCGGCCCAACCAGTTGTGGGTGTCGGACTTCACGTACGTCTCAACCTGGCAAGGCTGGCAATACGTGGCCTTTGTGATTGACGTCTATGCCCGCCGGATAGTGGGCTGG
>NZ_JBIIGC010000030.1:0-17819 GCF_044236835.1 Rhodoferax sp.
CGGCGCTGCGCATTGGTGAGGTGCCAGCCAAGGGTTCGGCGGAGTTTGAGATGGCGCAGAGTTCGGAGCAGCTCTTGGCCAAGGTAAGCAAGCTGGTGGTCACGCTAGAGGACAGCGTGGAGCCTCAGCAGATAGGCAGCCGCATTGTGTTCACGGGCAACTGCGCCAAACTTTGGTAAGCGTCCCTGTTGCGGGATGCGCTGGGCAAAGCGCTAGGCCCTTCATGTGACAGCTTGTGGAAGCGTGCCTCTAGATTTTGCGGTCGCTAATCACTCTGCCCGTGGGGACAAGCTTGAACGCCGGGCGTGTTCCAGTGCGCTGATTAGCGAGGGCTTTGGCTAGCGCGCAATGCACCGCCCGGGCTCGCTACACTGCAGCCGGCATGCACGACATCGACCAGCCTGTACTTAAAGACATCGTTCTTGTCGGTGGGGGACACAGCCACGTGGTTGTGCTCCGAAACTTCGGCATGGCGCCCGTTGCGGGCGTGCGCCTCACTGTAATTTGCACCGATACGCATACGCCGTATTCCGGCATGCTGCCCGGCTATGTGGCTGGGCACTACGACCACGACGCGGTACACATCGACCTGCGGCGATTGGCCCAGTTTGCAGGCGCGCGGTTTTATCGTGACGAGGTTGTGGGTCTGGACCGTGCGGCCCGCAAAGTTCTGTGCAGAAATCGACCGCCGGTGGTCTACGACCTGTTGTCGATCAACACCGGCTCCACACCGCAGCTCACAAGTGTCCCAGGCGCGGCTGAGTACGCCATTGCAGTCAAGCCGATCGCGCAGTTCAATACCCGCTGGCTGGCGCTGTTGGAGCGCGTGCGATGCCACACCGGTCCCACCACGGTGGCAGTGGTGGGTGCTGGCGCAGGCGGTGTCGAACTGCTTTTGGCAATACAGTTTCGGCTGCAGCAGATGTTGCGCGGCGCGGGTCGCAACCCTTCGGCCTTGACGTTTCACCTGTTTGCCAGCGGCGACTGCATCCTGCCCACCCACAACACACGGGTGCGCAAGGCGTTTGAGTCCGTGCTAGCAAAACGCGCAGTGCAGGTGCACCACAACGCATCCGTCACGCGAGTGGAGCCTGGCCGGCTGACCACATCGCTTGGCGACACTTTTTCAGTCGACGAGGTGATGTGGGTAACCCAAGCTGGTGGACCCGCGTGGCTCCATGGCAGTGGTTTGGTATTGGACAAGGGCGGCTTTGTTGTGGTCAATGACACCCTGCAATCCGTCGATGACCCCAACATCTTTGCCGCCGGCGATGTCGCCAGTATCACCGGCCACCGCCTGGAGAAGGCAGGTGTGTTTGCGGTTCGCCAAGGGCGCCCGCTGGCAGAAAACCTGCGCTTGCGCCTGCGAGGTGCGCCGCTCAAACCCTACCGGCCCCAGCGCAATTGGCTGGCACTGATTAGCACCGGTGACCAGTACGCAATTGCCTCACGCGGGCGGCTCGAATGCTCAGGCGCGTGGGTGTGGCGCTGGAAGGATTGGATCGACCGCCGATTCATGCGTCGGTTCCAGGATCTGCCAATGAACACCTCGGCGTCCAACATGGCGCCGGTAACCAGCGCCATGTTTGCACACGACCTCATGGTGAGCCCCGAAGAATCCCAGCAAGCCCTTGCCGCACAAGCGATGCGCTGCGGCGGCTGCGGCGCCAAGGTCGGGCCCGATGTGCTGTCGAGCGCACTCGCACAACTGCAGCCTATTCGACCGAGCGATGTGTTGATCGGCCTGGATGACCCAGACGATGCTGCCGTGGTGCGCGTACCCGCCGGAAAGGCGATGGTGCACACGGTCGACTTCTTTCGGGCCTTTGTCGATGACCCCTATCTGTTTGGCAAGGTCGCGGCCAACCATGCCTTGGGTGATATCTGGGCCATGGGTGCCCAGGCGCAAACGGCTACGGCGATCGTGACCGTGCCCAACGGGCTGGATGCCAAGGTCCAGGATGTGCTGCTGCAACTGATGACCGGTGCGACCGAAGTGCTCAATGCAGCCGATTGCGCGCTCGTAGGCGGACACACCGGTGAGGGCCGCGAGCTGGCGCTGGGCTTCGCGATCAACGGTCTAATCGACGACGCTTCAGAGCACATCCTGCGCAAGAGTGGATTGCGCACGGGGGATGTGCTTATTTTGACCAAGCCGCTGGGCACCGGCACCTTGTTTGCGGCCCATGCACAACTGACGGCCAAAGGACGCTGGATCGACGCCGCACTGCAATCCATGCTGGTGTCCAACCAACGCGGCGCCCAATGCCTGCGCGACTTTGGAGCGACTGCGTGTACCGACGTGAGCGGATTTGGCTTGCTAGGGCATTTGGTAGAGATGGCACGCCCATCCGGCGTCGACGCCGAGATCAACCTCGACGCGTTACCGCTGCTGGACGGCGCACAGGCCTGCTTGCAAGCGGGCATCGTGAGCTCGCTCCAAAGCGCCAACACACGTTTGGCGCAAACCGTGAGCAACTCAGAGGCCTACCGGACCCATCCCTGCTACCCGGTTCTATTTGACCCGCAGACTGCCGGCGGCTTGCTAGCTAGCGTGTCTGAAGACAAGGCAACGGCCTGCATCGCCGCATTGCACGCCCTGGGCTACCCCAGCGCGGCCGCCATCGGGCGGGTGCTGCCACGTTCGAGCCAATGGGCAGCCGTTTCCTTGCTTGCAGCCGGTTTTCGCGCACCAACTGCGAACACTTGGGTTCCATCTTCTTAAAAAAGAGTCGCATTGTTCAGAAAACTAACGCATAATCAAAACGCATCGGCCTAACAAGGCGCGGTGCGTGTTTGCGGTGTTTGGTCAGTTTCGCGTCTGCTACAAGTCTTTCCTAGTTTGTTGATTGCGGTTTTGGACTCCATCGCGTTTTGAGTTATTTTGAGGAGTCCCGACATGGGCAACAAACTTTACGTGGGCAATCTGCCCTATTCCTTCCGTGACGAAGACCTGCAGCAAACCTTTGCTCCGCACGGCACGGTCACCAGCGCCAAAGTCATGATGGAACGTGACACCGGCCGCTCCAAAGGCTTCGGCTTCGTAGAAATGTCCAGCGACGCAGAAGCGCAAGCCGCTATCAACGGCGTCAATGGCCAGCAATTTGGCGGTCGCGGCTTGGTGGTGAATGAAGCCCGTCCCATGGAGCCACGTCCCCCACGCTCTGGCGGTTTTGGCGGCGGCGGCGGCGGTGGTTACGGCGGCGGTGCCGGTGGTGGCCGCTCGGGTGGTGGTGGTGGTTACGGTGGCGGCGGCGGCCGGTCAGGTGGCGGTGGTGGTTACGGCGGTGGCCGTGGCAACAGCTACTAAGCCCACTAGCACCAACAAAGGACCTTCGGGTCCTTTTTTGTTGCCCTATTCCAGCGCTTCGGCGCGGTTTTTCCTGGGCCGACCAGCAACTGCACGGTCGAACACTGCATTGGGCAAAGCCCGCAACAAACGCGCAACCCACGCCATTTGCCACGGAATAACGCGGTAGCTGCGGCCTGCCTCTATCGCTTTGAATGCGGCGGCGGCGAAGTCGTCTGGGTGCATCAGAAATGGCATGCGGTACGCATTTTTTTGGGTCAGCGGGGTGTCGATGTAGCCCGGGGACAGTGTGACCACACGGACACCTGTTGCCCGCAACTCACCGCGCAAGCTCTCACAGTAGGCAATCACCCCGGCTTTGCTGGCGCAGTACGCGCCGTGCCCCGGCAGCCCCCGGATACCGGCAACACTGGCAATGCCAACGAGCCGCCCACTTCCCCGCTGCGCCATGGCGCGCACGAACGGATGGAAAGTCGCCGCCAGCCCCAAGTTATTGGTCGCAAAGACGCGCTGCATCACTGCAAGGTCGGAGCGAATCGCGGTGTCCATGCCGATACTGATACCTGCATTGGCAATCACAACGTCTGGCAGG
The DNA here is from genome assembly GCF_044236835.1 of Rhodoferax sp. Taxonomy (GTDB): domain Bacteria; phylum Pseudomonadota; class Gammaproteobacteria; order Burkholderiales; family Burkholderiaceae_C; genus Allorhodoferax. The sequence continues at coordinate 3,903 of NZ_JBIIGC010000030.1, forward strand.
CCTTGGTTCGCAATGCACTGCGCGCCTAGGGTTGCCATGCCCTCAACGTCTGACACGTCCGCACAGTAAACGCGGTAGCGCTGCGGATTGAGTTGCGCGGAGTGTGCCCACTGCTCGATCACGTCCGCACGCCGCGCTACCAAGGCCAAGCGGTAGCCGGCCACATAAAAGCGCGCCGCCAAGGACTGCCCCAGTCCACTGGATGCGCCGGTGATGAAGACCAATGGTGCCATGCGTTGACCCGGGTTTACTGGCGCGGCTCGGGAAGCAAGGTGCCACGCACCCGTCCCTGCAAAGTGATCACCTGTGCGAGGTTGTCAAAGTCCAAGGAGTCGGCGGTGAAACGGTCTTTGCCGCGCAACAACTCCACGGGCTTGTGCGAGCGAATTCGCTCGGTATCCAAGAATGCGTGCAAAAACTCACCTCGGTACTCCAAGCGCGGGTTGGATGATTTTTGGTTCGGTGCGTCACCCTCGCGGACGATGACTGCGCTGCCCAGCAATTGGACTTCCGAGCCGTCTTCGTTGGTCAAGCCGCGCAATGCGGTGGCCGTGGTCAGGCGGCCTTTTTCATCCACAGAGCGGATGGTGATGGCGTCGATTTCGAGCCATTGGGTATCAGGAAAATGCTGCGCTTTGCGGCCCAACACTTCAGTACGGATGCGGCCTTTTGGGTCGAAAGTTCTCACCGCAAACCCTTCCATGAAATAGTCTGGTCCGTGGCGCTTCGTCTGCGGTGGCGCCGCCTCGGTGCTGGGCGCGGTGCTCCGCACCATCCAGTACGAGCCTAAGGCCAGCAAGCCCATGCAAACCAGCGGCAGGTACAGCAAAAAGCGATCCCAAGCGTCACGCAAAAATGCTCTCATGGCGGGTCACCGGGTGTGGGCAACTCAAGCATACGATTGGAGCAGCCCGAGATAGCGGCCGCTTGCCATGAGCAACAAATCACAGAACTCGCGTGCCGCACCATGGCCCGCAACAGCCTGGGTTACGTAGTGCGCGTGGGCACGCACTTCGGTGTGGGCTTGGGCCGGCGCGCATGCCAATGAAGTACGCCGCATCACAGGCAGATCAGGCCAATCGTCGCCCATGGCAGCCGCTTGGTCCCAGCCCAAGCCCAGGGTTTGTAGCGTTTGCTGCGCGGCCGCCAGCTTGTCCTCAATTCCAAAGTGGCAATGGGTGATGCCCAATGCAGCAAGACGCGTGCGCAAGGGAGCAGAGTCCCGACCGGTGATCACAGCGGGCGTCAAGCCGGCTTGCGCAAGCATCTTCAGCCCATGGCCGTCCAGGGTAGAAAAGCGCTTAAGCGTCTCGCCGTTCTCAGAGAAGTACAGACCACCGTCGGTGAGCACGCCGTCGACATCAAAGAAGGCGACCTTGACCTGGTGTGCACGCTGCAGCAGCGCCGGATCGAAACGCAGGGCTGCTTGCATCAAATCACCTTCGCACGCATCAGGTCGTTGGAGTTGAGCACCCCACACAAACGATTGGTAGAGTCCACCACCAGCACACTGGTGATGCGCCTGCGCTCCATCAACTCGGCGGCTTCCACCGCGAGCGCCTGCGGGGCTATGGTGTGCGGCGCGCGCTGCATCACGTCGGCAGCGTGGCACTGGCGCAGGTCCCGCCCTTGTTCGATGAGCCTTCGCAAATCTCCGTCGGTGAAAATGCCCAACACCTGCTGGTTGGCATCCACGATCGCAGCGGCACCCAGACCTTTTCTGCTCATCGCACGCATGAGTGCGCTGAAATCAGCGTCGGGGCCGACACACGGAATCGCTTCACCCGTGCGCATGACATCACTCACGTGGGTCAGCAGCTTGCGCCCCAACGCGCCACCAGGGTGCGAGCGGGCGAAGTCCTCTGCACGAAAACCGCGGGCATCGAGCAAGGCTACGGCGAGTGCATCACCAATGGCAACCTGCACCGTGGTGCTGGCCGTGGGGGCCAAATTCAAAGGACAGGCTTCTTTGGAGACGCCCGCGTCCAGCCACAGATCGGCGTGGCGGACCATGCTGCAGTCCGCAACGCCCGTCATGGCGATCAGCGGTGTGCCTTGGCGCTTGAGTGCGGGAAGCAGGGCCAGAATCTCTTGCGCCTCGCCACTATTGGAAATCGCCAGCACCAGGTCGTGGCGGGTCACCATACCGAGGTCGCCGTGGCTCGCTTCGGCCGGATGCACAAACATCGCCGGCGTTCCGGTAGAGGCCAAGGTGGCGGCAATCTTGCGCCCCATGTGGCCGCTTTTGCCCATGCCCATCACCACGACCCGGCCCTCGACATCCAGCACCATGCCAACCGCTGCGGCAAAGGCCTCGCCCAAACGATCTTTGGCTTCCAGCACCGCCTGCGCTTCAATCGCCAGTGTCTCGCGCGCCAAGGCAAGGACCCGCTGGGTGTCTGGCCGCTTGCGTGCCTCGGTGCTGGCTTGGATGGTCTGCATCGCGGCATTTTATAGACCGGTGTATCGGCGGGGGCGGTGTTGCTAGTATGCGAGCATGACCGGTCTGGAAATCACCCTGCTGTACCTGCTTGCCGCCGTGCTGGGTGTGGTGGCCTGCCGCATGTTGAAGTTGCCCGCGATGCTGGGTTACCTGGCGGTAGGCGTGCTCATTGGACCCAACGCGCTGGCATTGGCGCAAAGCACGCAAGCGGTGCGCTACCTGGGCGAGTTTGGCGTCGTGTTCCTGATGTTTGTGATCGGCCTGGAGTTCAACTTGCCAAAGTTGCACGCCATGCGCAAGCATGTGTTTGGTTTGGGATTGCTGCAAGTAGCGGTCACGATTTTGGGGGGGACCTTGGCCGCACTCGGCTTGGCAGCACTGGCGCCCGAGGTATGGGCCATGGGCTGGCGCACCGCGCTGGCGCTGGCCTGCGCGCTGGCAATGAGTAGCACGGCCGTGGTGGTCAAACTGATGGTGGACCGCTTGGAGATGGACTCCGAGCACGGCAAGCGGGTGATGGGCGTGCTGTTGCTACAGGATTTGGCGGTGGTGCCCCTGCTGGTGTTGGTGCCTGCGCTGGGCGCACCACAAGAGAGCTTGGTAACCGGGCTGGCGCTGGCGGCGTTGAAGGCGACGGTGCTGGTGACGGTGTTGCTGGTAGGTGGTCAGCATGTGATGCGCCGCTGGCTGACGTTGGTGGCGCGGCGCAAGAGCGAGGAGCTGTTCATCCTCAACCTGCTGCTGGTGACTTTGGGGCTCGCATGGCTTACGGAATTGGCCGGCTTGAGTTTGGCCTTGGGTGCGTTCATTGCGGGCATGTTGATTTCGGAGACTGAGTTCAAGCACCAGGTGGAGACCGACATCCGTCCCTTCCACGATGTGCTGCTGGGGCTGTTCTTCATCAGTATCGGCATGCTGCTGGACTGGCGTTTGGTGTTCGAACGCTGGCCCCTGGTGCTACTGCTGTTGGTGGTGCCCGTGCTGGCCAAGGCGGCGCTGGTGTGGGTGCTGGCCCGTCTGATGGGTGCACCGTCCGGCGTGGCACTTCGCGTGGGTCTGTACCTGGCGCAAGCGGGTGAGTTTGGCTTTGTGCTGCTGATGTTGGCGCAACAAAGCAACCTGGTACCACCGGCGCTGTTGAACCCGATTTTGGCGAGCATGGTGTTGTCGATGCTTCTCACTCCGTTTCTGATCAGCTACAGCAACCGCATCGTGATGAAACTGGTGTCCACCGAGTGGCTGCAGCAGTCCCTGCAAATGACATCGATTGCGCGTAAATCCATCAATGTGGACAAGCACGTCATCATTTGCGGCTACGGCCGCTGTGGCCAGAACTTGGCGCGCATGCTAGAGCAAGAAGGCATTCCCTATATGGCCCTGGACCTGGACCCCGACCGCGTGCGACTGGCCGCGGCGGCTGGCGACTCGGTGGTGTTTGGTGACTGCGGACGCCTTCAGGCTTTGATGGCTGCGGGTTTGGCACGCGCCAGCGCCGTCGTGGTCACGTACCTGGACGAAGCCGGTGCGCTGAAACTGCTCACTCACACCCGTTCGCACGCACCACAGGTGCCGGTCATCGTTCGAACCCAAGACGACCACAGCCTGGAAAAGCTGCAGGCCGCTGGCGCCACCGAGGTGGTGCCGGAAGCACTGGAAGGGTCCTTGATGCTGGCCAGCCATGCCCTGGCGCTGGTGGGCGTACCCATGCGCCGTGTGATCCGCATCGTGCAAGACCAGCGCGATGCGCGCTACAGTATGCTGCGCGGTTTTTTTCATGGCGCCGACGATGACTCGGTCGACGAGCTCGCCCACGAGCGATTGACCACCTTGACCTTGCCGGCGGCGGCGCGCGCCTCGGGCCGTCCCCTGGCCGACTTCACTTTGCACGCCTTGCAGGTGCGGGTCGTCAGCGTGCGCCGCGCTAATGGCGCAGCCCAAGCAGTGGGCGACACCTTGGTGCTGCGCGACGGTGACACCTTGGTGCTTTCCGGCCGCGCCGACGCGCTGCATTTGGCCGAGCAAAAGCTGCTGCGTGGACACTGACGCACCCCCACCCAACGCCATCCCCGCGCATCGGCAAAATACCAAGCATCCCCTCCCTTGCAGGACACCATCGCCATGCCACTCCACAGCGTGAACCAGTACCTCCGCGACCATATCCGCACCGTTCCTGACTGGCCGGCACCCGGCGTGCAGTTTCGCGACATCACCCCATTGCTGCAGGACGCGAAGGTGTTCAGGGTGCTGATCGACGCATTCGTGCACCGCTACATGGACAGCCACATGCGCCCCGACGTGGTTGCGGGCCTGGATGCGCGGGGTTTCATCCTCGGCGCGGTGCTAGCCTACGAGCTCAATGTGGGCTTCATTCCGATCCGCAAGAAGGGCAAGCTGCCCTTCACCACGGTTGAAGAAACCTACGAGTTGGAGTACGGCAGCGCCACGGTGGAACTGCACACCGATGCAGTCAAGGCGGGCGACCGTGTGGTCTTGATTGACGACTTGGTGGCCACTGGCGGCACCATGATGGCTGGACGTAAGCTGCTGGAAAAACTGGGGGCGCATGTCATGGAAGGCGCGGCGATTGTCGATTTGCCAGAGCTTGGCGGCTCCGACAAGATCCTGGCGTCCGGCCTGCCGCTGTTTACCTTGGTGTCATTCGAGGGCCACTGACGCGGCCTTGGCCGGGTGCCGTGCTGCCGCCTTGCACTGCGCTTGGAGCGGCACTTATTTGCCGATACAAAACTGCGAGAAGATCACGCCCAACAAATCGTCGGAGCTGAACTCGCCGGTGATTTCGCCCAAGGCCACCTGGGCCAAGCGCAGCTCTTCGGCTAGCAGGTCCAGTGCCTGCGCGTGGGCGGCCAAATGGTCCGCTGCCGATGCCAAGTGCGATTGCACCCGACCTATCGCCTGCACATGCCGGGCGCGTGCGATAAACACCCCGCCTGCAGGAGCCTGCCAGCCAGCCGCTTCCAACAGCGATTTGCGCAAAACATCCAACCCATCGCCAGTGTACGTGGACACGGCCACGCCGCCTTGGCTGCGCTGGGCCGCCAAGTCGCACTTGGTCCAAACATCCATCACTGGTGTGGATGCAGGCAGCATCGCTGCGAGTTGCGCAGCAATAGCGGCGTCGTCGGCCTGGTACTGCGGCAGGTCCAGGCGCGTGAGGTCGTGAAGAAAAAGGACGACGTCGGCATCCTTGATTGCTTGCCACGCGCGCTCTATGCCAATGCGCTCCACCATGTCGTCGCTGCGACGCAAGCCAGCGGTGTCGATCACATGGATCGGAACGCCTTCGATTTGAATGGTCTGCTGGACTTTGTCGCGCGTGGTGCCGGCCACTGGCGTAACGATGGCCAGCTCGGCCCCAGCCAGCGCATTGAGCAAAGACGATTTGCCCGCGTTGGGCTGCCCGGCCAAGACCACGCCGATGCCCTCGCGCAGCAGTGCGCCCTGTGTGGCGCTGGACTGCACCGCCTGCACCGCCACGCGCAGCCGATGGAGCTGACCTTGCGCATCGGCCTTCTGTAAAAAATCGATCTCCTCTTCCGGGAAGTCCAAGGTGGCCTCCACCAGCATGCGCAAGGCGATGAGCGCGTCGCGCAGCACGTGCACCTCCCGGGAAAAAGCGCCTCCCAGCGATCGGCTGGCGCTGCGGGCAGCGGCTTCGGTGCTGGCGTCAATCAAATCGGCAATCGCCTCTGCTTGGGCGAGGTCGAGCTTGCCATTGAGAAACGCGCGCTGCGAAAACTCGCCAGGCTGGGCGAGGCGCAAACCAGGCAGCACGCAATCCGTTGCGTCCGGCATTGCGCTGTCGGCGGGTCCATGGTCACGCCCAGCGGACGCAGGGCGCATTTGTGAGGCTACCTCGAGGCAACGCGCCATCAGCAGTTGCAGCACCAACGGCCCACCGTGCCCGTGGAGCTCCAAGACATCTTCGCCGGTGAACGAATGGGGCGCTGGAAAACACAAGGCCAGCCCTTGGTCGATCGCCGCGCCATCGCCATCACAAAATGGCAGGTAGCAAGCTTCTCGCGGTGGCAGGTCTCTGCCGAAAAAGGCTCGCACAAACGGTGCGAGGTCTTTGGCGCTGAGCCGCACGATGCCCACCGAGCCCCGGCCCGGTGCGGTGGCCACCGCCAGTATGGGATCGTCGCGGCCGGCCAGCATAGGCAGATCTACTGGGCGTACGGCGCGCCTTCAGCGGAACTTGGGCAGGTTGAATTGAGGAGGTACGCCCATGCGGGTGTTGATGATCCACTGTTGCGCGATCGACAACACGTTGTTGGTAATCCAGTACAACACCAGGCCCGAGGGGAAGAAGAAAAACATCACGCTGAACGCCAAGGGCATGAACCACATCAGCTTGGCTTGCAATGGGTCCGGTGGCGCAGGGTTGAGCGCGGTTTGCAACAAGGTGGTCAGGGTCATGATCACGGGCAAGATGTAGTAGGGATCGGGCGTGGCCAGATCGTGAATCCACAGCGCCCACGGCGCATTGCGCATTTCCACCGTCGATAAAAGTACCCAGTACAGGGCGATGAACACCGGGATTTGAACCAGGATGGGGAAGCAGCCGCCCAGGGGGTTGACTTTTTCCTCCCGATAAATGCGCATCATTTCTTGCTGCATTTGCTGGGGATTGTCCTTCAAGCGCTCACGCATTTCCATGACCTTGGGATTGACCGCCTTCATCTTGGCCATGCTGGCGTAGGCCTTGGCGTTGAGCCAGTAGAAGGCAATCTTCAACAGCAAAACCAAGGCCACGATCGCCCAGCCCCAGTTGTGCAATACGCTGTAGAGCTTGTCCAAGAGCCAGTACAAGGGCTTGGCCAAGGGCGTGAGCCAGCCGTAGTCTTTGACCAGTTCCAGACCCGGGCTCAAAGCTTGCAAGAGCTTTTCTTCCTGCGGGCCGACGAACAACTTCGCGTCGACGGCAACCGTCGCAGCTGGAGCGATCGCATCCAGCGGCGCAATCATGGTGGCACGGTAGCAGCAGTCCCCTAGCGTGGAGCCGATGTCCACTGCGTCCATGGAGATAGCGCGCTGAACGCCGTCGGGCAAGATCCAGGCGCTGGCAAAGTAGTGCTGCACCATGGCGACGTAGCCGTTGCTGCTGGTCTTCTCAAAGTCCGCGTTCTTCTTTTTGATGTTGGCAAAATCCACCTTTTGGTACTTCTTGGCTTCGGTATACACCGCAGGGCCAGTGAAAGTGGAATAAAACGCCGACTCACCCACGGGCTTGTTGCCGTCACGCACGAGCTGCATATAGAGCTGGGGCGAGACCGGCGCATTGGATGTGTTGGTGAGAGCGTGTTTGACTGCAATGTCATACGCGCCACGGCGCAACGTGTAGGTTTTGACGAGCTTGACACCGCCCACCTCGGGCGACGCAAATTCCAGAACCAAGGTGTTTTCGCCATCGGCCAACTTGCGTGGACCGCTGGGTACCATCACCGTCTTGTGCGTTGGAAACGCCCCGCCACCAGCGCCTGCCACCACGCCGGTCTGGGCCATGTAGACGCGCTCTTTGCTGTCATCCAAGAGCACAAAGTTTTTGGTTTTGTCGACGGTGTCGGAATACTTGAGCAGCTCTGCACGCACCAACGAGCCGCCCTCGGTATCAAACGTGAGTTTGAATACATCGGTCACGACATCAAAGCGCTCTTTGGGAACGGCCTGCGCCGCAGGTGCGGCTGCATTCGCTGCTGCGTCCGAACCCGGCAGGGCCGCAGCAGGCTGCACTTGGGTGCCAGCGGGAACCGCATTGTCTGAAGAGGCCGGTACCGCAGCCGCCTTGGGCGACGTGGTTTGACTCGCGGGGCTTGGAAAGAAGGTGGCCGCCCTGCCGTTGTGTACCTGCCATTGGTCCCACAGCAAAACCATGGAAAACCCAAAAACCACCCACAAAATGGTGCGGCGAATGTCGTTCATGAGGAGTTCTTTTTCGTAGGATAAATCAAGCGGCCAAAGAGCCGGGGAGCCTGTGCCGGCACCGGGTCATGCCCCCCTTCGCACCAAGGGCTGCAACGCACGATGCGTGCGGCTGCAAGATAAGTGCCCGAGAGCGAACCATGGGCTTGCAGTGCCTGGAGGGCGTACTGGGAACACGTAGGTTCAAACCGGCACGAGGAACCCAGCCAAGGACTCAACAGCAGCCGGTAAGCCTTAACGATGCCAATCAAGAATGCGCGCATACCGCTCAAACCGCCCTAGCACGACGCAAGCGCTGGGCGTTGCATGCGCTCAAACAACTGGTGCAGCTCTTCCCGAACCGCTTGGCGCAGGGCGTCGGAGGTGGCGCTCACGAACTCGGACCGGTCAAACGCGCTGCGAAGACGCACCAGATGTGCGCCCTGCAGTAGCCAACCCACGTTGGCGGTAGCGACCGCGTAAATTTGGCGCTTGATAGTGTTTCGTGTGACGGCCCGCTTGGCCCAACGCTTAGGCACCATCGCGCCCAGCCATACGCGGGCGTGCGCATCCGTAGAGGCCGGGGGATTGGCGCCTGCCGTGCTTGCCAACCACGCTGGGTTGTCGTGACCAATACAGTGGAGAACGAAGTGGTCGGTCCGAGACAACACCCTCCCAGCCAGGACGGCTTGAAACTGGCACCGCGTCTGGAGTCTGATCACAGTAAGGCGCGCCCAAGGTCCAAGAACGTTACGTCGTCAACCAAGGCGCAGTCGCAAGCGACATCCTCGGTGTCGCTAGACCGCGAGGCGTTTGCGGCCCTTCGCGCGGCGCGCGTTGATGACAGCACGGCCTCCCCGTGTTTTCATGCGGACAAGAAAACCATGGGTGCGGGCACGGCGAATTTTGGAAGGTTGGTAGGTACGTTTCATAGTGATCTCGGTCTCGGCTTGCAGCAAACGGGGGCCTGTAGGCCCCAAAAACGTACAAATCGCTTCTCTGTAAGGTCGTTACAGCGTTCGGCTCAATGGCATGGGCTTGCCTGTCTTTCGCGGCGCGCAGACAGCCCAAGATTATGGCAATTTTTCCGGGGCCGGGCAAGCCGTTGTCTGCTGCGGCCACTGAGGCGCACCACACACCTCCCACTTTTGCGTCTTTCAAACATGTGGATAAAGCTTTGATAAACTAGCCTCCGTTGCGCACCTGCCGCCACATATCCACAGAAAAAAACTCACCTATGACCGCGCAGCCCCCCCGTCACGAACACCACCCAGCGGCGGGCGATGCGGGCCAAAGTCTGTGGCAAAGCTGCATCGACCAGTTGGCCCAGGAACTGCCCGAGCAGCAGTTCAACACTTGGATCAAGCCACTGCGGGCCTCGCTCAAAGAGGATGCTTCGGTGATGACCTTGCAGGTTGCGAACCGCTTCAAGCTGGACTGGGTGCGAGCACAGTACCGCCAACGCATCATGCAGTTACTTGAAAAGTTGTACGGGCAACCAGTGGACGTAGAGTTAGCGATCACTCTCTCCGAAGTATCTGCGAAACCTAGCTTTGCATCACCGGTTGCAGGTACCGTAAGTTTTGAGGACATGGTTGAAGCCGCCGAAGACCGCGGCTTTGGGACCCCCAAGAATCGCCTCAATGGCATGCTCACGTTCGAAACTTTGGTGGAAGGAACCGCCAATCGCATGGCACGCGCGGCCGCCATGCATGTGGCGACCATGCCTGGGCATTTGTACAACCCGCTCTTCATTTACGGCGGTGTTGGATTGGGCAAAACCCACCTGATGCATGCCGTGGGCAACCGCTTACTTATGGACCGGTCCAACGCCAAAGTGCTCTACATCCATGCAGAACAATTCGTTTCCGACGTGGTGAAAGCCTACCAGCGCAAAACCTTCGATGAATTCAAGGATAAGTACCATTCGCTGGACCTTTTGCTGATCGACGACGTTCAATTTTTTGCGAACAAAGACCGCACTCAAGAAGAGTTTTTCAACGCGTTTGAGGCGCTTTTGGCGAAGAAGTCGCACATCGTCATGACCAGCGACACCTACCCCAAGGGGCTGGCCGACATCCACGAGCGCCTGGTTTCACGCTTCGACTCGGGTTTGACCGTGGCCATTGAGCCGCCCGAACTGGAAATGCGGGTAGCCATCTTGATCAACAAGGCGCGGGCCGAGGGCTCCGACATGCCCGAAGAAGTGGCCTTTTTCGTCGCCAAGAACGTGCGCTCCAACGTGCGGGAGCTCGAAGGCGCGCTACGCAAAATCTTGGCTTACTCGCGTTTTAACCAGAAGGAAATCACGATTGCCTTGGCGCGCGAGGCCCTGCGCGATTTGCTGTCCATACAAAACCGCCAGATTTCGGTGGAGAACATCCAAAAGACCGTGGCCGACTACTACAAGATCAAGGTAGCGGACATGTACTCCAAAAAACGGCCGGCCAGCATCGCCCGCCCCCGGCAAATTGCCATGTATTTGGCCAAAGAGCTCACGCAAAAGAGTCTCCCCGAAATCGGCGAACTTTTCGGCGGACGGGACCATACCACCGTGTTGCACGCGGTACGCAAGATTGGCGCCGAACGCCAGCAAGCCACCGAACTGAACCAGCAACTCCATGTGCTAGAGCAAACCCTCAAAGGTTGAAGTCACAAAAACAGAACAGGGAACCGACAATCAGGGTGCAAAACAGCGAAAATAGCGGTCGGCACGACCCGCGCCGACCACCTAGGTGATTTCGGCTTGCAGACTCTCAGTTAGAACAGAGGTTGACATGATCGTATTGAAGGCACCGCAGGACAAAGTTCTGTCCGTTTTGCAGTCCGTTGCGGGCATCGTGGAGCGTCGCCACACCCTGCCTATCCTGGCCAACGTTCTGTTGCGCAAATCGGGGACGTCGTTGCAATTAACGACCAGCGATTTGGAAATTCAAATCCGCACCACCGCAGAGCTGGGGGGCGACACAGGCAACTTCACCACCACGGTGGGCGCGCGAAAGCTCATCGACATTTTGCGCACCATGCCAAGCGACCAAACAGTGTCATTGGAATCGCAGCAAAACAAGCTGATCGTCAAGGGCGGCAAAAGCAGGTTCACCTTGCAGACCATGCAGGCTGAAGATTTTCCTCTGGTGCAGGAGTCGCCTAGCTTTGGACCCACGTTCAGCATCCCGCAGAAAACTTTGCGCGAATTGCTGGGGCAGGTGGGTTTTGCCATGGCTGTGCATGACATCCGCTACTACCTCAACGGCATTTTGTTTGTCGCAGAAGGAAAGCAGTTGAGTTTGGTTGCCACCGACGGTCACCGGCTGGCCTACGCGTCGGCAACGTTGGAGACCGAGGTGCCCAAGCAAGAGGTCATCTTGCCGCGTAAAACGGTGCTCGAAATGCAGCGCCTGTTGAGCGATTCCAACGGCGAGATCCAGATGCAGTTTGCCAACAACCAAGCCAAGTTCACCTTCGACGGTATGGAGTTCGTGACCAAGCTGGTGGAGGGCAAGTTCCCCGACTACAACCGCGTCATCCCCAAGAACCACAAGAATTCCATCACCTTGGGGCGCGAGGCCTTGCTCAAGACGCTGCAGCGCACCGCCATTTTGACCAGCGACAAGTTCAAGGGCGTGCGCCTCAATATCGATCCCGGCAGCTTGCGCGTGGCATCCAACAATGCGGAGCAGGAGGAAGCGGTTGACGAGCTCGACATCGACTACAGCGGTGACAGCATCGAGATTGGCTTCAACGTGACCTACCTGATCGACGCGCTGGCCAATATGGGACAAGACATGGTCAAGCTGGAACTGTCCGACGGCAACAGCTCTGCGTTGTTTTCGATCCCGGACAACGCCACCTTCAAGTACGTGGTCATGCCGATGCGAATTTGACGCCTGCGCACGCACTGCAAGTTGTGCATCCAAACCCCCTCTTGCAGGGGGTTTGGTCATTCAAGAGTTTGAGATTTTGTGAGAAAAGTAAGCCATGACTGACGACAACCAAGCCGCTGCGACCCCCGAGGAAGACCATCAGGGGCGCCAACAAGCGGTCAACACCGGCGATGGCGGTACCGAGAGTTCCAACTTTCAACCCACCATTGACGCGCACCAGGCCGGCGCATCGGAGGCCTATGGCGAAGGTTCTATCCAAATTCTTGAAGGCCTGGAGGCCGTGCGCAAACGCCCCGGCATGTACATCGGCGACACATCTGACGGTACCGGCCTGCACCACCTGGTGTTTGAGGTGGTGGACAACTCGATCGACGAATCCTTGGCGGGCCACTGCGACGACATTTTGGTGACCATCCACTCCGACAATTCCATCAGCGTGGTGGACAACGGACGCGGCATTCCAACCGGCATCAAGATGGACGACAAGCACGAGCCCAAACGCTCGGCGGCCGAGATCGCGCTCACCGAGTTGCACGCCGGCGGCAAGTTCAACCAGAACAGCTACAAAGTCTCGGGCGGTCTGCATGGCGTGGGTGTGAGTTGCGTGAATGCGCTCTCCAAAATGCTGCGCCTCACCATCCGCCGCGACGGCAAAGTGCACACCATGGAGTTCAGCAAAGGCTTTGTGCAAAACCGCTTGCTGGAAACGGTCAATGGCATCGAGGTTTCACCCATGCGGGTGGTCGGCGAAACCGAGAAGCGCGGCACCGAGGTGCACTTCTTGCCCGACACCGAAATCTTCAAAGAGAACAACGACTTCCACTACGAGATCTTGAGCAAGCGCCTGCGCGAACTCAGCTTTTTGAACAACGGCGTGCGTATCCGCCTGAAAGACGAGCGCAGCGGCAAAGAAGACGACTTTGCAGGTGCCGGTGGTGTGCAAGGCTTTGTGAACTTCATCAACAAAGGCAAAACGGTGTTGCACCCCAACGTCTTCCACGCCATGGGCGACCGCCAAAGCGACCAGGGCACCAACATCGGGGTCGAGGTTGCGATGCAATGGAACAGCGGCTACAACGAACAGGTGCTGTGCTTCACTAACAACATCCCCCAGCGCGACGGCGGCACCCACCTCACCGGGTTGCGCGCGGCCATGACACGGGTGATCAACAAGTACATCGATGAGTCCGAGTTGGCCAAAAAAGCCAAAGTCGAAGTCAGCGGTGACGACATGCGCGAAGGCCTGTGCTGCGTGCTCTCGGTCAAGGTGCCAGAGCCCAAGTTCAGCAGCCAAACCAAAGACAAGCTGGTCTCCAGCGAAGTGCGCGGCCCGGTAGAAGACATCGTCAGCAAGCTGCTCACCGACTACCTGCAAGAGCGGCCCAACGACGCCAAGATCATCGTGGGCAAGATCATCGAGGCCGCCCGGGCCCGCGAAGCCGCCCGCAAGGCGCGTGACATGACCCGCCGCAAAGGCGTGCTCGACGGCATGGGCTTGCCCGGCAAGCTCGCGGACTGCCAAGAAAAAGACCCTGCGCTGTGCGAGATCTACATCGTAGAGGGCGATTCCGCCGGCGGCTCGGCCAAACAAGGCCGCGACCGCAAGTTCCAGGCGATCTTGCCTTTGCGCGGAAAGATCTTGAACGTCGAGAAGGCACGCTACGAAAAGCA
>NZ_JBIIGC010000017.1:0-61161 GCF_044236835.1 Rhodoferax sp.
TGCCGCACTGCATCGCCAGTTAACTGGCGATGCAGTTCCCAAGAGCAAGACAGATACGCAGTTCAGTTAACCTTGCAAACCACGGACTTCTGGAATTTAGATTGGTACGGGGATTGGGGGCAGGTCATTACAGCACTGTAATTTTTTAATGTACAGGTAGATTGAATCTGACAAAGTCGCCGCTCCCGTTTTGCACTCCGTTCGGTTGCTTGGCCAACTCAGAAAGCGCATTCGGCACCTTCAATACAGCCTTCAAACCGAAAATGCTTACTTGTATTGGGCACGGTTTTTCACCCTTTGCAAAGACTCAGATCCCAACACCCGCATTCACGCCCCGCAGCAACGGCGAGCGGTGCGGCGCAATGTTCAATAGTTGGCAGAGAGCCAGCGCCCGCGACGTTCTGCCCAATGGATGGTGTCGCGCATCTTGCAGCCGCTTGCCCAGCCATGACGCGCTCGCGAATGATGGAGCGCTCTAGCTGGGCTGCTGCTCCGAGAATTTGGAAAGTGAACTCACCTAGCGGCGTTGTAGTGTCGATGGGCTCCGTGAGTGAACGGACGGCAGCGCCTGAGGCCTTGAGCTGGGCGAGGATGGCGAGCAAATCGCTTAGCGACCTCGCAACTCGGTCGATCTTCCAAACGGTGAGAACGTCCGTGGGTTTCATTTTCGACAACGCCAGCCGCAACTGCGGACGCGGGCCGACGCCGGAACCCGACTCGCGGTAAATGGTGGTGACGCCGGCACTTGTGAGTGCGTCAATTTGCAACGCGCAATCTTGGTCGGTTGTTGAGACGCGAGCGTAACCAATCAGCATGTTCTTTTTCTCCCTGTGCTAAGCCTATCGAGCGCCGAAATACAGACCATGGGGAAGTTGTCTAGGCTTCGCCACATTGCCCCCTCGGGGCAATCAGGACCTTTTGTAGACGCAGTGAGGCCTATTGCTTATCGTTAAAAAAACCGGGCTTCTTCAATCGCACATCCCCGATAAACGCATGAACTGAATGCGCTTGTCAGGTGGCAGTTTTTGAAGCTGAGCAACCATCGGCAGCTTCGGTTTTGGCGCAGGCTTTTTGCGAGGCTGGAAGGCTTTAACGATGCGTTGGACGATGCTCATGGGGCGCACCTCGACCACAGGCGGAAGCTCACAAAACACACCATGCGGCCAATCCGCTGTGAAAACTTGGCGCGTGTCGTAGGCCTTATGCTGGTCGTCGCCGCGATACGTCCACCGCTCTGCAACTATCGCGCCTTGACCATAGCCAACGCGGGCAGCAACCAAATGCATGCGCGGCAGGTAGCCCCACTTCTTGAAAAACACAGAGGGGAACGTGCCAAGAATCGGCACTTTAGTGATGTAATTAATCAATGACATCGCGCAACCATTTCCACCAGGTGGCTCTGATAGGCAAGTACCAGTCCACCGGTTCTGGCACTTCGGGCGCGGCCTCGCGGCAGGGCTTGGACGCGATTGCGCACTACCTGATGGACCAGGGGTGCGATGTGGTGCTGGAGGCTGACACCGCCGCCAACATGGGCATGGCGCGCTATACCGCCATGGACGTGGCCCAGATTGGTTCCCATTGCGATCTGGCGTTGGTGGTGGGTGGCGACGGCACCATGCTGGGCATTGGCCGGCAGCTGGCGCAGTACAAGGTTCCGCTGATCGGTATCAATCAAGGGCGCTTGGGCTTCATGACCGACATCCCGTTTGACGACTACCAAAACACCTTGGGGCCGATGCTACGCGGGATCTATGAAGAAGAGGCCCGCAGCCTGATGCAAGGCCGTGTGGAACGCGACGGCGAGGTGGTGTTTAGCGCGCTGGCGATGAACGACGTGGTGGTCAACCGTGGTGCCACTTCCGGCATGGTGGAACTGCGGGTGGAGGTGGACGGGCATTTTGTGGCCAACCAGCGTGCCGACGGACTGATCATCGCCACCCCGACCGGCTCCACCGCCTACGCACTCTCGGCGGGCGGACCGGTGCTACACCCAGCGATTGACGGCTGGGTGATGGCGCCGATTGCGCCGCACACGCTGTCCAACCGGCCCATCGTGCTGTCCAACGCTTCCGAGATCGCGATAGAAATCGTTTCCGGCCGCGACGCCAGCGCCAGCTTCGACATGCAAAGCCTAGCCTCCTTGTTGCACGGTGACCGCATCGTGGTCAAACGCTCCCAGCACCAGGTCCGGTTTTTGCACCCCAAGGGCTGGACTTACTTCGACACGCTGCGCCAAAAAATGCACTGGAACGAGGGGGTTGCATAGGCCATGGCACTCAGACGCATGGGCTTGCGTGACTTCGTCATCGTCAGCACGCTCGAGTTGGATTTTCAAGACGGCTTCACGGTGCTCACCGGCGAAACCGGTGCGGGCAAATCGATTTTGGTAGACGCCTTGCAACTGGTCACCGGCGCACGCGCTGACACCGGCGTCATCCGCGAAGGCGCAAGCCGCACCGAGATCAGCGCCGAGTTCGATACGCCGAACAGCGTCACGGCGCTCTTGGAAGACGCAGGTTTTGAAGGTGGCGAGACCTTGCTACTGCGCCGCAGTGTCGATCAGCAGGGAAAGAGCCGCGCCTGGGTCAATGGCAGCCCGGCCACCGCCCAGCAACTGCGCAGCCTGGGCGAACACCTGCTCGACATCCACGGCCAACACGCCTGGCAAAGCCTAACGCGGCCCGATGCGGTACGTGGCCTGCTCGATGCCTACGCGCAAGTGTCGACCGCCTCGCTGAACGCGTTGTGGACGAGCTGGCGACAGGCCCAAAGCGCATTGCAGACCGCCACCGAAGCACAAGAACAACTGCAGCACGAGCGCGAGCGGCTGCTGTGGCAAATTGCCGAGGTCGACAAACTCGCACCCCAGCCCCACGAGTGGCCTGATCTCAATACCAGCCACAGCCGTTTGGCCAACGGCCAGGCGCTGCTCGATGCCGCGCACCAGGCGCTGGAATTGCTCGACCAGACTGAAACCAATGCATTGCAACAGCTCCACGCAGCCCTGCATGCATTGCAAGGTCAATCCCATCTGGAGCCCGAATTTGGCAACCCGCTGGAGTTGATCGGCTCCAGCATTGCGCAACTTGAAGACGTGGCGCACACCTTGCGTGGCTACACCCGGCGCACCGAACTCGACCCCGAGCGGCTGGCTGAACTGGACGCCCGCATCACGCAGTGGATCGCGCTGGCGCGCCGCTACAAATGTCCGCCCGAAGACCTGCCTGCGCTGCTCGCGCAATGGCGCGGCCGGCTGGCGCAGTTGGACGCCGCTGCCGACCTGGACGGCTTGAAGCGCGCCGAGCGCAAGGCCCATGCGGCCCTGGTGGCGCAAGCGCAGGTACTGTCGCGCCAGCGGTCGCAAGCCGCTCCGCGTTTGGCCCAGCAGATCACTGCAGCAATGCAAGGCTTGGGCATGCAAGGCGGCCAGTTTGTCGTTGCGCTCGAACCGCTGGAGCAGCCCACACAAAGCGGTCTGGAAGACGTCCAGTTTTTGGTGGCCGGGCACGCGGGCAGCACGCCGCGCCCAGTGGGCAAGGTGGCCTCGGGCGGAGAGCTTTCACGCATTGCTTTGGCAATTGCCGTCACCACCAGTCAGCTTGGCACCACACAAACCCTGGTCTTTGACGAGGTGGACTCCGGCGTGGGTGGCGCCGTGGCCCACACCGTGGGCCGGCTGATGCAGCAACTCGGCGCCGACCGCCAGGTGCTGGCGGTCACTCACCTGCCCCAAGTGGCAGCTTGCGCCGACCACCATTTGCTGGTCTCCAAGCAACGCCAAGGCGAGGCAACCACCAGCTCGGTCAGCGTGGTGGAAGGCGCACAAAGGGTGGGCGAAATCGCCCGCATGCTGGGCGGCGAAAAGCTCTCTGAGACAACGATGGCGCACGCCCGCGAAATGCTGCAAGGCGCAAATTAGCACATGGCGACCACCCCCACCCCGATGGAGATGGTGCTGATCACCGGTATGTCGGGTTCCGGCAAATCGGTGGCACTGCATGCGCTGGAGGACGCCGGCTTTTATTGTGTGGACAACTTGCCGCCTGAGTTGCTGCTGCCATTTGTCAAGCTCGAGTCCAAGCACAAGGCGCTGCGGCTGGCTATCGCGATGGATGTGCGCAGTGCCACGTCGCTGCCCCAGGTGCCGCAGCTGCTCGATGCCCTGCGCACGCGCGGCGTGATCGTGAAGCCCTTGTTCCTCGATGCCACCACCGATACCCTGGTGCGCAGGTACTCCGAAACACGGCGTAAACACCCGCTGTCGCAAAGCGACTCCCTGCCCGGCCAGCCCGAGGCGCGCCGCGCCTTGATCGATGCCATCGAACTGGAGCGCGAGTTGCTGGCCGCCCTGCGCGAGCAGGCACATGTCATCGACTCCAGCATGATCCGCCCTGCGCAACTGCAGGGCTATGTCAAGGCGCTGGTGTCTACGCCGGGCAAGCACATGACGCTGGTGTTCGAGTCCTTCGCCTTCAAGCGCGGGGTGCCCACCGACGCCGACTTCATGTTCGATGTGCGCATGCTGCCCAACCCGCATTACGAGCCCGCGCTGAAAAGCCTCACCGGGCGGGACGCGCCCGTCGCCGCGTTTTTGCAAACGCAAGCCGATGTGCTGCGCATGCAGCAAGAGATCACGACGTTTCTGAGCGCCTGGCTGCCCAACATGGAGCGCGACCACCGCAGCTATGTGACCGTCGCAATAGGCTGCACCGGAGGACAGCACCGATCGGTGTACCTGGTGGAGAAACTCGCACAGCATTTCAACAGCGATTGGGTCACCCTGCGCCGCCACCGCGAGCTCGACGCTATCGCGCAGCTCGGCTAAGCAGTCAGCATTTTGCGAATAGGCGCTGGCAGGCCCAACCCAGGCCACGCACTAGCGGCCACCCAGCGACCATCGCCCCAAAGCGAAATGGCATCGGGCACCGGCAGAAGCCAAGGGTGCAGATGCAGGTCTTTGTGCGTCAGCACATGGAGCAGCACCGGCAACGGCTTCAGTTGGCCCTGCAGCGCCTGCGGCACCGCGTGGTGCAGCGCTAACTCGGAGTCAAACAGGGGCAGGCAATACAAGGCGGCCCAAACGCCGGGCGTGGGGCGTTTGGCAAGGTATACCGCGCCATCAGCGGCTTGCGCCCACAACAACCACAGCGACTGGCTGCTGCGCTTAAGCTTGCGGCTGCGCACCGGATAACGTTCGGGCGCCCCGGTGCTAAGTCCCTTGCAACACGCACGCACCGGACAGTCGCCGCACCGGGGGTTCTTGGGCGTGCACAAGGTGGCACCCAAATCCATCATGCCCTGGGTGTAGCGCGGCATGTCCACCTCCACGCTGGTGTCCGACACCAAGCTGTTGGCGAGTTGCCAGAGTGCGCGCTCGTTGGCTGCCAGCGCTAGATCTGCATCGAAACCCAACACCCGGGTGAGCACCCGTTTGACGTTGGCATCCAAAATGGCCACGCGGTCGCCAAAGCACAGCGAGGCAATCGCCGCTGCAGTGGAGCGGCCGATGCCGGGCAGCGTTTCCAGCGTGTTCGCATCCCGTGGAAACACACCACCATGCAAACCCACCACCGCTATTGCGCAGGCATGCAGATTGCGGGCACGGGTGTAGTAGCCCAAGCCACTCCACAAACCCAGTACGTCGTCCAGAGGGGCCGCAGCCAACGCGTGCACTGTGGGGTAACGTGCAATGAAGCGGCGAAAGTAATCCTTGGCAGTGACCACTTGGGTTTGCTGCAGCATGATTTCCGAGAGCCACACCGCATAGGGATCCTGCGTAGCCTGCCAGGGCAGGTCGTTGCGACCATGCAGCCGCTGCCACGCCACCACCTCTTGCGCGAAGCCGTCCAAAGCTGCAACTGTGCCGGGGGTGGCGGGGCGCTTAGAGTGGGGTGTCGTCATCGCTTCTGGCACTGGGGGCAATAGTACGTAGCCCGCTGACCTTGGCGCAGCAACTTGATTGGCGTGCCGCACCGGCGGCAGGGTTCGCCTTGGCGGCCATAGACCATGGCCTCCAGCTGAAAATAGCCAGCCTCGCCGTTGGCATTGGAGAAGTCGCGCAGCGTGCTGCCGCCCTTTTGAACCGCACGCGAGAGCACGTCGCAAATGGCTGCGTGCAGCGCCTGCACCCGCACACGGCTGATGCAGTTGGCCCGGACCGTGGGCCGGATGCCAGCGAGAAACAAGGCCTCGGACGCATAGATGTTGCCCACACCCACCACCACATCGCCTGCCAGCAGCACCTGCTTGATGGGTGCGCTGCGTTGGGTCAGTCCGCGATGCAGGCGCAGTGCGTCAAAGGCTGCGTCCAGCGGCTCCATGCCCAAGTGCCCAAGCAACTTGCGAGCGACGGGGTCCCCTTCAGAGCTTGCGTACACCACGGCGCCAAAGCGGCGCGGGTCGTTCAGGCGCAGGGTGCCGCGGGTGGTGTGCATATCAAAATGATCGTGCGGACCCGGGCTGGGCGGCTCAGGCCTAAAGCCGAGGCTGCCCGACATGCCCAAGTGCAACAGCAGCAACCCGTCATCGAAGTCGAGCAACAGGTACTTGCCTCGGCGCCGCACGCCTTGAACCACACGGCCGACCAGCGCTTCAGCGGTTACGCCCAGCGGCCAGCGCAGGGGCTTGCCCAAGCGCACCGCACACACTGTGGCCCCGGCAATCGCGTCGGCAAAACTGCGTCGAGTGACCTCAACTTCGGGTAATTCAGGCATCGCAGCGGCGCGGGACATCAGGGGAAATCATGATGGATTATTATGGCCAGATGACACAACCCCAGCGGCTTGTACCCCTCGTTCTTGCGGCCGCCATATGGGGCGTGTGCCCTTTGCCAGCGCTGTCACAAGCCACCCAACCGGCAAACTCTGAACTTTCAGCCACACTGTTTTACAACATCCTGGTCGGCGAACTCAGCGCGCAAAGCGGCGACCTCGCTTCGGCTTATTCCTTGATGCTCGATGCAGCCCGTACCACGCGCTCCCCCGCGCTCTACGAGCGCACCGTCAACATAGCCCTGCGCGCTCGCGCAGGCGACTCCGCCTTGCAAGCGGCACAAGCCTGGTCCACTGCCCACCCCACCTCGGCCGACGCCGCGCGCTATGAGCTACAGATTCTGCTGGGGCTCAACCGGCTTGTGAATGTTGCAGCTCCAGCCAAGCGCTTGCTTGCTGCGGTACCGGCCGATGAGAAGGTCGCCACCATCAACCTGCTTGGGCGGCTGATCGGACGCGCCAGCGACAAGCAACTCGCTGTCACCGTGGCAGCACAAGCGCTCTCGGGCGAACTGAATCAACCCGCCACCGCAGGTGCGGCGTGGGCGGGAGTGGGTGCCTTGCGCCTGGCCGCCGGCAACTCTGAAGGCGCACTGGCAGCGGCCAAAGCAGGCGCCGCGCGCACGCCTTCGGCGCCCGAGCCCGTGTTGCTTGCGCTCTCCTTGATGGATGCCAAGTCGCCCGGCGCCGAGGCGCTGGTGCTTGCATACCTGCAGACCCGCCAAGTCGGCTCCGACGTACGCATGGGCTATGCACGCCGCTTGCTAGAAGCCCAGCGCTATGCCGATGCAAGCACACAACTGGAAATTCTTACCAACGAGGCGCCCACCTACCCCGAAGGTTGGCTACTTCGCGGATCGCTGGAATTCCAAAGCAAAAAACTCGACGACGCCCAAGCCTCGTTGCAGCGTTACACCACCTTGGCCACGTCCAATGGCCAGGCGCGTGGTCGGGCCCAGGCGGCGGTGCTCCTGTCGCAAATCGCTGAGTCCAAGGGCGATTTGGAAGAGGCACTGCGCGTACTTGATGCGGTACCGGCGACCCAAGACCCGGCGCGACTGCAAAACCGACGGGCCGCCCTGCTGGCCAAGCAAGGCAAGTTAGACCAGGCACGCGCACTGATTCGCGCCATCCCAGAGCGGGAACCCCAAGACGCTCGGGAAAAAATCAATGCCGAAGTCCAGTTGCTGCGCCAGGCCAAACAGTACCAAGCGGTCTATGACACTCTCCAATCGGCGCTTGCCGCCTCCCCGCAAGATCCGGACCTGCTCTATGAGTTGGCCACCGCGGCCGAGAAACTGGGGCGACCTGACGAGATGGAGCGCCTGCTGCGCCAACTGATCGCCAGCCACCCCACTTACCACAATGCGTACAACGCCTTGGGTTATTCCTTGGCCGACCGCAACCTGCGCCTCCCAGAGGCGCGTCAACTGATTCAAAAAGCGCTGGAGTACGCACCCAACGAGCCCTACATCGTCGACAGCCTAGGATGGGTGGAGTTTCGCAGTGGCAACCTCACGGAAGCTTTGCGCCTGCTGCAAGAGGCTTTTCGCAACCAGCCCGACGCCGAGATCGCAGCGCACCTCGGAGAGGTGCTGTGGGTAATGGGACGTACCGAGCAGGCCCAAGCGGTTTGGAAGCAAGGGCTAGAACTCAATCCCGCCAATGAAGTACTGCGCGAGACCATGGAACGCCTCAGAAGGCCGTGAGGTGTGCACGCAGTGGGCGCGTGGCTCGCCGCGCAGCTGGGTCGTATGCGAGGCAGTCACCATGTTGAGAGTCACTGCCGTTGTGTTGTCCTTTGCCTTGCTGCTGGCTGGGTGTGCAGTCCAGTCGACCGCCAGAGTCACCTCTATGGACACGGGGCAGCAATGGCAGGGGCGCCTGGGCGTGACAGTGTCCTATCCAGAACGCAGCGCGCTGTCCGCCCAGTTTGTGTTGCGCGGCCAAGCCAGTGCCGGTCAGTTGTTGCTCAGCACTCCCTTGGGAACCACGCTGGCCACCTTGGACTGGACAGAGCGCACGGCGGTCTTGAATACGGGTGGCGCGCCGCAGCCATTTGAATCCCTTCCAGCACTGCTGCGCCGAGCCACCGGGGTCGATATACCGGTAGAGGCTTTGTTCGCCTGGCTCAACGGGTCACCCGCAGCTGCACCGGGCTGGTCGGTGGACCTAGGCCAATTCGAAAACGGGCGCATCCATGCAACGCGCCAAGGTAGCGACTTGCAAGCAGAGATCACGTTGCTGCTTGATCGCTAACCCGCAGCGCTCGCCAGCCCACACAAGATAATCAGCCCATGCAGACGCTTTACGATGTGCCCGCGCCGGCCAAGCTCAACCTGTTTTTGCACATCACTGGCAGGCGATCCGACGGCTACCACCTGCTGCAGTCGGTCTTTCTGCTGATTGACTGGGCCGATACGCTGCACTTCACGCTGCGCCGCGATGGCCAGATCTCGCGCGAGGACCTCACTTGGGAACTTCCACCGGATGATCTGTGCACCCGGGCCGCCCACGCCTTGCAGCAATACACGCAGTGCGACTTGGGGGTGCATATTGGGGTGAGCAAGTCGGTTCCTGCACAAGCCGGCATGGGTGGGGGATCTTCCGACGCGGCCAGTACGCTGTTGGCGCTCAACCGCCTCTGGGGGCTGAACCTGCCCTTGGGCGCGCTGCAAAAAATCGGCTTGGCTTTGGGCGCCGACGTGCCGTTCTTTTTGTGTGGACGCAATGCGTGGGTGGAGGGGATTGGCGACATCCTACAACCCATTGCGGTACCTATGGCGCACTTGGTGGTGGTCAAGCCCGACCAGGGCTTGGACACCAAAGCAATTTTCAGCAGCCCCCTACTCAAGCGCGATTCTGAGCCTGCTATACTTTCGGGCTTCGTTGAAGACGCTTTCGGTTTTGGCCGAAACGACTTGCAAGCAGTGGCCCAAACCCTGTGTCCTGGCGTAACCCAAGCGCTCGACTGGCTCGCCTCGGTCGGTCTGCAGGGTCGGATGACCGGTTCTGGAAGCGCGGTTTTCGCCCGGGCCTTGCACAGCGTAGACCTGAATACGGCGCCTGCGACGTTTCAGACGAGGTTATGCGGTAGTTTGGAAGTGCACCCCTTGTGGGACTGGGCTTCCAGCGACGATTGATCGGTGGGCAGCTGTGTGCTGTTCACCCGTGTAGGGGAGTCGCCAAGTTGGTTAAGGCACTGGATTTTGATTCCAGCATGCGAAGGTTCGAATCCTTCCTCCCCTGCCAAATCCTCGGTCAGTAGGACACTGGCATGAGGTCGTGCAACGTTTCGATGTAGGCCAACACTTTTCGCTGGAATCCGAATGCAGGCACCCACCCCTCCCGATTTCATGGTGTTTACCGGCAACGCCAACCCCGGAATGGCCTCGGAAATCGCGCGCCACTTGGGTATCTCCCTAGGTTCTGCAACGGTGGGGCGCTTCTCTGACGGTGAGGTCACCGTGGAGATCAACCAAAACGTACGGGCCCGCGACGTCTTCGTGGTGCAAAGCACTTGCGCGCCCACCAACGAAAATTTGATGGAACTGCTGATCATGGTCGATGCGCTCAAGCGTGCGTCCGCCGAACGCATTAGCGCCGTCATCCCCTACTTCGGCTACGCGCGGCAAGACCGCCGCCCACGCTCGACACGCGTCCCCATCACCGCCAAAGTGGTGGCCAATATGCTCCAGGCAGTGGGCGTGGCACGGGTGCTGACCATGGACTTGCATGCAGACCAGATCCAGGGCTTTTTTGACATCCCGGTAGACAACATCTATGCCTCGCCAGTTCTACTGGGGGATTTGCGCCAAAAGAACTACGACGACCTGATCGTGGTATCCCCCGATGTGGGAGGCGTGGTGCGGGCACGCGCCTTGGCAAAGCAACTCAATTGCGATTTGGCCATCATCGACAAGCGTCGTCCCCGGGCCAACGTCAGTGAAGTCATGCATGTGATCGGAGAAATCGAGAACCGCAACTGCGTCATCATGGACGACATGATCGACACCGCCGGCACCTTGGTTAAAGCTGCCGAGGTGCTGAAAGAGCGCGGCGCCAAGAAGGTGTACGCCTACTGCACCCACCCGATTTTTTCCGGCCCGGCCATCGAGCGCATCTCCAATGGCGGGGCGCTCGACGAGGTGGTGGTCACCAACACCATTCCACTGAGCGCCGCGGCTACGCACTGCCCAAGAATTCGCCAACTCACTGTGGCGCCACTGATTGCCGAAACCATCCAGCGCATCGCTAAGGGTGAGTCGGTCATGAGTTTGTTCTCCGACCAGGAAAATCTTTTTTAATCCTTCTTGATCGAGACAAAAAGTGGGCCCCTGCTGCCGTGTGCAGCGCTTGGGGCCTTTGTTAAACCGGAGCCACACTGGTCGCGGTGGGCTTCTCTAGGAGATTGCTATGAAATTTGTCGCTTTCGAGCGCGCCAAGCAGGGTACGGGTGCGAGCCGCCGTCTGCGCAGCACAGGTCGCACGCCAGGCATCGTTTACGGTGGAGCCGGCGAGCCCAAGTTGATCGAACTGGACCACAACGCGCTGTGGCATGCCATCAAAAAAGAGGCATTCCACGCCTCGGTGCTGGACATGGAACTCGCCGGACAGGAACACAAAGTGTTGCTGCGTGATTTGCAGATGCACCCCTTCAAGCAGCTGATCCTGCACATCGACTTCCAGCGCGTGGACGAGAACACCAAGTTGCACATGAAAGTGCCATTGCATTTCAGCGGCGATGAGTTGTCGCCTGCCGTGAAGACCGATGGTTGCATTGCCAACCACGTCATGACCGAAATCGACGTGCTGTGCCTGCCCAAGGACCTGCCTGAGTTCATCGCGGTGGATCTCAGTGGCCTGAAAAAAGGCAAGTCGCTGCACCTGGCAGACATCACTTTGCCCAAGGGCGTGACGGCTGTGACCCACGGCAAGAGCAACCCGGTGGTGGTGTCGGTGGTGGCGGTGGCGGGTGCTGCAGAAGCCCCAGCAGCCGAAGGTGCAGCAGCACCGGCCGCGAAGGCAGGTGCCAAGCCAGCCGCTAAGCCCGCAGCCAAACCGGCAGCCAAGAAGTAAGCCAGTTTTGCCCTGAACCAACGGCCCACTCAAGTGGGCCGTTGTCGTTTGTAGGTTCTGCCAATTACCGTACCATGTTTGCATGATCAAACTTTTTGTCGGCTTGGGCAACCCAGGCGCCGAGTACGACCACACCCGCCACAACGCGGGCTTTTGGTGGCTTGATGCGCTGGCCGCGGAGTGCAAGACACGGCTGGTGGTGGACCGAAGCTACTGGGCACAAATGGCGCGTTGCAGCGTCCAAGGCAACACGGTCTGGTTGCTTGCGCCCCAAACCTTCATGAATGCATCGGGAAAATCGGTAGCGGCGCTGGCGTGCTTTTTCAAGATTGCGCCGAACGAAATCTTGGTGGCACATGATGAACTTGACATCGCACCCGGCGAGGCCAAGCTCAAACTGGGCGGCAGCCACGCTGGGCACAACGGCTTGCGCGACATCCACGCGCAATTGGGTACCGACGCGTACTGGCGCTTGCGGCTGGGCATTGGCCACCCAGGCAACAAGGCCGAGGTGGTGCACTGGGTGCTCAAGAAGCCCTCTTCCGACGACCGCATTGCCATCGATCAATCCATCGCGCGCAGTCTCAAGGCGCTGCCCCACTTACTGGCCGGCGAGATGGACCGGGCCACCATGCTGATTCATACCAATAAGCCGCCGCGTCCCAAACCACCACGGCCCCCAACCACACCTGAAGCTACGCCGCAAAACCCAACAAAAACCGCGAAAGATATGACCCCACCAACTGCGCAATCGGTTGCGCCGCAACCTGCAGTGCAGATGACACCACAGATGAGCGACAACGCCGGAAGCGTCACGGCATTGCGCACTTAATCCATGGCACAAGGTACGCATTTGCTCTTGCTTCTGCTGGCCTTAGCCTGCGGACCGACAGCCCTTGCCGCCAAGGTATACCGCTGCGGGAACTCCTACAGCCAAACCCCGTGCGAAGGCGCGGTGGAACTTGCTGCCGATGACCCGCGCAGCCCAGACCAGAAGGCTGCTGCCGACCGGGCCATCGCCGACAACGCGCGCACCGCAGCGGCCATGGAAAAGGCGCGACTGCAAGCTGAAAGACGCGCAGACCAAGCGACGGCGCTGCGCAAGCTCGATCCAGGACGCAAGGAAGTGTCGGGTCGCAAGAAGCCTTCAGACCGCATGGCCGCTTCGGAGGATGCGGCGAACGACAAGGCAGTAGGCACAGCGAACCACCACAATTCCTCAGGCAAAGCCCAACGCAACAAAAAGTCAGAACAAGACAAGGCCAAGCCTTTTGTCGCCAAGTCGGTGGTCAACAAGTAACCGGCTCGTCGCTCAGTGGGGTTGCGAGCTCGTGTTGTTCTGGGCTTGCAGCCTGCGGTACTTTTGCCACAGGGTTTCTTGGTCTTCCACATGCTCGGGATTGACCGGGATACAGGCCACTGGGCACACTTGAACGCATTGAGGCTCGTCGAAGTGGCCCACGCATTCCGTGCATTTGTGCGGGTCAATCTGGTAGATCTCGATGCCCATGAAGATGGCCTCGTTGGGGCATTCCGGCTCGCACACGTCGCAGTTAATGCACTCGTCGGTAATGGTCAGGGCCATGGATCGAGACTCCGGTTGGGTGGATCTAGGCGGATGCGCTCGGCGGCGCACCCAGTTTGTCGCGCAACAGCGCAAGCACGGACGGAGCCACCCAGGCACTCACATCGCCATTGAGGTTCGCGATCTCGCGAACCAGGGTGCTAGAGACGCTTTGAAAGCGCGCATCGGGCGTCAATAGCACCGTATCGATCTGCGGCTTGAGAACACGGTTCATACCCGCAAGCTGGTTCTCGTAATCAAAGTCGGTTACCGAGCGAACCCCCCGCACCATGGCCTGCGCGCCATGCAACTGGGCGAACTCGGTGACCAGTCCGGTAAACGGCTCAACCTGCACCTGCGGCCATGGCGCCACCACCGCGCGCACCGCCGCCAGGCGCTCGTCGAGGGTGAACAAGGTTTTCTTGTGGTGCGCCACTGCCACCGCCACGATGACTTTGGAAAACAGCCGCGCACTGCGCTGGATCAGGTCCTGGTGGCCCAGCGTGATGGGGTCAAAGGTACCTGGGAAAACGGCGGTCACTGCGTAGGTCATGCGGGCTCCAGCGAAAGCAGATTCGACAATCTGTGCATGGCATTATCCGGCGACAGTGCGCACCAACAAATGCGCGTGCACTGCGCCAGCTTTGAGGTAGCGGTGGACCGTCCAGCCCAATGGCTCTAGCACCGCACCCGTCCACCGCGTTGACGACTCCAGGTACACACGGCCAGCAGCAGACAGCACGCGGGAGCAGGCAGCCAGTGCGGGCTCGAGCAAAGGTGCGTCAAACGGCGGGTCCAAGAACACCAGATCCAGGCTGGCCGGTGCGGCCTGGCGCAGCAGGGCCACGCCGTCGCCCCGCACTACCGTCACCGTGGTGGCCTGCAACTGCTCTTGCGTTTGTTTGAGCTGGGCCACCAATGCGGCGTCCTGCTCCACCAAAGTCACTGCCGCGGCTGCACGCGAGGCGGCCTCCAAACCCAGCGCACCGGAGCCGGCAAACGCGTCCAAACACCGCCAACCTGTCAGATCCTGGCCGAGCCAATTGAACAGGGTTTCACGCACCCGGTCGGGGGTCGGACGCAAACCAGGTTTGTCAGCCACTTTGAGTTTGGTGCGCTTCCACAGCCCACCGATGATGCGCACCTCGTGGGCCAAAGTGGCGCGGGGCTTAACAGTGCGGACAGACATTGCACCAAGCGCCAACTCAGGGTGCACCGAGCACCACAGTCACCATCTTTTGGGGCTGCAAAGTGCGGGCCAGGGCATTGCGCACATCGGCGGTGGTGAGCTTATCCACCTGCGCAGTCCAGGTGTCCAGGTAGTCCAGCGGCAAGCCGTTCCAAGCAATGTTGGCTACGTTGTCGAGCAGCTTGCGGTTGCTATCCAAGCGCAGCGGAAAGCCGCCTATAAGGTTGGCTTTGGCTGCTTGTAACTCGGCCTCGGTGGGACCCTCAGTGACGAAGCGCTGCAGCACATCGCGCACAAGGTCTAGCGCTTGCTGCGCCTGATCAGGGCGGGTTTGCAAACCGATGGTGAAGGCACCGGCATGCAGGCCCGGCGCGAAGAAGCTGTAGACGCTGTAGGTCAGGCCACGCTTCTCGCGCACCTCTTCCGTCAAGCGCGATCCAAAACCGCCGCCGCCCAGGATGTGGTTGCCAACGGTGAGGGCAAAGAAATCACCGGAGTTGCGTTTGAAGCCGGGCTGGCCAACAAGCACATGCGCCTGGGCTGACGCAAACGGTATGCGCTGCTCCACCGCAGCGGGCAGGGGCGCCACCTCGGCTACCGGCGCCAAGGCGGCACAGCGGCGCGCCGGTAGCCGCGCCAGCAAGGTCTGCACCAAGGCATCGGCTTGCGCGCGGTTGAGGTCGCCCACGATGCTGACCTTGGCGGCGCAAGGCGCCAAGGCGCTGGCATGCAAGGCACGCAGATCGGCCACAGAGATGCGCTGTAGGCTCTCGTCGGTGGTCTCCAAGCCATAGGGGTGGCCGCTATAGACCGCCTGGGCAAATGCGCGCGCGGCCACGGTAGCTGCGCGGGTGTTGGCTTCTTTGCGCGCGGCGATCAGCTTGGGGCGGTCGCGCAGCCACGGCCCCTCGGGGAAGGCTGGCTGGCCGAGTTGGCGCGCCGCCAGCGCCACGGCGCGCTGCAGCACGTCGGGCTCAGTTAAGGAGCGCAGGGAAAAAGTCATGCGGTCGGCGCTGGCACTGCCGCCAAACGAAGCGCCCAAGTCGGCCCAGGCATCGCTCAGCGCGTTTTCGTCCAGGGCGGGCGCGTCGGCGCTGGGCAACACGCCGTAGGCAGTGGCCGAGGCCGTCAGGTTGGCCAGTCCGGGCTTGTCGGCGGGGTCGCGTCGGGCGCCAGCGTCGAAGTCGATTTGCACATCCACCATCGGAATGGCCGGGCTGTGGACCAAAAACACCTGCGCGCCCGACGCCTGGGTCCACGCCAAAATAGGAATTCCGGCCCACGCGGTCGACATTGCAGCAGCCCCAAGCAAAGCGGTCTGCACGGCACGAAGTGCAGCCCAACGCAAAGCCTGCGCGGTGCCAAACGCAAGCTTGCGCTGCGCTTGCAACTGCGCACCGGGCGCTGCGTTGGCAGGGGTGTCATTGTTCAAGAACCGGGACTGCATAGTGAGGGAAGTGCGTGACATCGTGGCTTGCGTCGATTGGCGCCTAACTAGTGGCGCACACCCGCAGGTGCGGCGCGCGGCGGTCGCGTGCGGCCAGGTTCCATCGGCTGAGGCAACAAGGTGGCCACAGTCAGGCCGTCGTCTGTGAAGTAGCGTGCAGCCACCGACTGGATTTGCTCTGACGTCACCGCACGCAGCCGCACGATCAAGCGGGCGTCGGCGTCCAAGGGAAAGCCATTGATCCAATGGGTTGCCAAGATGCGCGCCTGGTTGAAAACGCTGTCGCGCTTGTAGACCTCACTGGCAACCCACTGGTTTTTCACCCGCTGCAGCTCGGCTGGCGGCACGCCCTCTTTAGCCAGCACAGCCACTTGTGCACGCAAGGCGGCTTCCACCTGCGTGGCAGATTTGCCGCTGGCAGGTACCGCATACAGCGTACACACCTGCGGGCCGCGCGAAACCAGGCCGCAGTACGCACCCGCGCTGTCAGCCACATGGTCGGCGGTTTGGGTCAGTGCCCGATCCAAGCGGGCGTTGTCGTAACCGCTGAGCACCGCTGCCAGTACCGTCAAGGCCAGCGCGTCGTCACTTGCAGAATCGGTCTGGCTGGCGTCGAGCGCGGCCGCTTGGAACGACGGCGTTTTGAAGGACAAGACCACATACGCCTGCTCGGCCGGGGCCTTGAGCTCGATGCGACGCATGCCCTGTTGCGCAGGCTCGGTGCGTGGCTTGCGATCAGGCAAAGCGCGCGGCGCAATGCCACCGTAGTACTTGTCCGCCAAGGCACGCACTGCCGCCACGTCGACATCGCCGGCCACTACCACCACCGCATTGCCTGGCGTGTACCAGCGTTGGTAGAAGGCACGCGCATCGTCGGGCTGCATGGCGTCCAGATCGCTCATCCAGCCCACGATGGGACGGCGGTAGGGCGAGGCCTGCCAGATGGCGGCATCGAGGGACTCATGCAAGCGCGCGCGTGGGCTGTCTTCAGTGCGCAAACGGCGTTCTTCTTTGACCACTTCGAGTTCTTTGCGGAACTCGGCGTCGCTCCACTGGTTGTTGGCAAAGCGGTCCGACTCCAGACGCATCACGTCTTCGAGGCGCTCGGCCGGGATTTGTTGAAAGTAGCCGGTGAAGTCCCGGCTGGTAAATGCGTTTTCGCGTCCGCCCAGAGCGGCCACTTTGCGCGAAAACTCGCCGGCAGGCACCGTGGGTGTGCCCTTGAACAGCATGTGCTCTAGCACATGGGCCACGCCAGAGGTGCCATCCACCTCGTCCATCGCGCCCACGCGCACCCACAGCATGTGCACAGCAGTGGGCGCGCGGTGGTCGGGCTGCACGATCAGGGACATGCCGTTGCGCAGGGTGAACTGCTGGGCGGCGGCGCCCTGTGCCTGCGCCGGGGCGACCCAGCACCAACCCAACAGCCACAAAGCCAAGGCCCAAAGCCATTGGGGCACCGCCTGCGGCAATGAGAAAAAACGCTGTTTCATAGAATGCAGTGATTCTATTGACCGCACCCATGTTCAGCTTCCTCAAGTCCAAAAGACCCGCGCCACCGAGCGCTTTGCCGGAGCGTCCCGGCGGGTCCATGCAGCACGCTTCGGACCAGGCCAGCACCAGCCTGATCGGCAGCGCCCTTTCGGCGCCGATTGAGGTGGCGCCGTTGGTGGAGGAGCCATCAGGACGGCAAAAATGGCTGGATCGGCTGAAGGCCGGCCTGGGCAAAACCGCCTCCAGCATCTCGGGCGTGTTTGGCGGCTCGAGGATCGACGAGGCTTTGTACGAAGACCTGGAGAGCGCGCTGCTGATGGCCGACGCTGGCGTCGCGGCCACCACGCAACTGGTGGCCGATGTACGCAAGAAAGCCAAGGCAGCCGGCGTGACCCACCCCATAGCACTGAAAAACCTGTTGACCGCCAGCCTGACTGAACTGCTAACGCCACTGCAAAAGCCGCTGCATGTCGGTCCTCAGACGACCACGGTCATTTTGGTGGCGGGCGTCAATGGCGCAGGCAAAACCACCTCCATTGGCAAGCTCACGCACCACCTGGCACAGAGTGGCTCGCGCGTGCTGCTGGCCGCTGCCGACACCTTTCGCGCGGCCGCGCGAGAGCAGCTCTCAGTCTGGGCGGACCGCAACACTGTGGAGATCATTAGCCAAGACGGCGCAGACCCAGCGGCGGTCGCATTCGATGCCGTCAGCGCTGGCAAGGCGCGGCAGGTGGACGTGGTGCTGGTGGACACCGCAGGGCGGCTACCGACCCAACTGCACCTGATGGAAGAGCTCAAGAAAATCAAACGCGTGGTGCAAAAGGCCGACGCCACCGCACCGCACGAGGTGCTGCTGGTGATCGACGGCAACACCGGCCAAAACGCGCTGGCCCAGGTGAAGGCATTTGACGACGCGATCGGACTGACCGGGCTGATCGTCACCAAGCTCGACGGCACAGCCAAGGGAGGCGTGCTGGCGGCGATTGCGCGCGAGCGGCCGGTGCCGGTGTACTTCATTGGCGTCGGCGAAAAGCTGGAGGAGTTGCAGACCTTCAATGCGCGCGAGTTTGCCCAGGCGCTGCTGGCATGACCCCCACTCATCGTTTTGATAGCACCCCATGAAATTGATCACACGACGCAACCTGCTGGCCCTGGCTGGCACCAGCTTGGCAGGCGCACACCTGACCGGCGCCGCGCAGCCTGCCAACCTTCCCGCGTGGGACACCTTGGCCACCAAGGCACGCGGCCAAACGGTTTACTTCAACGCCTGGGGCGGCAGCGACGCTATCAACCGCTACATCCAATGGGCCGCAGCGCAGGTGCTGCAACGCCATGGCGTGCGGGTCGAGCATGTCAAGGTAAGCGACGCCGCCGATGTGGTCAAAAGGGTGCGCAACGAAAAGGCGCTGGCACAAAGCGGATCGGTCGACTTGGTGTGGATCAACGGCGAGAACTTTGCTGCGATGAAGCGCGAAGGCTTACTGCACGGCCCGCTCAACGCTTCATTGCGCCACTACGCCTTGGTGGACACCGTCGGCAAGCCCACCACCTTGGTGGACTTTGCCGTGCCGGTCGATGGCATGGAAGTGCCCTGGGGCATGGCGCAGCTCACCTTCATGGCCGACAGCAAGCGCGTCCCCAAACCGCCCAACGACCTTGCCGAGTTGCAGGCCTTTGCTACGGCCAACCCCGGGCGCGTGACCTACCCGCGCCCACCCGACTTCCATGGCACCACTTTCCTCAAGCAGCTCCTGCTCGACCTCAACAAAGACCGTGCGCCGCTCTACCAACCGCATAGCCAGGCGGCATTTGCCAGCGCCACCCCTGCCTTGTGGAACTACCTGGACGCGCTGCACCCCCACCTCT
The DNA here is from genome assembly GCF_044236835.1 of Rhodoferax sp. Lineage (GTDB taxonomy): Bacteria > Pseudomonadota > Gammaproteobacteria > Burkholderiales > Burkholderiaceae_C > Allorhodoferax. Next base: position 19,413 of record NZ_JBIIGC010000017.1, read on the forward strand.
GGCGCAAGGGACGGCAATTTGCAGCCAGCGCCGCCGCGATGCGACAGATGCTCGCCGACGGCGAACTGCTGTGGGCGCTGACCTTCAACCCCAATGAAGTGGCCAATGAAATCGCCGCCAAGCGCCTGTCAACCAGCGTCGTGGCCTACCAGTTCTCGGGCGGCACCATCGGCAACACCCACTTTGTGGCTGTGCCTTTCAACGCACGCGCCAAAGAGGGCGCGATACTGTTTACCGACTTCTTGCTCAGCCCAGAAGCGCAGGCGCGCAAGGCCGACATCGCTGTCTGGGGCGACCCGACGGTGCTCGACACGCAACGCCTGCCTGCTGCGGAGCAAGCGCTCTTTAACGCCCGCCCCGCCCCTGGCCAGGTGGTGCAAAGCGCGCCCGCCATTCCCGAGCCCCACGCCAGTTGGGTGTCGCCGCTAGAGCAAGCGTGGCTGCAACGCTACGGCACCTGATCCCCAACTTTCATACGTCCCCCACCATGTCCTTGCTGCCCTGTATAGAGATAGAAACCGCGCCCCACCCCAGCGCCAGCGTCATCTGGATGCACGGGCTGGGCGCTGACGGAAACGACTTCGCTGGCCTGGTGCCCGAGTTGGATTTGGCCGGCTGCCCGCCGATCCGGTTCGTGTTTCCACACGCGCCATCCATGCCTGTCACCATCAACGGCGGCTACCGCATGCCCGCCTGGTACGACATCTTTGGCACCGACTTGGTGAGCCAGCAAGACGCCAAGGGCATTGCCAACTCCGAGCAGGCCATCCAGGCGTTGATTGAGCGCGAAATCGAACGCGGCGTCGCCCCGGGGCACATCGTGCTGGCGGGTTTCAGCCAGGGCTGCGCCATGGCACTGCACACCGGATTGCGCTGCCAGCACCGGCTGGCGGGCATCGTGGCCTTGTCGGGCTACCTGCCGCTGGCCGACCGTTTTGCCAACGAACGGACCACGCCCAACCTGCAAACCCCCATCTTCATGGCCCATGGCACCACCGATCCGGTGGTGGTCATGGCCCGTGCCGAAGACTCACGCAACCTGCTGGCCTCGCTCGGCCACCCGGTGCAATGGCACACCTACCCCATGCCGCACAGCGTGCACCCACGCGAGGTTGCCGACATCTCGGCATTTCTGCGCCGACAGCTGGGCAACGCCGCCAGCTGAGACCTCCACGCCGTCCGGCAGACCCAGCCGACCCCGAAAAACCGCGCGGCGTACGCGGTTGTTGCAAATGAGAATGATTGCTATACTCTTCTCCATCGCAACCCTCCCGGAGTCCCACAGTGAAAAAAACCGCCCTCGCCTCCTTGCTGCTGGCCCTCGCTACGCTGCCCGCCTTGGCGCAAGACAAAGCGATCAACCTGTACTCAGCGCGCCACTACCCCACCGATGAAGCGCTGTACAGCGACTTCACCAAGACCACCGGCATCAAAATCAACCGGGTCGACTCTGACGACGCAGGCATCTTGGCGCGCCTCAAGGCTGAGGGCAGCGCCTCGCCGGCCGATGTGATCTTGCTGGTGGACGCATCGCGCCTGTGGCGCGCCGAGGTGGACGGTCTCTTCCTGCCCATCAAATCAAGTATGTTGGACAACGCCATTCCCACCAACCTGCGCGCCAAACCTTCTGACAACGGCGGCACCGCCTGGTACGGCTTTTCCACCCGCGCACGGGTCATCGTGTACGACAAGGCCAAGTTCAACAAGACCGATGTAGACGCCTACGAAAAGCTGGCTGACCCCAAATTCAAAGGCCAGCTGTGCATCCGCAGCGGCTCGCACCCCTACAACCTCAGTCTGTTTGGCGCGATGAACGAGCACATCGGAGCGCAAAAAACCGAAGTCTGGCTCAAGGGTCTGGTCGACAACATGGCGCGCAGCCCCAAAGGCGGCGATACCGACCAGATCAAGGGCGTGGCGTCCGGTGAATGCGGCGTGGCCGTCACCAACACCTATTACCTGGCGCGCATGATGCGCTCCACCAACGCCGACGACCGGGCCATGGCCGAGCGCGTAGGCGTGGTCTTTCCCAACCAATCGAGCTGGGGCACGCACATGAATGTGGCAGGGGGTGCTGTGGCGCGCTATGCCAAGAACCCGGATGGCGCGGTCAAGTTCCTGGAATACCTGGCCAGCCCAGCAGCGCAAAACCACTTTGCCAACGGCAACAACGAATGGCCCACCGCCAAGGGCGTGGTCATCGACAACCCTGCGCTCAAGGCCATGACCGGCGGCAGCTTCAAGAGCGAACTGCTGCCCATCAGCGCGGTAGGTATGAACCAGATCAAGGTGCAGCAAATGCTGGACCGCGTCGGCTTTCGCTGAACCGGCGGGCGCCGCGTAGCCGGCGATAGTCTTTGCCAATACAAGGCATATGGAAACGCAATGGGAGCGGGCGGCTTTTGTCGCAATGTCTCCCTAGAATCCGCCCCGAGCTGTGCGTTTGGCGCAGCTGCTTGATCAATCAACCCAAGGAAAAAAGTCCCATGTCCCTCATCAACACCCCCATCCAGCCTTTCAAGGCACAGGCCTTTCACAACGGCAAGTTCGTTGAAGTGTCCGATGCCACCCTCAAGGGCAAGTGGTCCGTTTTGATTTTCATGCCCGCAGCATTCACCTTCAACTGCCCCACCGAAGTGGAAGATGCCGCCGATAACTACTCCGAGTTCCAAAAGGCTGGTGCAGAGGTCTATATCGTCACCACCGACACCCACTTCTCGCACAAGGTCTGGCACGAAACTTCGCCTGCCGTGGGCAAGGCCAAGTTCCCGCTGGTGGGCGACCCCACCCACCAACTGACCCGCGCGTTTGATGTGCACATCGACGCTGAAGGCCTGGCTCTGCGTGGCACTTTCATCATCAACCCCGAAGGCCACATCAAAACCGCCGAAGTGCACTCCAACGAAATCGCCCGCGACGTCAAGGAAACCCTGCGCAAGCTCAAGGCAGCCCAGTACACCGCGGCCAACCCCGGCCAGGTGTGCCCCGCCAAGTGGAACGAAGGCGCCAAGACCCTGACGCCCTCGTTGGACCTGGTCGGCAAGATCTAACTCCAGATCGGCTCTGAGCGCTCTGCACAGAGCGCTTGGCGTCGGGCACTGGGCGGACCTGCTCTGCCAAGCGCCCTTCGCCAAGCGTTGACTTTCCGTCCCATCCCAACGCAGCCCCCCCCCACGCAACCCTCTCTTTTGGAGAACCACATGCTCGACGACACCATGAAGTCCCAGCTCCAGGCCTACCTGGGCAAGCTGCAGCGTCCCATCACCCTGATTGCCTCGTTAGACGATGGCGCGTCTTCGGGCGAGCTGCGCGCGCTGCTGCAAGACATTGCCGCACTCTCCGACATGGTCACATTCAACGACAGCGGCACCGATGCGCGCAAGCCCTCGTTCGTGATAGCCCGCGAGGGTGAGGCCAACGGTGTGCGTTTTGCTGGCATCCCCATGGGCCACGAATTCACCTCGCTGGTGCTGGCGCTGCTGTGGACCGGCGGCCACCCGCCCAAGGTCGAGGCCGATGTGATCGAGCAGATCAAGGCGCTCGATGGCGACTACGCTTTTGAGGTGTACATGTCGCTGTCGTGCCACAACTGCCCGGACGTGGTACAGGCCACCGCGCTGATGGCGGTACTCAACCCCAAGGTCCAAACCGTCATCATCGACGGCGCCTTGTTCCAAGACGAAGTCAATGCGCGACAGATCATGGCCGTGCCCATGGTCTACCTCAACGGCCAGGTGTTTGGCTCGGGCCGCATGACGGTCGAGGAAATCGTTGCCAAGCTTGACGTGGGCGCCGAAGCCCGCGAGGCAGCCAAGCTGTCCGCCAAGGCGCCCTATGACGTGCTCATCGTGGGCGGCGGCCCCGCAGGTGCCGCCGCTGCGGTGTACGCTGCGCGCAAGGGTATTCGCGTCGGCATTGCCGCCGAGCGCTTTGGCGGCCAGACCAACGACACGCTGGGCATCGAGAACTACATCTCGGTACTCGAAACCGATGGCCCCAAGTTTTCAGCCGCCATGGAAGCGCAAGTGCGCCACTACGGCGTGGACATCATGAACCTGCAGCGCGCCGAAAAGCTGATCCCTGCAACTGAACCCGGTGGCATGGTCAAGGTGCAACTCGAAAACGGTGCCAGCCTGCAGGCCCGCAGCGTCATCCTGACCACCGGTGCGCGCTGGCGCAACATGAACGTGCCCGGCGAGCTGGAGTACAAGAATCGGGGCGTGGCTTACTGCCCGCACTGCGACGGTCCGCTGTTCAAGGGCAAGCGGGTGGCGGTGGTGGGCGGTGGCAACTCGGGCGTGGAAGCGGCCATTGACCTAGCGGGTATCGTGGCCCACGTGACCCTGTTGGAGTTTGCCGACCAACTCAAGGCCGACGCGGTGCTGGTCAACAAGCTCAAGAGCCTGCCCAATGTCGATATCGTGCTCAGCGCCCAGACCACCGAAGTCACCGGCGATGGCAACAAGCTGGGCGCCCTGCACTACAAAGACCGCGTCAGCGGCGCGCAGCGCACGCTGGAGCTCGAAGGCGTGTTTGTGCAAATCGGCCTGGTGCCCAACACCGAGTGGCTCAAGGGCACGCTCGACCTCAAACCCTGGGGTGAGATCGTGATCGACGCCAAAAACCACACCAGCCTGGAGGGCGTGTTTGCCGCCGGTGACTGCACCACCGTGCCGTTCAAACAAATCGTGATTGCGGCGGGTGAAGGATCGAAAGCCGCGCTCAGCGCGTTTGATCACCTGATTCGCAGCAGCGTGCAGGCGGCGCCGGTGGTGGAGGCGCAAGCGGCGTAGGACGGGTGGTTGAAAAACTGTCTTGAGGCGTCTATCGAGCCACCACGACATGGGCTGTATGGCTGGGTTGGCTGCCATCGCAGGTAGCGATGAACTACTTCAATGAAAGCGTTGCCGCCGCCTTCTTGGTGGACTATCTGCTCGTGGCGACGACGCGATCTAGCAGGGACGGATGAAACGCGACATTGGTTGCTAGGTTGCACTCCTTCTGTAGCAGGCTACACATCGAGCCTAACGACTGCAAGCGACGGTCTGATTCGCCGCCTCAACGAGTCTGCAAAAAGCCCATCCCCTCATACCACGCCAAATCAGAAACAAACAAGACGAAACATCGCCGCGAGGTTCGCATCGGGGGCCGCACCGCTGAGTAAAGGGTGCAGCAAGCGCATCTTGACTACGTGGTAAGTCCCACCAAAACGGGCTTAGGTGTCACTGAGATTCCTGGCGAACCAAGCCAGCGACTTCTTATATGGTGGAAGGTTCGACGCATAGATGTCGGTGTAGTGCACCACTACTCGCAGTTTGCTCAATTCCAATCGTGCAAGATCTCTGCACTTGGAGAACAGTGGTTCGCCTTCCCCTTCAGTGAGTTCAAGCAGCGGAACTACTCCATCGGGTTGAATCGTGCGCCGTTCAAGTGCCATTGAAAAGTGGTTCCAAGGCCTGTTCTGTGGCAAGGTTGGCATCCATTCAATGACGCTGCCTTTGACATGACTACCGTTGAATACCTCAAGCGCTTCCACAATCATTGGACCCGACCCATTGTTTCGCAGCTTCACGCGAACACTGTTTTCGTAGTCTGCGACGGTGACTTCAGGGATTGGTCTTATTGAAAGTACGTTGTGTCGTCGCTGAATATGCAACGCCCATAACGACACGAAGAGTGCAATCAATGCTGTCAGCGCACTCGCAACTGCAGCAATAGCGTTCGCCAGATCTTTCTCTTGGCGCAGTAGTTCAATGAGAGCCTGCATGGGTGATGTCTAACCAAGCTAGAAAAGAACCCCGGTTTGCAAGCGGCAAAGTGGCCAGAAAGACAACATCAGCGAGCGAATCAGTCGCTGTTCGGTTGAAGCGCGAGAACATTGCATTGGCGCATTGTGCAGGCTACTTGGGCGCTTTGGGCATGTAGCTTGCACCTACCTCATCCAAGCGCTGTTGGCCAACTTCTCAATGTTGTGCACTAGGCAGTGCAGATGAGGGTGCCAAGACCATCTGCAGTCAGGATGATTTGGCTAAGACCTTCGGCCCACTGGGCGTAGCCGTGCGAATTGGGATGAATGCCATCCTCCGCCATTCCGGTCGAAGTGGTTGAGTCAGGATGCCAGTGCATCACGCGCCCTTTTTGACCAAGCAACAGCGCCGACATCAGCACATTCATCTCACGCGCCCACCGCCCCATGAACCACCGCAGGGGCTGCGGTAAGGCCATGCAGGCGTGCATCGGCGGCACTGCGCTGTGCACTAGCAAGTGGGGCGCAAAGCGCAGTGCCACCAGCTCAGCCAGTTGGGTTTGCCATTGCACCCAGCGCTGCGGGGCGCACAGGCAGGTCACATCGTTGGCACCCATCGACAGGATGACGACATCGAAGTGGGACGTCGGCGCATCTTCCAGCAGCTTGACCAAGCCCGGCGAGTCGAGTCCGTTGATGGCCAACACGCTCCACTCGATGGTGTGGTGTGGGCTCAGCAGCCGGACGAGTTGACCGCACAGTGCCTCGCCTTGTGTGGCAACACCAACACCTACCGCGCCCGAATCTCCAGCGACAAGTACGCGGCACAGCGATCCCTGGCCGCTGACTCCATCACGCGAACCCGTGGGTTCCGGCATGCGCAGGGTGATCTTGCGGACGTGCCTGCCTTGCAGCCAGATGATGGGCCAGAACAGGACCAGCAATATGCAACGCTCCCAGTTACGCACGCCCTCAGCAAGTCGCAGGGCAAAGCCGACACGGTCTCTTGGGCGTGGGCGACTCGCGTCATGGGGTGCGGTTCTTGGCATAGGTACGGTTGCTTACTTTGGCAAAAACCTGACAGAGAACAGCCCCACCACGCGCCAAGCAGATTGAGCTTGCAGCAGTACGCTACAAGTTGTCGGTGCGTCAACAAACCAACGGCGCAACCGCGGGCGATTTCCTTTGGCCCACTGGAGCCGAGCGGTTGGCAGGCTCTGCCAATCTACTGTTGGATAACGCACAGAACCATTGACTCCCAGTGGGTACCCTGACGTTGGAGGCAGAAGGCACGATCCAACACGGAATCAGTCATGCCGAGGACCCAATGAGACACGGTGAAAGACACAGAACGCACCGAACAGGCTGGCTGCGTGCCGCCGTTCTTGGCGCAAATGACGGCATCGTTTCTACCGCCAGCTTGGTCTTGGGCGTTGCGGCAGCCAGCGCGGGCACGCAGGGTATCTTGCTTGCAGGCGTTGCCGGTCTTGTGTCGGGCGCCATGTCCATGGCCGCTGGCGAGTATGTTTCGGTTAGCTCACAAGCGGATACGGAGCGCGCGGATCTTTCCCGGGAGAGTGCCGAGTTGACCGACAGTCCCCAGCAGGAACTCGCTGAGCTGGCAGCCATCTACGAGAAGCGAGGGCTGGACAAAAAACTCGCCTCAGAGGTTGCCAACCAACTGACGCTCCATGACGCACTGGCCGCACATGGACGCGATGAGCTAGGCATCTCCGACACGCTGGCGGCACAGCCGGTGCAAGCGGCACTGGCCTCGGCGGGAACCTTTGCAGTGGGCGCAGCGTTGCCCCTCCTGATGGTGATGCTGCTGCCTGCGCGATTGATGATGTGGGGGGTCGCAGGCAGTTCGCTCTTCTTTCTGGCGCTGTTGGGCTTCTTGGCTGCACGCACCGGCGGCGTACCCACGATGGCATCCGCCTTTCGCGTTACCTTTTGGGGCGCACTGGCCATGGCATTAACCGCTGGTGTTGGCGCCCTGTTTGGGGTGGCCGCTTAGCCCTTAAATTTGCTGGCGCAGCACCTCGGCATGCTTCATCGTCAGATAGTCGGCAAGCTCTATCTCGTGGAGCTGGCGCGCAAAGGTTTCTGTCGCGGCAAACCAGTTGTGCAATCTGGCATCCAGCCGACCGGCTTGGGGGACTTGGGCAGACTCCAGGTATGCATTGATTGCCAGAAAGTAGCGCATGGTGTTTCGCTCGACGAGTGCCCGCAAACCCTGGATGGCCACCGGCGCACCGGCGGCGCCTGGCTCTGCCAGTGTGAAGCCTACTTTGTCACTGCCCAGGGTAGACATATAGATCCCGAGCGCTGCCCGGCTGACCAGATTGAATTGGTAGGAGTAGGTCAAATGCAGAAAAGACTGGCTCGGGTTGATGGAGATCGCTTCCAAGGTAATCTGGTAGTTGCTGGTCCCCATCGGGCCCCGCGCTGCAGCGAGGGCGATCTTCAAAAAGTCCGCGCTGCTGGACTCCACCTGGTACTTGAATTCCACACGCGCCGTCTCGCTTAACGGTTGTGGCGTTTTTTTGCCCACATGTACGATCAACAGCGGGCCATCGGCGGTGGGTCTCGTGCGGCAAAACTTGGTGTTCAAGTGCAGGATCATGATCTCGCACCATCGGTCTGGGCTGGTGACCGCCGCGCTCAGTTGCGCCAAAGAAAAATTGACAAGGGCATGGACCTCACCCCGGATGGAGCCGGCATCTTCGTTGGAGCGCATGGCCAGCGGCCGTCCAAACGGATTGGAGTTCAGCTCTGGCCTCAGCTTGGTATAGGCCGCACGCAGTACGTCGGCTGCTGACTCTGGCGCAGCACTCCACGCCATCTGCGGTGTTGCAACGCTGCTTGCCAGCAACACCGCAAATGCAAGCCTAGAGCTTGGCCCAGAAGTGGGCCCAGGGCGGCGGACGCCCTTCACTCTCATAGCCAGTACTCCAATCTGCGTGCTGCCCATTCTTTGACTTTGTCCAAAGCGCTGCGCTTGTGCCAGGCATCGGCGGAGACTTCTTTGGAAAGCCGCAAATCCTCTTGGAAGGCCTGCTCCATCGCTTGGCCCAAAACGTCGTCATCGACCACGATGTTGAGTTCATCCTTGGCGTCCACACCTCGCTGTGCCGCAGCGGTCAAGGCGATCAAGAGCTGCGGGTCGGGGATGAAATAGGCGCAGGTGATAGGGATGGAGGTTTTGGCAGACGCTATGGCCAGCACATAGGCTTGGTGAATCGAGGGCTCACCGTCGGGCTCACTGGCCAGCACACGGATAAGGTGGGGTCCCGCGGGCTGCAAGGGTGGAAAGTACACGCTGTCGCCCTCGTCGCCCAAGGGCTGTTGATCCCAATTTCTCAAGAACTCCCATTGCAGCGCGGCAACGGCCGGGCCTTCAATTTTGACGTGGGTGTCGCGCCAACCCACGTCTTCGCTTTTGCGCGCTTTGGAGCGAAAGAGTGAGCTGTTGGCATAGGTGCTGCTGGTATTCACGCCGCCGGTAAAGGCCATTTTTCCGTCAACCACCAGAAGCTTTCGATGGTCGCGCTGGTTGGGCTCCCATGGAGCGAACCGTGTGAATGGGTTCACCGGGTTGAATTCAAACAACTGAATTCCGGCGCTGCGCATACCCTCAAAAAATGCCGAAGGCGTGCTGATCGTGCCGATGAAGTCGCAAATGAGTTGTACCTGTACGCCAGCGCGTTGGCGCTCCATCAGGGCATCAGCAAACTCCATTCCGACTGCGTCCCTATCGAAGATGTAGGTTTCCAGATTAATGTGGTTTTGTGCACCACGCACCGCGTCCAGCATGGCGGCCATCGTCTGTGGGCCATCGTGAAGAATCGTCACCCGGTTGCCCGCAATCAGAGGTCGTTGGGTGGCAACTTCCTCCAGCTTCGCCAGTGCTGCAGTGTCAGTGAAGGCGCTCTTCCACCGCTTTTGCAGCATGGTGCGTGCATGGTTCGCGTTCATTGGCCCCTGTGCGCTGTTCACCGTCGGATCAGGCGCAGACCTGACCGGCATCGCCGCCCATGCCAATTGCACGCTGAGCAGGATGGTTGCCAGAAGTTTCATGGAGACCCGAGCCTGGGGTTTCGCGGGCGTTCTTCCGTGCGTCGTCGAACAGACCCGATCGAACCATGCTGTAACCATCTCGCAGCGCAGCCACTTCCTCGATGCTGTCTAAGACAAGGATTCACACCCATGAACAGACACCAAGCCTACGCCCACTCAACGGGTACCCAGCGGCATCCCGAGGGTGCAGAGTAAAACATCGGGTAAGTGAGATAGGGCATCGGATGGCGGCGCGTCCCCGCTGGGGTGCAGCCCTCACTTGCTATCGTGCCTACGCAGCAGGCATTTTGGTGTTTGTCGTGATCGGACAGAGAGACTCAGCCATGAGAAGCACGGACTGACCATCCAAACACCACCCTCAGTACTCCCGCTTACCCCCAGCAGCCCCACTGGCCTGGCACTGGGGGCTGGAGCACAGACCGTACAGCGACATAGCGTGGTCTAGCAACTTGAAGCCGTGGCGCAGGGCGATTTCGCTTTGGCGGGTTTCGATGGCTTCGTCGTAAAACTCCTCGACCTTGCCGCATCGCACGCACACCAGGTGGTCGTGGTGGTGGCCTTCGTTGAGTTCGAACACGGCTTTGCCCGAATCGAAGCTCGATTTGTCGAGCATGCCAGCTTCGACAAACTGCATCAGGATGCGGTAGACGGTGGCAAGACCAATCTCAGAGTCGTTGACCATCAGCTCCATGTAGACCTCCTCAGCGGTGAGGTGGCGCTTTTTGCTGTTCTCAAAGATCTCTAGCACCTTGATGCGGGGGAGTGTGACCTTGAGCCCGTTGTTGCGCAGCAGGCTGGCTTGGTCTGTGGTGGATTTGGGCATGGTGCAAGTCCTCAGGGGCTAGTGGGCGGCTCGGCCAGCCGGGCGAAGGTGACCACATGGTCCATGGCGACCCGGATGCCAACCCAGTCACCCACCGAGTGCGCGTAGTGCGAAGGCACATGGGCCAGCACGGTTTCGCCACTGGGCAGGCGCAGGGTGTACAAAAAGTCAGCACCGCGAAACGCCTTGCGCACAATCTGGCCGCGCACCGCTGCACCGGGGTCGTGCACGATGTCGTCGGCGCGCAGCAGCACATCGCACAGCCCGTCGGGGTAGGCACTGGGCAGCGGGCATTCCTCAATATCTTGCAACGGCCCCAACGGCGTTTGCACCACGACTTGGCCACCGTGCTGCGCCAGGTGCGCGGGGGCAAACACGCCGTGCCCAATGAACTCGGCCACAAAGCGTGTAGCAGGTCGGTGGTACAGGGTGTAAGCATCGTCCCACTGCTGCAGGCGGCCCTCGTGCATCACACCCACCACATCGCCAATCGCAAAAGCCTCCAGTTGGTCGTGCGTGACAAACAGTGCGGTGGCACCGGCGGCTTTCAAAATGGCGCGCACCTCGTGCGCCAGGCGCTCGCGCAATTCCACGTCAAGGTTGGAAAAAGGCTCGTCTAGCAAAAGCAGGCGCGGCTTGGGTGCCAGTGCCCGGGCCAAGGCGACACGCTGCTGTTGTCCACCCGAGAGCGCGTGCGGGTAGCGCGACTGCATGCCGCCCAGACCGACCAGCTCCAGCACCTCATCCACCCGCGCACGGCGCTGTGTGGAGTCGAGGTGGCGGATGCCAAAGTCCACATTGCGGCGCACATCCAGGTGCGGAAACAGCGCGTAATCCTGAAACACCATGCCAATGCGCCGCGCCTCGGCTGCGATGTGCACGCTGGTGCTGCTCACCACCTCGCCTTGCAGCGCGATGCGGCCGCCACACACACCTTCCAGGCCAGCGACCGCGCGCAGCAGCGTGGTTTTGCCACAGCCTGAGGGGCCGATGAGTACACCAATTTGCCCCGCTGCCAGTCCCAGCGTCACGCCCGCAACGGCCGGTTTGGCCCCGCCGGGGTAACGGACCTGCACATCGGTGAGGGAAAGAAACATGGTGCGTATTGTAGATAATAGCTATTCTCATTTTCATTGGACTGGCCCCTTCTCATGCCGCAACCCCGGCCCGGGTGGACCACCACCCCGCTGCTTCTTTTGTGCTTTGTGCTGGTGCTGCCGGTGCTGGCGCTGGCGGCCTCGTGGCTGGGCTGGAATGCGCAAAACGCCGATGTGCTGCGCCAGATGATGGACACGGTGCTGCCCGAGTACGCGCGCACCTCCCTCGTGCTGTGCTTGGCAGTTGCCGTGTCGGTTGGCTTGGTGGGAATGGCCACTGCTTGCGCGGTCACACTGTTTGATTTCCCCGGCCGGCGCACCGCTGAATGGGCACTGCTGCTGCCGCTGGCCATGCCGGCCTATGTGGTTGCGTACGCATACACCGACTTCTTCCAGTTCTCGGGCCCGCTGCAAAACTGGCTGCGCGGCAACTTGGGGCTGCAAGGGCGCGTGTTTCCGGAGGTGCGCAGCCTGGGCGGTGCAGTGTGGGTGTTTACCTTTGCGCTCTACCCCTACGTGTACCTGCTGGCGCGCAGCGCCTTGAGCGAGCGCGCATCGCACCTCATGGAGGCCGCGCGCCTGCTGGGTGCGCCCATGCTGCGCCGGGTGCGCGAAGTGGCGCTGCCACTGGCACGCCCAGCGGTGGCGGCAGGCATCGCACTGGCGCTGATGGAAACCCTGGCCGATTACGGCGTGGCCAGCTACTTTGGCATACAAACCTTCACGACCGGCATCTACAAGGCCTGGCTGGTCATGGACAACCGCGTCGCCGCAGCCCAAATGGCCACCCTGCTACTGGCCACCGTGAGCGTGCTGGTGTCGCTGGAGCGGCATGCGCAGCAGCGCTTGCGGTTTAACACCGTAAGCGGTCAAGGCCGTGGCAGCAGGGATGCCCAACCCCAGGTGCTGCGCGGCGCAGGCCGCTGGCTGGCCTGGGCAGTGTGCGGCGTTCCGGTGCTGGCAGGCTTTGTGTTGCCGGTGCTGTTCATGCTGCGGCCCTTGGCAAGTGGTTGGGATGAACTGCCCTGGAGCGCGTTTTGGCGCTGGTCCTTCAACAGCCTGTGGCTGGCCGGCTTGGGCGCCGCTTTGGCAACGGCGGCGGCGTTGTGGCTGGCGTTTGTACAGCGACGCCAGCCCGGCTGGCTCACCAACGGCGCAGTGCAGTTGGTTTCTCTGGGCTATGCGGTGCCAGGTGCGGTGCTGGTGGTGGGTCTGCTGCTGCCCGTGGGCTGGGTGCAGGCAGCAGCACCTGGGGCCAGCCTGGGCTATTGGGTCACGGCCACGGTGCTGGGTTTGCTGTGGGCCTATCTGGTGCGCTTTACGGCCGTGGCGCTGCAGTCGCTGCAAAGCGGCTACGCGCGCATTCCAACGTCACTGGACGATTCGGCCCGCATGCTAGGCACCTCAGGTGGGGCGCTCTTGGCGCGGGTGCACTGGCCGCTTCTGCGCGGCGCCACCGCCACGGCGGCGCTGCTCGTGTTTGTCGACATCATGAAAGAGCTGCCTGCCACCTTGGTCTTGCGCCCATTCAACAGCGACACGCTGGCGGTGGTGACCTACCAACTCGCCCGCGACGAGCGCTTGGGCGAGGCCGCCCTGCCCGCGCTCACCTTGGTGTTGGTGGGCCTGCTGCCCGTCGTCTTGCTCAGCCGCACGCTGCGGCGCCGGGGCTGATACCCAGCAGCGAAGTACCAAGCCGCCGTCACCATCCACATTCAACACAGGAGCTATCGATGCAAACCGTTCGCCTGGGAACCACCGGACTGCAAGTCTCACGCATTTGTCTAGGCATGATGACCTACGGCTCGTCCACCTGGCGGCCTTGGGTGCTTGACGCCACGGCGTCCAAACCGCTGGTCAAACGGGCGGTCGACTTGGGCATCAACTTCTTTGACACCGCCGACATGTATTCCGCAGGTGAGTCCGAGGTGTTGACCGGCAAGTTCATCAAAGCCTTTTGCAAGCGTGACGAGGTGGTGGTAGCCACCAAGGTGTACTTCCCCGTAGGGCGCGGCGGTGGACCCAACTCCCAGGGCCTCAGCCGCAAGCGCATCCTGCATGCGGTGGATGACAGCCTCAAACGCCTGGGCATGGACTACATCGACCTCTACCAGATCCACCGGTTTGACACCCAAACGCCAATCGAAGAAACCATGGATGCACTAGACAGCGTAGTGCGCGCGGGCAAAGTGCGCTACCTGGGCGCCAGCAGCATGTGGGCCTGGCAGTTCGCCAAAGCGCAGCAAGTGGCCAAGGAGCAAGGTGGCAGCCGATTTGTCAGCATGCAAAACCACTACAACCTGGCCTACCGTGAGGAGGAGCGCGACATGATTCCTTTGTGCCAGGACCAGGGCGTGGCGGTGCTGCCCTGGAGTCCGCTGGCCCGGGGCTTTTTGGCGGGCAACCGGCGCAACACCGATCTGCCAAGCCCCAACGCCGGAGCAAGTGAACGGCCCGCTGGTCGCGCAGCCAACAGCAAGAAAGCCAAAGCCGCTGCTACCAGCACCTCGCGCGCGCTGACCGACGACATCGCCCAAAGCTACTACTACCGCCCCAGTGATTTTCAGGTGGTAGACAACTTAACCGCCTTGGCCGCGGATAAAGGCGTCAGCAACGCTACGCTGGCCTACGCCTGGCTGCTTCACAAGGGCGTGACCGCACCGATTGTGGGTGCCAGCAAACTGCCCCAGCTCGACCAGGCCGCGGCCGCACTTGAAGTACAGCTCAGTGCCGAGGACATCGCCAGGCTGGAACTGGCCTACCAGCCGCACCCGGTGCTGGGCCACAGCTAAGCCAGGGTACTTGGTACCGCCTAGGTCATCACCGGTCACCATGCCAGCGCGCCTGAACGCCGGACTCCCGTTGGCGGGCGTGTTGCTGCTGCCCCTGGGTTGGAGCCTGTGGGCCAGTTTGGGTGCCACCTGGCAACCCCAAGCCTGGGCGGCGCTTTGGGCCGACCCGCAAACAAGCGCCGCCTCGGGCCTGAGCCTGTGGACCGGTCTGGCTTCCACCATACTGGCGTGTGCGCTGGCAGCTTGGATTGCATCGGTGGTTCTGGTGGGCGCGGGCCAAGCGCGCTGGCAACGCTGGCTCGCACCGATGCTGGCGGTGCCGCACGCGGCATTCGCCATCGGGCTGGTGGCCCTGCTCGCGCCCAGTGGTTGGGTGCTGCGTGCGCTCTCGCCCTGGGCCACTGGCTTGGACGCACCGCCGCCTTGGTACACCACCCAAGACCCTTGGGGTCTGGGCTTGATTGCAGCGCTGGTCTGCAAAGAAGTTCCGTTTCTGCTGTGGTGCGCTGCCGCCTGGTTACAGCGGCCCGACGTGGGCCAGCGCCTGCAGCGCGAGCTGCAACTCGCTGCCACTTTGGGCTACGCCCCATCCACTGCCTGGTGGCGTGTCGCCCTGCCCCAGCTCGCGCCGCGGCTCGCCGCACCGGTATTGGCGGTGTGGGCCTACAGCCTGACGGTGGTGGACATGGCGCTGGTCATCGGCCCCGGCACCCCGCCCACGCTCGCGGTGCTGGCCTGGCAATGGCTGCAAGACGCCGATACGGCGCGCAATGCCCAAGGTGCCGCCGCCGCCGGCCTGCTACTGCTCGTTTTAGTGGTCGGTGCCGTGCTGGTCACCGTACTGCAGCGCGGCCGCTGGCTGCGCCAGCGCTGGAGCGCCGGGGTGCCTACCGCAGACGCCACACGGTCACCATGGCGTGGACTTGGCGCCCACAGCGCGGCGACCACATTGGCGCTGGTGTACGCAGCCGTGCTGCTGGCTTTGCTGCTGGGCAGCGTAGTGGGCAGTTGGCCGTTTCCCGCACTGTGGCCCGAGACCGTCAGCTTGGCGGCGTGGCAGTCGGTGCTTGAAAGCGCCAGCACAGTGCAAACCACCCTGTGGCTGGGCCTGGCCGCCAGCGGCACCGCGCTCTTGTGGGTGGTGGCCTGGCTGGAGTGGGGCGCAGGGGCGCACACGCCGCGCACCACGGCGCTGGTGCAATGGGCGCTGATTTTGCCTTTGGTGATGCCCGCGCTGCTGTGGGTGGTGGGACTGCACCGGCTGGTGCTAGCCTGGGGTTTGGGCCACTCCGGCTGGGGTTTGTGGTTGGTACACACCTTGGTGTGCCTGCCCTATGTGTACCTGGCGCTGGTGGGGCCTTACACCGGGTTTTCGCCACAGGCGTGGCAGGTGGCGGCCAGTCTGGGGCGCAGCCGATCGGCGTTTTTGTGGCGCATCAAATGGCCGTTGCTGCGCTCGGCATTGGCTTCTGCCTTTGCGGTGGGGTTTGCGGTGAGTGTGGCGCAGTACCTGCCCACGCTGTACGTGGGCGCCGGGCGCTTTGCCACCGTGACGACCGAGGCCATCGCCTTGGCCGCTGGTGGCCAGCGCTCGCTGGCGGCCGCATTTGCCTGGCTGCAGTGGCTGCTGCCTGTGCTGGTGTTTGCCTTGGCCGCTTGGCTGGGCCGCGCGCGGCGCTTTGACACCCTTGGGAGACCTGCATGAGCCTGGTGCTGCAACTGGAGCGCTTGGGCAGCCCGCGCGGCACGCTGCTGCAGGGGCTGCACTTGGAGGTCCAAGCTGGGCAGGTGCTGACCCTGATGGGCCCCAGCGGCTGCGGCAAGTCGAGCCTGCTGGCGGCGGTGTGCGGCACGCTGGCGCCGGGCATGGAGTTCGCAGGCAGCGTGCTGCTGCACAGGCGGCGCATCGACACGCTGCCCACCCAGGCGCGCCGTGTTGGTCTGTTGTTGCAAGACGATTTGTTGTTTGCCCACCTGACGGTGCGCGAAAACCTGTTGTTTGCGCTGCCCGCCGGTGCGCGCCGCGAGCGCGACGCGGCGGTGCAGCAAGCATTGGCCGATGTCGAAATGCAAGGCTTTGGCGAAGCCGACCCGGCCACACTCTCAGGTGGGCAGCGCGCCCGCATCGCGCTGGCCCGCGCCCTGCTGGCACGCCCCGAAGCGCTGTTGCTCGACGAGCCCTTCTCCAGGCTGGATGCCGACCTGCGTGGCCGCATGCGCGCACTGGTGTTTGGGCTGGTCGCGCAGCGCGGCATTGCAGCGCTGCTGGTCACCCACGACCGGGCCGATGTGGCCGACCCGGATCGGCTGTGCGTGCTGGGCGGCTCCAGCGACTGGAACCCCAACGGTACCGACCTGAACCCTAGCGACCCGAGCCCTACCGGCACCCGCTAAGCGTCAATCAAAGCGCCACGCCGAGACCTGCGACGCGCCAGCCGGGCCACACCAGATTTTTTGCGCTGGCAAATCGCTGCCCGCGCCACTGGCCACCATCAGCGGCAGCAAATGCTCTTCGCGCGGGTGCGACTCGCGCCCGGACGGTGCCTGCGCCCACTGCGCGAGTTGTTGCCGGCGGCGGGCCGCGTCGCCTGCCAGAGCATGGTCGAGCCACGCATCGAACGCCACCGACTGCGCATGCGCCGAGGGGCTGTTGAAGTTGCGCAGGTTGTGGTAGCTCATGCCACTGCCCACCACCAGCACGCCTTGGTCACGCAATCCCCGCAGCGCCTCGCCCATGGCCACGTGGGCGGCCGGGTTCAGGTCCGACTGCAGCGACATGGCCAGCACCGGGATGTCGGCCTGGGCAAACATCACCTTGAGCGGAATGAACACGCCGTGGTCCCAACCCCGGTGGCTGTCCACCCGCGCTTGGATGCCGGCGTCCGCCAAGGCCGCTGCCGCTGCTTGCGCCAGTTCCGGCGCAGGCGGCGCGGGATAGGTCAGCGCATAGGTTTCAGGCGGAAAACCGTAGTAGTCATAGATCAGGCTGGGCGATGCCGTGCCGCTGAAGCTGGGCAGGTCGGCCTCCCAATGGGCTGTGACCACCAGCACCGCGCTGGGCCGGCCCGGCAGCGTGGCGTGCACGCCGGCCAGAAACTCGCGCATGGGCTCGAACACTTGGTGCATTTCGCCCTGCATGAAAAAGGCCGGTCCGCCGCCATGGGGCACGAAGAGGGATGGCATGCGCACGTTGGAGTTCATAGTAAGAATTGCTCGGTTAGGATGACCAAGGGCATTGCACCCGCAACGCCTGAACGCCCGATCTTAGTTTCTTCCCCCCAACGACCTATGCTGGACCGCTTCGTCACCGCGCTGATTCGCCCGCCCGTCGAGACTATGGCACGCTTCTTGGTGCGGTGCGGCCTGCGTGCGGACCGCATCACCTTGGTCGGCTTTGGCATTGGCATGGTGGGCGCGGCGCTGATTGCGGCGCAGGCCTACGGCGCGGGGCTGGCGTGTTTGCTGCTCTCGCGCCTATGCGACGCGCTCGACGGCGCGGTGGCCCGCCAAACCCAGACCACCGACGCCGGTGGGTTTCTGGACATCGTGCTGGACTTTCTGTTTTATGCCAGCGTACCGCTAGCGTTTGCGTGGGCGCAGCCGCAGGCCAACGCGTTGGCTGCGGCCACCTTGCTGGCGGCGTTTGTGGGCACAGGCGCGAGCTTTCTGGCGTTTGCGGCGCTGGCCGCCAAGCGTGGCTTTGTTAGCGCCCACTTTCCGAACAAGTCTTTCTACTTCTTAGGTGGCCTCACCGAGGCCACCGAGACGCTGGCCTGTTTTGTGGCCATGTGCCTGTGGCCCGAACATTTTGCGGCCCTGGCCTACGGCTTTGCCGGCCTGTGCGCTATCACCATACTGACCCGCACCCTGTGGGGCTGGAGGAGCTTGTCATGAAACTGTCCAAAGTGGTGCTGCTGGCGGTGCTGGGGCTGGCGGCGCTGGCGTTTGTCCATTTCGATCTGGCGCGGTTCTTGAGCCTGGAGTACTTGCAAAGCAGCCAAGCCGACTTTGCGGCGCAGTATGCGCAATCCCCCTGGCTGGTGCGCGGCGCCTACTTTGTGTGCTATCTGGTGGTGGCATCTTTTTCGCTGCCGGGCGCTGTGGTGCTGACGCTGGCGGGCGGGGCGATTTTGGGTTTCGGCTGGGGCTTGCTGCTGGTGTCCTTTGCCTCGTGCATGGGGGCCACCGTGTCGTTTTGGATGGCGCGCTTCTTGTTGCGCGACAGCGTGCAAGCACGGTTCAAAGACCAGCTGGCCGAAATCAACCGCGGCATGGAGCGCGAAGGCGCCCTGTACCTGCTGACACTGCGCTTGATCCCGGTGGTGCCGTTTTTTGTGATCAACCTGGCCATGGGCCTCACCAGCATCCGCAGCTGGACTTTTTACTGGGTCAGCCAAGTCGGCATGCTGGCGGGCACCGCCGTCTACGTGAATGCGGGCACGCAGCTGGGGCAGTTGCGCAGCGTCGCCGATGTAGCCAGCCCCGCGCTACTGGGTTCGCTGGTGCTGCTGGGTCTGCTGCCACTGGTGGCGCGCTCGGTGGTGAATCTGCTGGAACGCCGGCGCATCTACGCGCCCTGGCGCTCCAGCCGCCCGCGCAGGTTTGACCGCAATCTGGTGGTCATCGGAGCCGGTGCCGGTGGCTTGGTGACCGCCTACATTGCCGCTGCCGTCAAAGCCAAAGTGACCCTGGTGGAGGCCCACAAAATGGGCGGTGACTGCCTGAACTACGGCTGCGTACCCAGCAAGGCCCTGATCAAGAGCGCGCAGCTTGCGCACCAGATGCGCCATGGCGCGCGCTATGGCCTGGCCGACACCGAAGTGCGCTTTGACTTCAAGTCGGTCATGCGCCGCATCCACGCCGTGGTGGCCGCCATCGAGCCGCACGACAGCGTGGAGCGCTACACCCAACTGGGCGTCGAGGTGCTGCAAGGCCACGCCACCATCACCAGCCCGTGGACGGTGCGCATCGCCCTCAACGATGGCAGCACGCAAACGCTGAGCACCCGCAGCATCGTGATTGCGGCTGGTGCCAGCCCGGTGGTGCCTGCGCTACCCGGCCTGGACGACGTGGGCTACGTGACCAGCGACACGCTGTGGGAGCGCTTTGCCCAACTGGACGCGGTGCCGCAGCGCCTGGTGGTGCTGGGCGGCGGCCCGATCGGCTGCGAGCTGGCGCAAAGCTTTGCCCGCCTGGGCTGCCAGGTGACGCAGGTGGAAATGGCGCCGCGCGTGCTGGCGCGCGAGGACGAAGAGGTATCGGCCTTGGTGGCCGCCTCGCTGCAAGCCGACGGTGTGCGCCTGCTCACCGGCCACCAAGCGCTGCGGTGCGGCCGCGATGGCGCGCGCAAAACGTTGGTGGTGCGCAGGGTAGCGGGAGCGAACGGGGCCACCACCCACGGGGCCAGCCCGGACAGCGATCAAGTCGCAACGAGCGACGAGTTCGAAGTGGAATTCGACGAGCTGCTGGTGGCTGTCGGCCGCGCCGCGCGCTTGACTGGCTATGGGCTGGAAGCGCTGGGCATTCCCACCGGCCGCACGGTGGACACCAACGCCTACCTGCAAACCGTGTTTCCCAACATCTACGCCGCAGGCGACGTGGCCGGGCCCTTCCAGTTCACCCACACGGCGGCGCACCAGGCCTGGTACGCGGCGGTCAATGCGCTGTTTGGCGACTTCAAAAAATTCAAGGCCGACTACCGGGTGATTCCCAGCGCCACCTTCACCGACCCCGAGGTCGCCCGCGTGGGCCTCAACGAGCGCGAGGCAAAGGAAAAGAAGATCGCCTACGAAGTCACCCGCTATCCGCTAGACGACTTGGACCGCGCCATCGCCGACAGCGCGGCACACGGTTTTGTCAAAGTACTGACGGTACCGGGCAAAGACACCATCTTGGGCGTCACCATCGTGGGCAGCCACGCAGGCGATGTGCTGGCCGAGTACGTGCTGGCGATGAAACACCGACTCGGGCTCAACAAGATTTTGGGCACCATCCACACCTACCCGACGATGTCCGAGGCCAACAAATACGTCGCTGGCGAATGGAAGCGCGCCCACCAGCCCCGGGCGCTGCTGGCCTGGGTAGAAAAGTTCCACACCTGGCGCCGGGGCGGCTGATGGCAGCGCGCATTCAGCACGCGCCACCGGCCCGCCGCAAAACGGCATGGTTGGGCCGCAGCGCCCTCTTTCTGCAGGTGCTGTGTGCGGCGCTCCCATCGGGGGCACAAACGCCGCCGCCAGCCACGCCTATCACCGCGTTTTCCACCGCGGCAGTGGGCACGCCGCCCGCGCCCTGGCGCGCCATCGCACTGCCTGCGGGCAAAGCACCGCCTAGCCAGATCGACATCGCTGTGCTCGAGGGCCGTCACGTGTTGCGCCTGCGCAGCGACAAGTCCTACGGCACGCTCAGCCACCCCGCCGCCAGCGCCAGCAGCGGTGCGCCTGGCCTGTTGCGGTGGCGTTGGCGGCTAGACATGCCCCTGGCGCGCAGCGACCTGCAGCGCAAAGACAGCGACGATGTCGCCCTCAAGGTCTGCGCCCTGTTCGACCAGCCCCTGCAAACGCTGCCTTTTGGCGAACGCGCGCTGCTCCAGCTCGCCCGCGCTGTGACCGGCGAAAACCTGCCCAGCGCCACCCTGTGCTACGTATGGGATACCGCGCTGCCGGTGGGCACGGTGCTGCCCAACGCCTACACCCAGCGGGTGCGTTACCTGGTGGTGGACGCAGGTGCGCTGTCGCTGGGGCGCTGGTCGGCCCACCAGCGCGACCTCGGTGCCGACTTCACGCAGGCCTTTGGCTCCCCCTCGGCTACGATACCGCCCTTGGTGGCCATCGCTGTCGGCGCCGATGCAGACAACACCGGCGGCGCCAGCCTGGGCTACCTCGACGACATCACTTTGCACTCCGCGCCCTGATGCCAGACACCACCAGCACACCCCAGCCGCCAACGCGGGTCCACCACAGCCAAGCACCCTTGCCGCCCAGCCTGCCCGCGGATGACCCCGCCATGCTGACTGAGCCGAACTTGCCCACGGCAGCCAGGCCGGGCTACCTGCCACGCCAGTTGGTCATGGTCGGCGCCGGTTGGGCACATCTGCATGTGTTGTTGGAACTGGCGCGCAAGCCCTTGGTGGGCGCGCGCATTACCTTGATTACGCCGCACGCCAGCACCATGCCATCGAACCTGCTGCCAGGCTACTCGGCTGGACAGTACAGCCTGCAGGAGTGTTCCATCGCCCTCGAACCCTTGGTGCGCCGTGCCGGCATTCGATGGCTTACCCGCGGCGTGCAACTGATGGACGCCCACACCTGCAAGCTGCACTTGGACGATGGCACCTCCATGCAGTACGACTGGCTGTCGGTCAACACCGACGCGGCGCAATTCACCCGCTCCAGCCTAGCGCACTTGCCTGGCGCGCGCGAGCATGGGCTGTGGCTGCGCCCCGCTGAACGGTTTACCAGCCAGTGGGCCAAGGTCGTGGCATTGGGACAGCAAAGCGGGCTGCGCATTGCGGTCGTAGGTGCGGGCGCCCTCGGTGTCGAAATGGCCTTGGCTGTACGCCACCGCCTGCCCAATGCCTCGGTGACTTTGCTCACGGGCGGTGGCCCATTGGCTGGCAGCTACCCGCCCTCGGTGCGTGCGAAGCTGGTGGCTGCTCTGCAGGCGCAACGCATCACCGTGCTGCACGAGCGCGCGAGCGCTTTGGGCGCCGACGCTGTGCAATTGGCCAGCGGTGCCACGCTGGCCTGCCACCTGCCGATCCTGGCCACGGGTGGCGTGGCGCCACAGTGGCTGTATGACAGCGGCCTGGCGCTCGATGCCCAGGGCGCGGTGGCGGTCAATGCCTTACAGCGCTCGACCAGCCACGCCAACGTGTTCGCCATCGGCGAAGTCAGCGCCCGGGCTGACGTCACGGCTTTGGCCCAGGCCACCATCGACCGGGACGGCGCGGCTGCGCTTCTGCGCAATCTGCATGCGGTAGTCGGCAAGCACTCGGTTGTACCCTTGCGGCCGGCCCGCGCGCCGCTGCGTATCCTGGCGCTGGGCGGCGGCCGTGCGCTGGCCGCGTGGGGGGTTTTTGCGCTGACCGGCCGCTGGGTCGGGTGGCTCAAGCGCCGCACCGAGCTGCGCCTGCTCGCGCGCTACCGCAACGCCGCCGATTGAGTCCCAGGCGAGCGGCATGCGCTTGCCTCTGGTAGACAATGGGCGCGCACTCACCGAACCGACGCGCCCATCGCCATGAAACTGTTTTCCCACGCAATTTGGATCGCGCGAATGGAGGCGCGGTTCTTTCTGCGCTTTCCCAAGTTGCTGGTGGCGGCGGTGTTGGTGGCGGCGCTGCCTTCGCTGTACGCGCTGATATACCTCTCCAGCATTTGGGACCCCGCCTCCAAAACCGGTGCCCTGCCGGTCGGTCTGGTTAACTTGGACACTGGCACGCATTACCGCGAGCACACCTTCAATGTGGGCGCCGAGGTGGCTGCCGAGCTGCGCCAACGCCACACCTTCGGCTTTGTGGACATTGCCACAGAAGCGCAGGCCCGGCACATGGTGCGCCAGGGAGGTTTGGCATTTGCCCTGATCATCCCGGCAGACTTCAGTGACAACGCGGTGCCCGGCCATACCCAAGGCGCTGGCAAGTTGGTGGTGTTTGCCTCCGAGGGCAACAACTACGAGAGCGCCGCCATGGCCAAGACGTTCGCACGCGAGCTTGGCCACGATGTCAACGAAAGCCTCAACGAGCGGCGCTGGAACCTGGTGCTGCTCAACGCCGCAGGCTCGCAGCGCAGCCTGGACGCATTGCGCGAACGCGTGGGTCAGCTGCGCGCTGGTGCCCATGAGATCAGCCGTGGCAGCGCCCAGCTGCAAGCGGGGGCAGCCCGCACCGCTGAAGGCTCGAAGGACCTGGCGCAGCAACTGGTGCGCAACGGCGAAGACTTTAAGCAACTCGCCGCTGGCCTGCGCACCTTGGACGCCAAGCGAGCGCGCAACCGCGACCTCGACCTGCTCAACGCAGGCGCCGAATCCCTGACGGCGGGCCATGCGGAGCTCTCCAAGGGCCTGGGCGAACTCCAAGGCGGGAGTAAGCAAATGCGCGAGCAGGTCGCCGCCTACCGGACGGAGGCCAGTGACAGTGTGTTTACCCCCACCAAGATCACCGAGGGACTCGACCAGCTCTATGCCGGCGTGGTCGAACTCGACACCGGCTTAGGCGCGGCCATGAACGGCCAACAAAAGCTGGCACAGGGTGCTGCACAACTGGGCGCCGGCGTGGGCACACTCACCACCGGGGTGCGCGCCATGAACGCCGGCGTGCGCAGCGTGGTGAACAAGCTGCCAGACGACAGCCAACTGGACGCCCTGGGTACCGGGGCCACCGCCCTGTCGGCCGGTGCCCGGACGGTAGCCGATGGCAGCGCACGCCTGGCGTTGGGCAATGTGCAACTGGAGACCGGGCTGACCCTGCTGGAGCGCTCGCTACCAGGCGCGGTGGACGCGCCCGACGGCAGCCCGCGCGGCCTGGCCACGTCGGTGGTACCCCAAGTCGAGTTGGATGCGCCGGTGGCCAACAGCGGCAACGCGTTTGCCGCCAACGTCATCCCGGCCGCGCTGTGGCTGGGCGCGGGTATTGCGGCTTTTTTGATCAACGTGCGGGTGCAGCCGCGCCAGGCCCGCTTCTTCTCCCAGCCCGCGCAACTGCTGGGCAAGCTCGCCTTGCCGCTGGCGCTGGTGGCGGCGCAGACGGTGCTGATCTGGCTGACAGTGCGGCTGGTACTGCAAATCCAGGTGGTGCATGGACTTGCCTTCGCGGTGGGATTGGCGGTCTCGGCGTTGGCGTTTTTGGCCTTTGTGTTCGCACTGACGCGTGCTCTGGGCGATGTTGGAAAGGGCCTGGCGATGCTGTTTCTGGCGCTCCAGATCTCATCAAGCGGCGGCATTTTGCCGGTCGAACTCAGCGGTAGCCTCTACACCACGCTCAGCCCCTGGCTGCCCCTGACCTGGGTGGTGCGCGCACTCAAGGCGGCCATGTTCGGCGCCTACGGCGGTGCCTGGCTGGTGCCCACCTTGTTGATTGCCTTGGCCGGCCTGGTCGCGTTGGCCAGCGCCTGCTGGGTGGGGCGCTGGCGTTACGTCAAAGCGCAATCGCTGCGGCCCGCTATTGACTTTTAAATCTGCAATGGGGAACCGAGCGACAGCGATCGAAGACCCAGCAGCGATCAACTGTGGACCAGCCGCCACGCCAGCAAGGTGCCCAGCACCGCATTGCCCAGCGCAAACACAGCCACCACCACACTGGCAAACGCGCCCAGGGGCACGGTGTGGCTGATCCAAGCCAAAGCGGCAGACAGCAGGTTGAGGACCACCATGGTCCAGAACAAGGGGTTGCGGGGTTGGAACAGACGCGAGAGCTTCATGCGGGATGGAAAGTCAATCTGAAGGCAGCATGCACACCGTCAGGGTGCAAGCGCCAAGTCGAGCAATTCTCGCGCAAACGCAAACGATGTCGACGCACCGGTACCACCGGTCACCACACCCAATGCAACCCCAACCGTGGGGCGGGCCTTGAACGCCACATCCTCGGCCGACGCATAGCTGCCGTTCCAACGTGCCACCACTTCAGCCCGAGGCAAGCACAAGATCTGATGGAATTCGCGCATGATCAGCGCCTCGGTGTCGGCGCTGGCAAACGGGTCCTCCGCGTCGCCGTACACATGGCTGTCGCCCACCACCAGAGAGCCGTCCGCAGACTGCACCACAATCAGGTGAATGCCCTGGGCAAGCGCCGCAGATTGTTCGCTTTGCAAGCGGGTTTTGAGTGCTTGCGCCTCTGGCAAATTCGCATAGCCCTCATACCGAATTAAGCTGAGATCGGACATGAAAGCACTGGGCAGCTTGACTGCCTGGCCAGGCGACACGCGCATCATTTGAAGGGTGCATTGTCGAATTCCTGCTTGGGCCAGCACCTCAGGAAACAGGGTGTTCAAATCGTTACCTGGACACACCACGCAATGCGCGGCTCGCAGGCTGCCACGGCTGGTGGCAATCTCGGGCAGTGCAATGCCGTGCACCGGGGTGTTCCAATAGAAGTCGACGCCCTGCGACTGCTCTAACCATTGGCTCAGGCGCCCGATCGCGTCGCGCGACTCGACCCGGCATTCGTGCGGGCTATGCAGCAACGCCAAACCGGGTTGCAGCCATGGCCAGTGTGGCCTTGCGTTGTCGCTGCGCACCCAGGTGCAACCTTCACCCATTTCGGTTTTCATGAAGGCCTCCAGCACCGCCACCGCCTCGGGGCGCTGCGCCAACACATGCAAGCCCTCATGCACGATTTCGATGCCAGCCAAGGGAGCGACCTGGCGCCAGATGGCGGCCGTGTCGCGCGCTCTTTGCCAGTGCGCACCGCTGCGCTGCCCCGTCACGGTGATGAAGCCGAAGTTGCGCACCGAGGCTCCAATAGCTCTCGCATTTCGCTCAACCACGGCCACCCGCATGCCGCGCTGGCGTGCGGTCCACGCGGTCGCCAGGCCAATGATGCCGGCACCGACCACCACCAAGTCGTAGGTTCCCGTGGTCATTTTGCTCATGTCGCCAGTCCCTGTCAGGGGCGTTGGCCTGACGCCAAACGCTGTTCAATGGTTCGCAAAACCGCAGGCAAATCGGCCACCGTATCGATCACAAAATGGGCGCCTGCCGCCACAAACAGGGGCGCTACCCGGTCACGAACCGCTTGCAAAGTGGCCTCGTCCGCCTGCTCATACTCCGCCAATGTGAGGCCCGCTGGGCTGCCGGACAAAGCCAAGCCGACCGTCCACATACCGGCATTGATACCTTCTGCAATGCCCGGCACGGTGTCGTCCACTTTAACGCAATGGGCCACGGAGCCGATCTGCAAGTTTTGAACGCACGCCAGCGCCATCCAGGGCCCCGGACGGGCGCCCGCAGCCAAGTCATCCGCACACACGGTGCAGTCCGGCGCGTACCCTTTTTCGCTTGCCAAGACCATGAGTTTTTCCATGACCTGGCGAGGGTAGCCGGTGGTCGAGCCAATCTTGAATCCCTGCACACGCAAGGCTTGCACCACCGCCAACGCGCCTGGGACCAGCCCACTGTGGGCGCCCACCCGCTCGACTTGCAAGGGAATGAAGGTGTCATACAGATGGCGCACGTCTTCTTGCGACATCGCCCGGCCAAATTGGCGGGTCCAACGCGCAGCCACGTCGGGGTCTTGGCCCAATGCTTCGATATGCTGCCACTTGCCCAGGCCCATGGGTCGACGTGCTTCCTCTAGACTCAAAGCAAAGCCATAGGCTTGGGCAAAAGCGTCTACAAAAATCTGGGTGGGTGCAAAGGAGCCAAAGTCTACGATGGTGCCTGCCCAGTCAAAGATCACGGCCTCTAGTTTGTTAGGCATACAGGGAACTCACTGGTTGTAAAAAAATGGAGGGCTGCCGCAGGCTCTAGCGAACCCGCCACGCTTGTGTCGCTTTGCTCAGGCGGTGGGTCAAGAGGCTGTGCAGACCCTTGACGCAGGCCGATGTGGCCACAATCACCACCGCCATCGCCGCTGCCGCCGCAGTGAAACCCGCTTCGTCCATGTGAATGATGGACACCGCTGCCAGCTTGGTCTGGGAGCCATACAAAAAGATCACCGCAGAGACCGTAGTCATCGCATTGACAAACAGGTAGATGCTGATGTCCAGCACCGCAGGCAAACACACCGGTAGGGTCACACGGCGAAACATGCGGCCCACCGACACCTTCAAAGACGCTGATACAGATTCAAATTCCCCGTCCAGCTGCTTGAGTGCCGTTATGGCAGTGATGTGGCCGACGGTGTAGAAGTGTGCAACCGAGTTGATAACCAAAATCGCCATGGTGCCGTAGATGAAGCCCAAGGGATGGCCCGGAGCGTTGAAGAAAAATATGTAAGACAAGCCAAGCACGAGCCCCGGGACGGCCATTGAAAGCATTGCCATCAGTTGCGTGGCGTTGCGTGCCCACACAAAGCCCCGTGTTTTCTCGATGACATACGCGCCAGAAAACACAATCATGGTGCCCACTGCGGCCGTCCAAGCCGCTAGGTGCAGTGAGTTGAAGTAAGCGCTCCATCCTTCGCTATCGAAGTCTGAGAACCGATAGTTGGCAAGTGTCAGGCTCAAGTTGTAGGGCCAGCGGGTCACCAGGGACGCCCAGATCGCCATCCCCAGTACCACCAGCATGGCAAAGGCTACGAGCGCACAAAAGGCCCACAAGGCCCAATCGCGCGGCGCACTCGGCGTCGGCACCAGCGGTACCGAGCGGCCGCTTAGCAGGGCCACCTGGCGCTGCTGAACCCAACGGTCCGCTGCGAATGCCAATACGGCAGGCAGCAACAAGATGAAGCCAACGACTGCGCCCATCTGGAAATTCTGTTGACCAATGACCTGCTTGAAGACATCGGTGGCCAGCACGTTGAAGCGTCCACCAATCACCTTGGCAATGCCGAAGTCGGTGATTGCGAGGGTAAACACCACAAAGCCGGCACTGATCAGACCGTACTTGCTGCCCGGCAACGTCACCGTAAAAAAAATGCGCCACGGCGAAGCACCCAGCACCTTGGCCGCTTCGTAGTGGCGCGCATCGGCCATGCTAAGCGCCACCACCAGAATCATCAGCGCATGCGGGAAGACATAAAAGACCTGCGAAATCACAATGCCCAGCGGGCCATAAATGGAGGCACCCATCAGCCAGCTATTGAGCAGGCCCTGGTTACCAAACAAATAAATGAGCGAAATTGCCGGAAGCAAGGACGGCGCCAAAATCGGAATCAAGGCCAGCGCCTTGAAGATGGACTTGCCACGCATCGCGCTTCGGGTTAATGCGTAGGCATACAGATAAGCCAGCGGCAAAGTGATTGCCGTGATCAGCGATGACACCCACAAGCTGTTCCACAAGGACTCAAACAGGGACGGTGTGCTGAAGTACAGGCTGTAGTTGGCCCAACCGACCAAGTTGCCGTCCGCATCCTCAAAGCTTTTAATGAGCAATGTGCCCAGCGGCAAAACCAGCGTGAGCGCCAGCCACAGGCCCAAAAGGACAACGCCCAGGCGCATGAGCCAGGCGTCCCGGTCCAATTGCCGCCATTGCACCAGCATCAGGCCGCCAAAGGGTTGTTTGCAAACACCCGCATGTGGGGGGCGGGCAGATCAATGACCAAGGGATGCTCCATGCGCAACCCCATGCGCAGCGCCTGCGCGGTGGGCACGTCGGCTACCAGGGTCTGGCCATTGCAAGCCACACGCATGCTGACCCGACAGAACGCACCCAGGAACTCCAAATCCTGCACCTGTGCTTCACAGCGGTTTGCAACTGCAGCGGGCTGTGTTGATGCGTCGTGAAGCACGATGTCCTCTGGCCTGACGGTCAACGTCACCGACTCGGACTGCTCTGCCGACCCACTAGGGATCTCGCACAGCAACTCCAAACCATGCCAGTCGTAGCGGCCGGGCGATGTGCGGCGGGCCGGTAAAGGATTGGTCTTTCCGACAAAGTCCGCCACAAACGCGCTAGTGGGCTGTTGGTAAATCTGTTGCGGCGTTCCGATCTGATCAATGCTCCCGTGGTTCATGACAACAATGCGGTCCGCCAAACTCAGGGCTTCTTCTTGGTCATGCGTCACCATGATGGTGGTCACACCCAAGCGTTGGTGCAATTGGCGCAACTCACTGCGCAAGTGGGCGCGCACCCGCGCGTCCAGTGCGCTTAAGGGCTCGTCCAACAGCAACAAGCCAGGCGAGCTGGCCAGAGCACGTGCCAATGCAACGCGCTGTTGCATGCCGCCCGACAACTGCGCCGGATACTTCCGGTCAGAGGCAGACAAACCCACCAGACTGAGCAACTCGTTCACCCGCGCCATTCGCTTGTCGGCAGGCCACTGCTTTCCCTGCAGGCCGTAGCCCACGTTGTCACGCACATTCAGGTTGGGAAACAAGGCATATGACTGGAACACGATGCCGAAGTCGCGCTGCGACGGCGGCAGCTTCGAGATGTCGCGCCCTTTTTGCACAATGGTTCCGCCGTCTTGCTGCTCCAGGCCAGCAATGATGCGCAGCAAGGTGGTTTTTCCACAGCCAGAAGGGCCCAGAAAGCAAACAAACTCACCGGGCTGGATGCTGAGCGAAACGTCACGCAGCGCCCAAAAGTCGCCAAACCGCTTGTTCACTCGAAGCACGTCAAGGTAGGGAGCTGGTGAGGACATCACGGTAGGTTCCATGCAAGAAAAAGGGCGCTGCAGTAGCGCCCGGTTGGCAACGCTAAAGCGACAGGGTTTGTCGCTTCAAGTTACCGTGGTGCGGACTTGCTGTCGTAGCGCTTGGTCCACTCAGCCAGGATGCGAGCGCGCTCGGCGCCCATCTTGCCCAAGTCAATCTTCACCATGGCGGCGTCGGCACTTGGCGGGTAGTTCGGCGGAGCCGGGTTCATGCCGGGGTAACCCACGATGGCGTAATACTTGCCATACATCTCGTACGCAGGCTTGCTGATCGCAAAGTCAGCCAGCTTTTGTGCTGCTGGCAGGTTCTTGGTGCCCTTGACGATGGCTGTGGCTTCCATGTCCCAAGGTGCTCCCTCTTTGGCCAAGATGATGTCGATGGGGGCACCGGCAGTTTTCTCTCTGGCACCGCGCATGTCAACGCCAATGCCGACTACCCGCTCGCCTTTAGCAGCTTGAACGCACGGTGCAGAGCCAGAGTGCGTGTAGACGGCCACGTTTTGGTGGAGCTTGTCCATGAATTCCCAACCGCCTTTTTCACCCATGAGTTGCAACCAGGCGTAAACCGCTTGGTAACCCGTTCCCGACGAGGCCGGGTTGGGCATAACGATGGCGTCTTTGTAGACCGGGTTGGTCAAGTCTGCCCAGGATGCGGGCTTGGGCAGGTTCTTCTTGCCACCTTCAACGGTGTTAAAGCACATGACAGCCAGCCAAGCGTCCATGCCAGTCCAGGTAGTCGGATTCTTGCTGCTGCGGAATACGGGCTTGATCTGGTCCACGCCCTTGGGGCTGTACGCATGCAACAAACCCATGCTGTCAAACAACGCGATGCTGGAGGCTCCCAGGCCCCAGATCACGTCGGCGCGCGGGTTGTCTTTTTCCGCCAGGATACGGGCTGTCATGATGCCTGTGGAGTCTCGCACCCATGCAATCTCGGTATCGGGATTGGCGGCCTCAAAAGCCTGCTTGTAAGGACCAAGCTGGTCGTTCTCAAGTGCGGTGTACACCGTCAACACGGTCTTTTGGGCCAGGGCTGGCACGGCCAGCAGGGCAATCAGTGCACCAGCGAGGGCGGATTTCAGGGCAAGGGTCAGCTTCATGGAGGCTCCGTAGTAAGGCAAATGAAACGCGATTCAGTTACCGAGCGTACGAAGCTCTTATGTCAAATTGATGAATCGCCACCGCAGCCCAGGATCAGCATTGCGGCGCCGAGATAGGCGGCTATAGGTCCTTCACTAGGCGCAGCGCGTCGTAAATGGCTGCATGCGTATTGCGCGCCGATACCGCGTCGCCAATTCGAAACAGCATAAAACCTTCAGGTGCATCGGCGGGTACCTTGGCGCAAGCGGCGTCATGCAAGCCCGCCGCGTCGGTTGGCGCAGGCAATGCTGGTTCGGGTTGCAATTTCCCGCGCAGCAGCGGTTGCGGCAGGCCCGCAATCAGCGCGTCGTAGTCCACTGCGCCACGGTTGGACGACAGCGGCTTGAGGGCGAAGTACAACTCGTCCAACGGACGGGTGCCGTGGTTGACCACCACCTGGTCCACACTGCGGATTTGGCTTACGCCGCCGTAGTCGCTGCCCACCGTGGCCAACAAGCCCTCGCCCTCGCGCCGCACCGACGTGAGCCGGAACGTGACGGTAAACACCACATCGCGCTTTTGCAAACTTCGCAGGTAGGGCACCAGGTTCATGGCCATGACCTCGGGCGCAAAGCTGCGGTCGGGGGTCATGATCTCCAGGTGCGAACCGCTCTGCGCAATCACCTCGGCGGCCTGCAGCGCGGCATGGTCTCCGGCGTCGTCAAACAGCAGCACCTTGCGGCCGGGTTTGGCATCGCCGCTGAGAATGTCCCAAGCCGACACCACCAGGTCGTTGCCGGATTGCAAAACCTCGGTGTGGGGTAGGCCGCCAGTGGCAACAATGACCACGTCCGGCTCCAGCGCGAGCACGGTGTCGGCCTCGGCCAGGGTGTTGAAGCGAAACTCCACGCCCTGCTCCTCGCAGCGCGCCATGCGCCAGTCGATGATGCTGTGCATCTCGCGCCGACGCGGACTTTGCGCGGTCAGGCGAATCTGTCCGCCCGGTTGCGGCGCGGCCTCCAGCACCACCACGCGGTGGCCGCGCTCCGAGGCGACCCGCGCCGCCTCCAGGCCCGCAGGCCCTGCGCCGACCACCACCACCTTGCGCACCACATCGGCCTTCTGCAAGGTGTGGGGCATAGTCAGTTCGCGCCCTGTGGCGGGGTTGTGGATGCAATAGGCCTCGCCTCCGGCATAAATGCGGTCCAGGCAAAAGTTGCCACCCACGCAGGGGCGGATGGTGTCTTCGCGGCCCTGCATGATTTTGCGCACGATGTGCGGGTCGGCCATGTGGGCGCGGGTCATGCCCACCATGTCGAGCTTGCCCGAGGCAATCGCAAAGCGCGCGGTGTTGACGTCCTGGATTTTGGCCGCATGGAAGATGGGAATGTCCACATGCGCGCGCAGACCGCCCGCAAACTCCAGGTGCGGCGCGCTGGCCATGCCTTGCACCGGTATGACATCAGTCAGGCCCGCATCGGTGTCGATGTGGCCACGGATGATGTTCAAGAAATCCACCATGCCAGAGCGCGCCAAATACCGCGCAATGCCCGCGCCCTCCTCGGCGGTCAAGCCGCCTGGACGTACCTCGTCGGCCACGCCGCGCACGCCCACAATAAAGTCGGGGCCGACCCGTTTGCGAATGGCGGCGATCACCTCCAGCGTAAAGCGCACCCGGTTTTCCAGCGCGCCGCCATAGGGCGCGTCCAGCGCGTTGGTAGCGGGCGACCAGAACTGGTCCAGCAGGTGGCCGTAGGCCTCCAGCTCCAGCCCGTCGACACCTGCGGCCTGCATGCGCTCGGCCGCATCGGCGTAGTCTTGGATGATGCGCGCGATGTCCCAGTCCTCCATCTTTTTAGGAAAGGCGCGGTGCGATGTCTCGCGCTCGTGCGAGGGCGACACCACCGGCAGCCAGTCGGCCTTGGACCAGCTGGTGCGCCGCCCCAGGTGGGTGATCTGGATCATCACCGCAGCGCCATGTTCGTGGCAGGCGTCGGTGAGCTCGCGCATCCAGGGCACCACCTCGTCCTTGTAGGCCAGAATGTTGTTGAACACCGGCGGGCTGTCGCGCGACACCGCCGCCGAGCCCGCCGTCATGGTCAGCGCAATCCCGGCCTTGGCGCGTTCCACGTGGTAGGCGCGGTACTTGGCTTTGGGCATGCCGTCCTCGGGGTAGGCGGGCTCGTGCGAGGTGATCATCAAGCGGTTCTTGAGCCGCAGGTGCTTCAGTTGAAAAGGCTGCAGCAGGGGGTCGTTCTCAGGGGACATGGCGCACTTGCTGTGGAGGTGGATTCAGGCGTTGTTGAAAGCGTGGCTTGGGGCGTGGACTGGGATGTGGGTTGGAGCCAGGTTTTTGGGGGCGTTTGTTCGATCAGCTCGGCACGCCGCTTGGTACGCGCGAACTCAGTACCACTGGTCGGTCATCGAGGCCTTTTTGCGGTCCACAAAGTCGCGCAGCTGCTCGTCCATGGCAGCGTCCATGGGTGGGGCCTCAAAGTCGTGCAGCGCCGCCTTCCAGCGCGCGTTGGCGCGGGTGGCGCTGTCGGTTTTGCCGCTCTCGCTCCACGACTCGAAGGGCGTGTTGTCGGCGATGGTGGAGTCATAAAACGCGGTGGTGTAGTTGGCCATGGTGTGGGCGCTGCCCAGGTAGTGGCCGCCGGGCGTGACCTGGCGAAAGGCGTCCATGGCCAAGGTGTTGTCATCCACCACCACACCAGCAAGGTAGCTGTGCAGCGCGCCGCAAAAGTCGGCATCCATCATGAATTTTTCGTAGCTCATGGACAGAAGGCCATCAAGGAAACCTGCCGAATGCAAGATGAAGTTGGCCCCACAGTGCACCGCCGAGAGCATGGACATGACGCTCTCTTCCATCGCCTGGCCGTCGGGCAGCTTGGAGGTAGTGAACGATCCGGCACAGCGCAGCGGCAGGTTCAGGCGGCGGGCCAACTGGCCGATCACCATGGAACCAATCGCGGGCTCGGGTGTACCGAAGGTGGGCGAGCCCGAGCGCAGCGACATGCTCGAAAGAAAGTTGCCATAAATCACCGGCGCACCCGGCCGCTCCAACTGCGTGATGGCGCAGCCCACCATGGTCTCGGCGTGGGCCTGGGCGATGGCACCGGCGTTGGTCACCGGGCCCATGGCCCCGCCCAGAATAAAAGGCACGATCACCGCTGCCTGGTTGGCCCGCGCATAGGCCCTTGCCGACTTGGTCATGGTGCCGTCCCACAAGAGCGGCGAATTGACGTTGACGTTGCCCAAAATCACGCAGTGCTGGTCTACAAAGTCGGCGCCAAACAGGATGCGCGACATGGCAATCGAATCCTCGGCGCGCTCCTCGGAGGTGATGGAGCCCATGTAGGCCTTGTCCGAAAAACGCATGTGCGCATACACCATGTCGAGGTGGCGCTTGTTCACCGGAATGTCGGTGGGCTCGCACACCGTGCCGCCGCTGTGGTGCAGCCAGGGACAGGCGTAGGCCAGCTTGACGAAGTTCTGAAAATCTTCGAGCGTGCCGTAGCGGCGGCCGCGGTCCAGGTCCATCACAAAGGGTGAGCCGTAGGCCGGGGAGAACACCACACTGTTGCCGCCAATTTCCACGCTGCGCGCCGGGTTGCGCGCATGCTGGGTGAAACTGGCTGGCGCGGTTTGGAGAATCTCGCGCACATGGCCGGGCTCGAACTTCACCCGCATGCCATCGACATGGGCACCGGCCTTGCGAAAGAGCGCCAGGCATTCCTCGTCGTCGCGGATGTCCAAGCCGACCTCGGCCAGGATGCGCTCGGCGGTGGCTTCGATTTTTTGCAGGTTCTCCTCGCCCATCACGTCGTAGGTGGGGATGTTGCGGGTGAGGTAGGCTGGGCCAGCCATCTTGGCTTTGGGGTCGCGGCGTTCGCGGCCACCGGCGCGGCGGTGCTTTTTGGCGTCGGACGCCACGGAGTTGGGTGCGGTGCTGTCGGTCATGCGGTCTCCTGCTTTGTGGTTGTTTTGTTGCGCTGCTGCGGCGCGCTTAGTCTGCTTCGCGTGCGCTCGGTTTAAGCATGCTTGTTACGCAAGCCAGGGGCCAGCGCCACCACACCCAGCACCAAGGCCAGCGGCACGGTGGATACAAACCCCAAGTGCTTGAAGCCCAAGGCACCGCTGACACCACCAAACAAAAACGCCGCAATCAGCAAGGCGTGCACCCGCATCTTGCTGCGGTTGGCCACCACCCGGCCGCGGTCCACCGTCTGCGCATTGCGGTTCCAGTAGAACAACTTGCCCAACTCGATACCCAAGTCCGTGGTCAGGCCGGTGACGTGCGTGGTGCGGATGGCCGCGTTGGAAATCTTGGTGATAAGCGCGTTCTGCAGGCCCATGGCGAAGCACAAAACAATGACGGCCACGGAAACGTCGGCGAACTCGTGCGTCTTCAAAGTCCCACCAAAGCTGCCAAACACCAGCACGCAGGCGGCCTCGATCAATACGGGGCGGGCATAAATGTTCTGGATTCCGTGGCGCTGGCTGTGGTTGACGACGATGGCGGTGCAGGCCGCGCCCGCCAGAAACGCCAACCAGGACACCAAGGCCACCACCGCCAACTCCATGTCGTGCAGCACCACCTGGTCGGCGAACATGGACACCATGCCGGTCATGTGCGAGGTGTACTGGCCCACCGCCAGAAAACCGCCCGCGTTGAGCGCGCCAGCCACCGCCGCCAACAGCACGCCCATGTGCAGATCGGCACGCACCGTGCGGGGCGTGTCGGTCAGTTGGCTGAGGTAATGCAGGGGCATGAAAAGCACCGGGGGCTGTAGCGCAGTCTACTGGCTCCGGCCCAGGTGCCTAGCCTGCCGACAAGGACATCGCGGCGCTAAACAATGCTGACACCACCGTCGACCGCAAGGTGCTGGCCGGTGATGTGTTTGCCTGCATCGCTGGCCAAGAGCAGGCAGATGCCTTTGAGGTCTTCGTCGTCGCCCAGGCGTTGCAAGGGTGCAAGTTCGGCCAGCCGCTGCTCCCCCAGCGCCTTGAGCGTGCCTGCGGTCATTTTGCTGGGGAAGAAGCCGGGGCAGATGGCATTGACGTTGATGCGGTAGCGGCCCCACTCTGCTGCGAGCGCGCGGGTGAAGTTGAGCACCGCGCCTTTGGAGGTGTTGTAGGCAATGGTCTGCATGCCCGGCGGATTACCGCGCAGCCCGGCAATCGAGGCGATGTTGATGATGCGTCCGGCCTGGCGCGGGATCATGCTGCGCTTGGCCACCTCTTGGCTGAGCAGAAAGTAGCCCCGCACATTGAGCTGCATCACCTTGTCCCAGGCCTCCAGCGGGTGGTCTTCGGCAGGCGCGCCCCAGGTGGCACCGGCGTTGTTCACCAGCACATCGATCTCGCCCATGCGGTGCAGTGTCTCGTCCACCAAGCGGCGCAGGTCTTGCTCTTGCGCGCAATCGGCGGCAACCCAGCGGGCGTCGATGCCAGCAGCCTGCAGCTCGGCACAGGCCTGCTCCAGCTCGTCGGCCTTGCGTGCGCCAAGCATCACCCGCGCGCCTGCCTCACCCAGCGCGTGGGCCATCTGCAGGCCCAGCCCGCGCGAGCCACCGGTGACCAGGGCGGTCTTTCCGGTCAAGTCAAACAACTGGGACACCGTGCGTACCGCCATGGCAAATGCTCCGCTAAAAAAACTAGAACGCGTCTTCGGGAAAGTCGGCGCAGGTCATGTCGCGCGTGCGCACCACCGCCAGCCAGGCGGTGATTTTGGGCAACTCGTAGTGGAAGAAGAACTGGGTGGTACCGAGCCGACCCTGGGTGTCGCTGCGCGCCGCCTGCGGGTCGTCGCGCAGCGCGCCCAGCGCCACGTCCAGCGCAATCCAGGCCACCACCCCATGGCCAAAGGCCTGCAGATAGGGCACCGCATTGGCCAGCGCCTGCGCTGGCACGCCGGTAGCCCACGCTTCGGTGGTAGCAGACTGCAACGCCTCCCACGCAGCAACCAAGGCCTGCGCATGGTCGGCGAGGCGCGGCTGTGTCCGCGCTTGTTCGACTGTGCTTGCGATCCGCTGGGCCAACAGGTGCAGGCCCCGCCCGTTTTCCATGTGTACTTTGCGCCCCAGCAAATCCAGGGCTTGGATGCCGTGGGTGCCCTCGTGGATCATGTTCAGGCGGTTGTCGCGCCAGTACTGCTCCACCGGAAAGTCGCGCGTGTAGCCGTAGCCGCCATGTACCTGGATGGCCAAGGAGTTGGCCTCCAGACACCACTCGCTGGGCCAGCTCTTGGCAATGGGTGTCAGCACCTCCAGCAGCAGCCGGGCGTCGTCGGCCACATCGGGCGCTGCGGTGTGCTGTTCATCCACCAGGCGGGCGCAGTACAGCGCCAAAGCCAGCGCGGTTTCGCCGTAGGTTTTTTGCGCCAGCAACATGCGTTTGACATCGGCGTGCTCAATGATGCGCACCTGCGCTTGGGTGGCGTCCTTGCGAGCCGCGCCAGAGCCTGCAGGCGCCACGGGGCGGCCCTGGGGCCGGGACTTGGCGTAATCCAGCGCCGCGTAGTAGCCCGCCAGCCCCAGCATGGTGGCGGCAATGCCCACGCCGATGCGGGCCTCGTTCATCATGTGGAACATGCAGCGCAGGCCGTCGCCAGGTTGGCCCACCAGGTAGCCGACGGCACCCGCACGGCCGGCCACCGGGTACTTGCCCTCGCCAAAGTTGAGCAAGGTGTTGGTGGTGCCGCGCCAGCCCAGTTTGTGGTTCAGGCCCGCCAGCGCCACATCGTTGCGTTCGCCGGTAAGCTGACCCTGCGCATCGACCAGGTGCTTGGGCACCACAAACAGCGAGATGCCGCGCGTACCCGGCACCAACTGGCCGTTGGCATCGGGGATTTTGGCCAACACCAGGTGGACGATGTTTTCGCTCAGTTCGTGGTCGCCCGCCGAAATCCACATCTTGTTGCCGGTGAGCCGGTAACGCGGCCCCAGCGGGTCTTCCTCGTGCTGCGCGCCGTCGGGCAGCGCGCGGGTGAGGATGTCGGACAGGCTGGAGCCCGCCTGCGGCTCGGACAGGCACATGGTGCCCATCCAGCGCCCCGAAAACTCGTTACGCGCAAACACCGCTTGTTGCTGCGCGCTGCCATGCGCCATTAGCAAATTGGCGTTGCCCGTGCTCAGCAAACCACTGCCAATGCTGACCGAGGCCAGCGAGAAAAACGCGTTGGCCGCAGCCTCCAGGCTGTAGGGCAGCTGCATGCCACCCACGGCGTAGTCTTGGGATGCGCTGAGCATGCCAGACTCGGCATACGCCCGGTTGGCCTCCAGCGTGGCCTGCGGCAGGTGCACCCGCTCGCCGTCAAAACGGGGCTCTTGCTGGTCCACCAAGCGGTTGAAGGGCGCAAACTTTTCGCGGGCGATGCGCTCGCAGGTATCGAGCACCGCGTCCCAGGTTTCGCGGCTGTGGTCGGCAAACCGTGGCCGCGCGGTCAGGTCTTCACTACCCAGCCACTGGTAAAGCAAAAAATCCAGGGTGGAGCGCAGCGCCATGCGAAAGCGCCCCGGCTACAGCACTTCGAAAATGCCAGCCGCGCCCATGCCTCCGCCAATGCACATGGTGACGCAGACCCGCTTGGCACCGCGGCGCTTGCCCTCGATGAGCGCGTGGCCCGTCAGGCGCTGGCCGCTGACGCCATACGGGTGACCCACCGCGATCGCACCACCGTTGACGTTGAGGCGGTCTGCGGGAATGCCCAAGCGGTCGCGGCAGTAAATCACCTGCACCGCAAAGGCTTCGTTGAGTTCCCACAGATCAATGTCGCTGACCTTCAGCCCCAGACGCGCCAGCACCTTGGGTACCGCAAACACCGGGCCGATGCCCATCTCATCGGGCTCACAACCCGCCACCGCAAAGCCCAGGAAGCGGCCCAAAGGCTGCAGCCCCTTGCGCTCGGCCACCTTCTCGTGCACCACCACGCAGGCACCGCCACCGTCGGAGAACTGGCTGGCATTGCCAGCAGAAATCAGCCCGCCGGGCACCGCCGAGCGCAGGCCGTGGATGCCCTCGAAGGTGGTGCCCGCACGGATACCTTCGTCATCGCTGACGGTCACTTGCTTGGTCATCAAACCCATCACCTTGTCGGCCACACCCATGGTCACCGTGATGGGGGCGATCTCGGCCTGGAACAAACCGGCAGCCAGTGCGGCGGTGGCGCGCTGCTGGCTGGCAGCGCCGTACTCGTCCATAGCGTCGCGGCCGATCTGGTAGCGCGTGGCCACGTTCTCGGCGGTTTGCAGCATGTTCCAGTAGATCTCTGGCTTGTGCTTGACCAGCCAGGGGTCGCTGAGCATGTGCTGGTTCATCTCTTGCTGTACACAAGAGATGGCTTCCACGCCGCCGGCCACATACACATCACCCTCGCCCGCCACGATGCGCTGCGATGCGGTGGCGATGGTTTGCAGGCCTGAGGAGCAAAAGCGGTTGATGGTCATGCCCGAGACCGTCACCGGGCAGCCTGCGCGCAGCGCAATCTGGCGCGCGATGTTGGCGCCGGTGGCACCTTCGGGCGTGGCGCAGCCCATGATGACGTCATCGACTTCGCCGGCCTCCACACCGGCGCGGGCAATGGCGTGCTCGACCGCGTGGCCGCCCAAGGTGGCGCCGTGGGTCATGTTGAAAGCGCCCTTCCAGCTCTTGGCCAGGGGGGTGCGGGCGGTGGAAACAATCAGCGCGGTGGTCATGGCGAATCCTTAGTTGAAAGTTTTTCCGTCTGCAGCCAATTGGGCCAGCAAGGGTGCCGGTGTCCAGAATGCCGCATCGTCCAGTGGGTTGCTCGCAAAACGCTGCATCGCCTGCACCACGTTGAACAGGCCTAGCTCGTCGGCATAGCGCATCGGCCCGCCACGGTGGGGCGGGAAGCCGTAGCCATAGAGGTAGACGATGTCGATATCGCTGGCGCGGCTGGCAATACCTTCTTGCACGATGTGCGCCGCCTCATTGACCAGCGAAAACACCAGACGCTGCACAATCTCTTCGTCGCCAATCTTGCGCGCTGTGATGCCCAGGGACTGGCGGTGCTCTTCGATCATGGCGAGCACCTCGGCGCTGGGCAGCGCGTCGCGCTTGCCCGCCTGGTAGTCGTACCAACCGGCGCCGGTTTTCTGGCCGAAGCGGCCCCGCTCGCACAGCAGGTCGGCAGTTTTGCTGTACTTCATGCTGGCGCGCTCTACCGCGCGGCGCTTGCGGATGGCCCAGCCAATGTCGTTGCCCGCGAGGTCGCCCATGCGAAACGGCCCCATCGCCATGCCAAACTTTTCCATGGCCTTGTCCACCTGCTGCGGGGTGCAGCCTTCGTCGAGCAAGAAACCGGCTTGGCGGGCGTACTGCTCGATCATGCGGTTGCCAATAAAGCCGTCGCACACGCCCGAGACCACCGCCGTCTTGCGGATTTTCTTGGCCATCGCCATCACCGTGGCCAGCACGTCCTTGGCGGTTTTTTCGCCGCGCACAACTTCGAGCAGCTTCATCACATTGGCGGGGCTGAAAAAATGCAGGCCCACTACATCCTGCCGCCGCGCGGTAAACGACGCGATGCGGTTGAGGTCCAAGGTGGATGTGTTGCTGGCCAGGATGGCGCCGGGCTTCATCACCCGATCCAGCGCCTCGAACACCGTCTGCTTGACGCCAATGTCTTCAAACACCGCCTCGATAACGAGGTCGGCATCACCTAGGTCTTCATAGGCTAGTGTGGTGCTGAGCAAGGCCATGCGCTGGTCGAGCTTGTCTTGCTTGAGCTTGCCTTTTTTGACCTGCGCTTCGTAGTTGCCCCGCATGGTGGCCAGGCCGCGGTCCAGGGCCTCTTGCTTCATCTCCAGCATTTGCACCGGAATGCCTGCGTTGAGGAAGTTCATGGCAATGCCGCCGCCCATGGTGCCCGCGCCGATGACGGCCACCTTGCGGATGGGGCGCTGCGCTGTGTCGGCGTCCACATCGGGAATCTTGGAGGCAGCGCGCTCGGCCAAAAACAGGTGGCGCAGGCTGCGGCTCTCGGACGTCCACATCAGCTCGATTAACGCGTCGCGCTCGTAGGCCATGCCCTCGTCGAACTTCTTGGTGGTGGCGGCCTCGACCGCGTCCACACAGCGTGCGGGGGCGGGGAAGTTCTTGGACATGCCCTTGACCATGTTGCGCGCAAACTGGAAGTAGGCGGCGCCTTGCGGGTGGCGGCAGGGCAAATCACGCACGCGCGGCAGGGGCCGCACGTCGGCCACCTTGCGCGCCAATGCCAGGGCTTCATCGGCGAGGGTCGCGGCACTGGTGGCCATGGCATCGAACAGCTTTTGCTTGGGCACCATCGCCAACATGTCGCTTTGCACCGCCTCGCCACTGACGATCATGTTGAGCGCGGGCTCCACGCCCAAGACACGCGGCAGACGCTGCGTGCCACCGGCACCGGGCAGCAAACCAATCTTCACTTCGGGCAATGCCACACTGGTACCCGGCGCGGCGATGCGGTAGTGGCAGCCCAAAGCCAGCTCCAGGCCGCCGCCCATCACCACCGTGTGCAAGGCGGCCACCACGGGCTTGGCCGAGTTCTCCACCAAGGCAATGACGCTGTGCAGGTTGGGCTCTTGCAGCGCCTTAGGGCTGCCAAATTCCTTGATGTCGGCACCGCCAGAGAAGGCCTTGCCGGCACCGGTAATCACGATGGCGCGGATGGCGGCATCGGCCTGCGCCTGCTGCATGGCGGCGGCCAATGCTTTGCGGGTGGCGAGACCCAGACCGTTGACCGGCGGGTTGTCGAGTGTGATGACGGCGACATCGCCGTGGGCTTGGTAGTGGGCGGTCATGCGGGCATCCCTTGAAGAAGCAACATCGGACAAAAAAGAACGGTCGTTCGGATTTGGATTCTAGGGGCGAACG
>NZ_JBIIGC010000031.1:0-17673 GCF_044236835.1 Rhodoferax sp.
TGGCGACAACGTGTCGATCACTGTGAAGCTGATCAACCCGATCGCCATGGAAGAGGGTCTGCGCTTTGCTATCCGCGAAGGCGGCCGCACTGTGGGCGCGGGCGTCGTTGCCAAGATCATTGCGTAATTCGCACCAAAGCAAGGAATTACCATGGCCACTAAACAAAAAATCCGCATCCGCCTCAAAGCGTTCGATTACAAGCTCATTGACCAATCGGCCGCTGAGATTGTTGACACCGCAAAGCGCACCGGCGCAATCGTCAAAGGCCCCGTGCCTTTGCCGACCCGCATGAAGCGTTTTGACATTCTGCGTTCGCCTCACGTGAACAAGACCAGCCGCGACCAGTTTGAAATCCGTACCCACCAACGTCTGATGGACATCGTTGACCCGACGGACAAGACCGTCGACGCGTTGATGAAGCTCGATCTGCCCGCGGGCGTGGATGTGGAGATCAAGCTGCAGTAATGGGTATGTGGCCTGCGTTAACCAACGCGGGCTTGCATCGGATGGGACTGCGGGTTACACTCGCGGGCTCTGCGCAGTGGCCCTTGGCTCTTCGCAGTGTTTTATTAACAGTCTTTCACGCAAAAACGTAGCGGCCAATTGAAGTCGCTGCGGTGAAAGTAACGGAGAAAACAATGAGTCTTAGCAATCACTTAGGGTTGCTGGGTCGCAAGGTTGGCATGATGCGCCTGTTTACGGAAGAAGGGGATGCAGTCCCCGTCACCGTAGTCGACGTATCCAACAACCGTGTGACGCAGGTCAAAACCCAAGAGAACGATGGCTACGTTGCCTTGCAGGTGACGTTCGGTTCGCGCAAAGCATCGCGTGTAACCAAGCCAGTCGCTGGGCACCTTGCCAAGGCAGGTGTGCAAGCCGGTGAAATCATCCAAGAGTTTCGCGTGACCGCCGAGTCCGCCGCAAAGTACCCTGCGGGAGCAACGCTGCCTGTGACGGATGTCTTTGCGGTAGGCCAAAAGGTGGACGTGCAGGGCACGACCATCGGCAAGGGATACGCCGGAACCATCAAGCGTCACAACATGAGTTCGCAGCGCGCGTCGCACGGTAACAGCCGTTCGCACAACGTGCCCGGCTCCATCGGTATGGCGCAGGATCCGGGACGTGTGTTTCCGGGTAAGCGCATGACCGGCCACATGGGCGATGAGACTGTAACAACCCAAAACCTGGACGTGTTTCGGATCGATGAAGCGCGCCAACTGCTTTTAATCAAAGGTGCCGTCCCCGGTTCCGCTGGCGGTTTTGTGACCGTTCGCCCGGCGGTGAAGGCAGCAGCCTCGAAAGGATCGAACTGATGCAGCTCGAACTCCTCAATGACCAAGGCCAGGCGACGTCCAAGTACGACGCGCCCGAGACCTTGTTCGGACGCGACTACAACGAAGACTTGGTGCACCAAGTCGTGGTCGCATTCCAGGCCAACGCCCGCCAAGGCACACGTGCCCAAAAAGACCGGCAGCAGGTGCACCACTCCACCAAGAAGCCGTTCAAACAAAAGGGAACCGGTCGCGCCCGCGCCGGCATGACGTCTTCTCCGCTGTGGCGTGGAGGCGGTCGCATTTTCCCGAACATGCCCGATGAAAACTTCAGTCAGAAGCTCAACAAGAAGATGTACCGC
The DNA here is from genome assembly GCF_044236835.1 of Rhodoferax sp. Taxonomy (GTDB): domain Bacteria; phylum Pseudomonadota; class Gammaproteobacteria; order Burkholderiales; family Burkholderiaceae_C; genus Allorhodoferax. The sequence goes on from NZ_JBIIGC010000031.1 coordinate 1,635, forward strand.
GCCGGTATGGCGTCCATCTTCTCGCAGCTTGCCCGCGAAGGTCGCTTGGCTGTGGTCGATTCCTTGAAGGTGGACTCGCCCAAGACCAAGGCGCTGGCCGCCAAGTTCAAGGCAATGAACTTGGAATCGGTGCTGGTGATTGCCGACGAGGTCGATGAAAACCTGTACCTCGCGTCCAGAAACCTGGTCAACATTTTGGTGGTGGAGCCCCGTTACGCAGATCCCCTCTCGCTGGTGCACTACCGCAAGGTGCTGGTGACCAAGGCTGCCATGGACCAACTCAAGGAGATGTTCGCATGAGCCACGGTCCTAATCTGTCTAAGTTCGATGAAGGTCGGTTGATGCAAGTGTTGGTTGCGCCGATCGTGTCTGAGAAGGCCACCATGGTTGCAGAGAAGAGCAATGCGGTGACCTTCAAAGTGTTGCAAGACGCCACCAAATACGAAATCAAAGCCGCTGTTGAACTGATGTTCAAGGTCGCGGTCAAGGGCGTTTCCGTGGTCAACACCAAAGGCAAGACCAAGCGTTTTGGCAAGTCCATGGGCCGCCGCGACAACGTTCGCAAGGCCTATGTGACCTTGCAGCCTGGTCAAGAGATCAACCTCGGTGGGGAGGCTGCGTAATCATGGCTGTTATCAAGATCAAACCCACTTCGCCCGGTCGCCGTGGCGTGGTGAAGATTTCGCGCGACCATCTGTACAAAGGTGCGCCGCACGCTGCTTTGTTGGAACCCCAGTTTCAGCAGGCCGGCCGCAACAACAACGGCCACATCACCACCCGCCACAAAGGCGGTGGACACAAGCACCACTACCGTTTGGTGGACTTCCGTCGCAGCAAAGACGGCATTCCCGCCAAGGTGGAGCGTATCGAGTACGACCCCAACCGTTCTGCCCACATCGCTCTGGTGTGCTATGCAGACGGTGAACGCAAGTACATCATTGCGCCTCGCGGTCTGGAAGTCGGCGCCACCATCATGAGTGGCTCCGAAGCTCCCATCCGCGTTGGCAACACCTTGCCGATTCGCAACATCCCAGTGGGATCCATCATCCATTGCGTTGAGCTGCAAGTGGGCAAGGGCGCGCAGATCATCCGCTCGGCTGGCACGTCGGCAACTTTGCTGGCACGTGAAGGCACCTACGCGCAGGTCCGCGTACGCTCAGGTGAGGTTCGCAAGATCCACATCGACTGCCGCGCCACCATTGGACAAGTTGCCAATGAAGAGCACAGCCTGCGCCAGTTGGGCAAGGCCGGTGTGAAGCGTTGGATGGGTATCCGCCCGACCGTTCGCGGTGTGGTGATGAACCCCGTGGACCACCCCCATGGCGGTGGCGAGGGCAAGACCGGTGAAGGCCGTCATGCAGTCGATCCTTGGGGTAACTTGACCAAGGGTTACCGTACCCGTAACAACAAGCGCACGCAGGTCATGATCGTGTCGCGTCGCAAGAAGTAAGGGGAAGGTTAGATGACTCGCTCACTCAAAAAAGGTCCTTTTGTAGACCACCACCTTGTGGCCAAGACCGAAAAGGCCGTGGCAACCAAGGATAAGAAGCCGATCAAGACCTGGTCGCGTCGCTCGATGATCTTGCCTGACTTCATCGGCTTGACCATCGCCGTGCACAACGGCAAGCAGCACGTGCCGGTCTATATCACCGACCAAATGGTAGGCCACAAGTTGGGAGAGTTCGCGCTCACCCGTACTTTCAAGGGCCACCCTGCGGACAAAAAAGTCCAGAAGAAATAAGGAGGTGACCATGGAAACACGTGCAACCCTTCGTGGCGTGCGTTTGTCGGTTGACAAAGGACGTCTGGTCGCGGACTTGATCCGCGGCAAAAAAGTGGATCAAGCCCTCAACATCTTGCAGTTCACGCAGAAAAAAGCTGCCGTGATCATTAAGAAGGTGTTGGAGTCGGCGATTGCCAATGCGGAGCACAACGACGGCGCCGACATCGACGAGTTGAAGGTGAAAACCATCTACGTCGAGCAAGGTGCGTCTTTGCGCCGGTTCACGGCCCGCGCCAAGGGCCGCGGAAACCAGATCAGAAAACCCACGTGCCATGTGTACGTGACGGTTGGTAACTGAAAGAGGCAAGGAAGATATGGGACAAAAAATCCACCCAACCGGCTTTCGCCTCTCGATCAGCCGCAATTGGTCCTCGCGTTGGTACGCGAATGACCGCGACTTCGCTGGCATGCTGGCAGAAGACATCAAGGTGCGTGAGTACCTCAAGCTCAAGCTCAAGAGCGCTTCGGTTTCTCGCATCCTGATTGAGCGCCCCGCCAAGAACGCGCGCATCACCATTTTCTCGGCACGCCCGGGCGTGGTGATCGGTAAGAAGGGCGAAGACATCGAGAACCTCAAGCGCGATCTGGGCAAGATGCTCAATGTGCCGGTTGCAGTCAACATCGAAGAAGTGCGCAAGCCTGAAATCGATGCCAAGCTGATCGCCGATAGCATCACGCAACAGCTCGAAAAGCGCATCATGTTCCGCCGTGCCATGAAACGCGCCATGCAAAACGCCATGCGTTTGGGCGCCTTGGGCATCAAGATCATGTCCGCTGGTCGCCTGAACGGTATCGAGATTGCACGCACTGAGTGGTACCGCGAAGGCCGCGTACCGTTGCACACGTTGCGCGCCGACATCGACTACGGCACCTCAGAAGCCAAGACCACTTACGGCGTAATTGGTGTGAAGGTGTGGGTTTACAAGGGTGATACCTTAGGCCGAAACGATCTACCAGCTGCCACCGAACCCCGCGCTGAAGAAGATCGTCGCCCACGTGGTCCCCGACGCGATGACCGTGGCGGTGCGCGCCCCGCAGGAGACCGTCGTCCAACCGCTGGCGCCCGCCGTCCTGCTGGTGCCGCAAGCGCGCCTGCGGATGGCAGCGACAAACCGGTCGAGGCCTCTGGCATCGACGCTACCAAACCCGCCGTTAAGCGCGTTCGCAAAGTCGCCGCGCCTGCTGCAGCAGCAGACGGCAAAGGAGAATAAATATGTTGCAACCCGCTCGCCGGAAATACCGCAAAGAGCAAAAAGGCCGTAACACCGGCATTGCGACCCGAGGCAGCTCGGTCGCGTTCGGTGACTTTGGTCTGAAATGTACCGACCGCGGCCGTCTGACGGCCCGCCAGATCGAAGCTGCACGCCGTGCGATTTCCCGTCACGTCAAACGTGGCGGGCGTATCTGGATCCGCGTGTTCCCTGATAAGCCGATCTCCCAAAAGCCCGCCGAGGTGCGCATGGGTAACGGTAAAGGCAATCCCGAGTACTACGTGGCTGAAATTCAGCCAGGCAAGATCGTGTTTGAAATCGTCGGCGTGCCTGAAGAGTTGGCCCGTGAAGCGTTCCGTTTGGCTGCGGCCAAGCTGCCATTGCGTACCACGTTCGTGGCCCGCATGATTGGTCAGTAATCAGGAGAGACATGCAATGAAAACTACTGAACTGCGCCAAAAAGACGTTGCCGGTTTGCAAGCCGAAGTCAAGGCGCTGCAAAAAGCCCACTTTGGTCTGCGTATGCAAAAGGCTACGCAGCAACTCAACAACACAGCAACGTTGCGCTCTGCACGTCGCGCTATCGCCCGCGCCAAGACTATTCTTGTCGAGAAGCAAAGCGCTGAAACATCCGCCAAATAAGGAGCGACACATGACGGAAGCTAAAACATCCCTCAAGCGCACCTTGATCGGCAAGGTGGTCAGCGACAAGCGTGCCAAGACGGTTACCGTTTTGATCGAGCGCCGTGTCAAACACGAGCTCTACGGCAAGATCGTTGGCAAGTCCAGCAAGTACCATGCCCATGATGAAAAGGGTGAGTACAAGCTGGGTGACATGATCGAAATCACCGAAAGCCGCCCGATTTCCAAAACCAAGAATTGGGTAGCCACCCGCTTGGTGCAAAAGGCAGCAGCGGTGTAAGTCGGTCGCAGCGCAAGACTATTGGCTTGTGCTGCAGCGGCACTCAAGATGACGGCCCACAATGTGGGCCGTTTTTATTGGTTCATTCATTTAACGAGAGGGATTGCACATGATTAAAGTCGGCGACACCTTGCCACCTACCACCCTGATGGAGTACTCCGAAGTCGAGGGTGAGGGCTGCAGTATTGGCCCCAACGCGGTCGACGTAGCCAAGGCTGCAGCGGGCAGAACGATTGCGTTGTTCGCGTTGCCAGGCGCATTCACTCCCACTTGCTCAGCCAAGCATGTGCCGGGCTACCTCGCGCAGTTTGATGCATTCAAGGCAGCCGGCGTCGACGAAATCTGGTGTGTGAGTGTGAACGATGCGTTCGTGATGGGCGCATGGGCACGCGACCAAAAGACCGGCAACAAAGTTCGCATGCTCGGTGATGGTGATGCTGCGTTCACCAAGGCCACGGGTTTGACTCTGGACTTGACCGGAAAAGGAATGGGCTTACGCAGCTGCCGCTACTCCATGCTGGTGAAGGACGGCAAAGTTGCTGTGTTGAACATCGAAGCACCGGGCAAGTTTGAGGTCAGCGACGCGGCCACCTTGCTCGCTCAAGTCAAGGCTTGAGGTCCACCTTGAGGTAGTGCGCACCGGGGATGGGGTTGAAGTAGTACGGTGCAATGGCGACAAAGCCCAAGTCCTCGTAGAGGCCGCGGGCTGACTCCATGTCGTCGAGCGTGTCGAGCAACACGCAGCTGTACCCGATCTGCCTCGCCGTCTCCAGCGCCATCTCAGCGAGTTGGCGACCCAGACCCAAACCACGGAACTGCGGGCGCACGTAGAGGCGCTTCATTTCGCAGGCGTTGGCGTGGTCACTGTGGTCTAGCGGGCGCAATGCGCAGCAGCCGGCCGACTCGCTATCGACCGTCGCCCACAACAGCGCGCCACGCGGACTGGCGTACTCGCCCGGCAGCTCGCTAATCTCCTTCTCAAACCCCGTGAAGCATTGGCTGTGACCAATGGACGCGGCGTATTCTGCAAACAGCGTGCGCACCTGCGCATGTTGCTGCGTACTGGCGGGAGCACACTGCGCAATTGCGAGTTCAGGATGCGATGCCATAACGTGTGATCTCACTACTGTGCCATGCGCAACAACAGGGCCACTGCTACCCCGCAGGCCAGCAGGACCACCAGTGCAAACAGGCGGCTTCCCAAATCATCACGCGAGGGGCTGGGGCTGTGGGTCAGCTCTTTGTCGCCAGTGAGCATGGGTTTCACCAAGTTCTCCTTCCTCTTGAACCGGTACCAAGCAATCGCCAGGACATGCAGCGCCACCAAGCCGATCAGCACCAATTTGCCCACCTCGGTATGAAAAAAGGTGGCCCATGCCACCCAGTCCGGCGGCGCCTTGGCTGCAAAAGGACCGGCAGCGAGGATTTCATCGTCGCTCATCAGCCCTGCGCTCACTTGCACCAGCAAGGCCGCAAGCAAACCCAACACCGACAAAGCGCCCAAAGGGTTGTGGCCCACGGATCGCGCATCTGATTCTGAGTTGCCCCTGATGTAGGCAAGCAGCCGCGCGGGTGAGGGCACAAAACTGCTAAAGCGCGACCAGTAGCCGCCGGTAAAGCCCCAGACCACGCGAAACAAGACCAAGGTCAAAACGCAATAGCCCAAGCGGAAATGCCACTGCGTGGCATCGCCCCCGACCTCTGCTGTGATGACCAGCCCCACCACACACAGCACCAGTGCCCAATGAAACAAACGCGTGGGCAAATCCCAGACTCTGACTTTGACCACTATGTGTCTCCCAAAAAACAAAAAACGCAACGCAGCGGTGCACAGAAGAACAGCGTTACGGGTACATTCGCAGCACCTGCACACCACAGGAATGCGGGCCAACTCTGCCCCACGGCCACCGCGTTTTATCACAACCTCTTTAGGAGTCACCATGAAAAAAATTGCTGTACTGGCGCTCGCCGCTGTTGCTGGCGCACTCTGCACACCTGCCTTCGCACAGTTTGCCAAGCCCGAAGACGCCATCAAGTACCGACAAAGCGCGTTGTTCATCATGGCGCAGAATGTCGGCCGCATTGGTGCCATGGCACAGGGCCGTGTGCCGTTTGATGCGAAGGTGGCCGCCGACAGCGCAGCCACCGCCGAGTTCATGTCCAAGCTGCCGTGGAGCGCCTTTGTTGACGGCAGCCAAAAGGGTTCGATTCCTACCCGTGCCAAGCCCGAAATCTGGGCGGAAAAAGCAAAGTTCGATGGGCTCTCAGAGAAGCTCCAAGCCGAGATGGCCAAGCTCAATGCCGCAGCGAAAACCGGCAACTTGGACAACATCAAGTCTGCGATGGGTGGCGTTGGGGCAGCCTGCAAAGCCTGCCACGACGATTACCAAGCCAAGCTGTAAGCACGTGCCCCACCGACCGCTGTGGGTCCTTTGCTCGGTGTAGCGCCTGCAGCACGGCGGGGACATGGCCGCAACTGTTGAAGCGCTAGCGCTGCTTCGCCGAGCGCGGCGCAAACTGGAGTCCCCAACCGTTAAGCACAAGCGATGGCTGGTAGTTGCGTCGCTGGTGTGGAGCGTAGCCGCCTGCTCCCCCGCTCTGAACTGGCGCCAAGTGGAACTGGGAGACTTGTCCTTATGGTTGCCCTGCAAGCCTGACCGAACTCACCGGGACTGGCAGTTGCCAGTGGGGACCTTTCCGGTTGAGGTGGTTGGCTGCGAAGCGGATGGCGCGCTGTTTGCTGCAAGCCATCTGCGCGGGTTGCCGCCTGACCGCATGGAGGCAGCACTCGATGCATGGCAAGGTGGCGCGTTTGCGAGCATGGCTGCGACCCAAACCTCCGCGGTGGCTTCTGTCACCCCACATGCTGTACACCAAAGGCAGTGGAGTGCCCAAGGAAATCGCGCCAACGGCGAGCCGGTGCAGGCCAGGTTGGCGTGGTGGGTGGTCGGACAAGACATTTACCACGTCGCCGTGTATGCAAAAGCACTGCGTGCTGAGCAGGTGGATCCGCTACTCGAACAAATCAAACTGCCGTGAACTTTCTTGCACCCCGGCGCGCCATTCTGGTGTTTGCCACATTAGCGTTTGCCTACTTCCTGTCGACCTTGGTTCGGGCGATCACCGCCACCTTGGCGCCCACGCTGACGGCTGAGTTTTCATTGCGCGCATCGGACCTCGGGCTCCTGGCAGGTGGTTACTTTCTGGGCTTCGCTGTGACGCAACTGCCTCTGGGCGCATGGCTTGATCGGTTTGGTCCGAAGCGCGTCGAGGTGGCCTTCTTAGCGGTGGCGGTGGTGGGTTGCGCGCTGTTTTCTGTGGCAGAGAGTTTTGCCGGGCTGCTGGTGGGCCGGATTCTGTGCGGTGTCGGCGTGAGTGCGTGCCTCATGGCCGCGCTCACGGGCTACCGCCGCTGGTACGCGCCAGCGCTTCAGATGCGGGCCAACTCCTGGATGCTCATGGTCGGTGCATTGGGCATGCTGGCCTCCACTTTGCCAGTGCAGTGGCTGCTGCCTACCGTGGGTTGGCGACCACTGTTTCTGTTTTTGGCCGCTGGCGTGGTGCTTGCCATGGTGTGTATCGCATGGCAACTCCCGCGGTGGGAGCCTGCAATGCTGGGCAGCGACTCGGAAGGTACGTCGGATGGGTCCAGCGCCAGCAGCGGCTACAGCGAGGTCTGGCGTAATCCCTACTTCCGGCGCATGGCGCCTCTGGGCTTCGTCAACTACGGCGGGTTGGTGGCAATTCAAACCTTGTGGGCCGGGCCCTGGATGGTCAAGGTTGCGGGGTACTCACCCGCCCAGGCGGCGCTGGGCCTGTTTTGGATCAATGCTTGCATGCTCGTGGCCTACTTGCTGTGGGGCTGGGCCAGCCCGAGGTTGGCGCGCGGCGGGCATACTGCTGAACGATTGATGGTGCGGTGGGTGCCGCTTTCATTGGCGTTGGTGGCGCTGATCGCCGTCTGCGGCAGCGCCATCGGCGGCTTTGCGACGCTGGCACTTGCGCTCTTTTGTGTCGCGTCTACCGTGTGTTCCTTGGCCCAGCCTGCGGTGGGTATGGCGTTTCCCAGCGCGCTTGCTGGCCGTGCATTGTCGGCGTACAACTTGGTGATCTTCGCAGGGGTGTTTTCGGTGCAGTGGGGCTTGGGCCTGGCGATCGATGGCTTGCGTGCCTTGGGGTGGAGCGACATTGCCGCGCACCAGGGTGCACTGTTGATTTACGCACTGTTGTGCCTGTGGGCCTACTTGCATCTTGTGATGGCGAAAAAGTCATAATCCAAAGGCACTCCCAACAGACTATGAACACCGGCATCTTCATCATTGCCCACGCGCCGCTTGCCAGCGCCTTGCGTGCTAGCGTGTTGCATGTGTACCCGGATGCGGCTGGAGGCGTCGTGGCCTTGGATGTGCCGCCCAACGAATTGCCGGAGCTAACCCGCACCCGCGCCGTGGCGCTGCTCAAGTCGCTCAACACCCCCAACGCCTTGGTGCTGACCGATGTGTTCGGTGCCACCCCGTGCAATGTGGCGCAGAAGGTCGTTAACGGTGTGCAGTCCAAGCTGGTTGCGGGCGTTAACTTGCCGATGTTATTGCGTACGGTCAATTACCAGCACGAGGCGCTCGATATATTGATGGCCAGGGCCATGGCTGGCGGCATGCAAAGCATCATGCAGGTCGCGGTAACTGCGCCACAAAACCAGCAGAGAAAAAGCAATGATCAACAGCACCACGACCATAGTCAATAAGTTGGGCCTGCATGCGCGGGCGTCTGCCAAGCTCACCAAACTGGCTGGCAGCTTTCCGTGCGAGGTGTGGCTCAGCCGCGGTGACCGCCGCGTCAATGCCAAAAGCATTATGGGCGTGATGATGCTCGCCGCCGCCTTGGGAACCGAGGTGGTGATTGAGACCCAGGGCGCGCAGGAGCGCGAGGCGATGGATGCTTTGCTGGCCCTGATTGCGGACAAATTTGGGGAAGGCGAGTGACCTTTTGCGTCCACGGCCTAGCCGTATCCCGTGGCGTCGCCATTGGGCGCGCGGTGTTGGTTGCCTCGGGCCGTGTGGATGTTGCGCATTACTTTATCAACCCCTGGTCGGTGGAGAGTGAAATCCACCGTGTGCGCTGTGGCCGAGATACGGTGGTGGCCGAGATACAGCGGCTGCAGGAGAGCATCGCGCACATGGGTCCAAAAGAGGCACCCCACGAGCTCTCTGCCTTGCTCGATGTGCACCTGATGCTGCTTCAAGACGCGGAACTCATCAGCGGTGTTAAGCACTGGATTACCGACCGCCTCTACAACGCCGAGTGGGCGCTGACCACCCAACTCGAAGTCATCGCCCGCCAGTTTGACGAGATGGAGGATGTCTACCTGCGTGAGCGCAAAGCCGACCTGGAGCAAATTGTTGAGCGTGTGCTGCGTGCCATGAAGGGCCAAGACGCCCCGGTGGTGGAGCAAGCGCCGCGGCGATCCCGCCAGCAGCCACAACAAGATTTGCTGCTCGATGACACGGTCGATGTGCCCTTGGTCCTCATCGCCCATGACCTCTCACCGGCAGACATGTTGCAGTTCAAGCACAGTGTGTTTGCCGGATTCATCACCGACGTGGGCGGGAAGACTTCGCACACCGCCATCGTTGCGCGCAGCATGGACATTCCGGCGGTGGTGGGGGCGCGCACTTGTAGCCAACTGGTACGCCAGGACGACTGGGTCATCATTGACGGCGATGCGGGTGTCGTCATCGTGGATCCGTCGCCCATCATCTTGGCGGAGTACGGCTTCAAGCAGCGCCAAGGCGCACTGGAGCGAGGCCGACTTCAGCGCCTGCTGCACACACCCTCGGTCACCATGGACGGTCAGCGCGTGCAACTCCTGGCCAATATCGAGATGCCTGAGGACGCCCAGACCGCGTTGCAGGCGGGTGCAGTGGGCGTGGGGCTGTTTCGCAGCGAGTTCTTGTTCATGGGCCGCCAGGGCCGCCTGCCCGATGAAGAAGAGCAGTACCAAGCCTACAAACGCGCTGTCGAAGGCATGCAGGGATTGCCAGTGACCATTCGCACAGTGGATGTGGGCGCCGACAAATCGCTGGACAAAACGATGCGGGACGAGGCTCACCTCAACCCTGCACTGGGCCTGCGCGCCATCCGGTGGAGTCTGGCCGACCCGGCCATGTTTTTGACCCAGCTGCGCGCCATCTTGCGCGCCGCTGCGCACGGTCAGGTGCGTTTGTTGGTGCCTATGCTGGCCCATGCGCGCGAGATTCGGCAAACCTTGGCGCACATCGAACAGGCCCGCGCCAGCCTGGATAGCAAAGGCGTGGCCTATGGCCCTGTCAAGCTCGGCGCCATGATCGAAGTGCCGGCCGCTGCTTTGAGTCTACGCATGTTTTTGCAGCACTTTGACTTCTTGTCGATTGGCACCAACGACCTGATCCAGTACACCCTGGCCATCGACCGAGCGGACGAGTCGGTGGCGCATTTGTACGATCCCCTGCACCCGGCGATCTTGAAACTGGTGGCTGACACCATCGCCGAATGCGACGCGCAGGGCAAGGAAGTGAGTGTCTGCGGAGAAATGGCCGGCGACATCGGCCTGACCCGTTTACTGCTGGGTTTGGGGCTGCGCAGTTTTTCCATGCACCCGGCGCAAATTTTGGCGGTCAAGCAGGAAATTTTGCGCGCTGACACAGCGCGTCTGCAGCCCTGGGCCATGCGGGTCCTCAGCGCAGAGGATCCCGTGCAAGCGCTGGCAGCGGTGTAGAGCCGCAGCTTGCGTGGTTTAGCGGCTGGCGCGCGCGCCCAGCACCGCCGCCCCAACGATCAAAGCTGCTGCGCCCAACACCGAAGCGCTGGGCGGCTCGGAGCGCATCCATAGCAGGGCCAAGGTCGACAGCAAAGGCGTCAGGAACGACAACACCCCAATCTGCCGCGGGTCGCCTTGCTTGAGTGCGGCGTCCCACAGGTAAAACGCACCGCCCAAAGGCCCCAAGCCCAGCGCTACCAGCAGCGCCCAATCGGTCGCGCTGAGTGACACCGGTGTCTCCAGCAGCAGATGGCACAGCAGCGACAAGAGGCCGGACACCAAACCAAACAATCCCATGGCTGCGGTTGGAAAACGTGCCACGCGTTGGCTGAGCAGGGAGTAGCTGGCCCAGACAAAGGCCGAGACCAAGGCCAGGACATAACCCCAAGCGAACCCGCCTTCCAGGTTCCGCCCGCCCAGGATGGCCAGCGCGGCGCCACAAAAACCTATGGCCGCGGCCACCACATGCAGCGCCGATAGCCGCATACCCGGCAAGAAAAGTGGTGCCAGCAACACGATGCCCAGTGGCCATAGGTAGTTCACCAAATTGGCCTGCACCGGCGGGGCGTGTCGCAGTGCGATGAAGAGCAAGAAGTGGAAGCCAAACAAGCCGTACACCCCCAGCAACAGCGTAGGCAGTGGCACCGCCCACGCCCTCAAGCGCCAGCCCGACAGCGGTACGCCGATAAGGCTTCCCACCAGCAATCCAATGCCTGTGAGTAAGAAGGCCGGCACGTGCTGCAGCAAAACCCCCAGTGGTGCCAGTGTGCCCCACAACGCGATGGCGCCGAGCGCCAGCAGCGTCGATCGCGCACCGGCGCTAAGACCGCGGTTTGGTGTAAGCGCCATGCAAAAGTGTGCGCGCGCTCGATCAGCCTGGGCGCTGGTCGGTGGAGGGTTTTTTCCACAGGTTGATGCCACCATCCACTGCATGTTGGTCGATGGCCTGCAGCTCGGCAATGGAGAACGCAAGGTTCTTCATAGCACCCGCAAGGTCGACGATTTGCGCGGGCTTGCTCGCACCAATCAGGGCCGATGTCACGCGCGCATCGCGCAGCACCCAGGCGGTGGCCATCTGTGCCAAGGTCTGCCCGCGCGCGCGGGCAATCTCGTTGAGTGCGCGCACGTGGGCCAGATTCGCGTCACTCAAATGGTCGGAGGTGAAGGAGCCGCCGCCCGGGCGGTTGATGCGCGCGTCACTAGGAACACCATGGAGGTATTTGTCAGTGAGCAGCCCCTGTGCCAAAGCACTGAAGGCAATGCAGCCCATGCCGGTTTCGTCCAGCGCTGAGAGCAAATCTTCCTCGATCCAACGGTTGAGCAAGCTGTAGGACGGCTGGTGGATCAAGGCCTTGACGCCCATGCTTTTGAGCAGCGCCGCTGCTTCGCGGGTCTTGCCTGGCGAGTAGCTGCTGATGCCCACGTACAAGGCCTTGCCCTGCTGCACTGCACTGGCGAGTGCTCCCATGGTTTCTTCCAGCGGAGTGTCGGGGTCGAAGCGGTGGCTGTAGAAGATGTCGACATAGTCCAGGCCCATGCGCTGCAGGCTTTGGTCCAGGCTGGCCAGTACGTACTTGCGCGAGCCGCCGCCCTGGCCATACGGTCCGGGCCACATATCCCACCCCGCCTTGCTGGAGATGATCAGCTCGTCGCGGTAGGGTTTGAAATCGCGCCGCAGGTGGACGCCGAAGTTGGTCTCGGCGCTGCCGTAAGGTGGCCCGTAGTTGTTGGCCAGATCGAAATGGGTGATGCCCAAGTCGAACGCGGTACGCAGCATGTCGCGCTGCGTTTGCATCGGCGTGGCATCGCCAAAGTTGTGCCACAGGCCCAAGGAAATCGCTGGCAACTTGAGCCCGCTTTTGCCGCAGCTGCGGTAAGGCATGCGGCCGTCATAGCGCTCGGCGTGGGCTTGGTAATTCATGGGTGGACCTTGGCGTCGTTAGGGGTTGAAGAAGCGGGCGCGTGGCGGTCGGCATTTCGGTTCGGTGTTTGATGTGACTTGTCAGCCGATTTTGAGAAAAACCGCCATCGATCAACAGATCTTATCAGTAGATAATGAGAAAAAGTGCAGAAGTTAGTGAGACTGGTTTGAAATGGCTTCCTAAATCGCTAGACTGGTCACATGCCTGTTCGCAAGATCCCCAAAAATTACCTCTTCGTCACCGGGGCCTACTCAAGTCGCAAAAGCGAGGTGATGGACCAGTTTGAGTCTCTCCTGGAGAAAGACTACCTGCTGGTCCTTGACTTTGATGATGAGGTTGAATCGTTCGAGGTGCAGCCCGTTCGTGTTCCAGTGAAGGGTGTGGCGAAGGGGTATGTTCCCGACGTGCTCGTGAAATACAGACCGGATCCCGAATCAGGTGAGATCCGCAAGCCTCTCCTCGCAGAAGTGAAGCGCAGCGACTTTCTCACGAAACACGCTGCGGATTACGCCCCCAAGTTCGCCGCCGCGCAGGTCTATGCCGAGTCCATGGGATGGGAGTTCAGGACTGTCGATGAAACGGAAATCCGCAGCCCTCGGCTGGCCAACATCAAGTTCTTGCGGGAGTACCGTAACGTTGATCCGTTGGAGACGGATTGCGTGCGTGTGTTGCAAGTCATGGCTGACAAACACGGGGTTTCGTCCTCAGAGGGCATCCTGGCGTCGTTGGCGTTGACCGACGACGAACGACTTCACTGGTTACCGGTGATCTGGAGCATGTTGCTCCAGCGGCGCTTATATACGGACCTAGACACTCGTTTCGGTGGTGACGTCGAATTGCGCCTTGCTGGAGCTGCGCGATGACAGACCGGACCATCCCCACCCAGTATTGGGTTACCAAAGGTGCAACAGTCACCAATGGGGGGCGGGAATACGTCATCTTGAATCTGGCGGATGTCAATCTGGTTCTTGCCAGAGATGTTGAGACCGGCAACCAAGTACTTCTCAAGATGGGTGATATCGGACCGCCCACGATAGTGGGAGAGAAAACCGCAGTGAAAACGGTGGAGCCTGAGTTACTCAATGCCACTGAGTTCGACTGGTCCATCGCCCAGAGTAGAAGGCAGTGGATTGAACCCCTGCTGTTAAGTCGCTACCAGCGATCCAATGCGATTTATAAAGAGATCGCGGCAGAAGCCAAAGTCAGCAAGGCCACGGTGTACCGATGGGTCACCGCGTATCGCACTACAGGTACCCTCTCGTCTCTCTTGCCGATGTACCGAAACCGCGGTGGCAAAGCCAAGTCACGCATCGTTCCGGCAGTTGAGGCCATCATTGCCAAGACGTTGGAAGAGTTTCACGACACCGACCAGCATAAGTCCATCGCTGCGACCATCAAAGAGGTCAGACGCTTGTGTTCTAACGCAGAGCTTCCGTTGCCCGCCGTGAATACGGTCCGCGCCAGGCTGGAACAGACCAACGGGCCAGAAAGGACGTTATTGCGCTACGGTGCCGCTGTGGCTCACGCCAAGCACCAGCCGATTAAGGGCGTGATTCCCGACGCTGATTGGCCCTTGAGCATTGTGCAGATCGATCACACCTTGCTGCCGGTGATGATCGTGGACGACAAGCACCGAAAATCTATCAATAGGGCCTGGATCACTCTGGCAATCGACGTATTCAGTCGGTCGTGTTTGGGAATGTACCTTTCGTTGGAGGCGCCCTCATCAATGTCCGCCGGCATGTGCATTAGCCACGCGATTCTTCCCAAGGACGAGTGGTTGCGTCGAAGGGGCATTGTCAGTGTGGACTGGAGCATGTGGGGTGTCATGGGCATTCTTCACATGGACAACGCTCGTGAGTTTCGGGGTGACATGTTGAAGTCAGCTTGCCGGGTCTATGACATCGACATCCATCTACGCCCAGTCAAGAAGCCACGCTATGGGGCACACATAGAGCGCCTTATGGGGACGGTCACTGAGGGGCTCAAGACATTAAAAGGGGCAACGTTTTCAGGGCCGGATGAACTCTATGAGTACGACGCAGAGGGCAATGCATGCATGACCATGGAAGAGATTGAAAAGTGGCTTGTGCTGTTCTTTGCTAGGTACCACTTGGAAGACCATGGTGGCATTGGCATGCCCCCATTGGAGAAGTGGCGGCAAGGGTTGCTAGGAACCAAAGACAAACCTGGTCGCGGCTTGCCCGCCAGACGCACTGACGAAGAACTTCTGAAAATCAACTTCACCCCTTTCATCGAACGCACGATTCAGGCTTATGGCGTACTCATCGACCATGTCCATTACTACCACGACGTGTTGCGGGCCTGGATGGGTGTTATGGACCCCGAGTTCCCCAAGCACAAGCGCATGTTTAAATTTCATCGCGATCCGCGCGATATCAGCCAACTCTACTTCTACGATGAGCTTTCAAAGCGATACGTAACGATTCCCTATCGCGACAGCAGTTTGCCGCCAGTCAGCATTTGGGAGTTGCTCAAGGCCCAGGGTTTAGCTGAAAAGCGAGGGCATTCAAAGGAGAATGAAAAGGCGGTGTTCGCCATCATCAATGAGCAGCGCGCTTTGGAGGAAGAAGCTGCAGGCAAGACCAAAGTGGCACGACGAGAGGCCCAACGGCGCACTGAGCAAGAGAAGACCAGGGCTGAAAAGAAGAAAACGATGCCAAATGTTTCAACACCAGCGAAGTCTGTGACTCCACCCCCAGCGGTCCGCGGCTACAACCCCGATGACGTGCAAGCGTTGGATGACGAATGACTGACGCGACGCGAGACTATCCGCATCTCAATGACGCTGCCAGTGCACTGATAGGCGCCACTGATGCTGAGCGCATCAAGTCGATTCAATCAGGGACCTGGTTGGGTTACGGCAGGGTCAAAGAAATACTGGCGCGCCTGGAGGAGCTGTTGGAATATCCACGCATCACGCGCATGCCCAACATGTTGCTGGTGGCACCTTCGTTTAACGGCAAAACCTCCATTTTGGAGCGCTTCATGGAGTTGCATCCGGTCGACCTGGATGCGACATCGGAGGTGACAACCTGTCCAGTTGTGATGGTGGAGTCACCGCCTACTCCGGATGTGTCGGCGTTTTACACACGTATCCTGGATGCATTGATGGCGCCGTATAAGCCGACGAGTTCTCCTCAGGAAAAGAACTCCCAGGTCAAGCTGCTGTTCAGGGAGATGGGCGTCAAGATGTTGATCATTGATGAAATCCATCACCTGATCGCCGGGAGCATGAATAAGCAGAGAGACTTCAGCCCCGATGGCCACTTCAAACTCCCCCACTTATGGCCAGTCAAACTCCCCCATGGGGGACGCTCGAATTATGACGACTCAGCAGCCATGGCGATGCGTGCCGCGGCCTCTTTGAGCCGGTAGCTCTTG
>NZ_JBIIGC010000018.1:0-60990 GCF_044236835.1 Rhodoferax sp.
GCCTCGGCCTGGCGCAGAAAGCCAATGATCTGCTCTTCGCTGAATTTGCTTGTTCTCATGTCCATCATTCTCCGGGTGGATGGACTTCTTGGAAATTTGGCTGGTACGGTTTATGGGGGGCAGGTCACATCCTCTGGCGTTTCAGCAACCAGCCGCAAGTGCCCAAAATGCGTTTGGTTCGTGTAGCCCGGTCCGTGCCTGAGGGATTCGAACGATCTAGATGGACAATACAACAGCGATTCTTGCGTAAAGGTGTCTCGACCTGCTTGCCTGGACGCGATAGCGGCAATGACTGAGAAGTGAACGCCTTGAAGGACACTACTCTTCCCCGCGTTGTTTCCACCCACAAGAACATTAAGCCCTTGTAGTTCGATGTCCACCTTATCGACCTTCTTAAACTTTTCGAGTGTGAGTTTGGTGAGCTTCATTTAGGACATCCCTGTTGTACTTTGTAACTTCTTAAGGGCGAAAGAACGCCTTAGCCAACGTTGCCTGCCTCAAAGCCTGCGCGCGCTGGAGGTTGGCGTCGACCTCGGCTTCGACTTCGCGAATGATGGACAGGTGGCGGTCGACTTCAGCGACGATTCGGATTTGTTCAGCAAACGGCGGTGTCGGGATGGCAACCGCTTCCAGAACTTCCAGATTTATGTTCTTTTGCGCAGTCGCTGACGCAAAGCGGTCAAGACCATCTCTCGCAGTTCGGATGAAGCATTCAACGTACTCAACAGTTGGCGATCCAAGGTGCGGAATGAAACCAACAACGCTGTCAGGGAAACACGCTTTCAATTTCAGAATGCCCGTCTCGGCGATATTCGCGGCGATAGTGATGCACAGCGTACCGGGCGGCCACAGCCGACTTTGTGTAAGACCAAACTCACTGTACGTCTGTGTGAAGTCTGTGATGGAGCCATCCGAGCGGCGCACATCGCCGGTCTGAATAAAGGGAAATGGGCCGCCGTACAGTGCTTTGTCATCGCGCGGACGGTGCTTTGATTTGCCCCGATTCAACTCACCGAGTTGAGGCATCGTGGCCCAAGTCCAGCCTTCGGGCAACGCTTGCAGTTCGTCTGTCACTGGCGCTATTGGCTCTTTGTACTTGCCCTTGCCAGTCCAGCCCGCACGCCGCTCATCAAGAATCCGCTGCAAAAGCTGTTCGCCGGTTTCGTAGGTGCGGCCTTCGCGGCGGGCCAGGCTGGCTTCGGTTTCTACGAGGCGGCCTTCGACGGCGGCTTTGAGGACGGAGGCTTTGTAGCGTTTGAGGTTGGCTTTGACGCGTTCGAGGTTGGCGACGGCTTCGTCGAGGCGGGAGAACTGTTTTTCGAGTTCGGCGACGATTTCGTCTTGCTCTTTCAGTGTGGGAACCTCAATCTTGTGCGCGAGGAATGGACCGCGATTGATGTGCTTCATCGTGGATCCATGCAAGTGCTCAGACTTGATCATCTCCGCGATGGCCTTCTTCAGCGTGTAAAAGAGAAACTTCTTCGTGACAACAGACGTGTCCGGTACCACTTTGAAGATGTGCTGATTTAACAAGGCAGGCTCGCGATTCCAGATGAATGCGTCAAGCGTCGCGGACCAACTCACCAATATGTCGCCGGGGTTCACGACGTAGGCGGGATCAACCGCGCGTGTAGTTTTGTTCAGTGGTTTCGTGGGGCTGGTGAGGTTCTGTATTCGGATGATGGGCATGCCCTCATCGCCCCAGTCCGTGGGCTTGAAGGCCAAGCCGTTGATGTATTTCCCGGTCTCTCCAATGGTGCGCGTAGCCCAGTTTTGAGTCGCGTCACCCATAACCGTTACCGAACTCACGCCGCCAACTCCCGATTCAATTCCTCAATCACCTTAGGCAGCTCCTCACCAAAAAGCTGGTGCACCTTGCCCAGCCCGCCCTCGGTGTTGAACGGCGCGTATTCAAAGTCGTCTATCTCAATGCCAAGGTTGGCGGCTATGTGGTCGCGGATCATTTCTAGCCAGTGGATTTGTTCTTGGGTGAATGCTTCGACAGGCTCAGCATGAACGGAGGTTTTTGCGGCATTGTGCTGGGCCAGCCAGGCTTTGAAGTTGGCCTGCACGCGTTCAGGGTAGGGCACCAGCTCGTTGGTCTGCTGCATGGCAAAGCGCACCAGGCTGACCAGGTCGGTGAGCAGGCGGCGCTGTTTGGCGCCTTTGACCTTGTCTTTGCGCAGGGTGGCGTAGGCCTGCCACAGGGCGCCTTCGTCGATATTGAGCGGCGGGGCATGCATGGCGTCGGCCAAAGCTTTGACGTCTTCAAACTTCAGCGGCGCGCGCGTGGGCCTGCTGTACAAAATTTGCAGCGCGGTGATTTCGTCTTTGTGCTGGGCGATGAATTGCTCAAAGCTTTGCACCAGCGCGGTGGCGCGGTCGCTGCCTTCGCTAAAGCCGGCGTGCAGCAGGCTGTCTTGTGTGACCACGTCGATGACTAGGTCGGCCTTTTGCTTCATTTTTAGTAGCTGTTCGCGCAGTGTTGGCGAGGCGAAGGGCTTGGTTGCGTCTCTTAGCAGCCCTTCGACAAGCTCAGGGCGAACGGCTATTTCGTCGGGCGGACTAAGTGCTTCCACAATGCCGCGCGCCAGGTCGCGCAGGGTTTTGCCGCCACTCAGTTCCACCACCTTGGCGCGGTCGGCGTCGCTGGCGTCTTTGTCCAGCCGGGCCAACCTAGCGGCGATGCTGCTCAGCACTTCGTCTTCCACATTGCCCAGGCTCACCGCCTGCAGCAGCTTGTCCAGGGGCACGCTCTTTTTGCTGTCCATGGGGCGGCTGTCGGTTTTGTCGCGCTCGCACACCCCCACGCAGTCGACGATGACAAAGTGGTCTTTCTTCACACCCACGCCGTCCGGGCTGGGGTTGACCTGCGCCATGTCCGTGGGGTTGCACACGCGCACGCCACGGCCTTTCATCTGCTCAAAGAAGCTGCGGCTTTTGACACTGCGCATGAAGACGACGATCTCCACCGGCTTGATGTCGGTGCCGGTGGCGATCATGTCCACCGTAACCGCTACGCGCGGGTAGTAACCGGTGCGAAAGTCTTTAATCAGCTGCTCCGGGCTGGTGCCGCCGCCCTGGGCGCTGCGGTAGGTGATCTTTTGTGCGAACTCGTTGCCGCGGCCAAACTCTTCGCGCAAGATTTCCACAATTTTTTCGGCGTGGTTGTCGTCTTTGGCAAACACCAGCGTCTTGGGTAGCTCGGTACGGCTGGGGAACATGTCGGCCTGCCAGCGGTCGCGCAGGGAGCGCACCACGGTGCGGATCTGGTCGGGCGTTTGCACGGCGCGGTCCAGCTCTTCGGGCTGGTATTCAAAGTCGTCGTCCAGCTGCCAGGCGGTCTTGCGGCGGGTGGCTTTGTCTTGCGTTTCCAGCCAGAAGCCTTTGTCTACTTTGGCGCCCTGCTCGCTCACCTCGGTTTCAATGCGGTACACGTCGTAGTTGACGTTCACCCCATCGGCCACCGCCTGGGCGTGGCCGTATTCCATGACCAGGTTTTGGTTGAAGAAGCCGAAGGTCTGTTTGTTGGGCGTGGCGGTCAGGCCAATCAGGTACGCGTCAAAGTACTCCAGCACCTGGCGCCACAGGTTGTAGATGCTGCGGTGGGCCTCGTCGGTAACGACGATGTCAAACATCTCGATGGGTATGGCCTGGTTGTAGCCAATGGGCTCGGGGTCTTTGAACAGGGCCTCTATCTTCTCGGTCGATTCTTCGTCGGCCTCTTCCCCCAGCTCGCGCCCCTTGAGCAGGCTGAACATGCGCTGGATGGTGCAGATAACCACGCGGGCCGATGTATCAATCTGGTTGCCCTGCAGGTGCTGGACGATGTACTCCTCGCCGAACTTGTAGTTGTTGTAGGGGCTGGCGTAGGCGTCAAACTCTTTCTTGGTCTGGCGGGCCAGGTTGCCCCGGTCTACCAAAAACAGCACGCGGCGTGCGCCGCCAAACTTGATGAGCCGGTAGATGAAGCCAATGCTGGTAAACGTTTTGCCACTGCCGGTGGCCATTTGGATCAGGGCCTTGGGCTTGTTGGCGGCCAGGCTTTTTTCCAGGTTAGTAATGGCGCTGATTTGCGCAGGCCACAGCGCATAGTGCGCGCCACCGCTGCCCCACTCGGTCACCAGCTGGGGCATGTTCTGCATGCGAGCGAGGAAAGTGCCTTGCGGAACATAGGGCAGCCTCGGCTCCTCCACCCTTCCCCCTGAGCCCACCTCCGTTCGCCCTGAGCCCACATGCGTTCCCTCCCAGCCCATTTCCGTTCGCCCTGAGCCCACCTCCGTTCGCCCTGAGCTTGTCGAAGGGTGGGCTTCGACCGGCTCAGCCCGAACGGATTGCAGCCACTGCACCAGCAACTCGGGGCGAAAGAAGGCAAACACCGGTCGGGCGCGCGGCTCGGGGTCCAGGCCGTTGGTGAAGTGGGTTTCCACGCCGGTGCTTTCCCACACAAAGGGCAGCGGGCGCGCCCAGGCGGGCAGTGTGCGGGGCAGGCCTTGGGCGTAGCGGCTGCTTTGCAGCTCTACGCCGCGCAGTGTGGCGCCCTGCTTCTTGGCCTCGATGACGCCGCAAGCCTTGCCATTCACATACAGCAGGTAGTCGGCAAAGCCGAAGCCGCTTTGCAGCGCAAACTCGCGAATGGCAACGCCATGCACCCCAGCGTCCCCGGCCAGCAAATTGGCGTCGGCCGGGTTGCAAACGTGCCAACCTGCCGCGACAAGCAACTGATCGATACCGGCCCTGGCTTTTTGCTCTGGCGTCATTCCCACCCCCTTCGATTTCATTCTAGGTGAGACACGCGCGCCAGCGGCAGGCTGCAAGCGGCAGGCACAGCGCCTTAGCCAGTCGGCGCCGCGGTGCCGTAGCCCATGGTGCGGGGCAACCAGAGCACGATGTCGGGGAACACGGTAATCGCCACCAAGAGCAACAGCAGCATGACCAGAAACATCCAGCCCTCGCGCATCATGGCGCCAATCGGAATGCCGGTGAGCGCCTTGATAACAAACAGCAGCATGCCAAAGGGCGGGTGGATCAGGCCGATCATCATGTTGAGCACCACCAGCACACCAAAGTGCACCAGGTCCACGCCCAGCAGCTTGGCCGCCGGCAGCAGCATGGGCACAAACACCAGCAGCAGCACAGACACATCCAGAAAGCAACCCAAGATGAGGAACAGCGCGTTCACCATGAACAAAAACTGCAAGCGGCTCAAGCCCAGGCTGTCCACCCACGCGGCCATGGCCTGGGGCACGCCCTCGGAGGTGAAGGCGTAATTGAGCACAAAGGAGCCCGCCAAGATGATGGTGATGACCGCGCTGGCCCGGGTGGACTCCAGCACCACCGCCCCAAACGCCCGCCAGCTCAGCGCCCTGAACACAAAGGCCGCCAGCACCAGCGCATGCAAGGCCGCTACCGCCGCTGCTTCGGTGGGCGTGAAGGCACCCGAGTAAATGCCGCCCAACAGCACGATGGGCATCGACAAGGGCAGCGCGCCGCGAAACACGATGTTGGGCCACTCGCGCAGGGGGATCGGGTCTTCGCGGGGCATGTTGCGCTTGCGCGCAATAACGTGCACCACGCACATCATCAATATCGTCATGCACACGCCGGGCACCACGCCACCCAAGAACAAGGCACCCACCGACGCGCCCGACACCAGCGCGTAAATCACCATCGGGATCGACGGCGGAATGATGGGGCCCAGGGTGGCACTGGCCACCACCACCGCGCCGGCAAATCCGGGCGAATACTCGGGCTTCTTGAGCATTTGCTTGATGGTCACCAGCCCGGGGCCGGCCGCATCCGCAATGGCGCTGCCGCTCATGCCAGAAAAAATGACGCTCACCAAGATATCGACCTGCGCCAGCCCGCCACGCATGCGCCCCACCAAGATGCGGCAGAAGTCAAAAATGCGCTCGCTCACCGTGCCCGCATTCATGATGTTGGCGGCAAACACAAAAAGCGGCACCGCCAGCAGCACGTAGCTGTTGTACAGCCCGTTGCTCACCTGCTCGGCCACCAGCCCCAGGTCCTGGCCTTTGACGATCAGGTAGGCCACACCAGCCATCAGCATCGAAAAACCAATGGGCATGCGCAGCAGCATGCCCGACACCACCACACCCACCAAGGCCCACAGCGCCAAGCTCATGACAAGGTCCTTTGCACGTCCAGCCCCCGGCCCCGGATGGCCTCGCCAATCGCCCAGGCGCTGCGCACCACCAGCGCGACCAGCAGCAACACAAAGGGCAAAAAGATCCACTGGAACGAGATGTCGAGCACCGGCGACGTTTCGCGCCGCATGAAGTGCACATAGTCCCAACTGGCGGGAATGGCCCACAGCGCCAGGCCGCCGATCATCAGGTTGCCGACGATGCGCATCACGCGCCGGGTGGCGGTGCTCACGCTGTTCCAGACCAGGTCAAACACCACATGCTCGCGGTCGGGCACCATGATGGCGGCCGCCCACAGAATGGCCCAGAGGTACAAGATCACTGCCAGTTCGTCGGTCCAGGGCAGCGGCTTGTTGAAGCCAAAACGCGCCACGATCTGTAGCAAGAAGGTACAGAAAAGGCACACAAAAATCAGGCCACCGAACGCGTCGGCGGCCCGCTTCAAAAAACGCATGGCTTAGCGTGTGGCGTTGATGCGATCAAGCAAACCGGCGGGCCAGACCTGCGCGTAGTCGGACTTGGCGTAGGTCTCTTGCACTGCCTTGCGGAAGGCGTCCACATCCGGCGTGGTGACTTGCAGGCCCTGCTGGCGGAAGAAGTCGACGATTTGCCCTTCCTCGCGGATGCGGTTCTCGTTGTTGTACTGCGCTGCGGCCTGGGCTGCAGCACGCACGTTTTGCCGCTGCGCGGGGGTGAGCGCGTTCCAGGTTTTGTTGGAGATGGCAATGAAGATGCTGTCCACCAAATGGTTGGTCAGCACCAGTTGCTTGGTCACTTCGTAAAACTTGGCGGCGCGCACCGTGGGCAGCGGGTTGTCTTGCCCGTCGATGGTGCCGGTTTTGAGGCCCAGGTACACCTCGCCAAAGGCCAAGGGGGTGGCGGTAGCGCCCAAGGCTTCGCCCAAGAACAGCCACTCTTTGGTGCCCGGCATGCGCAGCTTGACGCCCTTGAGGTCGGCTGGCGTGCGCACGTTGCGCACCTCGCGCAGGTTGACTTGGCGGGTGCCCAGGTAGGCGGTGGCCAAGATGGTCACGTCCATTTTTTCAGAGACGGTTTTGAACAGGCCTTCGCCGATGGGGCCGTTGAACACCTTTTGCTGGTGGGCCGGGTCACGCACCACGTAGCCCGCGGTAAAGATCGAAAACTCGGGCACCAGCTTGGCCATGTCGAACGCGGAAATAGCCGACAACTCCAGGTTGCCGCGCGCCATCGCAGCCGGCTCGGTGCCTTGCTTGAACAGCGACGCGTTGAGATTGATCTGGGTGTCAAACTGGTTGGGCGACGAGGCATCCAGCGCATCTTTGAACACCGTCCACATCTTGGCGTGCCAGTCGTCGGGCACGGCGGGGGTGGAAATGCGCATCGGTACCTTGGTCTGCGCCAATGCGGCCGTGCCCAGGCTGAGCGCAGCACCGGTGGCCAACGCGGCCACGCCCGTGGCGAGCAGGCTGCGGCGGGTGGAAGAAATGGTTTTCATCGTTGTCTCCTAGGGGTGGGTGGGGAAATCGGTGCCGAGTTGCGCGCGCTGCAGCTGCGCGGTGAGTTCGGTATGGGCGCTGGGCGTCAGGGCCACCAGCGGTGGGCGCACCCGCAACCAGCCGGGTTCGCCGCGCAAGGTGGCCATCACGCTTTTCAGGGCCGGGATCAGCGCGTAGGGCTTGAGGGCTTCCAGGGTGGCGTCGACCCGCGATGCGTCTTGCGCGGTGCCCGCTGCCTGGGGGGCTAGCACCATGCGGTGCACCGTGCGCGGCAAAAAATTAGCCAAACCGCTGATGGCACCGGTGCTGCCCATGGCGCCCAAGGTGGGCAAATCCGGCTCAAAGCCCACATACACCGTCAAGGGCGGCATAAAGGCCTGCGCCAGCCGCACCGAGTGGGCACGGTCGCAGCTGCTGTCTTTGATGCCCACCACTATCTGTGGGTAGCGCGCTAGCAATTCGGCGATGACATGGTGGCTGAGGTGCACCCCGATCACTTGCGGTATGTGGTACAGGTACAGCCGCCAGTCGGTACGTTGCACACCCTCAATGATCTGGATGTAGCCGTTGAGGATGCCTTCGTCGCTGACGTCTTTGAAGTAGAACGCGGGCAACACCAAGCAGCCGTGCACGCCCAGCGCCACCGCATGGCGGGTGAGTTCCAGGGTGTCGACCAACGCAGCGCAGCTGGTGGACACCATGATGCGCTCGGCCGCAATGCCGCGGGCGATGAGCTGCTCGATGGCCTGCTTGCGCTCGGCCACCGAGAACGAGGGGCCTTCGCCGGTGGTGCCAAACACAGTGACGCCGCCGCAGCCCGCATTGATGAGCGCTTGCGCATGCGCGGCCAGCGCGGCTTGGTCGATATGGAGCTGCGCATCCAGCGGTGTGAGCATGGCCGGCCAAATGCCTTGGAAGCCATTGCGGGGGTTGGTCAGTGGGGTGGTCAATGGAACTCCGTGGACGGCTGGGGATGGTGGATGGGCCGGTGGTGGCAAAGGTCAGTGCGTCGCAGTGGCATGCAGCCTGGGCGCGCCGAGCACCCGCCGGTCTTGCCCCAGCACCCGCTGGTGCGCGCTGTGGATGTGGAAGGCTACTTTCGCCGCCACCGAGGAGGGGTCGCGCGACTTCAGGGCGTCAATCAGGTTGAGGTGCTCCTGCATCGCAGGCAGCAGCACCTCGGCAGACAAAGTGGAGCGCTCCAAATGAATCAGCCGCACCCGCAGGCTGTTGATGCGGTAGGTCTGGGAGATCAGCTCGTTGCCCAAGGTATCGATCATCAGGTCGTGCAAGCCCCAATCGACCGAGGTGGCTTGGGTGAGCAATGCGTCGGTGATCGGGCCAGCCTCGGCTTGGTGCACCACATCCAAGTGGGCTTGCTCGATGTCGGCCAAATCGGCGTCCGAGACGGACTGCACAAAATGCAGCGCCGCTTCGCGCTCCAGCATGGCGCGCAACTGGAATGCGTTGTGGATCAGCTTGAGGTCCACGTGGGCGATTTGCAGGCCCCGTTGCGGCACGGTGCGCAAAAGGCCTTCAGCCTCCAAGCGCGGAATCAGCTCGCGCACAGCGCCCAGCGGCATATCCAGCAGCTGCACCAGCTCGCGCTGCGACACGAATTGCCCGGGCCGAATGTGCGCCCGCAGAATCTGCTGGCGAAAGCTCTCGTAGGCGCGGGCGCGCAGGGATTGGGCAAGTGGGGTGGACATAGCGCACTAACATGTTAGTGCGCGCTCAAACGCGAGCGCCCCCGTGTTTACCCGCAACCAGGTCAGCGCGAAACGGGTCAGCGCAAGCGCTTGGGTTGCGCCGCCTGTGCCAGCGCGACAGTGCGCTTGACCGGCTGCGCGGTTTGCGCGTTACCGGCCAATTGGAACTGCTGCACCACTTGGGACAAGCGTGCCGCCTGCTCCCGCAGCGACTCCGCCGCAGCGGCGGACTCCTCTACCAAGGCGGCGTTTTGCTGGGTCATGCGGTCGATCTCGCCGACCGACTGATTCACCTGGCCAATGCCCGCAGACTGCTCGGATGCGGCCGCAGTGATTTCGCCAATGATGTCTCCCACGCGCTGCACACTACTCACAATGTCGCTCATGGCGGTGCCAGCGCCTTCGACATGGCGCACCCCGCCATCCACCGCCGCCACACTGCTTTGAATCAAGCCTTTGATGTCACTGGCCGCAGCGGCAGAACGCTGGGCCAGGCTGCGCACCTCGCTGGCCACCACCGCAAAGCCACGGCCCTGCTCTCCCGCACGGGCAGCTTCGACCGCCGCGTTGAGCGCCAGGATGTTGGTCTGGAAGGCAATGGAGTCGATCAAACCGATGATGTCGCCGATCTTGCGGCTCGACGCAGAGATCTCTTGCATGCTGGCAACCGCCTGCTGCACCACGCCACCGGCCTGCTGGGCCACATGGGACGCAGAGGCGGCCAACTGGTTGGCCATTTGCGAAGAAGACACAGTTTGTTGCACATTGGCCGTCAGCTGCGACAGGGACGACACGGCCTCTTGCGCATGGCTGGCGGTCTGTTCAGTGCGTTGGGACAGGTCTTGGTTTCCGCTGGCGATCTCCTGGCTGGCGCTGGCAATGTTGCCGCTGGCGTCGCGCACTTGCGCAACCAGTGCGCTCAGGCCTTGTTGCATGTCGCGCAGCGCCCGCTGCAGGTCGGCCACCTCGTCCTTACCCTCTGCGGCAATCTGCGTAGACAGGTCACCTCCGGCAATGGCCTGCGCCATCCTGCGAGCGTCCTCCAACGGGCGGCAAATGGAGTTCATATTCATGATCGTGGTGGGCACCACCACGACCACGGTGATTAGCACCGCCAGCACAAACAGCCACTGCGTTTGGGCGGACACCGCGTCTTGCTCGGCCACCGACTTAGTGACCTCCTCGCGCAGCACGCGATCCAGCTCGGTCATCAGTTTGTCGGCCTGGGCAAACTCATCTACCGCCTTGGCACTCATGCGGTTGGCCACAGTAGCGGTGTCGTAGCCGCTGGCCTGGAGCTGGCGCGCGACATTGGCAAACATCTCACGGTAGCTGTCCAGGCGCTTGATGATGTCGCGCACCACCGGGTTATCGACGTCTTCCTCACCCTCCAAAAACTGGCTGGCAATCGACTTGGCCTTGTCCTGGCTTTGGATCCATTTGGCGTAGGCCGCAGAAACCGCCTGGGGGTTTTCGTAGCTGATGATCATGTCTTTCTCATGCTGCCGAATCGCCCCCATCTCGCCACGCAACTCGGCCAGGTGGGTCACCTCGGCAAACGAGTGGTGCATGAACTCCTGGCTCATCCCGTGGATGCGAAACATACCCAACATGCCCGCACCGCCCAGCAATCCCAACAGCCCCAAAACCACGCCGATTGCGCCCAACATGCGTGCCCGAATCGTGAAATGCCGCATCGGAGAGAGAAAATTCATGGTTTACCGTCCTTTATCTTGATGCGCCGCAGACGTTGGGATGGCGCCGCTGCGAGCCATATCTACAGCCATAAACTGTGTGCGTTAAGGCGAGCGTTCGCGCTGAAGCATTCTAGGACTACCTACTTGGCACGCTGCTGGCATGTGCAGAGATGTGCCGCAGGTGTGAACTATGAACGGACTCGCTGCCCAGAAGCAAGCATTTGAGGATGCGTCCTTTGATGCAGATTAGGCTCCGCCCGCAAGGCGTACTCACAGTGGCTTTGGGCCTTCTCGCAATTGGTCTTGGCACCAACACATTTGGTTTGATTTGCCAGACTCCTCAGGGAACGGGTGGAAATGCCAAGCGCCCAGAAATCGAGTGGGCGGTACTCCTGACAGCTTCTTTCAGTTTGCGCCCCCAAACAACATGGGTCGGAAGCACCCGGTCTGGTACGACATGCGAGAAAGAATGTCCGGCGTCGGCCGCAATTGGGAGTGGAAGAAAAACCTGAACATCTATGAGGGCACCGGTCGACACCGCGTGGTAGCTGCTGATCAGAAACAGCTCCTTCCCAAGTACCAGCTTTCCAGCGTCGCGCAAGGCAATCAACTCTGGCTCCCAATCCTGCAACAAGGAGGTACTTTCAAAGGCGGGTGCCACCATCAGGCACTGAACGAATGTTGTATTGAACCCAGTGTTACCTTCGCGATAAATCATCTTGTCTGACTTGCACGAGGGAGAGTATTCCATCCAGCCCTCGTCCAATCCGCCGGGTGTTGCGCGTACCACCACGATAACCTGAGCGCCTGCTGCTGAATCTCGTAGAAAAACTTTGGACTGTACCGGCAAGGCGCCGGTCATTTCGCCTGTATAGGTGTGCTTGGTGTCAGCTAGCGGCAAGGACTTCCAGCCTGGCTCGGCGAACTTGATATTGATCCAGCCGACCGAAAAATCGTTGGCGACCGCACTCAAACTCCACAGTGCCAACGCACCACACACCAACCACCGCCGAACCAGCATGCACGCCCCCTGATTGAATTTCATAGTATTTCCCTTTTTTTGTGGCGGAACTGAAACTGACGAAACTCCGCCTACCGAGAACCAATAGCGGCTCAGTGCATCCCAGCAAAGGCTCTACGCACCACCATATCTTGTTTGGGGCCTCAGACTACCTCACGGAATGGGCGGAAATGCCAGGCGGCCAGAAATGGAATGGACACTTTTGCTAACCGCGTTCATCAACTCACGCCCCCAGACAAGGTGTCCAGGCGGAACCCCTTGGGGGACTGCTTGCCCAAGTGCACTCGCGTCCGTTGCGATAGGCAAAGATAAAAAAACCTGAACTTCCACATCTGTTCCACTAGCGACTGCGTGCCGGCTCAAGATGACAAAAAGCTGCGTACCTACAACCAAAGAGCCGGCGTCGCGCAATGCGATCAGGTCCGGCGCCAGTTCTTTTAGCACCGAGTTGGCTGTGTAAGCCGGGGTTACGACCAAGCACTTCGAAGATCTAGAGAAACCAGAGTTGCCTTCGCGATAAATGGAGTCATCGGATTTGCAGGGTCTGTCGTATGTCATGTAGCCAGGACCGGTGCCACCATTGGTTGCGTTGACAACCACGATTACCAGCCCCCCAGACGCAGCGTGGTCTCGCCAAAAAACCTTTGAACTTACAACCAAGGCGCCAACTCGGTCACCGCCGTAAGGTCGTTTGGTGTCTGAAAGCGCCAAAGATTGCCAGCCCTCCTCTGCAAACTTGACGTCAACCGACCCCACCGAAAACTCGGAGGCTGTGGCGCTCCAACTCAATAGCGCCAAGGCGCCAAACACGAACCACTTAGACAGTGGCCTCCCTGCTCCCTGGACAGCTTGCATATTGCCTCCGTGTTTTGTTGCAATGCACTTTAACTCACACCCGTGCCGGCGCTCCAGGATGTGAGCGCGACGCGCCGGGGCGGGCCTTCACCACAGGTGCAAGCGGCTCGGATAATGGGTTACGATGTGCTCTAAACAGAATAACCCGTTGGACACCGGACCACAGGAGCGACCCTTGGTCCGCTTTTTTTGGGCCCTTGGCTTGGCATGCACTCTGAACCCAATCCCTTTTCAATGGTGAAGGCCGTCATCGAGAACGCCCTGAACTGGCTGGGTACGCTGGTGTTTCCAGGGTTGCTGGTGGTGGTGTCGGTGGGCACCTTGGCTTGGCAGGTGGCACAAGCCAATTACCCTGCCGGGGAGACTCTCCCGATCCAGGTATGGGAACAACCCAAGTCCCATGCGGCAGGCACCGCGGACGCGGTGCTGCGCGAAGTGCTGCTAGCCAAACCCGTGGGCTCATTCAAAACCGAGCTCAGCACCAACGATTTCTGGTTTCTGGTGCAGGCGCCTGTCGCCAGAAATGGCGTTGGCAGCATTCTGGAGTTCCCCTCACGCCACACCTCCCAAATGACGTGCTGGGACAGCAAGACCGACCGCCTCATAGGCAGCGGTGACCGCAGCGCGGTGGAAGGCGCTTTTCAGCACAGCCAGGCGGGATTCGCAATTGCGGCATCTGGCCTGGAGGGGGTAAACCATGTGCTGTGCCGCGGCGCTTTTCGCGGACCGGCGAAGATTTCAGCAAAGGCCTGGGACCCCATGTCCCTTGCCCGCGCCCAGAAGGGGTATGAACTGACCGGCAGCCTGCTGGAAGCGGGCATCGGGGTCCTGACACTGACCATGCTGATTACCGCCTTGATCAACCGCAGCTGGCTGTACTGGGCGTTTGTGGGCTGGCTGATCTTGAATATGCGGATGGCGGCGATTTCGGAAGGAACCGATTTCTATTTCTTTGGATTGGGGCTCGGACCGGATCTCTTGATCGAGTCGCGGAAATGGACCGCTTGTCTGTTCTTCTCGATGACGGTTGCGATGTTTGGTCTGCTCTTTAAGAGCGAACTCGCAGCGGTGAGGGCCAATGTGTCGCTAACCGTTATGCAGCTTGCTGCAATTGTGCTTCCGGTCCTGTGTTTCTTCATGTCTTTTGAAGAGCTGCTGCAGTGGCTCTGGGTGTTTGTATCCCTTGGTGCTGCGGTCGGCGTCCTGAGTTTGTTCCATATCCTGCGCACTGCGAGATCCCGGGTGGCCATCTGGTACGCCGCGTCAATCGTCGTCACATTGATCGCTAGCCTCAACGAGGTGTTGGCGGCATCTTTTGGCGTCCTCACCTTGTCAAGTGCATTGAACAGTGCCACAGGTGCCCTGGCGGCCGCACTGCTGGTGGCCGCCGCTGTTGCGGAGCACATGCGTGCCGACCGGCTGGAAAAGCTAGAGGCCCAACGTGTACTGCGTACCGCCTACGAGGACTCGCCCATCGGCTTGTTTTCTATTTCCGCCACCGGCGCCATCCTGAACGCGAATCCGTCTTTTCGAAAAATGTTACGTACCCTGGGCTTGGACAAAGCCACCCAGGTATCCCAGATTTTTGAACGCAGGGTGACGCTCGACTTGGCGAGCCTGTACGGCACCAAGTCGCGCTTCATCGAGCTTCAAACAAAAGTCCACGACGCCCAGAAAAGCCAAGACCGGTGGTTTGCCATCAAGGCCTCCACCATGGATGGCAACACGGTGGAAGGTACTTTGCAGGACATCACGGAGCGCTTCATCGCGACCGAGCGACTTGAGTTTTTGGCCAACCACGACCCGCTGACGGAGTGCCTGAACCTGCGGGGTATCTCACGTACCTTAGGTCGGTTGGCCCGCCAACCCGCCGCCCTGGCCTACTTCGACCTGGATCGCTTCAAGCTGATCAACGACTTGTACGGACATTCAGCCGGTGACATGGTGCTCAAGCAGGTCTGTCACCGCATGCAGATGGTCGTAGGCACCGAGGCCATGCTTTCACGCGTAGGTGGGGACGAATTTGTTATCGCTTTTTCCGATTGCAACGTAGCCCAGGCCACTGCGCAGTGCGAGTCCATCATCAAATCCATCGCATCGGAGCCCTACCAGATTGGCCGGCAACGCTTCAGCCTCAATGTGTCGGCTGGCTTGGTAGGTACCGACCGCTTCAAGGACGCTCCGCTCAAGGAGGTGATCTCTGCCGCGGATACTTTGTGCCGCATGGCAAAAAAGCGACCAGCACAGCGGCTGCTGGTCATGGAGTCTGACAACAACTTCTTCCGCTCCCACAAAGAGGAGCTGGAGGTACTCGTTTACCTTGAGCGCGGTGAAGTGCCACAAGGCCTGTTCTTGATGATGCAGCCAGAGATTTCTTTGACTGAGCCCTTTGAATCATTGAATTTCGAGGTTTTGATACGCATGCGCAAGCTCGATGGCGACGTGATCTCCGCCGGCGTCATCATCGAGGCGGCTGAGATGCACGGAAAAACCGCCATCATCGACCGATGGGTGATGACCACTGCCATCGCCTGGATCGAAGCGCATCTGGGTGAGTTAAGCAACACGCGCTTCATCAGCATCAATCTTTCAGGTGGTTCACTTAACGACGAAGCCTTCACCGACGAGTTGTTTGCGCTATTTGAGCAGCATGCCCACATCGTCTCACTGCTGTGCATTGAGATCACCGAGTCCGTCGCGCTCACCGACATCA
This sequence comes from Rhodoferax sp., assembly GCF_044236835.1. Taxonomy (GTDB): domain Bacteria; phylum Pseudomonadota; class Gammaproteobacteria; order Burkholderiales; family Burkholderiaceae_C; genus Allorhodoferax. The sequence goes on from NZ_JBIIGC010000018.1 coordinate 15,641, forward strand.
CCAATGTGCAGCGGTTTATTGACAGGCTGCGCTCGCTGGGGGCCAAGGTGGCGATTGATGACTTTGGTGCCGGCTACTCGTCATTCGGGTACCTGCGCAATTTGTCTGTGGATGCGCTGAAGATCGACGGCTCCTTGGTCAAGGGAGCTGCACACAGCACCGCGGGACTTGCCATCATCGATGCCATCGGCAGCTTGGTCAACAGCCTGGGCATGAAGTCCATCGGCGAGTACGCCGAAGACCTCACCACCATCAAGGCGCTGGTCAATGCGGGAATCGATTACGCGCAGGGCTACGGAATCAGTCGGCCGGTCATGCCAGAGAGATTGCTCACCGCCAAGTCATGCGCGGACTTCATTGAAGACGGGGAGATTCTTGCGTTCATCACCCAGTTGCACACCGTGGAAGACCGCAACCTGCCGCTGTTCGATCCGCCGAACAACGGCCTCATCCATTGAACCGGATGGGTGCAAATAGCTCAGCTTCCAAAGTTGGGTTTTGTGCGTAGTCGTAACGGCTCACTGGCGCAGCGTGGTCTTGAGCGACACCTGCGCTGTCGGGGGCGCACTCCCCTTCAGGGCAAATCCACGGAAAATTCAATGGTGTCGCCGCGCTCATGTCCATATCGCCATGGTCCGTTCCCATGATGAATACATGCAAAGGGTGGTCCACGCTCCACATCTTGAGCGCTTCGCGCGGCGAGAGGCACATCACGCGGTGACCGATTCCACCGGCGTGGCGCATTGGATAGAAGCGACCGGGCTCGAGAACATCAGCGAACAACAGGCTTTCATAAATTCGATCAACCGGTCGGCGACCAGCCGCCAGCATCCAGTCGATCCGATTTTCCAGACAATAATGAAACTGGGCCTTGAACATGGCAGTGCGCACTAGGGATGCGTTGGGGCTGCCCTTGATGCACAGCCTGGTTGTCTCCATCATGCGCTTCTGCCGAAAGCGGTCACCAAGATGGATGGACGCTTGCAGCGGCAAGGGCTTGAAAACATTGGTGTGCATGCGCATGGTGCCCAGCAAGCTGTCGTCGAGCTTGGAGCGCACCACGATGACTTCGCAACCGAGGTCGTAATCGGAGCCTTCGGGGTCGATCAATCCGCGGGCAACGTCTGGCAGATGTTTGCCGTAGGAGGCAGCGCGAAACGCTGCCACATCACGAAGTTCTGACTGCTGCGCCATGCGCACCACGAAAGGCAGGGTTTCGGTGTGCTTGGGCGTATTCAGTGTGCTTGCGGTGGGTTTCATCGTGCGCTCCTAGACCAAAAAGTGAACCTTAGTCTAGGGGTCGGTGTACAGCCCAAAACCCGGGAAAAGCTCGAACAATCACCCGTTTATTCAGCCCATCTACCCGAGCGCGTGTGGTTTGTTGGCACAAACTCCCCGCTGGCGTGGCCGCCCAAGCGCCAAGTCCGCGGCCACGCATGCAGTGCCCATGCCGTTCGCTGCTTACTTCACCTCGGTTAGGAACTGGTCCAAGGGCCGACGTACCTTGGCAAGCTTGGCCAACCAGTCGCCCTCCTCCTGGCGGTAGCCCAACGGCAGGATCACTACACTGCGCAGCCCACGCGCGCGCAGACCCAGGATGTCGTCGAGCTTGGCGGGGTCGAAACCCTCCATTGGAGTGCAGTCCACTTGGGCCTCGGCAGCAGCCAGCAGAGCCACGCCCACTGCAATGTAGGCTTGGCGGGCGGCATGGGCATAGTTCACCTCGGCGTCACGTTGCGGGTAGCTGGCGAGCAGCATCTGCCGGTAGTTTTCCCAGCCCTCGTTCTTGAAGCCGCGCACCGCGTTGGTCAGGTCAAACATGTGGTTGATCCGCTCGACGGTGTAGTTGTCCCATGCCGCGAACACCAGCAGGTGCGAGCCGTCGGTGATTTGCGCCTGGTTCCAGGCGATCTCGCGAATCTTGGCGCGTACCTCTGGGTTGGTGACAGAGATCAGCTCGAACGGCTGAAGTCCGCTGGACGTAGGCGCCAAACGCGCGGCCTCCACAATGCGGTCCACCAACGGCTGCGGTACCGGGCGTTGGGGGTTGAGCTTTTTCGCGGCATAGCGCCAGTGCAGGTGGTCGGTCAAAGATGAGGACATGGGGGGTGCGTCGAACGCTCAGTAGTTGAGCGGCGATTATCCTCCCCGCACCCCAACGGAGGTACTCGCCCCCGCCTCGCCAATGCCCTGGCGTTTCACACACCGGTTGATGGCAGTGGTCGCACTGGGTTCATGGGTGCTCGAAACCGCGAGGGAGTTCCCGTGGGCAACAAGAGGTGTGCGAGCTGGTTCTATGAAAACCCTGATGCCCTGGGGCCCGGATAAAAAATAAAATCCCGCTGTTTTTCCTTCAACCCAAAGGTTCCCCAAGATGAAACTTTCGTCCAAGTCTTTCTCCGTCGCCTGCGCCATCGCGCTGACCAGTGCGGCAAGCTACGCCCAAGCGCCCCTGAAGATCGGCTTCTTGGGCACCATGTCGGGCCCGGCTGGCGCCTTGGGGCAAGACCAGTACGACGCCTTCATGCTCGGCATTGAGCACCTGGGTGGCAAGCTGGGCGACAGCCAGGTGCAGGTTCTGAAAGAGGACGACCAACTCAAGCCCGACCTTGGCGTAGAACTGGCCAAAAAGCTGATTGAGAAAGACAAGGTCAACATCATCACCGGTGTGACCTTCTCCAACGTGATGATGGCGGTGCACAAGCCCATCACCGATGCCGGAGTTTTCTTGATCGGCTCCAACGCGGGCCCCACCCCCATCACCGGCAAGGGCTGCAGCCCCATGTACTTCTCCACCTCCTGGAACAACGACTCCTTGCACGAGTCCATGGGCGCGTATGCGCGTGAGCAAGGCTATAAACGCGTGTACCTGATGGCGCCCAACTACCAAGCCGGTAAAGATGCACTGGCCGGCTTCAAGGCCCAGTACAAAGGCAACGGACTCGACGAGATTTATACCCAAATCAACCAGCCGGACTACTCGGCTGAAATTGCGCAAATGCAAGCGGCCAAACCCGATGCGGTGTACGTGTTTTACCCCGGCGGCATGGGCGTGAACTTTGTGAAGCAGTACCAACAGGCGGGTCTGTTGGGCAAGCTTCCCCTGTTGTCAGCGGCCACCGTGGACGGCACCAGCCTGCCAGCACTCAAAGACATCGCCCTGGGCATCATCACCAGCTCGCCCTACAGCCCCGACATCGACAACCCGCAAAACAAGAAGTTTGTCGACGACTTCCGCAAAAAGTACAACCGCCTGCCCTCGCTGTACGCTGCCCAGAGCTACGACGCTGCCATGCTGCTGAACTCGGCTTTGCAAAAGACCCAGGGCAAGTTGGACCGCGAGCCCTTGCGCGCAGCACTCAAGCAAGCCGACTTCAAATCGGTGGCTGGCCCGTTCCGGTTCAATAACAACCAGTTCCCCATCCGCAACTTCTACCGGGTCGATGTGGCCAAAGACAGCAGCGGCCAGGCCGCCTTTGTGACCAAGGGTGTGGTGCTCAAAGACCATCCCGACGCTTACGCCAGCCAGTGCGCCATGAAGTGATGGTGCTTCGCGCCGCACGGGCACCAGCGACACGCCCTGGCATGCGCCCATGACGTGGTCGCTGTTCTTCATCCAACTGCTCAACGGTCTGCAACTCGGGGTGCTGTTGTTCATGCTGTCGGCCGGCTTGACGCTGGTGTTTGGCATCATGAGTTTTGTCAACCTGGCGCACGGCTGCCTGTACATGATGGGCGCCTACTTTGCCGCTACGGTGTATGGCTCCACCGAGTCCTTCCTGGCCGCAGGCGTGGCGGCGGTGGTGGGTGGTGGTGTGTTGGCCGCTGTCGTGGAGCGGGTGGTGGCGCGGCCCTTGTACAGCCGCGATCACCTGGACCACGTGCTGGCCACCTTCGGACTCATTCTGTTTTTTAACGAGTTGGCGCGCTGGGTTTGGGGCGCGTCGCCCGTATATATGAATGTTCCGCCAGCCCTGTCAGGAACCATCGACATTTTTGGCGTGATGTACCCCAAGTACCGCTTCGCCATCATCAGCGTGGGTTTGCTGGCTGCGCTGGGCTGCTACCTGCTGATTGCCAAGACGCGGGTGGGCATGTTGATCCGCGCGGGCTCGCTCAACCCCACCATGGTGGCGGCTTTGGGCGTGAACATCCGTTTGCTCAACGCGCTGGTGTTTTCGCTGGGGGGCGCACTGGCGGGACTGGCCGGTTTGATGGGCAGCCCCATCTTGTCGGTGCAACCCGGCATGGGCGAACCGGTGCTGATATTGGTGATGATCGTCATCGTGATTGGCGGCATCGGCTCGGTGCAGGGCGCGTTTTACGCGGCGCTGATGGTCGGGGTGATTGACACCGCAGGGCGCGCCTTCTTGCCCCTGCTGCTGCGCGAGTTCATTGACCGCAGCAGCGCGCAGGCGGCGGGTCCGGCCATTGCCTCCATGCTGACCTGCATGTTCATGGCGGCCGTGCTCGCGCTGCGGCCCCAAGGCTTGTTCCCGGTGAAGAACCAATGAAGCTGCGCCTGCCCTTACTCATCACAGTGGGCCTGCTGATCGCGCTGGCGGTGCTGCCCCTGGTGGCGCGCTGGCTGGACGAGCCGTTTCTACTCACCTTCACCACCCGCGCCCTGGTGTTGGCGCTGGCCGCGCTGGGCTTGAACATCGTGCTCGGCTTTGGCGGCATGGTGAGTTTTGGGCACGCCCTGTACCTGGGCATCGGCGCCTACAGCGTGGGCATCTTGGCCCACCACGGGGTGGACAACGGGGCCGTGCAATTGCTGGTCACCGTGGTGCTTTGCGCGGTGGTGGGCCTGGCCACCGGCTGGGTATCGTTGCGTACCAGCGGCATCGGCTTCATCATGATCACGCTGGCGTTCGCCCAGATGTTTTATTACCTGTTTGTGAGCCTCAAGCAGTACGGCGGGGATGATGGCTTATCCATCGCCATGCGCAGCCAGTTAGTCGGACTGGACCTGGGCACGCCCGCGACCTTGTACTACACCGCCCTGGCCTGCATTCTGGCCGTGGTGGTGTGGACGCAGCACATGGTGCACGCGCCCTTTGGCATGGTGCTGCAAGCCTGTCGCATGAATGAGAGGCGCATGCAGTCTTTGGGGTTCCATACCCTGCGCTACAAACTCAGCGCCTATGTGCTGTCGTGCGTGGTTGCCGGTGTGGCTGGTTTTTTGTACGCCAACCTCACAGGCTACGCTTCGCCCGCCTACATGGCATGGACCTTGTCGGGCGAACTGATTGTGATGGTCGTCCTTGGTGGGATGGGCACGGTGCTGGGCCCCTTGGTCGGGGCCTTGACCTTATTGGGGTTTGAAGAACTGCTCAAAGGCATGACAGAGCGCTGGCCCATGGTGTTAGGGCCTTTGATCGTTCTGGTGGTGCTGGTCGCGCGCCGAGGCCTGTTCGGCCTGGCGCTGGACTGGGATGCACGCCGCGCATCACGCCAAACCTTACCTAAGGGTGTCGCGTGAGCGTCCACGGCACCGCACCCCTGCAAACCCAGGCCCTGGTCAAGCGCTATGGCGGCCTGCTGGCCACCGACCATGTGAGCTTGCGGTTGGCACAGGGTGAACTCCACGCCATCATCGGGCCCAACGGGGCTGGCAAGACCACCTTGATTGGCCAACTGGGCGGCGAGTTGCGGCCCGACAGTGGCGACGTGTTTTTGCAAGGTGAATGCGTCACCGCACTGGGCGCTGCCGACCGTGCGCTGCGGGGCTTGGCACGTTCGTACCAAATCTCGTCCACGTTCCCAGAGTTCACCGTGCTGGAGTGTGTGGCCTTGGCCAGGCAGGCCCACGATGGCCACAGCTTCGGCGCGTGGCGCGCTTTGCTGCAACGCAGTCAACTCGTAGACGCAGCCCAAAACGCGATTGCCCAGGCCGGACTGGACCACCGCACCGGCCAGCGGGTATCGGACCTCGCGCATGGTGAGCGCCGCCAGCTGGAGCTGGCCATGGTCTTGGTGGGCGAGCCCAAGGTGCTGCTGCTAGACGAGCCCATGGCGGGCATGGGCCACCAGGATGCATTGAAAGTGGTCGAGCTGCTGGCCACCCTCAAGGGCCGCTACACACTGCTGCTGGTGGAGCACGACATGCAAGCGGTATTCGCCTTGGCCGACACCATCTCGGTGATGGTCAACGGCGCCATCATCGCCAGCGGCAAGCCCCAAGAAATACGCCACAACGCCGAGGTGCGCACTGCCTACCTAGGGGACGAGGAGTTGCCCGAATGAGCACCGCCCCCCTGCTCCAAGCCCAAGACCTGGAAACCTGTTACGGCGATGCGCAAGCCCTGTTCGGCGCCAGCCTGTCGGTGGCAGAGGGCGAGTTTGTCACTTTGCTCGGACGCAACGGCATGGGCAAAACCACCACCGTGCGCTCCATCATGGGCATCATGGCGCCTCGGCATGGCCGCCTGCTGTTTGCCGGCCAGGACATCACGCACTTACCCTCGCACCAAATTGCCCGCTTGGGCATTGGCCTGGTGCCCGAGCAACGCCAGGTGTTTGCCAACCTCACCGTCCACGAGAACCTGGTAGCCACCGCGCACAACCGCCTGAACCATCGCGAACCCTGGACGCTGGAGCGGGTGTACCAATTGTTCCCGCGTCTCCAGGAGCGCGCAGGCAATTTGGGCGCCAACCTATCTGGCGGCGAGCAACAAATGCTGGCCATCGGACGCGCACTGATGACCAACCCAAGGTTGCTGATCCTGGACGAGGCCACCGAGGGCCTCGCGCCCTTGGTGCGCGCTGAAATTTGGGACTGCTTGCAAACCCTCAAGGCGTCGGGCTTGTCGGTCCTGGTGATCGACAAAAACCTGGTCCCGCTGATGCGCTTGGCAGACACCCATTTCATTTTGGAAAAAGGGCGAACGATCTGGCATGGCAGCTCCGGCAGTCTGATGGACGCACGCCACCAGCTCAAGGAGAGTCTGGGTGTCTGATGGGTGCGCTTGGTCGTACGCCTGCGGCAGTCGCTTTGGCAGGGCGCGGTGCCGATGAACCTGAATTCCAGCCGCCTGACTCTGCGCCCCGTGTGCCCTGCCGACCGGCCTATGCTGATCGCACTGGAAGCCGACACCGAGGTGATGCGCTTCCTCAACGGCGGGGAGCCTGTCCCCGAAGCGGGTCTGAGCGATGCTGACTTTCTGACGCCGCGCGGTGAAGAACCCGAGGTCCTAGCAGCCGAACTTCGCGAGAGCGGCACCTTCATAGGCTGGTTTGCCTTGTTTGACGACGGCCTGGTTGATGGGCTGAACACTGCGGAGATCGGCTACCGCCTGGCCCGATCCGCATGGGGTCAGGGCTATGCGACCGAAGGTGTCCAGGCCTTGGTCGACGCCGCGCTCAAGCACTTAGGTTATGACCGCGTACGCGCCGAGACGATGGCTGTCAATCTAGCCTCCCGCCGTGTACTTGAAAAATCAGGCTTTCGGTATGTCAGGACTGCACATCCAGAGCGCCATTGGCCCGTTCCCGGTGGTGAGCACGGTGAGCTTGTCTATGAAATTGGAATGAACTACCCGGTCAGGGTGCCCACCAGCCACAACCCTGAAGCTGTGCGAGGTTTGGATCTGCTCTAACGCACACTGACACTGGCCCGGTCAAAGCGACCATGCTCATCCATGACCGTGATGTCGACACGGCCCTTTTCGCTCAGTCTTTGCACCAGTGGAAGGCCCGCCGAACGGTGGGCAACCAGTCTGCCATTGAGCAGCCAATACACCTGCCCGCGGTGTCCCCGCACCTCGAGCCGGACCACCGGGTCCTGGTCTGGCCGGACACGCCGGATGACCTCGCCGTCAGTGACCCCTGAAATGCGCAGTCCCGCCTCCGGTTCACGTTGATTTTTGCACCCAGGATCCCAGGGCGGTGGGAACGCCTTTTTGCGCTGCTCAGGACCTAGCCAGGGCTCCAGTGCCGCTGGCCAGCGTGCGGCTTCGACCTGGCGACGCGGTCGCGTGCTGCACTGCGGAGTTACCCGCAAGCCGCTGGACGCATCGACTTGGTAGCTCAAGCGCATTGGGGCTGTGCGCAAACGGTCAGGAAAAGTCGGTGGCGCTGTGTCGTTAAGCAACCAAGCTAGGGCCTGCCTTTGGCATAGGCCCTCCTGGTCCGACTCGAAGCGCCCACCCAGCGGCCAACACACTTTCACTTGGCTGACCGACGCTGGTGGCGTACGCGACACCACCGCGTTGCCGTCAAGCGCGTCAAAGATGTCCACCAACAACGGCGCTGCCACGTTGGCACCGAAGAAGCCGGGATTGGGTGTGCCGTCTGGACGACCAATCCAGACACCGACCGTCAGCCTGTCCGAAACGCCAATGGCCCATGCGTCGCGAAAACCAAAGCTGGTCCCGGTCTTCCAGGCAATTCCGCGCCGTGCCCCCATGCCCGCCTCGACTGCCCGCCCAACGGGGCCACCCGACTCCAGAACATCACGGATGATGTATGCGGCGCCGGCCGAGAGCATGCGTTGCTCCACTTTGGGAGCCTGCGGCAGGTACCGTAGCGTTCCGGCCATGCCTTGGCGGGCGAAGGCTGTGTAGGCGCCAACCAGCTGCTCCAAAGATGTACTGGCACCGCCGAGGATCACTGACAGGTTGGGCGACTCGCCCTTTGGAAACTCCAGTTTCAAACCGCCGCTGCGCAATGCTGACACGAAGCGCTTGGGTTCGATGCGCTCCAGTACCTCCACCGCAGGCACATTCAGGGACTTCACCAAGGCCTCGGAGACGCTCACCGGTCCGTGGAAGCTTTGTTGGAAGTTACCTGGCTGGTACCCGCCAAACGATTGCGGCACATCGGCGAGCAGCGACTCTGAATGAATCAATCCCTCGTCTAAAGCCAATCCATACAGAAATGGTTTGAGTGTCGAACCGGGTGAGCGAGAGGCGCGCACCATGTCCACATGAGCGAAGCGCTCGTCATCCGAAAAATCTGCGGAACCCGCGTAAGCCCGAACCTCAAGGCTATCGTTGTCGACGACCAGTGCGGCCATAGAGACGCGTGGCGGCAAGCCACTGAGACGATGCGTCAGCAACAGTTCAACCGTCTGTTGTGCATAGGCGTCGACGGTGGTATCGACACGTTGGCGGCCAGCTGCCTGCCGCCGCAGTCGTTCTGCCAACAAGGGAGCCAACAGCGGGTCGCGTACCGTCTGGGCAACAACTGGCTCCTCAAGTGCGTCACGGACGTCATCGTCAAGCCATGTGCCAGCCATCCGACGCAGTACCTTGTCCCGCGCCTGGCGGGCGCGCTCCGGCGCACGGTCGGGACGCAATCGAGACGGAGCCTGCGGCAGCACCGTGAGCAACGCAGCGTCGGCATGGCTTAGCAAGCGGGCTGGCTTGCCAAGGTAAGCCCGACTTGCGGCCTCGACTCCCTGCAACGCACCGCCCATCGGGACGTGATTGACATAGAGGCCGAGAATTTCGTCTTTGGAGTAATGCGCCTCCAGCTGCAAGGCGCGCAACATTTGCTTGAACTTGCCCAGTATCGTCTTGGGCATGGGTTCGAGCATGCGCGCGACCTGCATCGTGATCGTCGAGCCGCCGGACACGATGTGGCCGTGGCGCGCCCATTGCCATGCCGCGCGGGCCAAGGCCAGCGGATTGACGCCAGGGTGCCAACGAAACCATCGGTCCTCATAACGCACAAGCGCCTCGATATAGCGTGGTGACACCTCCGCCAGCGTGACCGGGTGACGCCATACATGGTCGCGATCGGCAAATGCGCGCAAGGGCGTGCCGTCGCGGGCAACAATGAGCATTGCAGTAGATGCACCGGGGCCAGGCACGCGTGGTGGAAAAGCGCGGTCAACTATCAGCAGCACAACCAGAGCAGCCAGCACCCACCAGGCCCAAGTCGCAGGTGCTTTGGGCGCCCAACGCCAAGACGCGAGTCGATCCATGCGCATCCCCTTGCACTCAGGGCTGAGCGGTTAACGCAGCGGTGGACGCCTCCTCCTTGGCCTGCCGGGCATCGGTAACGGTCAGGGTGGCGTCGCTGACGGCTAAGCCATAGACGTCTGGGCGGTACATATCCTCAGCGTAGGTCGGCGGGAAGACAAACTTTCCCGGAGTCACCACGCGAGCGCGGTAGTACAACCGCAGCGTGCCTTGTAGACGGGCCGCAACAACAAAGCGGTCGTCACGAAACTCCACATGCTGAATGCGTGCATCCTGCATGGCATCGGCGGGATTGACACCTCCGATGGTGGTGCTGCCCATGCCCTCGCCCTGAGAAAGATTCAGGTTTTCAATTTCCAGTCCAGCTGGAATCTTGTCGACCACCATGCCGGTGTTCAGTCCGATACGCGCGTCGACGTTGATCCGTACGATCACCGATTCGCCAACACGCAGCGCACGCGAACGCAAAGGCGTGCCGTCGGCTTCAAAAAGTTCGCGCGACAAGGCGATGGCGTCACTGCGGTTGGCAGGCATCTTTGCCGGGTTGCCGCTCATGTTTAGCTGAACGTAGAGTTTTGCCTTGTGCGTATTCTTAAGGCGCAACCCACCTTGCAAAGTTGCCACGGCCAGCGACCTAAAGACAGGGCCCGAGGCGGTAAGCGTTTCTCGCCTTTGCGGGTCTGCAAGCTCCACCGTCCAACGCGCTTCGTTGTCGGTCTTGGTAGACAGGTTGCGACCAAGCAAAAACAGGGCGAGCTTTTCCTGCGTGCTGGTATGGCGGCTCTTGCCCAGTTCTGCAGCGGCAATGGCAACCAAATTGTCTTTGCCATCGACCTTTAGCTTGTGGTGCTCCAGGAGTGCATAGGACAGTGCCGCATCGCGTACCGGACTTCCATAATCGCCCCACCAATATCCTGCGTCTCGGCCTTTCTTGACGCCCTCGGCCAGCGCCGTTTGCGCACGGTTTTCATCGCCCATCCGTTGGAGCGCGAGTCCGAGATGAATCAGGGCCAGCCCCGAGTGGGCCTGCTCGCGCAGTTCGAACATCTGCCGCAATGTCGACAGCGGTGCCTTGGACTCGCGCGCAAGCACATACGCCCCATAAGCCAACACGCCAAAGCGGCCGGCTCCAGCGTAGCGGTGGTCCCGCCACCCATCCTCTCGGTAAGCCACCTTGCCGCGTGGTAAGCCCGCGGCGCCCTCCTGCAAGTTTTTCAGCAGAAACTCCATGGCGTTCCTGTGCATCGCCTGCGGAACATCGAACTCCTGCTCCCGGGCATCGATCAGGAAGTTGCTGACATAGGCGGATAGCCAATACTGGGTTTCGGACACGTTGCCCCACAGGCTAAAGCCACCGTTGGGTGCCTGCATCGCACCAAGGCGGGCAATGGCCTTACCAAGCATGTCGGCTCGCTGCTCACGGCTGTAAACCTTCAGTCCAAAGCGCCTGGCCCCCTCCTCGTCGACGAACACATGCGGGTAGGCAGTAGAGGTTGTCTGCTCGGCGCACCCGTAGGGATACACGAGCAACCCCTGTATCGCGCCACGCACATCGATCGGCGCCTGATCTGAAATCACCAAATGCGACTGAACGGTGCCCCGGATGAAACCACCCAGCTCCGCCTCTTTGACTTCGATACTTTCGCCGGGACCGATTGCGAGTAACTTGCTTACCTGTTGCAGCGGTGTCGCGGCCTGGACCTGCAAGCCAAAGCTGCGTTCGAGCTTGATGCCGCCATTGCTGCTCACCACAACCCGCACATCCGTTAGCCCCAAAGCGCTACCGGCCTCCATACCAAAGCGGACCGTCTGCTTCTGCTGGTCTTTCAGTGTCACTTCTCTCTCGGAATTTGTCAGCTTAAGACCTGCGCCACTGAGCACGCGCAGAGCTAATGTTTGTGTGCTTCCAGACAGATTGTGAAGGTCAACCGCGACCGTCGCGGAGTCACCCACGGTGAGAAAGCGCGGCATCATCAACTCAGCAACCAGCGGTGCCGCCACCACCGTTTCAAGCTCGGCATTGCCGAAAGTGTCAGGCGCCGCAACCACAGCCATCAGACGCAGCGTGCCGTTGAAGTCGGGCACGTTGAGCACAATGTCCGCTTCTCCCTGGGCGTTTAGCGCCACCGGACCAGAAAACAGGTCAACCAACATGACCTTCTTTGGCAGACTCTTGGTGACTTTAGGTGCGGCGTCGCCCCCAAACTTCAGCCTTCCCTTTTTGCCAGCCATCTTTTCGATCAGCCGACCGTAAACGTCGTACTGGTCGGCTCCATAGCGCTGTTTGCCGAAGAAATGTCCGTGTGGATCGGGAGTTACAAAACGGGTGATGTTGAGAATTCCAACGTCGACCGCCGACACCGTCACGATCGCCTGTTGGCCTGCGGCTGCGGGTGCCTTCACTTTCACCTTCAGTTTGCTGTCGGGCAGTACCTTCTTTGGCGCCTCCAGCGCGACGATCATTTTGCGGTCCTCCCGCTCAAGCGGCAGATGGGCCAAGCCCAAGGCGCGGGCCGGGGTGACCTTTTCGCCGCTGCTTCCGGGACGCATCACGGCGACCGACACATACAGGTCGTGCCGCTTCCAGTCCTTGTGCACCGGTACGTCAATCGTCGCGCCACCGACAGGCACCGTGACGCGCTTGAGCCACAGGGTTTGGTCCCCTTCCACCGTGACCAGTGCCTCGCCGGCGTGGGGGGGAGTGATGGTCAGTTTCGCAGTCTCGCCTTCTTTGTAGGCAGGCTTGTCAAACTTCATGGCGACTCGGTCTGGACGCACACCCTGCCCCTCTTCACCGCGCGCGTTCCAACCGGCATAGAAGCGCAGCTTCGAGACCAACCGAGTTTCCGGATCAGTAATCTCCAGCCGGTACCGGCCGTACTTGACTGGCAGACTGAGCTTGCCACGACCGCCCTGCGCAATGCCAACGCTGCCTGTGTCTACCAGCTCGTCGGTTTCAGTGAAGCCGCTGTGCCAACCGCGCTGGTCGTCGAAGCGCCAGTAGTAGTCGCGGTTCTCACGGAACAATCGAACCGGCAATGACTGTCCCGCCAACAGGGTGCCTTCGGCATTCACGCGGACCACCTCAAATTGGGCAAGACTGCCCTCACGTGCGTAGTCTCCGCTGAACAAGGGCCGCAAACCCACCATCACCGGCGCTGGCCAGATGTCGCGCTCGAAATTGCGCACCACCGGGCGGCCCCCGGTTTCCAACAGGCTCAAGGTGGTTCGAACGGAATACGGCGAGCGCCTGCCCTTGGCCGGTGACAGATCAACTTCGAGGTCGAGTTCGCCGTTCTCATCCAGTGTTTCCCGCTCGAGCTCAATACGATCGCGAGCGTTTTCTTCGTCAATGTCGCCAAACTCAAACCCTGGCAGTTTGCGGGCAAGGGGATTCTTTTGGCGCTCAAACACTGCGACCCCGACCAGTTGGTTACCGCTGGCCGGCGCACCATATAGATACGAACCCTTGACCGCAATGCGCAAGCTTTCTCTGGGCGACACCGTTGCCTGCTGGCTGGAGAGGTCAAGCTTCATACGCTCAGGCAAAAATTCCTCCACCCCAAAGCGGTAGCTGGTCGTCGCCAGCTTGTCGGCAGGATCGGAGCGCAACTCAAGAGTCCAGAACCCCGTCGGTGCGTCAGCTGGCAACTCAAGCCGCCGTTGGTAGTAGCCACCAACTTTGGCATCTGGGGACCAACTATCGGTGAACTGGCTTTTGCCATCCGGGCGACGCAGGATTGCTTGGATAGGTTGCGGGGCAACGGTTCTTCCGTCGGGATCACGGGCCAACACCGAAACGTCAAACTGCTCACCCGGCCGGTACAAATTGCGACCGGAGTATGCGAAGAGCCTCACTGGCCGTCCGGGCAAGCCCGTGACGTTGTACTCCGATAGATCGAGCGCTGGCTCTTTGAGCGTGATCATCGAGATTTGCTGACGGTGTCTGGCGACGACAACCTTAGCGCTGGCCGGCCGCTCAACGAAAGCGGCATGTCCATCGCCATCGGTCTGCGCGTGGGCAACAACTTTGGCGGCTTCGTCCAACCAGGCCACTTCGACGCCGGAGACTGCCTTTCCACTGGTCAGCGAGCTGACATACACGTCCGCTCCTTTCGCAAACAGCCGGGCGGAGAGGCCGAGATCGCTGACGTAAAAGTACGTAACCTGATACTCAACCCGAAATCGGTTGGGCTGGCTCATTACCGCGATGTAAATACCTGGCTCACGAAGCTCTTTGATTTCTTCCACCGGAATGAAGGTAACGCTGCGCTTGTTGGGTTTCTGCTCGGTGAGAAAGCGCCCCACAAAGACGCTGTCAGTGAGCTTGCCCATGGCGTCTAGCGACCAGTGGTTGATAGCTCCCTTGAGGTTCGTGGCGCGCCAATCTCCACCACCCTCGTCAAGGTAGTCATCGTCATCGTCCCGTTGCCGGCTCTGCACATTGCGTGGACCGCCTATCACCTTGTCGAGAAAGCGTGGCAGTTGGTCCGGCTTGACGCGCAGGAACTGAATGTCGACCTCAGGCACATTGACCGTCGTCACTGGGAGGCCGCCGTTTTGACTAGCCGGCAGAACCATCCCCAGACTGGGGAAAAAATAGGCCGGTGACAAGGTGGCGGTAAGGACTGAGTAGCGGCCATCCGCCGACAACTTTTCCCCAGAAGCGGAGGCAATTCCAGCGGAGACACGGATGACATAGCGTGTCTGCGGCTTGATGTGTGGGAAGTACAGAACACGCGGGTTGTCGGCAACAACCCAGGCGCCTTTTACCAACTTACCACCATCAGTTTTTACGTCGTCCGCCGATGTGCTGACCTGTGGCTTGGCAACGGATGGACGCTGGTCGTCATCATCCGCTTGGCGCGCCTGGACGCCATCTGCGGCGCGCTGTGGCATTTCGAAAACCTGAATGTGGTCGTCATGGCCATTGCGGGCGCTCATCGGATGGGTGAAGCTCAGGGCCAGAGCAGGCGCGCCCTCAAAATCACGGTTGGCAGCGTCGGCAATCTCGAAGGGGCCGACACCGAGGTCGTTGCCGTCAGCGCCACCACTTGTCGCGCGGAAGTGGATGACTGCAACAATAACCAAGGCCATGATGGCCACAAGTGCAGCAGACAAGACGACCAACCGCTTCGATTGCAAAGACATCAGTACTCCTCTCAACACATGTCGAGTAACTACCGGTTGATCACCAGCTCTTGGTCGACTTTACACAATGCAAAGGGAGTGATCGCGATCCATTGGGCGTTGACAAGCGATTTCAACGCAGCGCCTTCTTGACATGCGAGCTCCAAGATTTCTTCAAGTCGCATCACGCCGAAGAGGCAGAACTTACCGGTGCATCTTCGGCCTAAGAAGCACTGGGTTGGGCCGACGAGGCTGCGCCAGTGGAGCGCTTGCGGCGCAGGGCAATGGTTTTGTCAACGGTCGCAACCAAGGTCCCTTGGGCGTCGGTGACTTCGATGGTGGCAGTCCAGTCCAGATGATCGCGCGTCGCCAGCTGCTGGCGGATTTCGTCAAGTTGCGCAGGCGTGACCTGGAACACCGCACGCAGTTCGGCGTTGGATGCGTGTTTGAAGCGGATGTTCGCCGCTTTGTCCCAGACGGCGATATCGCGCCCCAGATGCAGACGGAAAATGGCAACGAAGAACGGGTCGGTCATTGCAAAAATTGAGCCGCCAAACTGCGTACCCATTGGATTGCGGGTCCATGCGCGGCTCTTCAGTCGCACCTCAAGTCCCAAAAGATCGCGGCGGATGGAAGCGAGACGAACGCCGGCACCGAAAAACGGTGGCCAAAAATTCCACAGCCAGAACAGATACGGGAGAAGTTTGCGCACCATCAGCTCTGCACCTTCGCGTTCAGCAACGTGTCCATCAGCAGCGTCATCTGCTGGGCCGCAAGCGTCAGCGGTGCAGTGCTGCGCTCCAGGCGGGCGAGCATGAAAGCACCTTCAAAACAGGCAATCACCATCTTCGCCAACGAGAGCGCTTGCGCTGCCGGCAGCGGTGCGAAGTGGCCAGCCAGCTGCTGTTCCCATTGCGCCATGATGTCCAGACATACCACGCGCAATGCCTCGTTCTCAGCGTGGAGGTCGAGCACCACCGCACCGACCGGACAACCGCTTTGAAAATTGCGGGCCTGCATCATCTTGGCTGCGAACAAAAAAATACTGGCAACGCCCTGCGTCACCGTAGGTGCCTTGGCAATTGCCGCCTCAGCCGAGACCGAAAACGCTTGCGCGTACATGCGCAAGGCCTCGGTCACCCATTGCTCTTTGCCGTCGGGAAAGAAGTGGTACAGCGAGCCCCGCGATGCGCCGCTCAAGGCAATCACATCGTTCAGGCCCGCGCCCGACAGGCCAGACTGCGACAGCAACTGCACCGTGGCATCCAGCACCTTTTGGCGGTTGGCGTTCATGGCGTGCTTGAGGTTGGAGTGAAGGCGGCGATGCGCGCATCGGCCCACGCATGGACATGTTCCCAGATCTGCCTGGATTCGGCGCGGAAGTAGCCCATGTGTCCAATGTTGCGCAGACCGTAATCCGCAGGTACCAGATCGCGGGACTCGACGGTCGCGCGCGTGTAACCCGCCATGAAGGCGTCGCGAGAGCGCGGCACGGCCCAAGCGTCGTCGATCGAGTTGGCTGCGACGATTGGCGTGGTCACCCGGGCAAAACCTTCAAGCTGCGCTTGTATAAGAGGGTCGTCGAAAAAGTAGCGCGGGAACTGACACCAGCGCCGCCACTGGCGGTACACATCGAGCGGTAGATCCTCACCCATGCCCAGAAGCTTGAACGGCAGATAGCCTTTCCACGCAGTGAGTATGGGTCCAATGAAACCCCACATTGCGCGCACCCTGAGCCGCTCCAGTGCAGGCATCCAACCGTGCCAACCCGCGCCGGTGCCGAAGGTGTACAGACCATCGACTTGACACTGCGGCGGCAACAGGCCCAACGCATGGCCACCGTACGAATGGCCGACCATGAGCAGGGGAAGATCAGGCCTGGCAACCGCACGAATCACCGTGGCGAGATCGACGCGCGCCCAGTCTAGGTAGTCCATCTTGTAACCGACCAGGCTTTTGGGCGCAGAGCCGCCCACACCACGGTAGTCGAAACTGAGGGCGACCATTCCGCGCGCGGCCAAGCTTTCGGCAAAGCGACGGTAGAACTGCTGTGTAACGGCGGTAGCACCCGCGATCACGACCACCGCTTTGGGCTGCTGCGCGTCAACCCAGTAACGTGTGGCGGCCAGGGTCTGTCCGTCAGGCGTAACAAGTGAGAAAGGTTCAGTGGAGTGCATACAGATTTCGTCCTTCTTCAAAATTATACAGAACGGTCTACATTATGCCGAACCCGAAAGGAGTCAGCTCTGAGTCAAGCTATTCGTGTCTATGGGACTTAGGGGAAGCGCCGCATTGCACCCCAAGAAAAGGGGTGGTCCTGACGCCTAGATAACAACGCCTTGTCGCTTGAATCGCGCCTTGATCCGCCTCTCAACGATGGGACCAATCGATTCGCCCCAACGTTGCCCGGCTTGCGTGCTTTCGTACACCAATCCAGGCATGCCACTGACGACCTTTTTTCCCAGGTCAGTCGAGTAAAACGCAATCAGTCCCTTGATTTCGGCTTCGTTGAAATGCTTGGCATGGAGCTGGACCATTTCGTTGATCAAACTGCCGATGTTTTCGTCAATTGCACCCATCACTTCTTCCGGCAAAGCCTGCAACACCTCGTCTGGGATATCAGGCCGTACCTTTTTGAGGAGCTGCGTCATTTGCGTTGCCATCGTCGCCCCCATTTGTTTGCCAATGGAGACAGCACCAGTCATGCGCAAAAGTTGCTCAATGTCTGCACGGCGCTCAGGCGAAAGGTCTTGCGCCTTGGCTGGCACAGCAAGGAACAACGCGAGGAGCCAAAACAAAGCGATGTGTCGCAAACTCATTTGAAAACTCCCATGTTGAAGTCGACCATGTTCCACAGTCTGGCTACGTTGAAAAAAGAGAATGAAACCGAATGCAGGCAAGTATGACACGGGCATTTTCCTTCGGAAGTCGCCCGACTCGCGCGGCTGGAGCCGCTGATGGGGAGCAGGCCCACTCCGCCAGGGCCCTGGATGCACCGCGCAATCAAGCCACCGATGAGTAACGGATGAGGTACTGACTTTGAGCTCGGCAGACCATCGGTGCACGACCCATGCGCCAGACGAGGTTCATCCAACAATGGAAGACTAAGGGGCAGCCGACAGGCTTGGGATCGCGTCGATAACGAGCTGCGGCTTTCCCCAAAGCACAACTAGGCGCCAAAGGCGGGAATAGGTCGTGACTGCTGAAAAGCGTTGCCAGCTCGGGCTTTGCAATACGGCGTGGCTGCAGAGGCCCTACTTCCGCGCGGGCGGCACGTCGGTACAAGACCCATGCGCCACCTCCGCCGCCATGCCGATGCTCTCGCCCAGCGTGGGGTGAGGGTGAATCGTCTTGCCGATGTCCACCGCGTCCGCACCCATCTCGATGGCCAGCGCAATCTCGCCGATCATGTCACCCGCGTGCGTACCCACCATGCCACCGCCCAGAATCTTGCCGTGGCCGTGCGCCTCGGGCGAATCATCGAACAGCAATTTCGTGACGCCTTCGTCGCGGCCATTGGCAATGGCGCGGCCGGAAGCGCTCCAAGGGAACAGACCTTTTTTGACCTTGATGCCTTGCGCCTTGGCCTGGTCTTCGGTGAGGCCGACCCAGGCCACTTCGGGGTCGGTGTAGGCCACGCTGGGTATCACGCGGGCATTGAATGCAGCAGCCGCCAGTTCTTTGTTGCCTTGCAATTCACCGGCGATCACTTCGGCCGCCACGTGGGCCTCGTGCACCGCCTTGTGCGCCAGCATCGGCTGGCCCACGATGTCGCCGATGGCGAAGATGTGCGGTACGTTCGTACGCATCTGGATGTCGACGTTGATGAAGCCGCGGTCGGTCACTGCGACACCGGCCTTTTCGGCAGCGATTTTCTTGCCATTGGGTGTGCGGCCTACGGCTTGCAGCACCAAGTCATAGACCTGCGGCGGTGGCGTGGCGCCGCCTGGCTCTGCCGACTCAAATGTCACCTCAATGCCCTGCGGCAAGGCGCGGGCGGAGACCGTCTTGGTTTTGAGCATGATGTTGTCAAAGCGCTTGGCGTTCATCTTCTGCCAGATCTTGACCAAGTCGCGGTCGGCACCTTGCATCAGGCCGTCCATCATTTCCACCACATCCAGGCGTGCGCCCAGCGTGCTGTAGACCGTGCCCATTTCCAAACCGATGATGCCGCCGCCCAAAATCAGCATGCGCTTGGGAACCGCTTTCAGTTCCAGCGCGCCGGTGCTGTCGACCACGCGCGGGTCCTGGGGCATGAAGGGCAGGCGCACGGCTTGTGAGCCTGCAGCGATGATGCACTTCATGAATGCCACCACTTTCTTGGTGCCAGTTTTCTCCTGACCGTCGCCGCTGGTTTCTTCCACTTCCACGTGGTTCGCGCCCACAAAGGCACCATAGCCGCGCACGGTGGTGACCTTGCGCATTTTGGCCATCGCTGCCAAGCCGCCGGTGAGTTTGCCGATGACTTTTTCCTTATGGCCGCGCAGCTTGTCGATGTTGACCACCGGCTTGCCGAACTCCACACCCAAGTCACCCAGATGGCTGACTTCGTCCATCACAGCGGCCACGTGCAGGAGTGCCTTGGACGGAATGCAGCCCACATTCAGGCACACACCACCAAGGGTGGCGTAGCGCTCAACGATGACGACCCTTAGGCCGAGGTCTGCTGCGCGAAACGCTGCCGAATATCCGCCGGGGCCAGCACCCAGGACGAGCAAGTCGCATTCAAGATCTGCACTGCCGCCGAAGGACGAAGCGGTAGAAACAGGAGCAGCGCCTGCCGCTACCGCAGCGGGCGCTGCCTTGTTCGAAGCGGGCGCAGTCACGGGCGCAGATGCAGATGCAACCGCCGGGGCCACAGTGGACGCTGCGCCCGCTGCCTCGAGCAAGAGCACCACAGACCCTTCTTTCACCTTGTCGCCGAGCTTGACCTTGAGCTCCTTCACCACACCGCCTTGGCTGGAAGGAATTTCCATGGAGGCTTTGTCGGACTCCACGGTGATCAAGCTTTGCTCGGGCTGGATGGTGTCGCCCGGAGCAACCATCAACTCGATGACGGTCACTTCTGCGAAGTCGCCGATGTCCGGAACTTTGATTTCAACGATGGCCATTTCAGTTCCTTAGAGCAACACGCGGCGGAAGTCGCCCAGAATCTGGCCGAGGTAGACGTTAAAGCGCGCGGCAGCCGCACCGTCGATCACCCGATGGTCCCAGGTCAATGAGAGCGGCAGCATCAACCGGGGCTGGAAGGCCTTGCCGTCCCACACCGGCTCGGTGGTGGAGCGGCACACACCCAAAATAGCCACCTCGGGCGCGTTGATGATGGGCGTGAAGTAGCGCCCGCCGATGCCGCCCAGGCTGGAGATGGTGAAGGTCGCACCCGACATTTCGGCAGGGCTGAGCTTGCCATCGCGGGCCTTTTTGGCGAGTTCGCCCATCTCGGTGGAGATCTGGAAGATGCCTTTTTTGTCGGCATCTTTGATGACCGGCACCATCAAACCGTTGGGGGTGTCGGCGGCAAAACCGATGTGCCAATAGTTCTTGTAAACCAGTGCGTCGCCGTCGAGGCTGCTGTTGAACTCGGGGTACTTCTTGAGCGCTGCCACACAGGCCTTGATCAAAAAGGCCAGCATGGTGACCTTGACGCCGCTCTTTTCATTCTCTTTGTTGGTGGATACGCGAAACGCCTCGAGGTCAGTGATATCGGCGTCGTCGTGGTTGGTAACAGCCGGGATCATGATCGCGTTGCGCAGCAGGTTGGCACCGCTGATCTTCTTGATGCGCGACATCTCTTTGCGCTCGACGGGTCCGAACTTGGCAAAGTCCACCTTGGGCCAAGGAATCAGCCCCAAGCCCGCGCCGTCGTTGTTCGATTGCACTTTGCTTTGCGCCGCAATGGCGGCGGTTTGCACTGCACCGGCCATCACCGAGCGGGTGAAAGCCTGCACATCCGACTCCACAATACGGCCCTTGGGCCCGGTGCCCTTGACTTCGTTAAGTGGCACACCCAGCTCACGCGCGAACTTTCGCACCGAAGGGGACGCGTGCGGCAGCCCCACCGTGCTGGCGCCGGGGACATGGGCGGGCGCGGCCAACGCAGCGGCTGGGGCAGCCGACACAGGTGCTGGCGTTGCAGTTGCAGCGCTGGTTGTAGGCACTGGCGCCGCGCTGACAGAAGCACTCGACGCGCCTGAAGGTGCGCCAGCGGCCGACGTAGACGCCGCGCTGGATGCGCCCTGCAGCACAGCGATCAAGTCACCGATATTGACCTTGTCGCCAACCTTCACCTTGAGTTCTTGCACCACGCCTGCCGCTGAGGACGGAATCTCCATCGACGCCTTGTCGGACTCCACTGTGATCAGACTTTGTTCGAGCTTGACAGAGTCGCCTGCCTTGACCATCAGCTCAATGACGGCCACGTCCTTGAAGTCGCCGATGTCGGGCACGCGCACTTCCACGGGACCGGTGGCCACGGGCGCCGCAGCCGGTGCCGTTGCTGCGCTCGCCTGCGGCGCTGCAGCCACCGCAGGCGCCGGGGCGGCCGAACCTGTAGCAGGCGCCGCCGATGCGGAGGAACCTGCTTGGGCAGCGGCATCCGCCACCTCCAGCAAAAGTACCACCGAACCTTCTTTGACCTTGCCGCCCAAAGCCACTTTGAGTTCCTTCACCACGCCTGCATGCGACGACGGGATTTCCATCGACGCCTTGTCAGATTCCACCGTGATCAGGCTTTGCTCGGCCTTGACGGTGTCACCCGCCTTGACCATCAGCTCAATGACCGCGACTTCATCCAAGTCGCCGATGTCCGGGACCTTTATTTCAACGATTGCCATGTTGTGTGTCTCCGGAACTTATGCGTAGAGCGGATTGATCTTGTCGGCATTGATGCTGTACTTCTCGATGCATTGCGCCACCCTGGCCACCGGCACGACACCGTCTTCGCTCAGCGCCTTGAGTGCGGCCAGCACGATGTAGTGACGATTCACCTCAAAGTGCTCACGCAATTTGCTGCGGAAGTCGCTGCGCCCAAAACCGTCGGTGCCCAACACTTTGTAGGTGCGGCCTTTGGGGATGAAGGGGCGGATCTGCTCCGCATAGGCCTTCATATAGTCGGTCGACGCCACCACTGGTCCGCTGGAAGCGGCCAACTGCTGCCCCACGAACGGTACACGGGGCGTCTCCAGAGGGTGCAACAGGTTCCAGCGATCAGCGTCTTGGCCATCGCGGGTCAGCTCGTTGAAGCTGGGGCAGCTCCACACATCGGCGGCAACACCCCAGTCCTTCTCCAGCAATTCCTGCGCGGCAATGCTTTCGCGCAGGATGGTGCCCGAGCCCAGCAACTGAACGCGTGGCGCCGCTGCAGCCTTGCCTTTGGCAGCGGCCTTGACCCCCTCTTTGCAAAGGTACATGCCCTTGATGATCTGCTCCTCGGTGCCTGCAGTGAGGCCGGGCATGGGGTAGTTTTCGTTGAGCAACGTCAGGTAATAGAAGACGTTGTCTTGCTTTTCCACCATACGCTTCAAGCCATGGTGCAGGATGACGCCCACCTCATGCGCAAACGTGGGGTCGTAGCTGATGCAATTGGGAATGGTGCCTGCCATGATGTGGCTGTGGCCGTCTTCGTGCTGCAAGCCTTCGCCGTTGAGCGTGGTGCGCCCCGAGGTGCCACCCAGCAAGAAGCCGCGCGCCTGCATATCGCCTGCGGCCCACGCCAGATCGCCGATGCGCTGGAAACCAAACATCGAGTAGTACACGTAAAACGGCACCATGATGCGGTTGCTGGTGGAGTAACTGGTCGCTGCCGCAATCCAGCTGCTCATGCCGCCGGCTTCGTTGATGCCTTCTTGCAGAATTTGGCCAGCCACATCTTCCCGGTAGTACATGACCTGGTCTTTGTCGACCGGGGTGTACTGTTGGCCTGCAGGGTTGTAGATGCCGACCTGGCGGAACAAGCCTTCCATGCCGAAAGTGCGCGCTTCGTCCACCAGAATGGGCACCACCCGTGGCCCCAGTGCCTTGTCGCGCAACAGCTGCGTCAGAAAGCGCACATAGGCCTGTGTCGTCGAGATTTCTCGGCCTTCCGCTGTGGGCTCAATCACTGCCTTGAATGTGTCGAGCGAGGGCACAGTAAAGCTCTCGTCGGCTTGGGTGCGACGGTGCGGCAAATAACCACCCAAGGCCTTGCGACGTTCGTGCAAATACTTGATCTCGGGCGTGTCGTCGGCGGGTTTGTAGAACGGCACGTTGGGCAAATCGCTGTCCGGTACCGGGATGTTGAAGCGATCCCGAAATGCCTTGATGTCTTCGTCGGTGAGCTTCTTGGTCTGGTGCACCGTGTTCTTGCCTTCACCCGACTTGCCCATGCCAAAGCCCTTGACGGTCTTGATCAGCAGCACAGTGGGTTCGTTTTTGTGGTGTACCGCAGCGTGGAACGCGGCGTACACCTTGCGCGAATCGTGACCACCCCGGCGCAGCTCAAAAATGGCTTCGTCGCTCATCTTCGCCACCATCTCGGCCGTACGCGGGTCCTTGCCGAAGAAATGCTTGCGCACATAGGCGCCGTCGTTGGCCTTCATGGCCTGGTAGTCGCCATCGACCGTGTCCATCATCAGCTTGCGCAAGGCGCCTTCCTTGTCGCGGGCCAGCAGCGGGTCCCAGCCCGAGCCCCACAGCAGCTTGATCACGTTCCAGCCTGAACCGCGGAACTCGCCTTCCAGCTCCTGAATGATTTTGCCGTTGCCGCGCACCGGGCCGTCCAGGCGCTGCAGGTTGCAGTTGATGACAAACACCAGGTTGTCCAGCTTTTCGCGTGCGGCCAAGCCAATCGCGCCCAGTGACTCCACCTCGTCCATCTCGCCGTCGCCGCAAAACACCCAGACCTTGCGGTTCTCGGTGTTGGCGATGCCGCGGGCGTGGAGGTACTTCAAAAAGCGCGCCTGGTAGATCGCCATCAAGGGCCCCAGACCCATCGAGACGGTGGGGAACTGCCAGAACTCTGGCATCAGCTTCGGGTGCGGGTAGCTGGAGAGCCCCTTGCCATCCACCTCTTGGCGAAAGTTGAGCAGTTGCTCTTCGGTCAAACGGCCTTCCAAGAAGGCACGGGCATAGACCCCTGGGGAGACGTGGCCTTGGATATAGAGGCAGTCACCTCCGTGCTCTTTGCCGGGCTCGTTGCTCTCTGCATGCCAAAAATGGTTGAAACCAGCACCAAACAGGCTGGCCAAAGAGGCAAATGACCCAATGTGGCCGCCCAGGTCGCCACCGTCAGCGGGGTTGTGGCGGTTGGCCTTGACCACCATCGCCATGGCGTTCCAACGCATGTAGGCGCGCAGCCGCTCTTCAATCTCCAAGTTGCCCGGTGAAGCCTCCTCCTGATCGGGCTCGATGGTGTTGACATAGCCTGTGTTCGCGGAGAAAGGCATGTCAATGCTGTTTTGCCGCGCATGTTCTAGCAGCTGCTCCAGCAAAAAGTGGGCGCGCTCGGGGCCTTCGGCTTCAATCACCGCGGACAGCGCGTCCATCCACTCGCGGGTTTCCTGGCTGTCTTGGTCGGCGGCGCCGCTTGCGCCCTGGGGTACTGCTGACATGGGGTCTCCTAGTTGCTTTTTGTCGACGTAATTTATTACGCGGGCAGGAGTTTCCCACAATTTATTTCTTATTTCAACCTATGCATTTTCATTTCATAATAAGAAATTCAACAGCATGCGACAGTACATGCACTCCCCTACACTCGCCTCGTGCCACCTCCCCCTCAACCACATCTGACTGGCCTGCGCGCGAGGCCCAGCGCCTCGCCCGCCATACGCTGGTGGCGCCGGCTCACTCCCCATCGGCAAGACCGGGTGGCCATGCTGGCGCCATTACTGGCTGTGGCCTTGTTCTTTGCCGCCATCGTCACCGCGCTGGTTTACCTGCACGTCGAAGAAGTTGCACGCGAACAAGAAGCTGTGCAGCGTGATGTTGAATACACACAGCAGCGCTTGCGCCTGCGGCTACTGGAGAGCCAAGAGCAGCTCGCTTCAGTGGCGCGAGAGACATCCAACCGCGAACTCGACACCGACGACTTTCGCGCCCGCGCCATGGCCTTGCTCGACCAGTACCCCGAAATGCAAGGGCTAGCCTGGATAGACGAGCGCCGACGCGTCAAAGTGGCGTCGGGCACCTTGAATACGCTTTCGCCCCCGCCACGCCAAGACATTCGACCGTCGGAAACGCAGGACGACTTCGCCGCCTTCTCGCAAGCGCGCGATATGAACCAACCAGCCTACCTGCTGCGCGCAGACAGCTTCGAGGATGTCCCGATGATGCGCATCTACGTCCCACTGACCGAGCGCAACCGGTTTGCCGGCGCTGTACTAGCCGAAGTGTCAGTGGACGCCCTGTACCGCCACGGAGTGCCCAATGAGGTGTCTGCTCGCTACGCGATCTCCTTGCTGGGCGAACAAGGCCGTGTTCTGGCTGGCATTGCGATCCCCAATAAGCCCGGCACCGCATGGCAAATGCCCTGGATACAGCGCACCGGCAGCTACACCATGCCGGTATCCCCTTTGGGCACTGGGCTGTCGATCCGCGGACAACCCTATCGGGCGTCTTTGGGACTGGTGGGCAGCGGGCTGTTTTGGTTGGTGAGCGCATTGAGCGCGATGACGGGCTGGATGCTGATCGCCAACTGGCGCCATACCCGGCGGCGGGTGCAAGCGCAGCAGGCACTGGTATCGGAGACCAACTTCCGCCGCGCCATGGAGAACTCCATGCTCACCGGCATGCGCGCGATGGACCTGACCGGTCGCATTACCTACGTCAATCCCGCGTTTTGCCAGATGACGGGTTGGAGCGAGGCCGAGTTGGTGGGGCGCAGCGCGCCCTTTCCCTACTGGCCTGAGAACGACCACGAGTTACTGATGTCGCGATTGCAGGATGAACTTGCCGGCAAACACGCACCGGGTGGCTTTCAGGTTCGGGTCAAGCGGCGCGACAACAGCATGTTCGATGCACGGCTGTATGTATCACCGCTGGTCGACGCGATGGGGCACCAGACCGGTTGGGTCACCTCCATGACGGACATCACCGAGCCCAACCGGGTGCGCGAACAACTGTCTGCGTCGCACCAACGATTTACGACCGTGCTCGAAGCGCTGGATGCGTCCATCTCGGTGGCGCCTTTAGGCGGGGATGAACTGCTGTTTGCCAACAAGCTGTACCGCCATTGGTTTGGCACCCAAGCCGATGGCCATTTGCGACTGGTGGCCCAGGCCGGCGTGCCCGCCAACCCGACCAGTGACGAGTCGCTTGACACCGTGGACTCCTTTGCCGGCCTGCCCACCGACGCGCTGGCCGACACCGAGACCGAGAGCGGCGAAGTGTTTGAGAGCGCGCTAGGCAAATGGCTGGAGGTACGCACCCGCTACCTGAGCTGGGTGGACGGCCGACTTGCGCAGATGGTGATTGCGACCGACATCAGCAGCCGCCGGCTGGCCGAGGAACAAGCCGCCACACAGGCAGAGCGCGCACAAAACGCCAGCCGCCTCATCACCATGGGCGAAATGGCCTCCAGCGTGGCACACGAACTCAATCAGCCACTGACCGCGATCAATAACTATTGCAACGGCATGGTCTCGCGAATCAAAGAGCACCAGATCAGCGAACCCGAGCTACTTGGCGCATTGGAAAAAACCGCACACCAGGCCCAGCGTGCCGGACAGATCATTCAGCGCATACGCTCGTTTGTGAAACGTAGCGAGCCCAACCGCAGCCCCTCCGACGTGAATCTCATTGTGGCCGAGGCCATCGAGCTGGCCGAGATCGAGCTGCGCAGGCGCAATGTGCGATTGAACCACTACATCGCGGCGCGCCTGCCGATGGTGATGGTGGATCCGATTTTGATCGAGCAGGTCTTGGTCAATCTGTTGCGCAACGCCGCCGAGTCCATCGACCTGGCGCAGCGGCCCACTTCGCAGCGTCTGGTCGAACTTCGGGTGGTGCCCAAGCAGATGGAAACCGGTGCGGTGCTGGAGTTCTCGGTGCAGGACAACGGCAACGGACTGGCACCCGAAGTGCTGGCGCGTTTGTACGAGGCGTTCTACTCCACGAAGGCCGACGGCATGGGTATTGGTCTGAGTTTGTGCCGTTCGATTGTCGAATCGCACCTAGGCAGAATGAACGGGGAGAACATCTACAATGGCGCCCACATCGCGGGGTGTCGCTTCTCCTTTTGGCTGCCACTGGCCGAGGCGCCTGACCCCGCCGCACGAACCACTGCCACGAGCTTGCCAACATCTGGATAACCCAATGAGCCTGATCCCGAAAAAAGGAACCGTCTATGTGGTCGATGACGACGAGGCTGTGCGGGATTCGCTGCAATGGTTGCTCGAAGGCAAGGGATACCGCGTGCGTTGCTTCGATTCGGCCGAGTCTTTCCTAAGTCGCTACGACGCGCGCGAAGTGGCCTGCCTGATTGTCGACATCCGCATGGGCGGCATGAACGGCATGGAGCTCCAAAACCGCCTGATCGAAAGCCGCTCACCCCTGCCCGTCGTCTTCATCACCGGCCACGGGGACGTGCCTATGGCGGTGGACACCATGAAAAAAGGCGCGATGGATTTCATCCTCAAACCCTTCAACGAAGGCCAGCTGGTGGGCCTGGTCGAGCGCATGCTGGACCACGCCAAGGATTCGTTTGCCGACTACCAACTGGCAGCCAACCGCGACGCGCTTTTGTCCAAGCTCACGCTGCGCGAGTCCCAGGTGCTGGAGCGCATCGTTGCAGGCCGACTGAACAAGCAAATCGCCGACGATCTGGGCATCAGCATCAAAACGGTCGAAGCCCACCGCGCCAACATCATGGAAAAACTCAGCGCCAACACCGTGGCAGACTTACTCAAAATCGCCCTTGGGCAGAATGCCCCCAAGGCCTGAATCCCCTCTGAACATCCTGCGTCCGACCCCTCGGGGCTGCGGGCGCTTTTTTGACTTCAAACGCCCATGACCCTGCCCACCACCGCCCAACGCATCGACGGCAATGCCCTCTCCTCCCAACTGCGCGGGGACATCGCCCGCCGCACTGCTGCCCTGCGTGCGCGCGGCTTGATACCGGGTTTGGCCGTGGTCCTGGTGGGTGACAACCCGGCCTCGCATGTCTACGTGCGCAACAAGGTCAAGGCCTGCGCCGAAGCGGGCATGCACTCGGTGCTGGAGCAGTACCCCGCCAGCATGTCGCAGGCCGATTTGCTGGCCCGCATCGACGCCCTCAACCGCGACCCCCAGATCCACGGCATCCTGGTGCAACTGCCGCTGCCCCCGCAGATCGACGCCAACTTGGTGATCGAGGCCATTTCGCCGACCAAAGACGTAGACGGCTTCCATGTCGCAAGTGCCGGCGCATTGATGGTGGGTCGGCCGGGCTTTTGGCCCTGCACCCCCTACGGCTGCATGAAGATGCTCGACTCCATTGGCTATTCACTGCGCGGCAAACATGCGGTGGTCATCGGACGCAGCAACATCGTAGGCAAGCCCATGGCGCTGATGCTGCTGCAACAAAACGCCACGGTGACCGTCTGCCACAGCGGCACCGCCAACCTGAAGTCCCATACCTTGCAGGCCGATGTGATCGTGGCCGCAGTGGGCAAGCGCAATGTGCTCACCGCCGACATGGTCAAACCTGGCGCGGTGGTGATCGACGTCGGCATGAACCGCAACGACGCGGGCAAGCTCTGTGGCGATGTGGACTTTGACGGCGTGAGCCAAGTGGCTGGCTACATCACCCCGGTGCCCGGCGGCGTGGGCCCGATGACCATCACCATGCTGCTGGTCAACACCCTCGAAGCCGCAGAACGCGTGGCCGCCGAATGAACCCCCTGCTGCAACCCGACGGCCTGCCGCTGTTCGACCAGATTCGCCCGGAGCATGTCGGCCCGGCCATCGACACCTTGCTGACGGCCGCCGATGCCGCCCTCGAGGCGGTCACGCGCCCCGAATATCCAGCGAAGTGGTCGGCCATTGCCGCCACCTTGGATGTCGCCACCGAGCGACTCGGCGCGGCCTGGGGCGCGGTGAACCACCTCAACGCCGTGGCCGACACGCCCGAGCTGCGCGCCGCCTACAACGCGGCCCTGCCCAAGGTCACTGAGTTTTGGACGCGCCTGGGCGCCGACGAGCGCCTCTATACCAAGTACCGCGCCATCGACACCGCCAGCCTCAACCCCGAGCAACAGCAGGCCCACAAGAACGCGCTGCGCAACTTTGTGCTCGGCGGCGCCGACCTGGTGGGTCCGGCCAAAGAGCGCTTTGCGCAGATCCAGGAGCAACAAGCCGCCTTGGGTCAGAAGTTCAGTGAAAACGCACTCGATGCCACCGACGCATTTGCCTACTACGCCAGCGCCGACATGCTCGAAGGCGTACCGGCCGACGTGCAGCAAACCGCGCGCGAAGCTGCCCAAGCGCAAGGCCGCGAGGGCTACAAACTCACGCTGAAAATGCCCTGCTACTTGCCAGTCATGCAGTTCGCACGCTCCAGCGCCTTGCGCGAAGTTTTGTACCGCGCCTACGTCACGCGGGCGTCCGACCAGCCCAGCGCCAGCGGACCCAACTTGGACAACACCCAAACCATCCACACCATCTTGGCCTTGCGCCTGGAAGAGGCACAGCTGCTGGGCTATCCCCACTTTGGCGCACTGTCATTGGTGCCCAAAATGGCCGACTCGCCCGAGACGGTGGTCACGTTCCTGCGCGACCTGGCCCGCAAAGCGCGACCTTTCGCCGAACAAGACCTCGCCGACCTGCGCCAGTTCGCCAAAGATCGCTTGAATTTGCAGGATCCGCAGCCCTGGGACTGGCCCTATGTAGGCGAACGGCTCAAAGAAGAGCGCTACGCCTTCAGCGAGCAAGAGGTCAAGCAGTACTTCACACTGCCCAAGGTGTTGGCCGGCTTGTTCAAGATTGTCGAAACCCTGTTCGACGTAGAGATCCGCATCGACAGCGCACCGGTATGGCATCCGGGCGTGACCTTCTACCGCATCGAGCGGCGCACTGCGCAGGGCCCGCAACTGGTGGGCCAGTTCTACCTGGACCCGGCCGCCCGCGCAGGCAAGCGCGGCGGCGCCTGGATGGACGATGTGCGTGGGCGCTGGTTGCGTCCTGACACGGGCCAACTGCAAACCCCGGTGGCGCATTTGGTCTGCAATTTCGCCGACGGCGTCGATGGCAAACCGGCGCTGCTCACCCACGACGATGTCACCACCCTGTTCCACGAGTTTGGCCATGGCCTGCACCACCTGCTGACCCAGGTCAACGAGCGTGACGTATCAGGCATTAGCGGTGTGGAGTGGGATGCAGTCGAGCTGCCCAGCCAGTTCATGGAAAACTTCTGCTGGGAGTGGAATGTGCTGCGCCACATGACCTCGCATGTAGAGACCGGTGAGCCACTGCCCCGGGCTCTGTTCGACAAAATGCTGGCGGCGAAGAACTACCAAAGCGGTCTGCAGACCTTGCGCCAAATTGAGTTCGCGCTGTTTGACATGCTGTTGCACACCGAGCATGTGCCCACTGCCGACTTCACCTCGCTGCTGCAAGAAGTGCGGGACGAGGTGGCGGTCATCGCATCGCCCACGTGGAGCCGCACCGCGCACACCTTCAGCCACATTTTTGCTGGCGGCTATGCCGCTGGCTACTACAGCTACAAATGGGCCGAAGTGCTGAGCGCAGACGCCTACGCCGCACTGGAAGAAACTGCTGCTCCCGACGGCACCCACAGCAAAGACACCGGGCAGCGCTACCTGCGCTGCATTCTTGAGGCCGGCGGCAGCCGCCCCGCGATGGAGTCCTTCCAGGCGTTTCGGGGCCGCGCACCGGATCTCGCGGCGTTACTTCGGCACCAAGGAATGGCAACCTAGGTCTTACACTGCCACGCAACCGAGGAACAGCCATGCCCGATTCCAAGATTGCTATGTCGGTCGCCGCAATAGCGCTTTGTCTGTGTGCCGGATTGCAGGCGCAGACGATTTACCGCATCGTGGGGCCAGACGGAAAAGTAACCTTCACCGACAAGCCGCCCAGCTCCCCTGAGCAAGGCACAGTGGCGTCCCTGGGTGTGGGCGCGGCTGCCACCGCCACCAACGCCAGCCTGCCCTTTGAGCTGCGCAGCGTGGCATCCAAGTTCCCCGTCACGTTTTACAGCACGGCCGACTGCCAACCCTGCGGCGCAGGACGCGGCTTGCTCACCGCGCGCGGCATACCGTTTACCGAAAAAACCGTTTCCAGCCCCGAAGACATCGCGGCGCTGCAGCGCCTGAGCGGCCAAACCGCCCTGCCCTTCCTGACCATCGGTGGGCAGAAAATTTCGGGCTTTTCCAGTGAAGAATGGAGCCAGACCCTGGACGCCGCTGGCTACCCCGCAGTCTCACAGCTGCCACCGAGCTACCGGCAGGCCATGCCCACGCCGCTGGTCGGTCTGCAAAGGCCCACTCCTACCCCAGAGGTCAGGCCTGCCAGCCCCACAAGCCCCTTACCGGACAGCACGTCCGCCGGCAACCCAGCCGGCATCAAGTTCTAGCGCCTCTCAATCGAAGTGCAATTCCCGCACCCCCGAGGCGGTGCCAAGCAAGCACACCTGCGCACGCTGGTGGGCAAACACGCCCGCGGTCACCACGCCCGGCCACTGGCTCACCATGGTCTCAAATGCCAAGGGCTGCGTGATCTTGAGGCCAGACACATCCAGAATCCACTGCCCGTTGTCGGTAACCAAGGGCGCGCCGGCATGCTGGCGCACGCCCGCCTGCCCGCCCAAACTGGCGAACTGAGCGCCCAGTCGGCGCGCTGCCATGGGAATGATTTCCACCGGCAGCGGGAACGCGCCCAGTGTGGCCACCAGTTTGGACTCGTCAGCGATGCAAACAAAACGGTCAGCAAGCGCAGCAACAATTTTCTCGCGAGTGAGGGCCGCACCCCCGCCTTTGACCATGCAGCCCTGGCCGTCAATCTCGTCGGCACCGTCGATGTACACCGACAGGCGGTCCACCGCGTTGGCGTCCAGTACGGTGATGCCCACCGCCCGCAGCCGTTCGGTGCTTGCCTCGGAACTCGACACCGCACCAGCGATCTGGTCTTTCATGCTGGCCAAGGCGTCGATGAACTTGTTCACGGTGGAGCCCGTGCCCACGCCCACGATCTCGCCGGGCACCACATAGCGCAGCGCAGCGCGCCCCACCAGGGCTTTGAGTTCGTCCTGGGTCCAGCGCTGCGGCATCGCTCCGCCTGATGCGCCCTCGGGCAGTTCGCCGCTGGCATTGGCGGGTTGCTCAGCGCGGTGCGCGGAAGAGTCGGGTTGGGATGGCATGGGGGAGAATCGCAGGAGTTAAAAATGACCGCAGGAATTATCCATGCCCCTTGTTCCCTACGGCCTGGCCCGTCCCTTTTTGTTTGGCCTGGACCCGGAACAGGCCCATGACCTGACCTTGGCGGCGCTGGCAGCCAGCCAAGGCAACCCCTTGCAACTCGCCTACCGCGCAACGCGGGTCGACGATCCGATCACCGTGGCCGGGCTGCGTTTCCCCAACCGGGTCGGCCTGGCTGCAGGTTTGGACAAAAACGCGCGTTGCATTGACGCCTTGGGCGCCATGGGTTTTGGATTTATCGAGGTGGGCACCGTCACACCACTGCCGCAAAGCGGCAACCCCAAGCCCCGCATGTTTCGTCTGCAAGAGGCCAATGCACTCATCAACCGGCTGGGCTTTAACAACCAAGGGCTGGCGGCTTTCGTGGCCAATGTTCAGCGCTCCGCTCTGCGCAGAAGCAAACACCCCAGTGTGCTGCTGGGGCTGAACATTGGCAAGAACGCGGCCACTCCGATGGAGCGGGCCACCGAGGACTACCTGCAGTGCCTGAGTGGCGTCTACCCGCATGCGGACTACATCACCGTCAACATCAGCAGCCCCAACACCAAGAATCTGCGCAGCCTGCAAACCGATGCGGCGCTGGATGGGCTGCTGGCAGCCATCGATACCCACAGCGCCGCGCTGGCCCAGCAGCACGGGCAACGCAAGCCGGTGTTCCTCAAGATTGCGCCCGACCTGGACGCCACGCAAATCGCGCTGGTGGCGGCCACGCTGCAGCGCTACGGTTGCGACGCACAAGGACGACCCACCCAAGCCTGGGGCGTGATCGCCACCAACACCACGGTTGCGCGCGATGCGGTGCAAGGCTTGGCGCATGCGCAAGAAGCTGGCGGCCTCTCGGGCGCGCCGGTGCTGGAGCTGAGCAACCGGGTCATCACCCAGCTGCGCCAGGCGCTCGGAGCGGACTTCCCCATCATCGGTGTGGGCGGCATCCTGAGCGCCGCCGACGCGGTATCCAAAATCGAGGCCGGTGCCGACATCGTACAAATCTACACTGGGCTGATTTACCGTGGGCCACGCTTGGTGGGCGAGTCAGCGCGTGCGATCCGCGCGCTGCGCCGTTGAGTAACGCAGCGACGCCAAAGACAGCCGACGCCTCTACTGCAGCTCCAGCGTACCGGTTGCTGCTGACAGCGCCAGCCGCTTGCCAGCAGGCACCGTCAAAAACGCGCGGGCGTCTGCAGCGGGCAGACCAAACACCAGGCTGGTGGGGCCATTGGCGTTGCTGCCGTAGCCATAGCCACGGGTTTCGGTCAGCAAGGTGTATTGCAGCTCGGTGGTGCTGGCGTCGCTGCAGGTGAGCGAGACCGATCCCGACGGTGTTGCGGTGTGGCGCATGCTGCCAGCGCAACGCAGCGCCACATTGGACCCCAATAGCACCCGGCCGGTGCGGTCTGGAATCAGCACCACCTCGCCCGAGATCAAACTGCCGTTGATGATGGCGTAGGCCGGCACCTTGGTAGAAACCAGACCCAAGGCTGTGTCGTTGACCTTGGCACATGCGCCAAGCGACACCACAAGGACAGCCAAGGCCAGTCGTCCCAAAGTGCGGGCGCAGCTTCGAAAAAACATGGCAATCCTCCGGGGCAGTGGCGATGTCAAAAGAGCAACGGGTGAGCTGGCATCTTACCGGGCCGCCTGCCTCAGCACGTTGCTCGGGTTTCCACCTAGCCGGAAATTCTGGCTATGCTGATGCTTATGCACTACACCCAAGCCATCTGCCGCGTGCCCTCCGATACCTGCGCACAAGGCCTGAGCACCGCGTCGCTTGGCAGCCCCGATCCCGAGCGCACGCGCACCCAATTCGACGCCTATGTGCGCACCCTCCTGGGACTGGGGCTCACCGTGACCCTGCTGCCCGCCCAGAGCGCTTTCCCGGACAGTCACTTCGTCGAAGACACCGCAGTGGTCGGCCCCGAGTTCGCGCTGCTTACCCACCCCGGGGCACCTTCTCGCCGTGGGGAGACAGCGACCATCGCGCCAGTGCTTGCGCGGTTTCGCACCGTGACAGAAATGGGTGCCGGCGCCCACATGGATGGTGGCGACGTGCTGATGGTGCACAAGCGATTTTTTGTTGGCCTGACAGGCCGCACCAATGAAGCCGGCGCACGCGCGCTGGCCCAGTTGGTCGAAACCTTTGGCTACTCGGTACAGACGATCGGGGTCAGCGACGGGCTGCACTTGAAATCACTGGTCAACTACGTCGGCCGCAACACGCTGGTGCTCAATGAAGCGATGGCACGGCACCCAGCACTGCAAGACTTCGAGCACATTGTGGTGGCACAAGAAGAAGAGTACGCGGGCAACACCCTGTGGATCAACGACACCCTGCTGACCCCCAGAGGCTTTCCCGACACGTTGGCGCAGCTGCAGCGCATTGGCCTGCCGATCATTACCCTGGACACCGACGAAATTCGCAAGATGGACGGCGGCCTGACCTGCCTGTCACTGCGCTTTTGAATGTTTGAGCTAGCGAACCTCCACCGTGCGCGCCGGCCAATCGGCTGCGCAACAGAGTTCGCCTGCAAGCTATCGCGCCCTGGGATGCCACAGCATCCGGGCGAGATCAAGGTCTTAGGCTCTGCTGAGCCTTGGGCCCTGTCCCGCGGCAAGCCACACAGCTCTTGGGCACGGTTCGCCGCGCCGCAGGGCCTGGGTGGCTTAGTTGTTGTCCAACTCTCAGGAGAAAAAATGAAATCGAATCGTTTCAAGTCAGTTCTTGGTTTGGCCGCGCTTGCATGCAGCGCACAGATGGCCCTGGCCGCAGACCTCAGAGTCAGCATTTCGGCGGAACCCTATCCACCGTTCTTCGAGAAGCAGGCCGACGGCAAGTGGAAAGGTTTTGAGATCGACCTGGCCAACAAGGTGTGTGCGGAAATGAAGGCCAATTGCAAGATTGGTGAGGTCGCCTGGGATGGGCTGATTCCGGCACTCCAAAGCAAAAAAATCGACGTGATCTTTTCGTCCATGTCGATCACGCCAGAACGCGAAAAAGTCATTGCCTTCAGCATCCCCTACTACTTTACCGAGGCTGAGTTCGTCGCTGCAAAAGGCTTCAAGGCGCCCACCACACCGGCTGGTCTGAAGGGCAAGATTCTGGGCGTGCAGTCCTCTACCACCCATGCGGATTTCGCAAAGAAGTACTACGCCAAGGACACCAGGGTCAAGTACTACAACACCCAGGACGAACTCAATGCCGACATGATCGCCGGACGGGTCGACATCATGCTGCTTGACGCTCTGCCAGCGGTCGACTTTTTGGCCACCAAACCCGCCGCCAACCTAGAGAGCAAAGGCTATGCACCCAAAGACCCGTTGTTTGGTCCAGGGGTGGGTGCTGGGGTGCGCAAGGAAGACAAAGAACTCAAGCAAAAGCTCGACGCTGCGATCAAAAAGCTCTATGCCAATGGCGAGTTCGATGCGCTACAAAAGCGCTACTTCAAGACCGACATCAAAGCCAAGTAAGCACCACCCGTTTGGCCACACCCCGATGAGGACGCTGCATGCACTGGGTTGACCAGTTTTTGCAAACGGTGGTGCTGCAGTGGGGCCCGGTGCTGTTGCAAGGCGCCGTGGTCACGCTGCAGATTTCGCTGGGTGCCTTTGCAATGGGTCTGGTCATCGGGCTCTTGGTAGCCATAGCCAAACTCAGCGGCGTGCGCGCCTTGGTGTTGGGGGCCAATGTCTACATCACCGTGTGTCGCGCAGTGCCAGAGCTGCTGCTGATCTTGCTGCTGTTTTACGCGGGCAGCGATCTGGTCAATGCACTCATGGATTGGCTGGGGCGCGAACCCGTGGAAATCAACGGTTTCATCTCGGGCATGGTGGTGCTGGGCATTGTGCAAGGTGCGTACGCGTCCGAAATCATTCGGGGCGCGATTTTGGCCATTCCACCGGGGCATTTCGAGGCCGCACGGGCGTTTGGTTGCAGTCAATCCATGATCGTTCGACGTATCTTGGTGCCAGCCATGATGCCATTCGCCCTGGCCGGTCTGTCCAATTTGTGGATGACCTTGCTCAAGGACAGCGCGCTGATCAGTGTGGTGGGCTATAACGAGTTGCTGTTTACCGCCAAGCAGGCTGCCGGCTCAACCAAGATGTATTTGCTGTTCTATCTGTCGGTTGGCGCGATGTACCTGGCCATCACCTTGCTGTCCAACCGGGTGGTGGCGCATGTCGAAGGCCGCTTTCGCCGCTGGATGCCTTCGCTTTAGCGGTACCCGGAGCATCCCATGGACTTTGAATGGCTTAGTACCTACCAGTCGTACTTTTTGCCGGCGCTGCAAACCACGCTGGCGCTGTTGCTGTACTCCGGCGTGTTGGGCTTTGCCTTGGCGATTGCGGTGGGCTTTGCACGCGTGTCCACGAACCCGCTCATCGCATTGCCCAGCCTGGCATTCACCAACACGATACGGGGCACCCCGCTGCTGGTGCAGATCTATGTTTTGTACTACGGGCTGGGCATGTTGTTTGCCGAGTACCCGGCGGTGCGCGACAGCTTCTTGTGGGAGTACCTGCGCGATGGATTCTGGTACGTCGTGCTGGCGCTGGCCGTTAGCGTGGGCGCCTATGTGGGCGAGGTCATCCGGGGTGGTCTGCGTGGGGTTCCTAAGGGCGAACTGGAAGCCGCCAGTGCGCTGGGCATGCCCTGGGGCCTGATGGTTCGGCGTATCTGGCTGCCGCGCGCTTTGCAAATCCTGCTGCCATCGTTGGCAGGTGAAACCGTGCTGCTGCTCAAGAGCACCGCGCTGGCCTCCACGGTGGCGGTGATGGATGTGCTGGGCGCTGCCAACTTTGTACGTACCCAGACCCTACGCACCTACGAACCCTTGCTGGTGACGGCTGCGCTGTACCTGGTGCTGGCGCTGCTGATCGAGTGGGGTTTTCGCCGCATCGGACGCAGGCTGCCCACCCACCGCCCACTTTGAAACCCTTTGTCCCATGCATTACTCCCACCTAGTCACACGCATCGCCGGCGACGCAGTAGACGCCTGGCACATCCACTTTGAGGCACAAGCAGCCCAGCAGCGCGGTGAGGATGTGATTGTCTTGAGCGTGGGCGACCCCGACTTCGCCACCCCCGAGTGCATCACCGAAGCAGCAGTCCAGGCCCTGCGCTCAGGCGACACGCACTACACCCCGATTCCCGGGCGCGACGCGCTGCGCCAGGCCATCGCCAAGCACCACGAAGACCGCAGCGGCCAAGCCGTTGCGCTGGAGCAGGTGATCGTCACCAGCGGCGCCCAGAACGCGCTCTTCAGCGCCGCAATGTGCCTGTGTGAAGCCGGCGACGAGGTGCTGGTGCCCGAGCCCATGTACCTCACCTACGCCGCCTGCATCCGCGCCAGCGGCGCCAGCCTGGTGCCGGTGCCGGTCGATGCAGAGCGCGACTTTGCGCTCGATCCGCAGGCGCTTGCGGCCGCCATCACGCCGCGCACCCGGGCCATTTTTCTGGCCACCCCGTGCAACCCCACGGGTGTGGTCATGCCACTGGAGTGCCTGCAACAGATTGCCGCGCTGGCCATCGCGCACGACCTGTGGGTGGTGTCTGACGAGGTCTATGCCGACCTCACCTTTGAGCAGGCCCACACCAGCATCGCAGCGCTGCCCGGCATGGCACAGCGCACGGTGACGGTTGGCAGCCTGTCCAAATCACACGCCATGGCGGGTTGGCGCTTGGGCTGGGCGATTGGGCCCGAGACCTTGATCGGGCACATGTCCAACTTGGTCCTGTGCATGCTGTACGGCATGCCCGGATTTGTGCAGCAAGCCGCGCTGGAGGCGCTGGCACAGGCCCACACGGTGGTGCCGCAGATGCGTGACGAGTACCGCCGCCGACGCGACCTGGCCTACGGTTTGCTCTCCAAGGTGGAAGGATTGCAGTGCCGGCTGCCGCAAGCGGGCATGTTCATGCTGATCGACATTCGGGGCACCGGCTTGTCGGCCCACGAATTTGCTTGGGGCTTGTTCCAGCAAACCGGCGTCTCGGTGCTGGACGCGCAGGCGTTTGGCTCGACGGCCAAGGGTTTTGTGCGCCTGGGCTTTGTCGTTGATGTGGCGCGCTTGACCGATGCCTGCACACGCATTGCCGCCTACGTTCTGGGACTGCGGCAAGCACCCCGCATATTGGCAACCGCGCCACAGGGCACACCATGAACGCACAACCTCAAACCCTGAGTGGGCAACTGATTGATCTGCTGCTTGGCTATGGGGTCGACACGGTGTTCGGCATTGCCGGGGTGCACACGGTGGAGCTGTACCGTGGCCTGGCCGAGCGGCGCATGCGGCATGTGACGGCGCGCCACGAGCAAAGCCTGGGTTTTATGGCCGATGGCTATGCGCGTGTGACCGGTCGGCCCGGTGTGTGCTTTGTGATCACTGGCCCCGGTCTAACCAACATCCTGACCGCCATGGCCCAGGCCTACGCCGACTCGGTACCGATGCTGGTGGTCTCCGGTGTCAATCCGGCTGGGCGCATGGACTCGGGTGATGGGTACTTGCATGAGTTGCCGCACCAGCAGGCGATGACCACACACGTCTGCGCCTTCAGCCACACCATTCAGCATCCAGCCGAGTTGCCCCAGGTGCTGGCCCGCGCATTTGCAGTCTTTGATGCTGCCCGACCCAGGCCGGTGCACATCGAGATTCCGTTGCACCTGATGGCTGCCCCGGCGGAGTCGCTCCAGCGCAAGGCACCTGCCCGACTTCAGTCAGGTCCTGCCGCACACTCCGCTATCTGCGCGGCCGCCTCCGCGCTGGCGTCGGCCCAACAGCCGCTGATGCTGGTGGGCGGTGGCGCGGTGCATGCGGGCGCGGATGTCGCGGCGCTGGCCGAGCGACTGGACGCACCGGTGGTCATGACCATCAACGCCCGCGGGCTGCTGGCACCCGACCACCCATTGGGGGTGTCGGCAAGCCCGTCGTTTGCTGCGGTGCGTTCGCTGGTGGCACAGAGCGACGTGGTGCTGGCGGTTGGCACCGAGCTGGGACCGACCGACTACAACAGCTACGAACGCGAACCCTTCCAACTCCCCGGCAGGCTGATGCGCATAGAGATCGATGCGCAGCACATGGTGCGTAACCACCCGCCTGATATTGCGCTGTTGGGAGACGCCAAAGCCAGCGTGTCCGCACTGTCGCAGGAGCTTGGCTCCGCAAACCCGCAATCCATGCAAGCGGTGCCACCATCAGCAAGACTGCACCCAGAACCTGCGCCGCTTACCCGGGGCGCCCAGCGCGCCCACGCCACCCGCGTGGCGGGGTACCAGGAACTGGCGCCGAGCATGCGCGCCGACCTCGACTTCTTGCATGCCCTGCGCGATGCGCTGCCGAACGCGCGCTTTGTGGGCGACTCCACCCGCTTGGTGTATGCGGGCAACATGGGTTTTGCGGCCCTGCAAGCCCGCACTTGGTTCAACGCGTCGGTAGGCTTTGGTGCGCTGGGTTATGGCATGCCCGCTGCAATTGGCGCTGCGCTGGGTGAACCCGAACGCTGCGTCGTGTGTCTGGCCGGGGATGGCGGCTTTCAATTCACACTGGCCGAGATGGGAACTGCGGTGGAAGTGGGCGCAAAGCTGACGGTGGTGCTGCTCAACAACCAAGGCTACGGAGAAATCAAGTCGGCGATGCAGGCCGCCGGTGTCACGCCCCTTGGCGTGGACTTGCACACGCCGGACTTTGTCGCTGCCGCCCTGGCCTATGGCTGGCAGGCACGCCGCTTCATCTGGCCGACACACCTTGGAGCCCAGACTGCGACAGCCCACACGACACCAGCCAGCGCACCAGCCGACGCACTGAACGACGCCACCCTCCCACCCCAAGCAAGTCCGCTGCACCAACTTGCAGGCGAGATCGCCATGGCCGTGCGGCAGGCCAGCGCGCCGCTGCTGATTGAGCTAATGGCCTCAACCTCTGCACCCACCTTCCAACCCTAAGCCACCATGGACATCAACCCCCTCCTGCAAGCCCTGCATGTCTCGCCCTCCGCCTACCAAACAGGAACACTGGCGAGCCACAGTCCCATCGATGGCAGCGTGATCGGCCGGGTCCATGCTGCCAGCCCGGCAGACGCGCAAGCGGCCGTGGCACGCGCGCAGGTCGCATTTTTGCGTTGGCGCAATGTGCCTGCACCCCAGCGCGGCGAACTGGTGCGTCTGCTAGGCCAGGTGCTGCGCGAGCACAAAGACGCGCTGGGTCGCCTGGTCTCGCTGGAGGTGGGCAAAGTCCACTCCGAGGGCCTGGGTGAAGTGCAGGAAATGATCGACATCTGCGACTTCGCGGTGGGGCTCTCGCGCCAGCTGCATGGGCTGACCATGGCCAGCGAGCGCCCAGGCCACCGCATGATGGAGACCTGGCATCCGCTGGGCGTGGTGGGGGTGATTACCGCGTTCAACTTCCCGGTGGCGGTGTGGTCTTGGAACACGGCCCTGGCGCTGGTGTGTGGCAATGCGGTGGTCTGGAAGCCCAGCGAGAAAGCGTCCTTGTGCGCGCTGGCAGTGCAGGCTTTGCTGGAGCAGGCCTGCCAGCGGTTTGGCCAACCTGCCCTCACCGAGAACCTGTGCCAGGTACTGCCCGGCTTGGCGGATGTCGGCCAAGCCTTGGCGGCGCATCCCCAAGTCGCCTTGGTGAGCGCCACCGGCAGCACCCGCATGGGCCGCGCTGTGG
Organism: Rhodoferax sp.; assembly: GCF_044236835.1. Classification (GTDB taxonomy): domain Bacteria; phylum Pseudomonadota; class Gammaproteobacteria; order Burkholderiales; family Burkholderiaceae_C; genus Allorhodoferax. The sequence goes on from NZ_JBIIGC010000018.1 coordinate 56,751, forward strand.
CGCAACAGGTGGCGGCGCGCTTTGGGCGCAGCCTGCTCGAGCTGGGCGGCAACAACGCGATGGTGATTGCACCCAGCGCCGACCTCGACATGGCGGTGCGCGCGGTCGCATTTGCCGCAGCAGGCACAGCGGGCCAACGCTGCACTACGGCGCGCCGGCTGATCGTGCACCACAGCATCCACGCGCAGGTCATGGCCCGCCTTGAAAAAGCGTACGCCAGTTTCGTCATTGGCCGCCCCGATGCCGCAGGCACGCTGCTGGGACCGCTCATTGACCGCGCTGCTTTTGAGGCCATGCAGGCGGCGCTGCAACAGGCGCAAAGCGAGGGCGGCGTCGTGGTGGGGGGCCAGCGTGTTTTGCAGTCGGAGTATCCCGATGCCTACTATGTGCAGGCGGCCTTGGTGGACATGCCGGGCCAAACCGCAGTGGTGCAACAAGAGACCTTTGCGCCGATTCTGTACGTGCTGCAGTACGACACGCTGGAGCAGGCCATTGCGCTCAACAACGCGGTGCCCCAAGGTCTATCCAGCGCCATCTTCACCCTCAACCTGCGCGAGGCCGAAGCCTTTATCGCCGCCAGCGGCTCGGACTGCGGCATTGCCAATGTCAACATTGGTACCTCGGGCGCAGAAATCGGCGGTGCGTTTGGTGGCGAAAAGGAAACCGGCGGTGGCCGCGAATCCGGCTCCGACGCTTGGCGCGCCTACATGCGCCGCGCCACGAACACCATCAACTACTCCGCCGCGCTGCCCTTGGCGCAAGGCGTGCAGTTTGACTTTTGAGCACCGCCATGACCCAACGCGATCCCCGCTTTGATATCTTGTTTGAACCGGTACGCATTGGCCCGGTCACCACCAAAAACCGCTTCTACCAAGTGCCCCACTGCAACGGCATGGGCCACGGCAAGCCCGCCGCACTGGCCGCCATGCGCGGCGTCAAGGCCGAGGGCGGCTGGGGCGTGGTGTGCACCGAAGAGATCGAGATCAGCCCTTTTTCGGAGATCGCGCCGCACTTTGAAGGCCGCCTGTGGGACGAGCGCGACATCCCTGCCCTGCGCCTGATGACCGACGCCTGCCACGCACACGGCGCACTGGCCGGTGCCGAGCTGTTCTTCAACGGCTACGCCACCCCCAACCGCTACAGCCGCGAGATTCCCATGGCGCCCTCGCACATTCCGGTCAAGGCCTTGGACCCCATCCAGGCCCGCACCATGGACAAGACCGACATCAAAAACGTGCGCCGCTGGCACCGCACCGCAGCCCTGCGCGCCCGCGACGCTGGCTTCGACCTCATTTACGTGTACGCTGGACACGACCTGGGCATGCCTATGCACTTCATCTCGCGGCGTACCAACCGCCGCACCGACGAATACGGCGGCAGCCTGGAAAACCGGGTGCGCTTTCTGCGCGAACTCATCGAAGACACCAAGGACGCGGTGGGCGACCGCTGCGGCGTGGTGGTGCGTCTGGCGGTAGACCAGCTGCTGGGGCCGCTGGGCATCACCGCCGAAAACGAGGGCCGTGACGTGATCGCCATGCTGGCCGAACTGCCCGACCTGTGGGACGTGAACATTGCCGACTGGTCTAACGACAGCCAAACCGCCCGCTTCTCGCAAGAGGGCTACCAAGAGCCCTACATCCGCTTTGTTAAATCGGTCACCACCAAACCGGTGGTCGGCGTGGGCCGCTACACCTCGCCCGACGCCATGGTGTCGGCTATTCGGCGCGGCGTGATGGACCTGATTGGTGCTGCCCGCCCTTCGATTGCAGACCCCTTCCTGCCACAGAAGGTGGAGCAAGGCCGCTTCGACGACATCCGCGAGTGCATAGGCTGCAACATCTGCGTTACCGGCGACAACCTGTGCGTACCCATCCGCTGCACCCAAAACCCGACCATGGGCGAAGAGTGGCGCAAGGGCTGGCACCCCGAGCGCATCGCACCGGCGCAATCGCAGGACACGGTGCTCGTCGTGGGCGCTGGTCCGGCCGGCTTGGAACTGGCACGCGCGCTGGGGCAGCGCGGTTACACCGTGGCCCTGGCCGAAGCCGGTCAACGTGTGGGTGGCCGCCTGCTGCACGAGGCTTCGCTGCCAGGGTTGTCGAGCTGGATGCGGGTGGCGGACCACCGCATGCTGGCGCTGCAAAAAATGCCGCAGGTGCAGATCTACCTCAACAGCCGTCTGGACGCCGAGCAGGTGCTTGCGTTCGGCTTTGCGCGCGTGTTCGTGGCCACCGGCGCCACCTGGCGCAACGACGGCCTGGGTCGCCAGCACCGCGAGCCGCTGCCGGGCACCAGCTCCGCGGCGGTGATGGCCCGGGTGCTCACGCCGGACACCGTGTTTGCCGGAGCCACCCTGCAGTCGCCCGTGGTGGTGTACGACGACGACCACTACACCATGGGCGGCGCCTTGGCCGAGCGCCTGCGCCGCCAGGGCCACGAGGTGCACCTGGTCACACCGGCGGTCAAGGTCTCTGAGTTCACCGACATGACGATGGAGCAGCACCGCGTCCAATCGGGCCTGCTCAAGCTGGGCGTGCAGGTGCACACCCAAACCGAAATCGCCGCCCTTGCCGTCCACGGCGATGGGCTGCAAGTGCAACTGCGCGACACCTACAGCGAAGCCGTCACCAGCCTGGCCTGCGGAAGTTTGGTGCTGGTCACCATGCGCGACCCCAGCGACGGCCTATACACCGATCTGCTCGCGCGCCAGGATGCATGGCAGGCCGCTGGCATCCGCTCGGTGCAGGCGGTGGGCGATGCGTGGGCGCCAGGCACGGTGGCGGCTGCTGTCTACGCCGGGCACAGCGCCGCCCGCGCGCTGGATGCAGCCCCAGCCGACCCCGACGCGGTGCCATTTCGGCGCGAGCGCATCGCCTTGGTGCCAGACGCCTAGCCCCTGCCCCTGCCCCTGCCCCTGCCCCTGCCCCTGCCCCTGCCCCTGCCCCTGCCCCTGCCCCTGCCCCTGCCCCTGCCCCTGCCCCTGCCCCTGCCCCTGCCCCTGCCCCTGCCCCTGCCCCCCGCTACATAGCCCAGATGCGTGGCAGCGTAGCGGGCAGCGCCCACAGCGTCTGGCGCCAGGCCGACCACACTTGGCGCAGGCAGGTCATCGCCTCTTCGCTGTGCGGTGCCAACAGGCGCAGCACCAAGACATGCCGGTTCACCGCGCTCACGCCAGCGACGCCGCGCAGCGGGCTGTCCTGCAGCAGCGCGCGGGCCTGGGCCAGTGCATCGTCGCTGCGCTGGCGCTCCAGGGGGCTGCCGCTGAGAAAAAACAAAGCGCCTACACAGGCGCGCCCCGCCAGACCCAAGGGGCTGTGCAGCAAGCGGGCGTCGTCAGCGCGGATGGTGCCGCGCTCCAGCCAGTGCCCGGGCATCTCGATGTGTTGCGAAAAGCGACCCGCCACAAACGCCTGCTGCGCGTGCGGCAGGCCCAGGCAGCTCAAGTCCCAGCCCATCATCTCGGCGCCGGGCTCCAGGTGCATGACCAAGGTGTTTTCAGCCTCGCAGCCGCTGTAGAGCAAGGTTTCCAGGGGCAACCACTCCATGCGCGCTCCGGCTGCCAGTCGCACAGTGGTGTGCTGCACCGCGCTAGCCCCTTCTGAGCGGTAAAACCGCGTGGCGCCCGGCGTGGTGACCAAGCCGTGGGCGCCAGAGGCCACCGACAGCGCCATCTGCAAGGTGTCGCCCCCCACCAGCCCACCCGGCGGATGCACCAGCACGTTGTGGCAGGTGGCGTCGCCCTCGGGGTACAGGCTTTTGAGTACCCGCAAGGGGCCCTCGTGCGCATAGCGCGCCACGGTGCGCCCCGCCTCCAAGGCGTAGTCCAGATTCAGGGTGGCGCGCCAGGTCATGGTTGCTCCCGGCGGTAACGGCAATCGGCCCATTTGTGCATGGGCGTATTGGACACCAGCCACAGCGCGCCTCGGCAAGCAAAACCGCGTATCCAGTTCAGCGCCCATGTTTGGTCAACTCGATAACCCTTCTGCGACAGCAATGTCACGCCGAGCGAATGGAGCCCGCGCATCGGCTCATCTTCAAAGTTGTAAGCAAGGCTCAAAAAGGAAAACCATCACCAAAGCTATTTGACGAAACGCCAAGTTCCACTAGAGGGGTTGACCTGCCCCCAATCCCCGTACCAATCTAAATTCCAGAAGTCCGTGGTTTGCAAGGTTAACTGAACTGCGTATCTGTCTTGCTCTTGGGAACTGCATCGCCAGTTAACTGGCGATGCAGTGCGGCA
>NZ_JBIIGC010000019.1:0-59979 GCF_044236835.1 Rhodoferax sp.
CAATCATGTCCATGGTGATCACCTCTTACATCCCCGCTGAAAGTTTCAGCAGAGCAGTGGAACACCCCTGTCAATTTTCAATCGGCACTTGCCCTTTCAGACTGTCAATTTTCGGTCGGCGGCAACATCCACCATATTGAAGTGGACACCATGCTCCCAACTATTGCAGCCAGAGACAAGATGGGTTCACCGCGCGCTTACGAATCAGCACTGATTCGGACTCAAAAAATTTCACTTGTTCAACGGTCTTGAACCTGGCCAACACCCGCTCAAGACTTTGCACCTGTTGCTCCAAAGTCAGGATAGCAGCAGTTGACTCTTCGACAAGAGCGGCGTTTTGCTGCGTGGATACATCCATGTGCGAAACTGCACGAGTAATTTCAGAGACACCGCGCGCTTGCTCGTGGGAAGAAATCTTAATCTCGTCAATAATCTCACCTACCCGACGCGCGGAGGTGACTATGCTCTGCATGGTGTACCCCGCACTCTGAACTAAGTTAGATCCCAGCTCGACATGGGCAACCGAAGTCTTGATGAGTGTGGAAATTTCTTTAGCGGCCTTCGCCGAACGTCCAGCCAGGCCGCGTACTTCAGAGGCTACGACGGCAAATCCACGCCCTTGCTCTCCCGCTCGTGCAGCTTCTACAGCGGCGTTGAGCGCAAGAATATTTGTCTGGAAAGCGATGCCATCAATAACGTTAATAATTTCCGAAATTTTCTTGCTGGAGTGATCAATATCGGACATGGTTGCCTTCACACCCCTCATTACCTCCCCACCCTTTTCAGCAACCACTGAAGCTATAGAAGCCACGCTACTTGCTTCACTTGCGTTTTCTGCATTACGCGCAGTGTCGTCATTAATCTGCAGCACGCTAGCAGCAGTTTGAGATAGTGACGAGGCCTGGTCTTCGGTGCGTTTGGAAAGGTCCAGATTGCCCGCAGAAATCTCGCGTACTGCGACGCCAATGGAGTCCGCTGCCCCTCTTATGCTTTCCACTATCTGGTGCAAATTAGTTTGCATGTAATTTAGCGCTTGCATGAGGCGCCCAATTTCATCGTTAGTAACTATGGGAACCCTATTGGTCAGATCACCAGCTGCGATCCGTTCCGTCATACGCATTGCTAACTTTAAAGGATGAGTTACACCCACGGTAATCCTCCAAGCAATCACTGCCCCGATGACTATCGCGGTCAAAACCAGGCTCCCCAGCAGCATTGACATCATGCTGAAAAGTGTTTTAGCCTCACGGTTCGCTGCTTGTGTTTGGGCAAACTGAAATGCAATTAGCTTGTCGGTAAACTTGCGTAAATCTTCTTCCGCTGGGCGCACACGGTCCATTAGTGTAAGCACTGCGGCCACGGTATCACCATCACTGGCCTGCTTTAATGCATCCTTGATCTCGGGTATCACCTTCTTCGTCTGTTCAGAAATTTGACGAAATAGGACTTGCTCATCGTTGCTAGCGTTTACTTCTCCAAGCAGTATGTTCAATGCTGATTCGCGATTAATGATATCTGCAACAGCATTTGCTGCGGCATTGATTTCCATTTTCAACTGAATCGGATCAAGTTCTGTGAACAAAACTACAGATCGGCTGTGGATAGTCGCGCGATTAATGCTTTCCACAAACGCGTTGGTCGCTTCCGTTTTGCGGTTAGTGATGTTCACGATGTTTTCCAAAGAATTACTGACCTTTTGCATAGAGTAGAACCCCGTCAGCGCAACGCAAACCAACAAAAACAAAACGGAGGAAAAACCAAGAGTCAACTTGTTAGCTATTGACGACGTGTAATAGGCCATAGGAATAACCCATTACTCAGTGCTTGAAAGTTTTCTTCAGAAATTCTTTAACGCGAGGATGACGATCCTCAGTGTTGCCGAAAAACTCCTCCTTAGAACAGTCCTCCAAGATGCACCCCCCCACGTCGATGAAGATCACTCGGTTTGCCACCTCGCGTGCAAAACCCATTTCGTGTGTAACAACCATCATCGTCATGCCTTCCTTTGCTAACGTAACAATGACGTCGAGCACCTCACCGACCATTTCCGGATCCAATGCAGAAGTAGGTTCATCAAAAAGCATGACGATGGGATCCATACTTAGTGCACGGGCAATTGCAACTCGTTGTTGTTGGCCACCAGAAAGCTGGCCTGGGAATTTGTCCTTGTGAGCCCTAAGGCCTACACGGTCGAGCATTTTTAGTCCGCGAACTAAAGCATCCTGCTGATTGCGTCCGAGCACTTTGACTTGAGCAATCGTAAGATTCTCAGCAACACTCAAATGTGGGAAGAGTTCAAAATGCTGGAATACCATGCCAACCCGCGAACGCAATTTGGACAAGTTTGTTTTTGGATGGTGAAGGCCGATGCCATCAACAAAAATCTCACCCTTTTGAAAGGACTCCAAGGCATTTACGGTCTTGATGAGCGTGGATTTGCCTGAGCCCGATGGCCCGCAAACCACCACAACATCGCCCTTGTTGATCGTCACACTGGAGTTATTGAGTACCTGTGTGGGACCATACCATTTCGACAAATTTTTGATTTCAATCACGATATAACCTACTTAACGAATGATTTGAATTTTTTGCTGCAGATGCCGCACGGCATAAGACAAACCCATACAAAGTACAAAATAGACACCTGCTGCCAGCAAATAGGCTTCTACTGGTCTCCCCAGGTTCTTGCCAGCGGTCTCAAAACCCTTGAGCATGTCATATGCCCCAATGGCATAAACTAAGGAAGTGTCTTGGAATAAAATAATGGTTTGGGTCAGTAAGACTGGCAACATATTGCGAAACGCTTGCGGCAAGATCACAAGCTGCATGTTTTGACCATAGGACATACCCAGCGCGTAGCCAGCGTTAACTTGCCCTTTAGGTATCGACTGAATACCAGCTCTTAGAATTTCAGAAAAGTATGCAGCTTCAAATGCGATGAAAGTAATTACTGCTGATGTCTCTGCGCCTAACGGGCGACCTATCGCAAAGGGAACTAGCAAAAAGAACCACAGAAGCACCATTACCAATGGAATTGAGCGCATGGTGTTTACATAGGCGGCTGCTGGTATATCCAGCGCGGGCCTGCCAGACAGGCGCATTAATGCGAGTAGTGTGCCTAAAGCAATCCCACCTAAAGTGGCCACTATAGTGAGCCAAACACTAAAGATGAAGCCCTTAGTCACAAAGGGGCCAATCACTTCCCATCTGAAAAACGTGAGGTCTAAATTACCCATTTCAGTGACCTCCGCCGATTCCACCAGCAGCCACAAATCCGGGAACTCTGGAGCGTTTCTCGACAAAGGAAGTTATGCGGTTCACTAGCAAGGCGGACGCAACATACAAGAGTGTCACTGACAAGTACATCTCCACGGGCAAAGAAGTTTCTTCCCCGGACTGCCGAGCAAAAAATGTAAGCTCTGTAACTGAGACAGCAAATGCAACCGATGAGTTTTTGAAAATGTTCATAGACTCGCTGGTAAGTGGCGGTATGACAATGCGAAGCGCCATTGGCAGCAACACATAACGATACGTTTGTGCAGTTGTGAAACCCATGGCCATTCCCGCATATTGCTGTCCTTTAGGGATCGCCTGTATGCCGGACCGCACCTGTTCAGCTACTCGCGCAGAAGTAAATAATCCCAGTGCGACGATGACCAACAACGAAGCTGGTATTTTTTGCAGCGCCGGGAACATGGTTGGCAATACGAAATACCAGATAAAGATCTGCACCAGTAGAGGTATGTTTCGAAAGAGTTCGACCCATGCGTTGCCTAGCCGTACTGCCCATGGGTTACTTGGCAAAGTACGCAATGTACCTATAACCAAACCTGCTGTCAGAGCAATAATCAGTGCACTCAGTGAGACTGTTAGCGTCCAACCCCATGCAGACAGTATCCAATCTAGATAAGTCTGATCATGGCCCTTTCCGAAGCAACCCGCCGATAATTCGCCGGTAGTTGTCTCCCTACAAAAAACTTGCCAGTCCAACGCCATCCGGCACTCCTTTATGTGGTGTTAACAGCTTAAGACGAGGTCTTATCTTCTGGCGTATTCTTCAGCAGGCTTGTCATTAGGCGTGGCCCATGCTGCCTTAGTACTTTCGCTGGCTGGAAGACCCACGCGTATACCCTTGGGTGGAATTGGTTGCATAAACCATTTGTCATATAGCTTGCCTAGTTCTCCAGACTTAGCTAGGCCGATTACGGTGTCATCAGCTAGCTTTTTAAAATCTATATCGTCCTTTCTAATCATTATTGCTAGCGGTTCAACGGATAGATTTACATTGAGGATTTTGTAGTCCTTGGGGCTCTTGGATAATGCAATATTGCTTGAGAGAACTTGACTATCGGCCACAAGAGCGTCAGCACGACCAGAGTCCAATAGCAGGAAGCTTTCAGCGTGATCTTTACCAAAGACTTCTTTGAAGTCGATATCAGTTGATCGCTCAAGCTTGCGCAGCATTTGTACCTCAGTTGAGCCGCTAGTGCTAGCCACAGTTCGACCATTCAGTTGGTTTATGCTATCAATGCCAGAATTAGTTTTCACGGCAACTCGGGTCTCTTGTACGTATGTTGTGACAAGAAAAGATACGTCTCTTTGTCGCGTAGCGTTATTCGTCGTCGATCCACATTCGATGTCTACTGTCCCGTTTTTAAGCAAGGGAATACGATTCTGAGAAGTTACAAGTTGATACTGCAGCTCAATTTTCCTGCCCACGATTTTTTCAAGATTAGTGATAATCCGTTGACATAATTCAACATGAAATCCGGCATATCTTCCGTCTCCTATGGCGTAAGACAGGGAACCAGAGGAATCACGCACTCCCATCGTGATGAATCCGGTATTTTTAACCTTGGCTAGGGTGTCATCTGCTGTCGCATGCCCATTTAAAGATAGCAGCGTAATAATTAAAAGTAGATATTTCATTTGGAATTTTCCTTTACATTGTTGACTACGACTTCTACGTTCTATTTCGATTTAATTTAATTCAAGATAGTGCAATGGCTTCGATCTCTACAGATAATCCAAAATGCAAGGTACTAACACCTGCTACTGCTCGAGCGGGCTTATGGACACCTATCCATTCGGAGTAGATGCGGTTGAATGTTGGCCAGTCCTTGATGTCGGTCACGTAAACCCTGACCTGTAGTAGACGGTCTTTTGTCACGCCTGCTAATGTCAAACAGCCTTCTAAATTATTCAGCACTTGAACAGTCTGATCAGCGAATGATCGATTCACCAAAGGAGTCCCGTCCTGCTGAACCGGAAGTTGTCCAGATATATAAATATTTCCACCGGCAACACAAACGTGGGAATAGTGGCCCGCAGGCTTTGCTATTTCCTCATTATTCATGCACCGGATCAATGGATTTGTGAGTGAATTTGAATTCATATAAGCGTTAAATCGTATTACCTTTGAAAATATACAGGATGGGGTCTAAGTTATCAAAAGAAATAAATTGGATTTTTTCATAAAATTTTTTTAACCAAGACCGCATTCAGAAATTTCACCTTCAGAGTCGCGGTTTCGGTCCCGGAACCTTCGTAAGAAGATTCTCATACATGAAATTCTTATCCAAAATTTTCCTTTCGTGCTTCTGCTACCACGGCCATGGGATACTCGTACCTATGCCCATCAAAGTTGCTTTGTTATATATGAGCCTTGCAACCGTGAGATCCTGTAGGGCGAGTCCAGTCATGTCAAAAATCGTTATTTCTCTTTCCCGACGTTCAAAATTCACTTTATTGTTCAGAAGATTGCCAAGTTCCTCGCAGACAGTATCAGGAGTCCATTGCAGTTCGCCGAGTTGTTGAGCTTGATGTTTGTCGTCTACAAAAAGTCGGGCAAAGGATAGAAGTCCAGAAGGCAGTTCGCGTTTTCCTTTGGTGTCTGCCCCTACACAATTCAGATGCGTACCCGCGCTTATATCGCTGATTTCAAACAGAGGTCCTGCTCCAGGTGTAGCTGTGATAACTATGTCTGCTCCGGATGTTGCAGCAGTTACATCACTTGCACACTTTATGTTGCACCTATTGTCGAATAGACCCTCAAACTCAGGGTTTCTTTGTTTATCTCCTGAAACATATTGAACGTTTCGTATACTGGAGAAGGTGTCTAGTGCAAACTCTAATTGCGAACGCGCTTGTACTCCAGTGCCGAAAATTGTCAGGTTCGCGCTTTCTTTTCTAGCCAGGTACTTCAGACCGAGTGCTCCAGCAGCCCCTGTACGTAATGTAGTGATTGCATTTGCATCCATCACGCAGAGCGGTCGGCCAGTGACGGGATCAATTAGTAATATTGTTCCCTGATGGGGCTCTGATCCATATTCTCGATTGTTTGGCCAATAGCCTGCTGCCTTAAACCCAAGCAAACCTTCAGATTGCACATCTCCGGCCTTCACGCCAAAAACACCACCAGTTGATAACTGCTCACGAATTACTGGGAATACCCGGCCCTTACCTTGTCCGTGTAACTCGAATGCTTCGCGTACTGCAGCCACAACATCTCTTGGAACGATAAGAGTAGCTACATCGTCCCTATTGATTAAAAGTAGGCGAGAATTATTTGACATAGTTGGATACGCGTTGATTACCAACCGCTAAAGCGGCTCCACGTAGCCAATAAATTGCCGTCAATAGGTAAAACCTGATATGCCGCGTGCTGGGCACCCGTGGCGCATGCGTGGTTCGGAACAACCCTAATCTGACTACCAATTGGAAAGCGCTGTTCGATATCTACCGAGGTATCTCCCCTCCACGTAAGTACACCATGTTCTTGGTTCGCTTCATTGAAAACCAAACTCTCTATCGGACTTCCAGCAATGTCGCAAACCAGTCCATAGCCATAGTCGTGCGGTTGTTTTTGGGTTCCTCTATCGCGACTCATCGCCATCCAGCCACCATCGGTGATGATCCAGCCCGCTTGGGGACGATGCCCTATCACCGTACATAGAACTGAAAGTGCGATGTCTTCCTTCTTGCAGATACCAATTTCGGCCATCACCAAATCAAAGAAGACATAGACACCTGCACGCACCTCCGTAACACCATCCAGAGACCGTGCACTCAATGCAGTGGGCGTCGATCCCACACTAACGACGTCACACAAGTAGCCAGCAGACCGCAGGCGATGCGCTGCCCGCACGCATCCAACCCTCTCTTGCTCAGCCATGGCTACAAGGTCTTCCTCCGAATGCAGAGCATATGAGCTTCCCGCATGCGTCATAACACCGCGCAGTTGCGCCCCGTATCGACCATCCACGCGCAGTGCATTGGCCACGTCCAGCAGTAATGGCGCCTCGGGTGCTATTCCAGAGCGGTGGTTGTCTGTGTCCACTTCGATTAGTACGTCAAATTGCTGTCGTTGGTCGATTCCAAATTGAGTGAGCTCCTTCGCTGCTGCAACTGATTCGACTAACAGCGTAAGCTTTAGTCCCGACTGAATTAACTTGAGCGCGTGTCCAAATTTGGCGGGAGCTATTGCCACAGCATAAAGAATGTCCTCTATCCCGGCTGCATGAAAGCGTTCTGCTTCCTTGAGAGTAGAAACCGTTATGCCTTTCGCACCTGCAGCTATCTGTCGCCGAACGACTTCAGGACATTTACTGGTTTTCGCATGTGGTCGGAACTTGACACCAAAAAGGTCCATGCGTTTCTGCATACGTTGGATGTTTCTGTACATCCGCTTCTCGTCGAGAAGGAGCGCCGGAGTTTCGAGCTGAGAGAGCATGTCGGTAATTGGCATGTTGTCGTGGAAAGCAAAGTTGGGGCGGTGTGCACAGGCGTTTTCCGTATGTGCGATCGTGTCCTTCGCGAGAAACATGTGACCGACACAATTTCTTCACAAAGAACGGTTAGAATTTAGCTAAATTCAGTTGAACTGTGTTTAACCTAAACTTAATAAAACGTTAACTTAAATTTAATGCTGGATTTCGAAGATTTGCAGTTAATTCGTGCCCTGAATCAGAACGGGTCGCTAGCTGCAGCTGCTCGTGCCTTAAACATCACGCCACCTGCGGTTTCTTTGCGACTCAAGCGTATGGAAAACAGCCTAGGGGTGCGACTTGTTTTACGTACTGCACGTGCATCGTCATTTACCGATGAAGGCCTTAGGTTGCGGGACGAGGCAGTCGCTTTGTTGGACAGACTGGAGTCAGTGTCGGAAGTCGTTACAGACTCTGCAGCTGCATTGGCAGGACACCTGCGAATCGGTGCGCCTTTCGGATTTGGACGCCACCATGTGGCACCTCTTATTAGCAGTTTTTGCAGCAAATATCCCGAGATAATTGCGAACCTCACATTATCTGAAAAACCTTTGGCCGAGACCACTGGGGTGGATCTAGTGTTCCACATTGGGGAGATCAAAGACTCATCTTTAATACGTCATGTACTCGCGCCGAACGAAAGGTTTGTTTGCGCCAGTCCGGAATATTTGCACCTTCACGGCGTTCCTCAACATCCATCTGAACTATCCAATAGGAAGTGCTTATGTTTGCGTGAGAACAACGAAAGCGTTGCGCTTTGGCGCTTTTTTTCTGCTCACGTGAACCGAGTGCGACCCAATGCTCGGCAGTCCATGCAAGTCAAGGTCACGCCATTCATGTCGTCCAATAACGGCGAAGTCATTAGCCAATGGACCCAAGAAGGAATGGGATTGATGGTGCGCTCTGAATGGGAGGCCGCGCCGCTGATCCGACAGGGACTCTTGGTGCGTGTTCTTGCCGATTGGCACCTCGAAGAAGCGCCCGTGCTCGCCTTGGTTCCCAGTCGATCTGGCACTTCTGCACGCATACATCGATTTTTGGAACACGCTAAACAAGCACTAAAGTCAGTGCCTTGGCGAAAATGATTTATTGATCTGACGTTAAATGATTGCGCCCGAGAATTTTCTCTAGCGTGCGCAATTTACTACCGGCCTTAAGAATAGCCAGTGCTTTTCCGGCAATCTCGGCAATGCTGGCTTACGATTTTCTACATGCCCGACCTTCACTTTGCCTGACTCTGTGCGGGTGCAACCTCATTAACGGCAGATCGCCAGCCTCCGGCAACACTTTGCCAGCTCCAAAAAGCTCGCTTTTAAGCCATATATATGCGTTTGCAGACCGCCGCTAACAAGGGGCAACGGCCACACAGAATCACCGCTGGCAGCAGCGGTTAATCGTGCTAAAAACTCGGATTACAACCGACTTCCAAAGCTGGTATCACCGCAGGGTAGCGGCCAATTTTTCTCCCCATGATTCCAAATACGGTCCCAAGTCGGATGCGCAATTTGGCTTATCGATACAGCTGCATGTCCGGTGATACCAATGGGCTTTGCAGGCTGCGGGTGATGAAGTTGCTGCTCTAGCCATGCGGACAGCAATGATTTCTGCGGGTGGGGATCGTATGCACCCAACGGAAATGACCGCAATGGCTCAGCCTTCGCAGCATTAAACCAACCTAGCAAGTTGACCTGAAACACGCTTAATCGCTCGCCGCCGAGTGAAGTCAACTTTTCCGACCACCACGATTGCTGCCATCCAGCATCGGCGTTGTGCAGCCGCTGAATGTCCCGCTGAAACTCGGACCATGCGTATGTTTGACCAATGGATTCCATTGCTCGCTTACGAAGATCGAAGTCATTAATCTGGAACTCACTCAATGCCTTGCGAAGATGGAACTCTGCTTGCACCTCGGCAAGCGCAGCACCGGATAGTGCGCTGGCGGCCACAGCATGCCCCGCATCCAAGACGGTTTTGCCCAACACACTGGCAACCAGTTTCTCAAAATGCCCTCTGCGTCTTGTCGCCGTTGTTGGCAAACCAGGCCGTAGCCTTTGCCAATATGTCGCGCTCCATCTGGACTTGGCGCAGCTTGCGACGCAGCTCTACGAGTTCTTGGCGTTCGCTGGTGCTCAGAGCACCGGGTTGGGCTGGCGCAGTGCCACTGGCATCATCGGCCATGCGCACCCAGTTCAGGATGCTGGTGGCGTGGCAGCCAAACTCTTTGGCCAGTTCGCCAGGCCTCCTGCCTGCGCGCACCAGATCGACCATCTGCTCACGAAATTGTGCCGGGTACGGCGCCTTGGGATTGGGCATCTTGGACTCCTTCTGCAAGAACAATAAGGTGTCCGCGAAATGGGGGCAACTTCACTTCTCTTCATGGTTACGTGTTCAGCCCGGACCGGCATTGGCATTTCTCGCGGATTGCGCTGCAGAACCGACTCGGCAGGGGGAGATTGTCGGACTTACGAGTTACTGGTCAAAAAACAGGGAGAGCCCACTGTCGGGTATGGACGCGAACAGCGAAGAGCTGGCCACCCACCTCTCAAACCTCTATGAAGTCATTTCGCTGGCCGCGCCCCCAGCGACGGACCCATATCGCACGGGGGTTTTCCGGCCCAATGCTAGGGACGACGCGAGCCATTTTCGGAGAGCCGTTTTAGGCAAGATTGAGGCGCTTGGCGGCCACTCTGCTTACGTGGCGGCCAGGCGACTGGCTTTGAAGTTCAAGAGTGAAGCGCCAATGGCGGACATGCTCGATGCGATGGCAATTCGGATCGCCGAACGCGCTGCGCTCCCGCCCCCTTGGACGACAGCGCAGTTCGTTGACTTTTCTCGTGAAGCAATGGCGGTGCCTGTCGAAGACGAGCAATCCCTCTGGCGACGGGTCAGGCGCGATACAAAGTCGGCCATCGAAAACATTCAGTCGGGGCGCTTTCACATTGGTAACTTGTTGAAGAAGGGAGAGGAGCGGGATATGCAGTTATGGCTTACCCGCGAACTGGAGTTGCTGTCTCAGCAGGCCTACTCTGTCCACCGCGAAAGCGAACTGGCGGACAGGACGATGCCAGACATTCGCGCCGAGACTCCACGCCATATGGTGACGCTGGAACTCAAGGTAGCAGACAAGCGCTCAGCCACCTCTCTGCTCTCCGATCTTGAGCGGCAACTGACAGGTGACTATCTGCACGACAAGAAGTCGAATCACGGCATATTTGTGGTCATGCTTAAAGAGCCAAGGGGTGGCTTTTCTTTTCTGAAGAAATCACTGTCATTTGCGGAGTTACGGAAGGTTTTGAACCATCGAGCCGATGAACTCACGAAGGAATCCTTAGGCAAGAAGCATGTAGAGGTGATAGCTTTTGAGTGTCCAAGCGGATACAGCCCTCGAAATCAGAGAATGTCTGATCACGCAAGAAGAGTTGCCCCGTAGGTAGTCATGCCTCGAGGGCGGTGTCCTTCTGGTTGACTTTCAACCATTGGTACAACTGCTGACTTCAAAGCTGAATACAGGATTTGGTTGATTTACGACAAGGGTGCAGCCGTCCAACGAGCACTGCGGCGCCCACGCTGACCTGCAGCAAAAAACCCCGGCCTGGGTACTGGGCATAGTGCAACCCCATGTCGCCCGCGCATTCCCCAGTGTCGTAATACCGACACCCCGCCGGGAGTGAGTCTCGACAATTCGGGGATCTGCATGCTTTGCACACCCCTACGCCGAGGCGCTTCATGACTTCGAACCCCAGCATCAACGCATTCGACCCCGAACTCGGCGCCGCCATGGACGCCGAGGCGCGCCGACAGCAGGACCACCTGGAGCTGATCGCCTCGGAAAACTACACCAGCGCCCGGGTGTTGGCCGCGCAAGGCAGCGTGCTGACCAACAAGTACGCCGAGGGCTATCCAGGCAAGCGCTACTACGGCGGCTGTGAGTTTGTCGATGTGGCCGAGCAATTGGCCATTGACCGGGCCAAAAAACTGTTCGGTGCCGATTGGGCCAATGTGCAACCGCATTCCGGCTCCAGCGCCAACGCGGCGGTGTACATGGCGCTGATGCAACCAGGCGAAACCATTTTGGGCATGAGCCTGGCCCACGGCGGCCACCTCACCCACGGCGCCAAGGTGAGCTTCTCCGGCAAGATTTACCACCCGGAGCAGTACGGCATAGATACCACCACGGGCCTGATCGACTACGACGCCTTGGAAGCGCAAGCCATTGCCGTCAAGCCCAAGATGATCGTGGCCGGTTATTCCGCGTACAGCCGCCACCTCGACTTTGCGCGCTTTCGCGCCATTGCCGACAAGGTCGGCGCGTTGTTGTGGGTGGACATGGCGCACTTTGCTGGTCTGGTCGCTGCCGGCCTGTACCCCAACCCGGTGCCTTTTGCCGACGTGGTCACCACCACCACCCACAAGACCTTGCGCGGCCCGCGCGGCGGCATGATTTTGTGCCGCGCCAACCCCGACATCGAGAAGAAGCTCAACGCCATGGTCTTCCCCGGAAGCCAGGGCGGCCCGCTGATGCATGTGATTGCCGCCAAGGCGGTGGCTTTCTTGGAGGCCTTGCAGCCCGAGTTTGTGGTCTACCAAAAGCAGGTCATTGCCAACGCCCGCGCCATGGCTGCGGTGTTCATGGCGCGCGGCTACGACGTGGTCTCCGGCGGCACCGACAACCACCTCATGCTGGTGAGCCTGATCGCCAAGGGCCTGACCGGCAAAGACGCCGACGCCGCACTGGGGCGCGCCCACATCACGGTCAACAAAAACTCGGTGCCCAACGACCCGCAAAGCCCGTTTGTGACCAGCGGCATCCGCGTGGGCACACCGGCCATTACCACCCGCGGCTTCGGTGTTACCGAATGCGAGCAGGTGGCCACCGCCATGTGCGATGTGATGGACAGCATGGCCAATGGCGGCGACAGCGCAGCCACCGAGCGCGACGTTGCAGGACGCATCACCGCGCTGTGCCACCGCTTCCCCGCGCCCGCACCGTTTGCAGCCTGACGTGCACGCCCGACCCCGCCCGAGCTACTCACCCACAACCCCAAAGGCCCACCGCCATGGCACTCAGTGTTTTTGACCTGTTCAAGATCGGCATCGGGCCGTCGAGCTCGCACACCGTGGGGCCCATGAAGGCCGCCGCCATGTTTGCAGGCCGCCTGCGCGAAGACGGTTTGCTAGACACCATCGCCCGCGTGGAGGTGCGCATGTACGGCTCGCTGGGCGCCACCGGCAAGGGCCATGGCACCGACAAAGCGGTGATGCTGGGCCTGGAAGGCCTGATGCCTGACACCATCGACCCCGACACCATCGAACCGCGCCTAAAGGCCATGCGGGCTGCCGGAAAGATTCAGCTCGCAGGCACCCACCCCTTGGCATTCAGCGAGAAGAACGACCTGACCTTTTTGCGCCGCGAGGCCTTGCCCTTCCACTCCAACGGCGTCAAGTTTGTCGGCTTTGGCGCCGACGGCGCGGTGCTAAGCGAGCGGCGTTACTTCTCGATTGGTGGCGGCTTCGTGGTCTCGCAAGAGGAGGCCGATGCGCCTACCGACGGCCCGGCCATCGTCTCCGACCCCACCACGGTGCGCTACCCGTTTTCCAGCGGCGACGATCTGATGGCCATTTGCGCCGGTACCGGTTTGACCATCGCGCAGGTGGTGCGGGTCAACGAGCAGTCCTGGCGTAGCGACGCCGAGATCGACGCCGGCCTGGACCGCATCTGGGACGCCATGAAGGCCTGCGTGGAACGCGGCATCCGCACCGAAGGCCACCTGCCGGGCAACCTGCTGGTCAAGCGCCGCGCCGCCGAGTTGCACCGCACCCTGAGCAGCCGGCCCGAGCAAGCCCTCAAGGACCAGCTCACCATCCTGGACTTTCTCAACGTCTACGCGATGGCGGTCAACGAAGAAAACGCCGCTGGTGGGCGCGTCGTCACCGCGCCGACCAATGGCGCGGCCGGAATCATCCCGGCGGTCATGCACTACTACGACCGCTTTGTGCCCGGCGCGCACCGCGCGGGCATCCACGACTTCTTGCTCACCGCCGGTGCCGTGGGCCAGCTCTACAAAGAAAACGCGTCCATCAGCGGCGCCGAAGTGGGCTGCCAAGGCGAGGTGGGCGTGGCCTGCTCGATGGCGGCAGCGGGCTTGGCCGCGGTCATGGGCGGCACGGTGCGCCAGGTGGAAAACGCCGCCGAAATTGGCATGGAGCACAACCTGGGCCTGACCTGCGACCCGGTCGGTGGGCGGGTGCAGATACCGTGCATCGAGCGCAACGCCATGGGCGCGGTC
Source organism: Rhodoferax sp. (assembly GCF_044236835.1). Classification (GTDB taxonomy): domain Bacteria; phylum Pseudomonadota; class Gammaproteobacteria; order Burkholderiales; family Burkholderiaceae_C; genus Allorhodoferax. Next base: position 14,054 of record NZ_JBIIGC010000019.1, read on the forward strand.
AAAGCGCTCAACGCGGCGCGCATGGCGCTGCGCGGCGATGGCACGCATTTTGTTTCGCTCGATCAGGTGATCAAAACCATGCGCGATACCGGGCGGGACATGATGACAAAATACAAAGAGACGTCGCGCGGCGGCTTGGCGGTGAACGTCATCGAATGCTGAGGATGTCGTGCTCTGGGGTGCTTGGACTGGGCAGTAACTGACAAAAGACTATGAGCCATTTTTCAATTTTTTCCATCGCCCGCAATGCGATGTCTTACCACGAAAACTGGCAAAAACAGTGGCGCAGCCCAGCGCCCAAAGCCAGTTACGACGCCATCATCGTGGGCGGCGGCGGCCACGGTTTGGCCACGGCCTACTACCTCGCCAAAGAGCACGGCATGCGCAACATCGCGGTGGTTGAGCGCGGCTGGTTGGGTGGCGGCAACACCGCGCGCAACACAACAATAGTGCGCTCCAACTACCTGTGGGACGACGCCACCCACCTGTACGAAAAAGCCTTGCAGTTGTGGGAAGGCCTGTCGCAAGACCTGAACTACAACACCATGTTCAGCCAACGCGGTGTGATGAACGTGGGCCACTCGCACCAAGACATGCGCGACATCCACCGCCGCGTCAACGCCAACCGCCTCAACGGTGTGGACGGCGTGGTGCTGAGCCCCGAAGAAATCAAAGCCATGGTGCCCATCATGAACACCTCGGGCTCGCTGCGCTACCCGGTCATGGGCGCGTCCTTCCAGCCCCGCGCAGGCGTAGCCCGCCACGACGCCATTGCCTGGGGCTTTGCCCGCGCTGCCGACCGCCTGGGTGTGGACATCATCCAAAACTGCGAGGTCATTGGCGTGCAGCGCGAGGGCGACCAGGTGGTGGGCATCGAGACCACGCGCGGCAGCATCAAGAGCAAAAAGATTGGCGTGGTCGCCGCCGGCCACAGCACGGTGATTGCCGATATGGCCGGCATCCGCCTGCCACTGGAAAGCCACCCACTGCAAGCACTGGTGTCCGAGCCACTCAAACCGATTCTGCACACCGTGGTCATGTCCAACGCCATCCACGCCTACGCCAGCCAGTCCGACAAGGGCGACCTGGTGATTGGCGCGGGCATCGACGCCTATGTGGGCTACGGTCAGCGCGGAAGTTTCCCGGTGATCGAGCACACGCTGCAGGCCATTTGCGAGCTGTTCCCCATCTTCCGCCGGGTGCGCATGAACCGGCAGTGGGGCGGCATTGTGGACGTGGCGCCCGACGCCTGCCCCATCATCTCCAAGACCCACATCAAGGGCCTGTACTTCAACTGCGGCTGGGGCACGGGCGGCTTCAAGGCTACTCCGGGGTCGGGCTGGGTGATGGCGCACACGATTGCGCAAGACAACCCGCACCCGCTCAATGCGGCCTTTACCTTGAACCGATTTAACACCGGGCATTTGATTGATGAGCATGGGGCGGCTGGGGTGGCGCATTGACCATGGTTTTGATTGACTTGGTTGCTTGCAGCGGCGGTGGTTGCCCCCCGCTTCCCCCCCGCCCCTTCACCCCGGGCGGGGTGAAGGGGAGCCCCAACAGCCGATTCGGTTGTGGCGCGCCGACCATCCATGAACTGGCGTGGCGAACTGGCGGTCACGCTGCGCGGCTCGCCTTTCTTTAGCAGCCCTAGCCCTATTTGAAGACAAACACAAACTCCAACCATCGACATGCTAAAAATCACCTGCCCCTGGTGTGGCCCCCGCGAAGAAAGTGAGTTTTCCTGCGGTGGCGAGGCCCATATTGCCCGCCCCCTGGACACCGATGCGCTGAGCGACGCGCAGTGGGGCGACTACCTGTTCATGCGCAAAAACCCCAAGGGCCTGCACCGCGAACAGTGGTTGCACAGCGCCGGATGCCGCCGCTGGTTCAACGCCGAGCGCCACACCGTGAGCTATGCCTTCACCAAGTTCTACAAGCCCGGCGTGGACCCGCAGACCGTGCCCAGCATCGCACCGGGCCAAGCCATCACCGGAGACGCACCGTGAGCGGCAAGCGCATTGCTTCCTTGGGCACGCGGCTGGACCGCAGCAAGTCCATCAGCTTCCAATTCAACGGCCGCAGCTACAACGGCTTTCAAGGTGACACCTTGGCTTCGGCCTTGCTGGCTGCGGGCGAGATGGTGCTGGCGCGCTCGTGGAAGTACCACCGTCCGCGCGGCATCATCACCTCGGGGGTGGAAGAACCCTCGGCCTTGGCGCAGATTGAGAGCGGCGCCTTCACCGTGCCCAACGCCAAGATGCCCGAGGTAGAGCTGTACCAGGGCCTGAGCGCCGAGGCCGTCAACGGCTGGCCCCATCTGCTGGCCCGCCTCTTTAGCATCAACCGCAATTTCTCTGCGCTGTTTCCTGCAGGCTTTTATTACAAGACCTTCATGTGGCCGGCCAAGGCCTGGATGCTGTATGAAAAAGTAATCCGCAAAGCCGGTGGCCTGGGCGCAGCGCCCACCGAGGCCGACCCCCAGCGCTATGTGCACCAGAACCTGCACTGCGATGTGCTGGTGGCCGGTGGCGGCGTGGCCGGGCTGGCTGCCGCGCTGGCAGCAGGGCGCAGCGGCGCGCGCGTGGTGCTGGCCGAGCTGGGCCCGGTACTGGGCGGCAGCGCCCACCGCTTGACCGGCACCATCGACGGCCAAAGCGCCAGCGACTGGGTGCGCGCCGCGCAGGCCGAGCTGGCCACCATGCCAGAGGTGACCGTACTGCGCCGCAGTGTGGTGTTTGGCTACCACGACCACAACTTTCTAACCATCCGCGAGTCGCTCACCGACCACCTGCCCCTCAAGGACCGCAAGGGTTTTCGCGAGCGGCTGTGGCGGGTGCGCGCTGGACAGGTCATTTTGGCCACGGGCGCGCACGAGCGCCCCATGGTGTTTGGCAACAACGACCTGCCCGGTGTGATGCTCTCCAGCGCGCTGGCCGATTACGCCCAGTGCTACGGCGTGCTGGTCGGCCAGCGCACCGTGCTGCTGACCAACAACGACACGGCCTATGCCGACGCGCTCACGCTGCAAGGCGCGGGCGCCCAGGTAACGGTGGTGGACACCCGCGCAGGCGCCGTGCTGGCGGGCAGCTTGGCGCAGCAGGCCCAGGAAGCCGGTGTGGCCGTGTTGCGCGGCTTTGTGCCGCTGCAGGCCACGGGCGGCAGCCAGGTCAGCTCGGTGGTGGTCTGCCAAACCGTGGGCACGCAAGCCACGGGCGAGCAGCGCACGCTGCCGGCAGACGCAGTGGGCATGTCCGGCGGCTGGAACCCGGCCATCCACTTGTATTCGCACGCGGGCGGCAAGGCACAGTGGTCGCAGGCTGGCGTGTGTTTTCAGCCGGGCACGCCGCTGCCCAACCAATGCAGCGTGGGCGCATGCAACGCCGACTGGTCGCTGGCGCACACCCTGAAAGCGGCCGACAGCGCCGGTCGCAGCGCTGCTGCACGCGCCGGGTTTTCCACGTCAGCGCGCAGCTACCAAACCCAGGAACCGGTGCCCGAGCCGATCGCGGAGTTCTGGATTGCCGAGACCGGCCAGCCGGTGTCGCGCCGCGCCAAGGCGTTTGTGGACTACCAAAACGATGTGGGTGCCAGCGACATTGAACTGGCGATCCGCGAGGGCTTCGAGTCCATCGAGCACATCAAGCGCTACACCGCCATGGGCTTTGGCACCGACCAGGGCAAGCTGGGCAACATCAATGGCATGGCCCTGGCCGCACGCGCCATGGGCAAGCCTATTGACCAAGTCGGCACCACCACCTTCCGTCCCAACTACCTGCCCATCAGCTTTGGCACCTTCGCCGGGCTGGAGCGCGGCGAGCTGTTCGACCCGGCGCGCAAAACCAGCCCGCATGAGCTCCATGTGGCCGCCGGTGCGCTGTTTGAAGACGTGGGCCAGTGGAAGCGCCCCTGGTACTTCCCCAAAGGCCAAGAAGATATGCACGCCGCCGTAAAGCGCGAGGTGCTGGCGGTGCGAAATGGCGTGGGCATCATGGACGCCTCCACGCTGGGCAAGATCGACATCCAGGGGCCGGACGCTGCCAAGCTCTTGAACTGGATGTACACCAACGCCTGGCTCAAGCTCGAAGTGGGCAAGTGCCGCTATGGCCTGATGCTCGACGAAAACGGCATGGTGTTCGACGATGGCGTGACCGCGCGCCTGGGCGAGAACCACTTCCACATGACCACCACCACCGGCGGCGCCGCCCGCGTGCTGGGCTGGATGGAGCGCTGGGTGCAAACCGAGTGGCCCGATATGCAGGTCTACATGACCTCGGTGACCGACCAGTGGTCCACCTTTGCGGTGGTGGGCCCGCAGAGTCGCACGGTGGTGGAGCGCGTGTGCAAGGACATCGACCTGAGCAACGCAGCATTTCCCTTCATGAGCTGGCGCGAAGGCACGATTGCTGGCGTCAAAGGCCGCATCATGCGTATCAGTTTTTCGGGCGAGATGTCGTTCGAGGTGAACGTGCCGTCCAACTACGGCGCATCGGTCTGGAAGGCGCTCATGGCAGCCGGTGCCGACCTGAACATCACGCCCTACGGCACCGAGTCCATGCACGTGCTGCGGGCGGAGAAGGGCTACATCATCGTGGGCCAGGACACCGACGGCTCCATCACCCCGCACGACTTGGGTATGGGCGGCATGGTATCCACCACCAAAGACTTTCTGGGCCGCCGCTCGCTGTCGCGCAGCCACACCGCAGGGCCGGACCGCAAGCAGCTGGTGGGCCTGATGACGCTAGATGCGCAACTGGTGTTGCCCGAAGGTACGCAACTCACCGAACTGGCCCAGTTGCCCGCGCCGCCGGTGCCCATGATCGGGCACGTGACGTCGAGCTACTACAGCCCCACGTTGCAGCGCTCGATTGCCATGGCCGTGGTGCGCAACGGCCACGCGCGCATGGGCCAAACCATTTACGCCGCGCTGGCCGATGGCCGCAATGTGGCTGCCACCGTGTGCAGTCCGGTTTTTTATGACCCAGAAGGGAAACGTCTCCATGCCTGAAGTCGTAATGGAAAGCCCGCTGGTCGGCATCGAACGCCCCAGCCACCGCGTAATGCAGGTGGACGGGCGCAACTGCTCGCTATCCGAAGTGCCCTTCATGGCCATGCTCAACCTGCGTGGAAACAGCGGCGACGCTGCGTTCACCCAGGCCATTGGGGCCGCGACCGGGCTGCGGCTCCCGGTGCAAGCCAACACCTGCGCCATGAACGGCCAGCGGCAGTTGTTGTGGCTGGGACCCGACGAGTGGCTGCTCAAAACCAGCCACGGCCAAGGCGAGGTGTTGATGGACGCGCTGCGCAGCGCGCTGCGGGGCCTGCATGCGGCGGTGGTGGCAGTGGGTGACGGCTACACCACGCTGACCGTCGAAGGTGACGGCGCGGCGGCATTGCTTTCGCGCGGTTGCCCACTGGACCTGCACCCGCGTGCATTTGCCGCAGGTGCAGTGGCACAAAGCCATGTCGCCAAAACCAACGTCACCGTGTTGTGCCTGGAAGCCGGCCAGCGCTACGAGCTCACCGTGCGCCGCAGCTACGCCGACTACCTGTTTCGCTGGCTCTGCCAAGCCGGTGCCTGAGACCTCGCCCAAGGCCGCCGTTGTAGTCGGCGGTGTCGCCTCGGCCGTGACGGGAGCTAGCCGCTACTTCCTGGGCATTGACACCGGCGGCACCTTCACCGACGCGGTGTTGCTTGACGAGGCCCAGGCCATCGTCGCCTCGGCCAAGAGCCTGACCACCCGCTTCGATCTGGCCGTTGGCATTGGCGCCTCGCTGGACAAGCTCCCACCTGCGCTGTTGGCGCAGGTGGTGCTGGTGTCGCTGTCGACCACGCTGACCACCAACTCGGTGGTCGAAGGCAAGGGCGCGCCGGTGTGCGTGCTGTTGGCGGGCTACGACGAGCGCCAGGTCAAGGCCAGCGGCCTGGTGGAGTTGCTGGGCATGGACTCGATCGCCATGCTGCCCGGTGGGCACGACGCTGGCGGCGCGGAGGCGCAGCCTCTGGACGAAGCGGCCACGCGCGCGGCGATCCTGCGCTTCGCCCCGCGCGTTTCGGCCTTTGCCATCTCGGCGAGCTTTGGGGTGCGCAACCCCGAGCATGAGCTGCAGATGCGCGCCTGGGTGGAAGAACTCTGCGACAAGCCGGTGGCCTGCGGACACGAGCTGGCCTCCAGCCTGGGTGCGCCGCGGCGCGCGATGACGGTGGCGCTCAATGCGCGCATGGTCTCGCATGTCAAGGCCCTGATCGACTCGGTGCAGCGCACCCTGGCCGCGCGCGCCATTGACGCACCGCTGATGGTGGTCAAGGGCGACGGCAGCCTGATCAACGTGGCCAGCGCACTGGCGCGGCCGGTGGGCACAGTGCTTTCCGGCCCGGCCGCCAGCGTGCTGGGCGCCTGCGCATTAAGTGGCCTGCGCAACGCGGTGGTGGCCGACATGGGCGGCACCACCACCGACATTGCGGTGGTGCGCAACGGCCAACCGGCGCTGAGTTTTGATGGCGCGCTGATCGGCCAGTGGCGCCCCATGGTGGAGGCCGTCAAGGTCTACGCCATCGGCTTGGGCGGCGACAGCGAGGTGCGCTTCTCTGGGGGCGAAGGGCTGGCCATTGGCCCGCGCCGGGTGGTACCGCTGAGCCTCTTGGCGCACGAGCACCCGCAGGTGCTTGCCGTGCTGCGCAACCAGCAAAGCGAATCGCCCCACGCCAGCCAGATCCGGTTTGCGCAGCGCCTGCATGCCGACGCCGCCATGCTCGCGCGATTGACCGATGATGAACTCGCCGCCTGGAACACCTTGGCCCAGGGCCCCGTCGACCTAGAGCGCGCCAATCTGGAGCAGCGCGCCCTGTCGCGCGCCATCGCCCGCCTCGAACGCAAGGGCTTGGCGATTTACAGCGGCTTCACCCCCAGCGACGCTGCGCATGTGCTGGGCATGTCGGCGCACTGGAACTCCGAGGCCGCCACGCTCGGCGCCATCATCTGGGCGCGCCAAATGCGCCACCTCTATGGCCTGGGCACCTGGGTGCTGGGCGACGCACGGGCCCCGGCCCGCCAGGTGGTCGACAAAGTGGTCGACACCATCTGCCAAAAACTGATCGAAGCCGGCCTGAACGATGCCGGCCACATGAACGAAGGCAACGCCCACAAAGTCGCCACGTTGCTCACGCACATGGCACTGCACCGGCGGGGCAGCGCGACCGCAGCCCAGCCGGTGTTCCAGCTGCAGTTCGCGCCCGAGCTCCCGCTGGTCGCCGTGGGCGCACCCGCGGCCAGCTACTACCCGGCGGTGGCGCAAGGCTTGGGCGTGCAACTGGTCATGCCGCCCCACGCCGATGTGGCCAACGCCGTCGGCGCCGTGCTGGGCCAGGTGGCGCAGCGGGTGCACCTGACCGTCACCCAACCGGTGCGCGGCACCTACCGCGTGTTTGGCCCCAACGGCCCGCACGACTTTGCAAACTTGGACGACGCCCTCGCGCTGGCCCGCAGCCAGGCCGCCGCACTGGCGCTGCAACGTGCGCACGATGCGGGCGCCAGCGCCCCGACCGTGTCGTTCAGCCAGGAAGACAACGCCGTAACCAATGACATCGACGGCCACCTGTTTTTCGAGGCCCGCATCACCGCCACCGCCAGCGGCGCGCCGGTCACCAAGGTCGTCTAGCCACGATGACGGCGACAGCGGCCCTGCTGGCCGAAGCCTTACAAGCCCACGGCTTGCAGTTGCGCGGTGGGTTTGCGGTGCAGCCGGACGAGGGCTTGGGAGCTGTAACGGATGGCCGCCCTGTGACTTCGCTGTGGATGGTGGGCGTGGTGGGGTCGGCGTTTTGGCCGACGTTTGTCGCCAGTAGCTTCTACCGCGACGGCTTGCCCGACCCGCTGGACCGGTGGAGCCAGTCCATTGGCGACGCGCTGGCCCAGCGCCTGGGCGGGCGTGCCCTGTACCCGTTTGACGGACCGCCCTACCACCCCTTCCAGCGATGGGCCGACCGCGCCGAGGTACTGCAGCCCAGCAGGATGCTGCTGCGCATCCACCCGCAGTTTGGTCTGTGGCACGCCTACCGTTTTGCATTGGCGCTGCCACAGGCGTTGGAGGTGCAGGATGTGGCGCACATCCAAACCAGCGCCAACAGCAGCAAGCCCCCTGGCGCCTGCGGCTCCCTACCTGGCACCCCACCGACCGCGCAGGGCGTCAGCGCCCCACGGTTTGAAACCGGGTTGTGCGCCACCTGCAGCGGTCAGCCCTGCCTGAGTGCATGCCCGGTGGGCGCGTACTCCACCGCTGGCTTTAATCTGGCGGCCTGCGCCACCCATCTGCACACCGAGGCGGGCCAACCTTGCATGCAAGCAGGCTGCCAGGCACGGCGCGCCTGCCCGGTGGGAGCGGAGCACCGCTACCGGCCCGAACATGCGGCATTCCACATGCGCGCCTTTGCGGCGGGCCGGGGACATGCAGGGTGATGTGCGCTCCGGTGTGCGGCCTGAAAAGTAGCTTGATATGCGGTTATGTAATTTGAAACTGATTTTTTAGTCGTTTCGGTTTTGACGGGTCGCTTCCAGAATCGGCGCCATCGCACTCTTGCGTTGCCTGATTTTGGAGTTCTGCATGACCAAGTCCTTGTTTGCGCACCCTACAGCGCTCAACACCGCCCAGGGCGCCCCGCTCAGCCTGCCGCGCCACAGCTTCACCCGGTTTGCGCTGGCGGCCACCGTGTCGCTGACCGCGCTTGTCGCCATCCTTCCGGCAACGGCCCAGGCCCAGGCACCGGCCGTGACCTTGCTCAACGTCTCCTACGACCCCACGCGGGAGTTTTACGTGGAGTTCAACGCCGCCTTCGCCAAGTACTGGAAGGCCAAGACCGGCCAGGATGTGACCATCAAACAAAGCCACGGCGGCTCGGGGCGGCAAGCGCGCTCCATCATCGACGGGCTGGACGCCGATGTGGCCACCCTGGCGCTGGCCGGCGACACCGACGCGCTGCACAGCAACGGCGGACTCATCCCCAAGGACTGGCAAAAGCGCCTGCCGCTCAACAGCTCGCCCTACACCTCCACCATCGTGCTGGTCACCCGCGCGGGCAATCCGAAAAACATCAAAGACTGGGATGACCTGATTCGCTCCGATGTGAAAGTCATCACCCCCAACCCCAAAACCTCGGGTGGCGCACGCTGGAACTACCTGGCCGCGTGGGAGTTTGCCAAGCGCAAATACGGCAGCGAAGCCAAGGCCAAGGAGTTCGTCACCAAGCTGTATGCCAACGTGCCGGTGCTCGATACCGGCGCGCGCGGCTCCTCGGTCACGTTTGCCCAGCGCGGCCAGGGCGATGTGTTTATCTCCTGGGAAAACGAGGCCTACCTGCTGGAAAAAGAGTTCGGTAACAAGGTGGACTTCATCTACCCCTCCCTGTCCATCCTGGCCGAACCCGCCGTGACCGTGGTCGACAAAAACGTGGACAAAAAAGGCACCCGCGCGGTGGCCGAGGAATACCTGAAGTACCTCTACACCGAAGAAGCGCAAGACCTGATCGGCAAACACTTCTACCGCCCCACCTCGGCCAAAGCCCAAGCCAAGTACGCCAAGCAGCTGCCCAAGCTCAACCTGTTCACCATCGGCGAGGCCTTCGGTGGCTGGGACGCGGCATCCAAAGTGCACTTTGTTGACGGTGCGAACTTCGACCAGATTTACACCACGAAGTAAGTGAGCCGCCTGTCGTGCAGCGCTATCGGCTGAGCACTCCATGGGCGCATACGAGACCGGCCCACAGCGCCAGGGTAGCCGCCGGACTTAAGCACCGTACCCGACCAGCCCCTTCACTTCCAGAAAATCGTGGATGCCCCAGTCGGCGTATTCGCGGCCGTTGCCGGACTGCTTGTAGCCACCGAACGGTGCGTGGGTGTCCCAGTCGGGGTAGTTGATGTTGACCTGGCCGGCACGTAGCTGGCGCGCCACCGCGCGGGCATGGGCCAAGTCGGACGACTGCACGTACGCGGCCAAGCCGTACACCGTGTCGTTGGCGATCTCGATTGCCTGCGCTTCGGTGTCGTAGGCCATGATGACCAGCACCGGCCCAAAAATCTCTTCCCGCGCCAGCGTCATCTCTGGCGTGACGTTGCCAAACACGGTGGGGCGCACGTAGTACCCGCGGCTCAAGCCCTCGGGCCGGCCCATGCCGCCGGTCACCAGCGTGCCGCCCTCTTGGATGCCCACTTCGATCAAGCGCTGGATTTTGTTGAACTGCAGCTCGCTGATCACCGGGCCCAGCACGGTGTCGGCCGCGCGCGGGTCGCCAATCTTGATCGCCTCGGCGGTGGCCCGGGCCACAGCGCAGGCTTGCTGCATTTTTGCGCGGGGCACCAGCATGCGGGTCGGCGCGTCGCAGGACTGGCCGGTGTTGCTCATGCAAGCGTCCACGCCTTTGCGCACGGCGGTGTCCAGGTCGGCATCGTCCAAGATGATGTTGGGCGACTTGCCGCCCAGCTCTTGCGCCACACGCTTGACCGTGTCCGCCGCTGTTTTGGCCACCTGGATACCAGCGCGGGTGGAGCCCGTAAAAGACACCATGTCCACATCCGGATGCGCGGACATAAAGTGCCCCACGTCGGGCCCGGTGCCGTTGATCATGTTGTACACACCGGGTGGCGTGCCTGCGGCCTCCATGATTTCAGAGAACACGATGCCGCTGATGGGCGCAATCTCGCTGGGCTTGAGCACCACGGTGCAGCCCGCTGCAATGGCGGGCGCCACCTTGCACACAATTTGGTTGAGCGGCCAGTTCCATGGCGTGATGAGCGCTGCCACACCGATGGCTTCGTGCACCACACGGGTGCTGCCACGTTGTGATTCAAATTCAAAGTTTTCCAGCGCGGTGATGGTGGCCTCCAGGTGCACCCGTCCGGCAAAGGTCTGGGCGTCGCGCGCCCAACTCAGAGGGGCGCCCATTTCGTCGGACACGGCCTGGGCGATGTCTTCGGAGCGCTCGTTGTAGATGGCCAAAATGCGCTTGAGCAAGGCCAGACGCTCTGCCACCGAGCTTGCCGAAAACGCAGGAAACGCCGCTTTGGCCGCCGCCACCGCGCGGTCCACATCGGCCGAGGAACCCAATGAAATCTCGGTGTAAGCCACTTCAGTAGCGGGGTTGATGACCGGCAGTGTGGCGGGTTGGACGGGGGCGACCCATTGGCCGTTGATAAAAAAGCGTTGGTGGTTGGTCACGTTGGAGCTTCCTGAAAAACCCGACATTACCGCAAACTGGCGGGGCTGGAATCGCGCGCCTGTGGATCGATATGCTGGTTCCAGTTTTTGCGGCTGCACTGACGCGATTCCATCAACGACTGTCGCAAATAATGCGTCGATCGCACCTGCGTTCAATACACTTTGGACCTCTGCCAAGAGGCACACCCCCACCTTTCCCTAGGAGCAAAGCGCAAACATGGCCCAATTTCCCCAACGCGCCAAAGTTGTCATCGTCGGCCAGGGCGGCATCGTCGGCGCATCCGTGGTGCACCACCTGATTGAACGTGGCTGGAGCGACATCGTCGGCATCGACAAGTCCGCCATCCCTACCGATGTAGGTTCGACCGCGCACGCATCGGACTTTTGCTTCAACACGATGCACGACCCGCTCACCATCTTCACCACCAAGTACAGCATCGACTTCTACGACAAGTTGGGCCGCTACGAGCGCATCGGCGGGCTGGAGGTGGCGCGGGTGGGCGACGACGAGCGCATGCAGGAGCTGCACCGCCGCGTGGCTTCAGGCAAAGCGTTTGGCAACCGGGTGGAGCTGATCACCCCGGCAGAGGCCAAGGCCCGTTTTCCGCTGCTGGAAGAAAGCATGATCCAAGGCGCGCTGTGGGACCCGGACGCCGGCCTGGTCAAACCGCGCTCGCAAATGGTGGCCGGCGAGTTGGTCGATGCCGCCATTGCCAGCGGCAAGCTGCAGTCGTTTGCCAACACAGCCTGCACCGGCTTGCGCATAGAGAACGGCCGCATCGTGGGCGTGGAAACCACCAAGGGTTTTATCGCCGCCGAGTACGTGGTGGTGTGCGCCGGTCTGTGGGGCCGCTTGATTGCGGGCATGGCCGGGGAAGACCTGCCCATCATGCCGGTGGACCACCCGCTCACCTTTTTCAAGCCCTACCTGGAGTTTGCAGGCACCGGCAAAGACATTGGCTACCCACTCTTGCGCGACCAGGGCAACTCGGCCTACCTGCGCGACACCGGCGACCCGAAGACGCCCGAGGGCGGGCAGATTGAGTGGGGCTACTACGAAGAGAAGAACCCCCGCATGTGCCACCCGCGCGATTTGCTGGAGAAAGAGCAGGCCCGCCTGAGCCCCTCGCAGCGCGACCTGGAGCTGGAGCAAATCATGGCGCCGCTGGAGCGCGCCATGGAGCTCACACCCATCCTGGCCGAGCTGGGCTACGACGACAAATACTCCTTCAACGGCCTGCTGCAAGTCACCACCGACGGCAACCCGTCGATTGGCGAGTCCTCCAAAGTGCGCGGCCTGTGGTACGCCGAGGCGGTGTGGGTGAAAGACGCACCCGGCATCGGCAAGCTGGTGGCCGACTGGATGACCGACGGCTACACCCACCTGGACCATGCCCGCATCGACGTGGCGCGCACCTACCCCTTCCAGCAAGACGAAAAATACATCCACGACCGCTGCTACGAGGGCGCGTTCAAGATCTACAACCCGCCGGTGCACAACCGCGAGCCCTACAGCGCCGGGCGCGGCATTTACAAAAGCCCGTTTTACGAGCGCGAGAAGGCGCTGGGCGCGTACTTCATGGAGCTCTCCGGCTGGGAGCGCGCCCACGGCTATGCCAGCAACGAACACCTGCTGGCCGTGTACGGCGACCAGGTGCCAGTGCGCGCCAACGAGTGGGACAACCGCCACTTCTGGCGCGTCTCCAACGCCGAGCATTTGAAGATGTCGCAAGACGTGGGGATGATCAACGTCTCGCACTTTGCCGAGTTCGATGTGCAGGGGCCGGACGCCGCCGATTTGCTGGAGTACATCTGCGTGGCCAAGGTCGGCGGCGACACGCCGGTGGGCAAGGGCGTTTACACCCATTTTCTGGACGCCAAAGGCGGCGTGCGCGCCGACCTGACGGTGCTGCGTCTGGCCGAAGACCACTACCGCGTGATCGACGGTGCCGACGCCGGCCACCGCGACCTGACCTGGGTGCGCCGCATGGCCCAGGACCGCGGTGCGCGGGTCACCATCACCGACACCACCACCGAGTACGGCTGCCTGGGCGTGTGGGGCCCGAACGCCCGCGCCACCATCCAAAAAATTGCCGAAGACCCGGCGGCCTGGACGCACGAGGCCTTTCCGTTCACCGCCTTGCGCAACCTCAAGATCGCCGGTGTGTCGGTGTTGGCATTTCGCATCTCCTACGTGGGCGAGCAGGGCTGGGAGCTGCACTTCAAACTCCAGGACGGCCTGCCGCTGTGGGACGCGCTCTTCGCTTTGGGCGTGACGCCGGTGGGCGTGGAAACCTACGCCAACAGCCGCCGCATGGAGAAAAGCCTGCGCCTGCAAAACGCCGATTTGCTCACCGAATACAACCTGTTCGAGGCCGACCTGGCCCGCCCCAAAGTCAAGGCCGCCGACTTCCACGGCAAGGCCGCGCACATGGCGTTTCGCGAACGCGCGCACCAACCGGCCATGCTGTGCACCCTGACCATGACCAACAACCTCGACAGCACCGGTGTGGCCCGCTACCCGCTGGGCAACCTGCCGGTGATGGACCCCGCCACCGGCAAGACGCTGGTCGATTCAGAGGGCCGCCGCTCCTACACCACCAGCATCGCCTACGGCCCCACCATCGGTAAAAACATTGCCCTGGCCTACCTGCCGTACGACTACTGCCAGGTGGGGCGCGAACTGCAGATTCAGTACTTTGGCGATGTGTACCCGGTGCGGGTGGAAGCAGTGGGCTACGGCCCCTTGTACGACCCGGAAAACACCAAGCCCCGCTCCTAAACCGTTACCCGGAGAAGCCCATGAAAGTCCTGGTCAGCGTCAAACGCGTGGTTGACTACAACGTCAAAGTGCGAGTCAAGTCCGATGGCAGCGGCGTCGACACCGCCAACGTCAAGATGAGCATGAACCCCTTTGACGAAATCGCGGTGGAAGAGGCGGTGCGCCTCAAAGAAAAAGGCGTGGTCAGCGAAATCGTTGCCGTCTCCTGCGGCCCCGCAGCCTGCGCCGAAACCCTGCGCACTGCGCTGGCCATCGGCGCCGACCGCGCCATCTTGGTCGAGAGTTCTGAAGAACTCCAACCCCTGGCCGTGGCCAAACTCCTCAAGGCCCTGGTCGCCAAAGAACAACCCGGCCTGGTCATCCTGGGCAAACAAGCCATCGACGACGACTGCAACCAAACCGGCCAAATGCTCGCCGCCCTGGGCGACTGGCCCCAAGCCACCTTTGCCAGCAAAGTCGAAGTGGCCGACGGCAAGCTCCTGGCCACCCGCGAAGTCGATGGCGGCTCCGAAACCCTGAGCTTGAGCCTGCCCGCCATCATCACCACCGATTTGCGCCTGAACGAGCCCCGGTATGTGACCCTGCCCAACATCATGAAGGCCAAGAAAAAGCAGCTCGACACCGTCAAGCCCGAAGATTTGGGCGTGGACGTCGCCCCGCGCATCAAAACCCTCAAAGTCTCTGAGCCGCCCCAGCGCAGCGCCGGCATCAAGGTGGCCGATGTGGCCGCTTTGGTAGACAAACTCAAGAACGAAGCAAAGGTGATCTAAATGGCATCCCTCGTCATCGCCGAACACGACAACGCCACCCTCAAAGGCGCCACCCTCAACACCGTGACCGCTGCCCTGCAGTGCGGTGGGGACGTGCACCTGCTGGTAGCAGGCCACCAGGCCCAAGGCGCTGCCGCCCAGGGCGCGCAGATCGCTGGTGTGGCCAAAGTCATCCACATCGACGACGCCGGCTTGGCGCACGGCCTGGCCGAGAACGTCGCAGCCCAGGTGCTGGCCTTGGCTGGCAACTACAGCCACATCGTCTTTGCTGCCACCGCTTCGGGCAAGAACATCGCACCACGCGTGGCCGCCAAGCTCGATGTGGGCCAAGTCTCGGACATCACCAAAGTGGTCAGCCCCGACACCTTTGAGCGCCCCATCTATGCGGGCAACGCCATCGCCACGGTACAAGCCAGCGACGCCACCAAGGTGCTCACCGTGCGCACCACCGGCTTTGACCCGGCAGCCGCCAGCGGTGGCAGTGCCACCGTCGAGGTGCAAGCGGCCGCAGCGGCTGCCAGCAGCGTGCAGTTTGTGCGCAGCGAGATCGCCAAGATGGACCGCCCGGAACTCACTGCGGCCAAGATCATCGTCTCGGGCGGGCGTGCGCTGGGCTCGAATGAGAAGTTCATGGAAGTGATGACGCCGCTGGCCGACAAGCTCGGCGCAGCCATGGGTGCGAGCCGTGCGGCGGTGGACGCGGGCTACGCGCCCAACGACTGGCAGGTGGGCCAGACCGGCAAGATCGTCGCCCCCCAGCTGTACGTGGCCTGCGGCATCAGCGGCGCTATCCAGCACCTGGCAGGCATGAAAGACAGCAAGGTGATTGTGGCCATCAACAAGGATGGCGAGGCTCCGATCTTCAGCGTGGCCGACTACGGGCTGGAGGCTGACTTGTTTACCGCGGTGCCGGCTTTGGTGGCGGCGTTGTAGGAGTTGGACCGACAGGGGCTGGACGCTGTCCATTGAGTGCAGCTATCAGCGCAGCGAGTTCGGGCCGCACAGGCAAGGGCGCGAAGGCGCTCACGGCGGCCCGGCCCGGATTGCCCAGCGGCAGTCGCCCGCTTAGGTGGCCCAGGGGCACCAACGCCAGCCTGAACGCCTGACCGGCCGCCTCCGACCAGTCGCGGGTGCGCAGGGCCAGGGCCAACATATGTACGTGGGTCTGGAGGTGCGGCCTGAGCTGCAACTGCCCCACCACATGGGCCGCCTCCAGGTACAACCAGGCCTGCTCCGTAGAGGCGGCGGCCTGCGCACCCTGGATCAACTTGGCGTGGGTGGCGCGGTCCAATCGGCGCTCGCCCGAAGTTTCAGTGGGCATGTCCATGGTGGTCTCCTTCGTCACCGTCTTGATGCAACTCCCCACGTGCCTGCCGCAGCACCGTCCAGCCGCCGTGCAGGGCCAGCGCCGCCATCAGGCTGGCCACCGCCAGATCGGGCCAGGCCGCACCCGTGCCGAATACGCCGAGTGCGGCCAAGAGCACGGCCAGGTTGCCGATGGCATCGTTGCGCGAGCACAGCCACACGCTGCGCATATTGGCGTCGCCTTCGCGGAACGCGTAAAGCATCCACGCCACCGCCACGTTAGCCATCAAAGCCAGCAGCGCCACGGCACCCATGGTCGTGGCTTGGGGAACACCACCGTTCCAGACCGACCACAGCGCAGCACCCAGCAGGTAGAGGCCAAAGCCCATCATGCTCAGCGCCTTGAGGATGGCCGCGCGCGACCGCCAGGCCAAGGCCGAGGCCAGCACCGCCAGCGACACCGCGTAGTTCATCGCGTCGCCCGCAAAATCGACCGCATCGGCCAGCAGCGAGAGTGAACCGGACTGCAAACCTGCGCCGATCTCGATGAGAAACATCGCGGCGTTCAGCACCAGCGCAGTCCAAAGAATCTTGCGGTAACGCGGCAGGTTGATCGTGGACTTTGGCTCCGGAGTTGCGTGGGCACTGCAATAGGCTGACATGGTTTTTCCTTTCAATGCGTGCATTGGAAACCTTGGAGCCACTACAGTGTCAAGCGTCGAATATGAAAGGGCGTTGCCATGCAGATCAAAGACCTGTCCCGCGCCACCGGCGTGGATGTCGAAACCATCCGTTTCTATGAAAAGCAGGGCCTGTTGCCCGAACCAGCGCGGCGCGACAACGGCTACCGGGACTACGCAGCGTCGCACCTAGAGCGGCTCTCGTTCATCCGCCACTGCCGCGCGCTGGATATGCCACTGGCCGATGTCCAGCGGCTTCTGGTTTTTGTGGGCGAACCCGCCGCCAACTGCGGGGAGGTGGACCAGCTGGTGGACGAGCAACTGGCCAGGGTGCGGGCCCGCCTCAAGAGCATGCGCGCCCTGGAGAAGCAGCTACTGCAGCTGCGCGCGCGCTGCTCCGGCACACACGCAGGGCACTGCGGCATTCTGGATGAGCTGGTGTCTGCAGCCCATGGCGAGGCTTGCGCTTGTCATGCGGCTGCAAGCAGCAGCCGTTTGTCAGGGAGGCAGGCGCAATCCTTTTAAGGGCTTAGTGTGCTTTCGCAAACACCGGCGTCCTGTGAATTCGGCGCCAGGGCACCCACCTTCATCTGCACTTTGAAACAGCACTTTGGCATCTGAAGTCACCCACATTTCCGCGCGCTGCTTTTGGCTGCTGCTAGGCGACGAAGAAATGGCCGTACCGTTCGCTGAATTCCCGTGGTTGAAGAAAGCCACGATTGGGCAACTCTCTGATGTGCAGCGCCCCTCGGAAGACCATTTGTACTGGCCGCAACTCGACGTTGACCTCTCCATTGAATCGATCCGCGAACCTGCGGCCTTTCCGCTGGTGTCGAGGAGCGCGGGCTATTGGGTTCGCGTCCGCTGATGACGTGCTGCTTGCAGCGTTAACCGCCACAGGTGGTCAGCCGCACTTCTTGGTCGTGCTCTTGCCAGCGTTTGCTAAGCCACTGCGCTTGGCGGCAGTCTTGCGCCGGTGCTGCAGCTGGGCAAGGGCCGTGTCTGCTTCAAAGGTGCGGCCTGCCGCGATATCGGCCAGGCCACGATTGGCGTCGTCGATCAACAACCGGTGGGCGCGCTCGCGCTCCAGCCAGTGGTAGCAGTCCAGCCTATTGGTGTTTATCACTACAACGTGGCTTTCTCTATTGTTGGTGACTATCTTCTCCGCACCGGCCTTCACTTGAGGCGGCAGACCCAGTTCATTCACGGGGAATCGATAGCTTAGGTGTCCAGTGAAGTCGCAGCCATGCCAGGTAGTCGAGTAGCTTCTTGACAGGCACGCGCGCGCCGAAAAAGCAAACCGCTCCGCTCATGACTTCGGGGTCGCGGCTTACAAGAGATGCATCCCTAGACTCCATAATGCTTTAGAGAAATCCGAGGCGGCTTGGGTCATATTCGAATGCTCAGGTTCTATGGTGCGCTCAAACGCTGGAATTCACTGGACTGACGCGGCTTGCCGCGACAGGTCAGGCGGGATGAAATGTTAAGCGTTTGCAAGATCAACTTTCGACATGGGGATGGCGCTTTCCATGACGATGCGGAATGCCAGCCCGGGTTCAATTGCTTCCTTGCCGGCGTAGATGGCTTCTTGGATTGCGAGGCTATAAAGGATTGGCCAGTCTACTGGGTTGGGGCAAAACAACTTGATGGTTGGAAGAAGCGTGGGCCAAAGAGCCTTTAGATAGTTAAGTGGCGTATCGGAGGGTTTGTGATTGTCGGGAACACGAGGAATCCCAAATTGCTCGCTACCCAACACAGCAATTGTGTGTTGGAGGATTTCATTCAGATCAGGAAAGTCTTTGGCACCAGCATGCTGCGCAGCGCCTCCTACCAAGCTCCACACGGAGTATTGGGACCCAGCGAGGGCATATGGGTCACCAAAGAAATACTGCTTGCCATCCTTTGTACCAATGACTTGAAAAGGCGCCGTCTCCGGCATGCCTTTAGCCAAAGCCTGTGCTCGAAGATTTGCTTGGCATGCGTAGCCTGCCAAGGCGCCCAGTGCAGTTAAGAGAGACTCAACATGAACGCCTTTTGAGTCCTTCATACCGTCAAGCAGGCGCTGAAACACCTCTTTGGCACCGAGTTTGGCACCAACTAGAGGATCTTCTTGACTGCGTTTCTGGATCGCGTTGAGGAGCGCCTCCGTCTTCGGATCCAATTGCGGTTCTTTTTTCTCTTGTTGTTTCGAGCCGAAAAACTTGCCAAACATGATTAGCGTCCTGAGAAAATGTGAGTGAAATTGGCGCAGGGTGAAGAACACTAACCTAATGTCCAGAGCAAATCCCGCTCCATAACTTGCGCGCTGCTCCATAAGTTGCTCATCCGTCCGCCTTCGAAGTGGCTTGCGGCTTGAACTGCCGCTCAATATGCCGTACGAATGCGCAACTATAAAAGTACTCCGAATCCCAACATCCCGGCGCTGCAGTCCACTCGGATGCTGGGCTAGCTGCGCGAGCACATTCTGCAAATGCACTATTCCCTCCGCACCAAGCAGGTGTACGTCTTCTAGTGCCGAGTCGTCGTTCGCAGGTCGGGCAATGGCGGGTCCATGCGACACCCATGCACCCGACAGCGATGCTGCCCTACCCACCCGCAATCTCCGGCTCCACCAAGGTCGCCAATTGCGCCAGCGACTCCTGCCAGCCCAGGTAGCACATCTCCACCGGTATCACCTCGGGAATGCCAGTTTGCGTGATGCGAACTTCGGTGCCGCACAGCACCTTGTGCAAGGCCACCGTTACCAGCAGTTCGCCCGGCAGGTTGGGGTTGTCAAACTTGTCGGTGTAGCGCAGCAGTGCGCCGGGAATCAGCTCCAGGTATTCGCCGCCAAAGGCGTGGCTGTGGCCGGTGCCGAAGTTGGTAAACGACATGCGAAAGCTGCCGCCCACGCGGGCATCCAGGTGGTGCACTTTGCAGGTGAAGCCGTAGGGCGCAATCCATTTGGCCATGGCGTCTGCGTCTGAAAACGCGCGGTACACGCGCTCGGGGGGTGCGCGCAAAACGCGGTGCAGTTCTACAGTTCCAGTGGCCATGTTGGCTTCTCCTTGGTTGAAGTAGCACGATAAAAACCGTTGCCGCCCGCAGCAGAACTTGCCTGCGCTTGCGGCAAGCCGCTAGCGCGGCCCGCGCACCCGTTTGGCGCCGGGCACGCCGAGTTGCGGGTGCAGTCGCCCGGCCACACTCCACGCGGCCAGCATGCCCGCACCCGCGGCGGCAAACACGGCGGAAACGGGGAACACCAGCAACACCAGCCAGGCCACGCCCGGCGAGACGATGCCCGAGGCATCGCGAAAGCTGGAGTACACCGAGGACATTTCGGTGCGTTCCGAGGGCTTCACCGCCATCATGAACGGCAGGCCGGCGCACACATCGAGCAGCACCAGAAAACAGGTGCCCGCCACCAACAGCGCCACCGTCACCCAGGGCAGCGGCGCCGCCAGCGTGGCCAGCACAAAGCACACGCCGCTGACCAGGCAGCCGGTGCGCACCGCTTTGCGTACCGAGTGCCTGCGCATCCACTTGAGCATCAGCGGCGCCAGTAGCAGCCCCATGTTGGCCACCGAACTGGCAATGCCACCGACCTGCTCGCCCAGTCCATTTTCCACTGCAAAAATGCCCACGTAAACGAAGTAAAACCACCAGCCACACGAGCGCATCAGCGGGATGAACCACCCCGTTACCAGCCGCGGCTGCTGAAAAAACCGCCGCAAGTTGGCCAGCGGATGCGATGCGCGCTTTCGCACCACCGCAATGGCCTTCCCGCTGCCCAGCCGCATGCGCCGGGTCAGCCACAGCATGAACAAAGCCGCCAGCGCCACCAGCACAAACGGCGCGCCATGCCAAAACGACATCAGCCACACGCCCAGCACCGGCCCGATTACCCAGCCCCAGGCGCCATAAAACAGGCGCAGCGTTTCGAGTTTGCTGAACTCGGATTTGTCCACATAGTCCAGCACATAGGCGTTGAAGCAGACAAACGAGGTGGCCGCCGCCATCACCGCGCACAGCAGCGCCAGCGTGACCCACTTGCCACCCGCCACGCCCAGCAGCGCCGCCACCGCATACAGCAAGATGGCCACCGAGTACACCCGCTGGCGGGGCACGTAGCGGGTCAGGCTGGGCACGGTCAACGCCGTCAACAAAGACACCAGCCCAATGACAAAGTAGATCTGCGACACCAGCGCCGCGCTGCCCCAGGCGCGGTACATCACCAGCGGAAACACCGACAGCGTGGTGCCGCGGATCACCGCCTCGATGCCGCCCACAATGCCAAAACCGACCGCGTCGGGCAGCGGCGTGCGCAAGCTCCCAAGCGAACGTGGCAGCTGCAAATGCTCAAGCAATCGTGGGTTGCGCAAGCTACTGCGCCACAAAGCCGCTGGCCTTGATGAGCCGTGCCCAGGCCTGAGAGTACGCCTGCTCCCGGCTGGCGAGCTGCTGCTGGTTCATGAAACCCACCGTCAGTCCCATGGCGGTCAGGCGTTCGCGCACATCCGCTTGGGCCAGCACCTTGGCCAGGGCATCGGCGATTTTGTCGAGCGCAGCGCGCGGTGTGCCCGCAGGCGCGAACAGGCCGTAGTAGGGCACATCGTCAAACCCGGCCAAGCCCAGTTCGGAGAAGGTGGGCACGTCGGGCAAGGTAGCCTGGCGCGTGGGCCCCAGCACCGCCAACACCCGCAGCTTGCCGGCCTTGTGGTTCTCGATGAAGTCCGGCACCGAGGCCACGCCGGACGCAATCTGGTTGCCCAGCATGTCGGCCATCATGGGCGCGCTGCCGCGGTAAGGCGCGGCCTGCAAGTCGAGGGCGTATTTCTGGCCGATCACCTTCACCAAAAACTCGGGCGTGGAGGCCGGTGCCGGCACGCCCACCGTGCCCTTGCCCGCACCTTGAGATTTGACCCAAGCCACGTACTCGGCCACCGATTTGGCCGGCGTACCGCCCGACACCGCGAAAGCGTTGACGAACGTGGCAAAGCCAACCACCGGCACAAAGTCCTTGGCCGGATCGAAGCCTGGGTTCTTCATCACCTGGGGCAGGATGGAGATGGTGTGGTCGTGCGTCAAAAACACGGTATTGCCATCGGGCGCTGCGGCCTTGAGCGCCTGCGCGGCAATCTGGCCACCGGCACCAGCGCGGTTGTCCACCACCACCGGCACGCCGAGCTGGTCTTTGAGGCGGTCGGCCAGGGTGCGGGCAATCGCGTCGGTGCCACCACCCGGCGGAAAGCCCACCAAGATATGCAACGTGTTGTTTTGCGCCTGCACGCCGGCGCACGCCAGCAAGGCCAAAGCGGCCGCCGCGCGGCGGGCGATGCGACCCAGCCCACTGAACCTTGTGGATCCGCCCCAACCGACGACCCGACCCCAGCCACCCATCCCACTGCCATCTTGCAATCGCGCCATGCTGTGTCCCTCCAAATAGCCATGCCGAATAGGCCCTATTGTGTGGCGCAAAATGCCGCAAAACCTTCCGGAGAAACCCACGTGAAACCCCTTGTTTTGATCACCGGCGCCTCGCGCGGCATTGGCGCGGCCACCGCTTTGCTGGCTGCGCGCGCAGGCTACGCGGTGGCGGTGAACTACCGCGCCAATTCGCTTGCCGCCGACGAGGTGGTGCGCCAGATCCGCGCCCAGGGCGGCACCGCCATGGCGGTGCAGGCCGATGTGACCGATGAAGCGCAGGTGCTGGCCATGTTTGCCCACATCGACGCCAAGCTCGGGCGCATCAGCGCACTGGTCAACAACGCGGGCGTGGTGGATGTGGCCTGCCGGGTGGAGGCGATGTCGGTGGCGCGGCTGCAACGGCAGTTCGCGACCAACGTGATTGGCAGCATGGTCTGCGCGCGCGAGGCCGTGTTGCGCATGAGCACGCGCCACGGCGGCGCGGGCGGGGCCATCGTCAACCTCTCCAGCGTGGCCGCCACCCTTGGTTCGGCGGGCCAGTACGTGGACTATGCGGCCAGCAAGGGCGCCATTGACACCTTCACCGTCGGGCTGGCGCGCGAGGTGGCCGACGAGGGCATCCGCGTCAACGCGGTGCGCCCCGGCGTGATTGACACCGAGATCCACGCCTCGGGCGGCCAGCCCGAACGCGCGCAGCAGCTCGCCGCCCACATTCCCATGCGCCGCCCCGGCAGCGCGCAAGAGGTGGCCAACACGGTGCTGTTTTTGCTCAGTGGCGCGTCGAGCTACACCACCGGTGCCATCGTCGATGTGGGTGGTGGGCGCTAGCTGGCGGTAGCGGGCACAACGGGGCGCGCACACGGGCGCGCAACAGCACGCCCAGGCCGCTCAGGGGCTGCCCAAGCCGAACAGGCGCGCGCCGTTGTCCCACGCAATTTTGCGGGCGACCGCCGGCGGCAAGTCGCCCAGCCAGGCGCGGTACTCGGCAAAGGTCTCGCCGTAATACTGCCAGCGCTGGTTGACCCAGGTGTCCGAGCCCAGCAAGAAGCGGTCGGGGTAGGCGATGAGCAATTGCCGCCACTGCGGGCACAAGACCACGGTTGTGGCGCCGCCGCTGCATGTCAGGCCGGGGCGGTACGACAACTCGCCCATCAGCAGCGGATAGGCATCGAGCAAAGCCTTGACACGCTCCACCGGCACACCGCCAATGCCGGTGTGCGCCCAGATCAGCCGCACCGCCTTGCCGCGTGAAGGCGTGGGTTGCATCAGACCATCGATTGCGACGTCATCGACATGGGCCAGGACAACGAGCTTGCGCGCTTCGGCCAGGGCCATCAGTTTTTGGGCCACCGGTCCGGCCGCGTTGGCGCTGTCGTACAAATGAAACTCGCCAATGCCACGGTACGGCCCTGCAGCGGTGCCACGGGCCAGTTCGGCCAGCACCATGTCGTAAATGCTGTCGTCTTGGAACCAGGTGCTGTAGTCCTCGCGGTTGCGGTACAGGCGCACCAAGGGTACGACCGTGACACCAGCCGCAGCGGTTTCAGTACGCGCCTCGGCTAAGGTGCGGGTGCCATCGTTGGGGCGCGAATTGGCCACGATAGCGCGCACCCCACTGCGTTGCATGCGCGCCAGCACATCAGGTACCGGATGCGGGCCTTGCGCTTCGACGTTGTAGTGCAAATGGGCGTCAAACACCGGGCCGGTGTACGCGGCGACTTGCGCCAGTGCGGGCCAGGACACACAGGAAACCAGCGCCAACAGCGCGCAACTAGCGACCGACCGCATGGATGTGCTTGCCCAGCATGTCGCCCACCAGTTCCAGGCGAAGCAAGGGGTTGTCAAGTTGCATCAGGTTTTGCTTGGCATCCAGCGGCATGGCAAGCAGATCGCACCAGCGGTTGGCCACCCAACCGCAATCGTCAAGGTGGAAGGGCAAGGGCGCAGTGGCCTGCGGCGGCCCGTTCACGCGCTGCTGCTCCAGCACACGCGCCAGTGCGTCGGCAAGGGGCAGCAAATCGGGTGGGACGGGGGTGCTCTGGTCGCCGCCCAGGGTGTCCGCATCGGCCACCCACAGACCGTACTTGCGCTGGTTGCGCGTGCGGATGCGAAAGCGCGCACCGCCTTGGCAGCGCACCACCATCAGGCCGGCTTGCGGCGCAGAAAACTCGGTCACGGTTGCCAGGGTGCCCACATCGGCAAAGTGCTCAGGCGCAAAGCCCTCGGCCCCGGTGGCGTGGGTGTCCACGCGGCGCACTTCGCTGCCCTTGCGCAGCGCCACCACGCCAAACGGTGTGCCGTTCTTGTGGCATTTGCCAATCATGTCGAGGTAGCGCACTTCAAAGATTTGCAGGTCCAGCATGCCGCCTGGAAACAAGACGGTGGACAGCGGGAACAAGGGCAACTCGGCGATGGGGCCGGTGGCGTCAGGCGGCTGAGGCGCGGGGGCGTTGGGGTGCATGGGCGGTCCCTCGGGGGTGGCACGGGTGGGGCACAAATGCGCTGGCGCGCTGTGGCTGCCCAACCATGCTACCGCGTGCAACAGCGGTGCAAGCAAAATAGGGTTTGTTCTCCACCTTAAATCACGCCGCGCCATGCCCATGCCCATTCCCAGTTCAACCCCCGAGTTGTCGCTTGCGCAGCACGGCGCCTGCCTGTGGCTCACCATCACCCGCGAGGAGCGCCGCAACGCCATGAGCCACAGCCTGCTGGCCACCATGGCGGATGCCATCCATGCGGCACAACAGCAGCGCGACATCCGCGCCATCGTCATCACCGGTGCGGGCACCAAGGCGTTTTGCGCCGGGGCCGATCTGCAAACCGCCAACGCCTTCACCACCGACCATTCCGAACCCCAAGGTCACTTGGCGCGCGTGCTGCGCGCGGCCCGCGCCAGCAACATCCCGCTGATCGCGCGGGTCAACGGCGCTTGCATGGCCGGTGGCATGGGCCTCTTGTCGATGTGCGATATGGCGGTGGCCGCGCGCCACGCAGTGTTTGGCCTGCCCGAGGTCAAGCTGGGCTTGTTTCCCGCCCAGGTGCTCAGCGTGCTGCAACACCTCATCCCGCGCCGGGCGCTGGTGGAGATGTGCCTCACCGGCGAGCCCATCAGCAGCGCCCAAGCGCTCGAATTCGGCCTGGTCAATTACGTAGACGACGATGTGGACGCCAAGCTGCAGTGGCTGCTTGAGCGCATGCTCGACAAATCGCCCGCTGCGATTCGACGCGGGCTCTACACCTTGAAGCGCGTGGAATCGCTGGCGTTTGAGGAGTCGATATCCTTCACCGAGAGCCAGATCGCCCTGTTCACACTGACCGAAGACGCGCAAGAAGGCCAAAAGGCATTTCAAGAAAAGCGCAAACCCGTGTGGACGGGAAAGTAGCCATGAGCGACACCACGTTCGACTACATCATCGTCGGCGCCGGCACCGCCGGCTGCCTCTTGGCCAACCGCCTGAGCGCCGACGCCAGCAAGCGCGTACTACTGATCGAAGCCGGCCGCAGGGACGATTACCACTGGATCCATATCCCTATGGGTTACCTGCACTGCATCGGCAACCCGCGCACCGACTGGCTATTTCATACCGAGCCCGAAGCCGGCCTCAACGGCCGCAGCCTGCGCTACCCGCGCGGCAAGACGCTGGGTGGCTGCAGCAGCATCAACGGCATGATCTACATGCGCGGCCAGGCCCGCGACTACGACCAGTGGGCGCAAACCACCGGCGATGCCAGCTGGAACTGGGACCACAGCTTGCCCTACTTCATGCTGCACGAAGACCACTACCAAGGCGCAGGCCCTTTCCACGGAGCGCGCGGCACCGCCCCGGCCCTGATGCAAGACGACAGCACGCCCTACCGCAGCATCTTGCGCCACCGCAACGCCGGTGGCGAGTGGCGCATCGAAAAGCAGCGCCTGCACTGGGACCTGCTCGACGCTTTTGCGCAGGCCGCCACCGAGGCCGGCATTCCTGCCACCAGCGATTTCAACCGCGGCGACAACCACGGCGTGGGTTACTTCGAGGTCAACCAGCGCAGCGGCTGGCGCTGGAACACGGCCAAAGCTTTTCTGCGGCCCACCTGCTACGGGCGGCCCAACTTCGAGCTGTGGACCGGCGCCCAGGTGGCCAAGTTGCTGCTCGACGCCAACACCACGCCCGAGGCCGACACCGACGAGGCGCGCCCGATGCGCTGCACTGGCCTGCAGGTCTGGAACGGCCAGGAGATGGTGACGGTGACCGCCCGCGCCGAGGTGCTGCTGTGCGCGGGCAGCGTCGGCTCGCCGCACATCCTGCAGCTCTCGGGCCTGGGCCCGGCGGCGCTCTTGCAAGCCCACGGAATCGCGGTGGCGCAAGACACGCCGGGCGTGGGTGAGAACCTGCAAGACCACCTGCAAATCCGCGCGGTCTACCAAGTGCGTGGTGCGCGCACCCTCAACACGCAGGCGCACTCGCTTTGGGGCAAGGCGCGCATTGCGCTGGAGTACGCCTTCAAACGCAGCGGACCCATGAGCATGGCGCCCAGCCAGCTCGGTGCCTTCACCCGCAGCGACCCCAGCCAGCCCCACCCGAACCTGCAGTACCACGTGCAGCCACTCAGCCTGGACGCCTTTGGTGAACCCCTGCACCGCTTCGACGCCTTCACCGCCAGCGTGTGCAACCTCAACCCCACCAGCCGCGGCACGGTGCGTCTGAAGTCGGCGGACTTTGCCGCTGCACCGGCCATCGCGCCCAACTACCTCAGCACCGAAGCGGACCGCAAGATCGCAGCGGATTCACTGCGGATCACCCGGCGCATCGTGGCGCAACCGGCCTTGCAAAAGTATGCGCCGCAAGAAGTCAAACCTGGCACCACATTCCAGAGCGATGCCGAATTGGCCCAAATGGCCGGCGACATCGCCACCACCATCTTCCATCCCGTGGGCACCACCGCCATGGGCCACACTGCGGGCGCGCACAACGACCCGATGGCGGTGGTCAACGCACGCCTGAAGGTGCGCGGTGTGGCCGGCCTGCGGGTGGTCGATGCCGGGGTGATGCCGCGTATCACCAGCGGCAACACCAACGCACCCACGCTCATGGTTGCGGAGAAAGCCGCGCAATGGATCGCAGAGGATGCGCTGGCACAGCGCTGAGCAGTGGCTGCGCGCCCACTAGGGTTAGCCCGAAAGGGTTAATCCGGATACGCCGCCACCCATGCGACGACTACATTGGGTCCCTTCTCATCCAAGCAGGCAGCTGCGACGCAACCGTGACGAGAAACTTGAAGTAGACGCCGAGGACCCAAGCCGCTTTGCGGCCCACAACAACTACGGCAGCAACCCGATTTGCTGCTCCAAAAGCACCGGACACCCCGGTGCTTTTTTTATGGCCTCGCCGCTGCAGCGCAGGCGTCAGTACCGAAGGTGCGGGTGCGACAATCGACCGATGGAATTGCTCGTTGTCTCGCTGGCCTCGCTGCTGGCCGGTTTTGTGGACTCGATCGTGGGTGGCGGCGGCCTGATTTTGATGCCCGCGCTGTTTGCCACCTTCCCCAACGCGGCCCCGGCGACGCTGTTGGGCACCAACAAAGCCACCTCCATCTGGGGCACCGCGATGGCCACGCTGCAGTACAGCCGCCGGGTCACCTTGCCATGGCACGCCTTGCTGCCAGCCGCAGGCGCTGGCTTTGTCGCGTCCTTGGGTGGCGCTTGGCTGGTAACCCAAGTGTCACCGGATTTTTTGCGCAAGTTCATGCCGGTGCTGCTGGTGGCGGTGCTCATTTACACACTGGCCAAGAAGGAACTGGGGCGCCACCACGCGCCGCGTTTCTCTGGCGGCTTTGAGGTGGCCGTGGCCTGCGGCATTGGCGCGGTAGTGGGGTTTTACGACGGCTTTTTCGGGCCGGGCACCGGCAGCTTTTTTGTGTTCTTGATCGTGCGCCTGCTGGGTTATGACTTCCTCCATGCGTCGGCGTCGGCCAAGCTGCTCAACACCGCCACCAACCTGTCCGCGCTCATTTTGTTTTCGTTCAAAGGCCATGTGTGGTGGCATTTCGCGGTGTTCATGGCCGTGGCCAATGTGGCAGGCAGCCTGCTGGGAACCCACATGGCGCTCAAGCACGGCACCGGCTTTGTGCGCGGCGCTTTTTTGCTGGTGGTGTCGGCCTTGATCTGCAAGACCGCTTACGACGCGTTTCTGCGCTAAGGGGCCAACCAAGGCACTTCGCTGGCAGGGCGGGTTGGTCCCAGCGGCGGGCCGGCCTGGCCTTTACTGACGGCCAATAGATCCTGCTCGCTGGGGTATTGCCCCACCAACCAGTAGTCGAACACCCGCCGGGCGATGGGCGCGGCCGAGGCCGAGCCAAAGCCTGCGTTTTCCACAATCACCGCCAACGCAATCTTGGGCTCATCCGCTGGCGCGAACGCCACGTACAGCGAGTGGTCGCGCAGGTGCTCCTCCATTTTGGAGGCGTTGTACTTTTCGTTTTTGCCCAGACCCACCGCCTGCGCGGTGCCGGTCTTGCCGCCGCTGGTGTAGGCCGCCCCGGCGAACACCCGCGCCGAGGTGCCAACTTGCGTGACATCGACCATCGCTTTGCGGATGGTGTCCAGATGCTCGGGCTTGTAGCCCAAGTCCACCGGCGGCGCTGGCGCCACCGGGCTGCGGCTGCGGGTGGTGGCGTCTTCGATGGCGGTGACCAGCTGCGGCTGGCGCTTGATGCCTTGGTTGGCCACGATGGCCATGGCCTGCGCGAGCTGCAGCATGGTGAAACTGTTGTAGCCCTGGCCAATGCCCAGCGAAATGGTTTCTCCTGCATACCACCTCTGCTGGTCTGGACGTTTGTAGTACCTGCGCTTCCATTCCTGGCTAGGCAAGATGCCACGGACTTCGCCCAGCAAGTCCAGGCCGGTGAGTTGACCAAAACCAAGCGGCTTCATGAAGTCGTGCATCGCGTCCACGCCGAGCTCGTTGGCCAGCGAGTAGAAGTAAGCGTTGCTGGACTCGACGATGGCACGGTGCATGTCCATGATGCCGCCGCGCTCGTTTTCCGGGCTGCCAAAGCGGTGGCCGCCAAACATGTAAAAGCCCGGATCGTTGATGAGCGTTGCCGCGCTGCGTTTGCCGGTTTCCAGTGCGGCCAGCGCCATGAAGGGCTTGTAGGTTGACCCCGGCGGGTAGGTGCCGCGCAACGCGCGGTTGAGCAGCGGCTTGTCGGGTGAGCCGTTGAGCATTTGCCAGTTTTCCTGGTCAATGCCTTCGACAAACAGGTTGGCGTCAAACGTGGGTTTGCTCACAAAAGCCAGCACCTCGCCGGTCTTGGGGTCCAGCGCCACCAAAGCGCCACGGCGCTCGCCAAACATGTCTTCGATCAGCTTTTGTAGCTTGATGTCAATCGACAGCACCACGCCGTTGCCGGGCGTGGCCGGCGTGCTGGCCAGCTTGCGGGTGGCACGCCCTCCAGCCGAGGTTTCGATCTGTTCCACCCCGGTGATGCCGTGCAACTGGCTCTCGAAACTTTGCTCCACACCGAGCTTGCCGATGTACTCAGTGCCCCGGTAGTTGGCCTGGTCTTCACTTTCGTCGATGCGTTCTTTCTCGGCCTGGTTGATGCGGCCGATGTAGCCAATCACATGGCTTGCCAGTTCGCCATACGGGTAGCTGCGAAACAGGCGCGCCTTGATCTCGACGCCAGGAAAGCGAAAACGCTGCGCTGCAAAGCGGGCCACTTCGGTATCGCTCAAGCGGGTGCGGATGGGCAAGGACTCA
Organism: Rhodoferax sp.; assembly: GCF_044236835.1. GTDB lineage: Bacteria > Pseudomonadota > Gammaproteobacteria > Burkholderiales > Burkholderiaceae_C > Allorhodoferax. The sequence continues at coordinate 43,950 of NZ_JBIIGC010000019.1, forward strand.
AAGTTGCGGGATTCTTCAAGCAACTTTTTGAACCGCCTACGCTCGCGCGGCGTGATGTCAATCACTTTGGAGAGTTCGTCCAAAGTCTGGTCCAGAGCGCCGGTCTTGGACGGCGTGATCTCCAGGGTGTAGGCCGAATAGTTGCTGGCCAGCACGATGCCATTGCGGTCGGTGATCAGCCCGCGGTTGGGAACGATGGGGACGATGGCGGTGCGGTTGGTCTCGGCCTGGGCGCGCAGCTCGTCATGGCGCCACACCTGCAGATAGACCAGCCGCGCCAGCAGCAAAGCAAAGCACACCAGCACCACCAGGCTGATGACAAAAACGCGCGAACGAAAGCGCGACAAATCCGCCTCGACATTGCGCAGCTCGGTCATTGCTACAACGGCCGGTTGGCGTCGGGATCGGGTGCGCGGCGTTGGGGTGCCAGCAAGGCAATGCTGGCCAGCGGCCACAACAGCGCCTCGAGCACCGGCGCCAACAACAGCAAGAAGCCCGGAAACCTGCCTCCCACCACCAACCGCAGAATCAGCTCGATGGCATGTGCTGCCGCAAACAACGGAAACACCTGGGCGGCCTGCGAGGGCACGGTGAACCACAGCAGCCGGCGGTGGATGGTGATAGCAAAAAAGCTCAGTACGGTGTAGGACATGGCGTGCTGCCCCAGCAAGGCGCCTTGGTGCACATCCATCATCAGGCCAAACACAAAGGCCGCCACGATGCCCACACGCATGGGTTGGTGCACCGTCCAAAACACCAGCACCAAGGCCAGCACATCGGGCGTCCACGCAGCGCGGCCCCACAGCGCCATGTTTTGCAGCATGTTGAACAACAAGGCGGCCAACAAACTACCCCAGATAAACACCGGATTGGCTGGCAGCAGCAACTGCTGGCCTTGGCGCATGATCATGGGCGCACTCCCTCGCAGCTGCGCATCATTTCAAGTCCCTGCTGCGACTGGGTTTGGCCGCCGGTGCCAGTTGCGGTTCCGGACGGGGTGCGATGCTTGCGTTCCCAGGCGCCAACACCACCACATGGCTGGCGCCAGCCACCAGCGCAACCGGCACGCAGTAGATGCGGGCAAACATCGCATCGACGCGCCGTTCCACTTTCTCGACCCGCGCCACCGGCAGGCCCGGCGGGTACACACCATCGACTCCGCTGGTGGTGAGCAAGTCGCCCACCACCACATCGGCATTGGCAGCCATGAAGCGCAACTCCATCGCATCGGCGTGGGTGGCCGTGTCGCCAAAAGCAACGCCACGCGCACCGGTGCGGGTGTTGAGCACGGGTACGGCGTGGTCCCGGTCGGTGATCAGAGTGACTTCGCTGACCAAGGGGTACAGGCGGGTCACTTGCCCCAGCACGCCCGACGCGTCCAGCACCGGCGAGCCCAGCGCCACCTGGTGCAGCATGCCTTTGTCGATGATGACTTTGCGGGTGTAGGGGTCGGCGGCGTCGTATAGCACCTGCGCCGCCACGCCGTCCACCGGCAGCCGCGCACGCAAATCCAGCAATTGGCGCAGGCGCTGGTTTTCCAGCAGCAACTGCTCCACTTGGTTGGCGCGCAGGGATTGCAGGCTGAGTTGGGCTTGCGCGCGCTCTTTGGCCGACTCGGCTGAGCCTACCGAAACCAGGTAGCCAGACACCGACTGCACCAAGTGCACCGGCTGCAATGCCAGCCACTGCATGGGGTACAGCACCGTGCCAAAGAAGGCGCGCATAGGCTGCATCACCTGAAAGCGCGCATCGGCCACCATCAAAAACAGCGCCATGGCGCTGCACACTGCCAGCTTGGACAGGGCCGAGGGGCCCTGGCGGAAGAAGGCCGGGGGATCTCTGTCCAGCGTACCAAGAGGCATCGCTGCGTCCGGCGATTATTCGTTGGTGAAGATAGAGCCCAGACGGTCCATCTGCGCCAGCGCGATGCCGCAGCCGCGCACCACGCAGGTCAAGGGGTCTTCGGCCACGTGCACCGGCAGGCCGGTTTCTTCGGCCAGCAGCCGGTCGAGATCGCGCAACAGTGCGCCACCGCCAGTGAGCATCATGCCGCGGTCGGCAATGTCGGCGCCCAGCTCGGGCGGGGTTTGCTCCAGCGCGTTTTTGACGGCGGAGACGATGTTGTTGAGCGGGTCGGTAAGCGCTTCCAGAATTTCGTTGCTGGAGATGGTGAAGCTGCGCGGCACGCCCTCGGAGAGGTTACGTCCACGCACTTCCATTTCGCGCACTTCCGAGCCGGGAAAGGCCGAGCCGATTTGCTTCTTGATAGCTTCTGCCGTGGGTTCGCCAATCAGCATGCCGTAGTTGCGGCGGATGTAGTTGATGATGGCCTCGTCGAACTTATCGCCGCCCACGCGCACGCTGCCCTTGTAGACCATGCCGCCCAGCGAAATCACACCGACCTCGGTGGTGCCGCCACCGATGTCCACCACCATGGAGCCGCTGGCCTCGCTCACCGGCAAACCGGCGCCAATAGCGGCTGCCATGGGTTCTTCGATGAGTTGCACATCGCTGGCGCCAGCGCTCTCGGCCGACTCGCGGATGGCGCGGCGCTCCACCTGGGTGGAACCGCAAGGGACGCAAATGATGATGCGCGGGCTGGGCCGAAACACGCTGCGCGGATGCACCATCTTGATGAACTGCTTGAGCATTTGCTCGGTGACGGTGAAGTCGGCAATCACGCCGTCTTTCATGGGGCGAATCGCTTCAATGTTGCCGGGCACCTTGCCCAGCATTGCCTTGGCTTCGCGGCCCACCGCCTGGATGGTTTTCTTGCCTTGCGGGCCGCCTTCGTGGCGGATGGCGACGACTGAAGGCTCGTCAAGCACAATGCCTTTGTCGCGCACATAAATCAGGGTGTTGGCAGTACCCAGGTCGATTGCCAGGTCGGTGGAGAAGTACCGACGGAACGCTGCAAACATCAAAAATCCTCTCGGGCATGTACGCGGCTTCGCCGGTGCAGCACCGTGTTTTGTCGTTGAAAATCGGGTTTTTTGGCCTCAAAAGCGGCGTTTTCCGACGCATCAGCCAAAGGCAGGATAATAACCGATCGCCTGTGAATAACCGGTTGATTCCCGCTTTGCGGGGCCCCACTTTCCCTTTGCTTTCACTCCATTTTTCATGGCACTGACCTCCAGCGACATCGACCGCGTGGCCCAATTGGCCAGGCTCCAGCTCGAACCCGCCGAACGCACGCGCATGCTGGCGCAAATCAACGGCTTTTTTGACATCGTCGAGCAAATGCGCGCGGTCGACACCAGCGGCGTTGAGCCCCTGGCCCACCCGACTGCGGCGCTGGGTGAAGTCGCGCTCTCGCTGCGCGACGACGTGGTCAGTGAGACCAACCAGCGCGAAGCCAACCAGCGCAGCGCACCAGCGGTGGAACGCGGCCTGTTTCTGGTTCCCAAGGTGATCGAGTAGGCCATGGCAAGCTCTACCTCTCTCTCGCAGGGCGCGCTGCACGACCTCGGCGTCAAGGCTTTGGCGCAAGCGCTGCGCAACAAACAGGTGTCTGCGGTCGAAGTGGCGCAGCACTTTCTGGACCGGGCGGCGGCGCACACCAATCTGGGCGCTTTTGTGGATGTGCGAACCGAGGTCACGCTGGCACAGGCAGCGGCTGCCGATGCGCGCATTGCACAGGGCAGCGCTGGCGCGCTCGAGGGCGTGCCCATTGCCCACAAAGACATCTTTGCAACCAAAGACTTCGTCACCACAGCGGGCTCGCGCATGCTGGCTGGCTACCGCTCACCGTTTGACGCCACCGTGGTCCATCGTCTGGCGCAGGCTGGTATGGTGACCTTGGGCAAGCTCAGCTGCGATGAGTTCGCCATGGGCTCCAGCAATGAAAACACCGCCACCACGGCGGTCGGCCACAGCAGCCTGCAACCGGTGCGCAACCCGTGGAGCACCGACCGCATTCCCGGTGGCTCGTCCGGCGGCAGCGCAGCTGCCGTGGCAGCACGCATCACGCCCGCGGCCACCGGCACCGACACCGGCGGCTCCATCCGCCAACCCGCAGCGTTCTGCGGCATCACCGGCATCAAACCCACCTACGGCCGCGCTTCGCGCTACGGCATGGTGGCCTTTGCCAGCAGCCTCGACCAGGCCGGCCCTATGGCACGCAGCGCCGAAGACTGCGCGCTGCTGCTTTCGGCCCTGTGCGGCCCCGACCTCGACCGCGACGCCACCTCACTGGACCGGCCCGAAGAGGACTTTGCGCGCGACCTGGACCGCGCAGTCCACGGCCTGCGCATTGGCGTGCCGCAAGAGTTTTTTGGCGAAGGCCTGTCCGACGATGTGCGCAAGGCAGTGCATGCCGCCTTGGCGCAGCTGGAAGCGCTGGGCGCCATCCTGGTGCCCATCCGCCTACCGCGCACCGAGCTGTCCATTCCGGTGTACTACACCATTGCGCCGGCCGAGGCGTCGAGCAACTTGAGCCGATTTGACGGCGTGCGCTACGGCCACCGCGCAGCGCAGTACACCGACCTGGCCGACATGTACCAACAAACCCGCGCCCAAGGGTTTGGCGACGAGGTCAAGCGCCGCATCATGATTGGCACCTATGTGCTGTCGCACGGGTATTACGACGCCTACTACCTGCAGGCGCAAAAAATCCGACGCATGGTGGCCGACGACTTCCAAGACGCTTTTAGGCACTGCGACGTGATCGCCGGCCCGGTGGCCCCCACGGTGGCCTGGAAGCTGGGCGAGAAATCCGACGACCCGGTGGCCAACTACCTGGCCGACATCTTCACCCTGCCCGCCTCCTTGGCCGGCCTGCCCGGCATGAGCCTGCCGGTGGGTTTTGCCAGCGCCACAGCCGACGCAGGCCTGCCCATCGGCATGCAACTGATTGGCAATTATTTCCAGGAAGCGCGGCTCTTGAACCTGGCGCACCGCTTCCAGCAAGCGACCGACTTCCACGCCGCCAAGCCGGCAGGATTCTGACCATGGCAGACACCACACCCAGTCTTTTGGACCGTCCTGACGCCCCGCTGGTGGGCGGCTATGAGGTCATCATCGGCTTTGAGACGCATGCGCAACTCTCGACCGCGTCCAAGATTTTTTCGCGCGCCTCCACCGCCTTCGGTGCCGAGCCCAACACCCAGGCTTGCGCCGTCGATTTGGCCTTGCCCGGCACCCTGCCGGTGATGAACAAGGGTGCGGTCGAACGCGCCATTGCTTTCGGCTTAGCCATTGGCGCGCACATCGCGCCCAAGAGCATTTTTGCGCGCAAGAACTACTTCTACCCCGACCTGCCCAAGGGCTACCAAATCAGCCAGTTCGAGATACCGGTGGTGCAAGGCGGCGTGATTGAATTTTTTCTCAACGAGAAGAAGATGGCGGTGCGCCTGGTGCGCGCCCACCTGGAGGAAGACGCGGGCAAGTCGCTGCACGAAGACTTTGTGGGCCAGACCGGCATCGACCTCAATCGCGCTGGCACACCGCTTTTGGAAATCGTCACCCAGCCTGACATGCGCTCGTCCGCAGAAGCGGTGGCCTACGCCAAGGAGCTGCACAAGATCGTGACCTGGATCGGCATTTGCGACGGCAATATGCAAGAGGGCTCGTTCCGCTGCGACGCCAACGTGTCGGTACGCAAACCCGGCGGAGCCCTGGGCACGCGGCGCGAAATCAAGAACCTCAACAGCTTCAAGTTCATGCAGCAAGCCATCGACTACGAGGTGCGCTGGCAGATCGAACAGATTGAGGACGGCCACAAAATCCAGCAGGCCACGGTGCTGTTCAACCCCGACACCGGCGAAACCCGCGCCATGCGCACCAAGGAAGACGCGGCCGATTACCGCTACTTCCCCGACCCCGATTTGCCACCGCTGTGTATCGCGCCGGAGTGGGTTGAACGCATCAAGGGCGAAATGCCCGAGCTGCCGCGCGAGTTGGCGCAGCGTTTTCGTAGCGCGTACGGCCTGAGCGAGTACGACGCCACCTTGCTCACCCAAAGCCAGGCGACGGCCACCTACTTTCAATCCGCAGCGCAGGTAAGCGGTCAACCGAAATTGGCAGCCAACTGGGTGCTCGGCGAGGTGTCTGCATTCATCAACAAGCAAGGCCTGGCGATTGACGATGTATTGGTTCCGACCGCAGTTGCGGTAGGCCACGTGATCAAGCGCATTGCCGCAGGTGACATCAACGGTGGAGGTGCCAAAACGGTCTTCCAGCAGTTGTGCACCCAGCAGCAAACCGGCATTGAAGATCTGGCGGCCTACATTGACCAACTGATTGACACACTGGACCTCAGGCAAGTCAACGACTCCTCCGCTTTGGAAGCCATCGTGGACACGGTGATTGCCGCCAACGCCAAGAACGTGGCCGAGTTCCAGGCCGGCAACGACAAGGCACTCAATGCCTTGGTCGGCCAGGCCATGAAGGCGAGTAAAGGCAAGGCCAATCCGCAACAGATCAACGACCTGTTGCGCAGCAAGCTGGCCCGTTGAAACTGCGCCCCGCCCTGGGCGCGCCAGCCGCCTATCGGGCGACGGTGGGCCAGAGCTGGCGCAAGCGCACTAACTCATCGTCAAAGCGCTGGTTGACGCGGCGCGCTTCGTCCTCTTGGTCCGCAATGAAGCGCTGCTGTACCGCCGTGCTTTGGGTGTTGTCATCGACTTGGCGGCGCAGATACAGCGGCGCTTTGGACGGGTCCTTGGCGTAGAACTCCATTTCTTGGAGCAGTTTCTTGCGCTGTGCGCCCAGCTCGGTGAGCCGCTTCGCCGCCGCCTGCTTGACCACGCTGATCTGCGCCAGGGCGTCTGCGCGCTCCTTGTCGTGCAGCTCACGGCTGGGGTAGCGATTGAGCAGGGCCTTGTCGCGGCGGCGCTCTTCGGCAATGCGGTTCCGCTCTTCCTGGGCCTGCTTTTCCTTCTGCTCCTGCACCAAAAGCTCCTGCGCGGTCAAGGTGGGGCCCACCGTTTTCTTGACGGTGCCGCTGGGGTTGAGCACCCGCTGCTCGCGGTCGGTGCACTCGGGGATGGGGCGGTCGGCCGTGAGTTTGCGGCCGTTGGCATCGATGCAGGTGTAGACGCCTTTAACGACGGGCGCCTGCGCCAGCGCCGATGTTCCGGCGGCCCACAACAGCAAGGCTATTGGCAGCGCTGTCCATTGCTTCATCGTCACCCTTGTTCTGCGCCATAACGTGCGCGGTAGGCCAACACCCTGCGGTGGTCCTCGGCGGACGCCGCGTTGCCAGCTTGCAGATACTGCATCAGGTCGTCGAGCTTCGCAATAGCGCAGACCTGCATGCCGAGTTGGCGCTGCACATACTGCACCGCGCTGTAGGGCACGTCGGCGCCGTTTTCGGTGGCCATCTCCTGGCGGTCCAGCGCGATGCAGACCGCGTGCGGCGTGGCACCGGCGGCCACGATGGTGGCAATCGACTCGCGCACTGCGGTGCCCGCCGACATCACATCGTCCACCACCAGCACCCGCCCCGCCAAGGGCGCGCCCACCAGGGTGCCGCCCTCGCCGTGGTCTTTGGCCTCTTTGCGGTTGTAGGCGAAGGGCACATTGCGGCCGCGTCGCGCCAGCTCCACCACCAGCGCGGCACCCAGCGGGATGCCCTTGTAAGCCGGGCCAAACACCATGTCGAAAGCGATGCCGCTTTGCAGGATGCGCCGGGCATAAAATTCGGCCAGACGCAAGAGCCGTTGACCATCGTTGAACAGCCCGGCGTTGAAAAAATAGGGGCTCATGCGGCCCGCCTTGGTCTTGAACTCACCAAAGCGCAGCACCCCACACTCCACCGCAAATGCCACAAACTCCAGGGCCAAAGCGTCCTGCGATGCGGCACCTGAAGGGTCTTGATTCGACATGCAACATTCCTCGTTTAAGTTAACCAGCCTCAACCTCAACGGCATCCGTTCGGCCACCAGCAAGGGCCTAGAAAACTGGCTTGCGCAGGAGGCGCCCGATTGTATTTGCGTGCAAGAAGTCAAAGCCCAGGCGCCCGACCTGGCAGGCCGGTTTGACGACTTGTGCGGCATGCGGGGCTACTTTCACCTGGCGGACAAAAAAGGCTACTCCGGCGTGGCGGTGTACTCGCGCCACGAGCCCAGCGAAGTACGCATTGGCTACGGCTCCACCGAGTTCGACCCCGAGGGCCGCTACGTGGAGCTGCGCTTTGACACCCCCACCCGCAAACGCTCCATCATCAGCGCCTACTTTCCCAGCGGCTCGTCGGGCGAAGAACGGCAGCAAGCCAAGTTTCGATTTCTGGCGGAGTTTTATCCGCACCTGCAACTGTTGCGCGCCGAGCGCGACTTCGTGCTGTGTGGCGACGTCAACATTGCGCACCAGGAAATCGACTTGAAGAACTGGAAGGGCAACCGCAAAAACTCAGGCTTTTTGCCCGAAGAACGCGCCTGGATGACCCAGCTCTTGGGGGAAGGCGGCCTGGTCGATGTGTACCGCCAACTGGAACCCACCGCCACCGATGCTTGCTACACCTGGTGGAGCAACCGCGGCCAGGCTTATGCGAAGAACGTGGGCTGGCGGCTGGACTACCACTTGGCGACACCGGCACTGGCTGCGACGGCGCGCAGCGTGGCCATTTACAAGCAAGAAAAGTTTTCAGACCACGCGCCGGTGACGGTGCACTACAACTTCACGGCCTGAATGACGGGGTTGGGCAGCACGCCGCGCAGCATGTCGGGGACAGGGGTTAGGAGAAGGCCACGGTGATGCCCAAGCGTTAGCGCCACTTGAAAGGCGCCTACCCCGGCGCAGACAAGCGCGAAGAGCAGTGCAGCAGTTTGCGCCATGTTTTCAACGCTCAGTAGGTTGCTTCGTGCCGCCCAACGTGCAGCTAAGGGGCCGCGCGATTTTGATTGCTATTACTCATCAATGAATCCTTTAGATTTCATTTCTTTGTCAGTGAGGTATTCACGAATTGCCAGAGTAACCACCAAAACAATTGCTACGACCAGCCCCGCAGTAGCAGACAACTTCAAAAACACATCACTGGAAACGATCTGAAACCAAAGCTGAGCTATCGCCAGAAATACCCAAGCTATGGCGATAGAAAGACAGGTAATCATTCCGATCTTCATGCGTCTTTTTCCATAACCACCAAATATGCCTCACGCTTCCAAAGAAGAAGCATTCTCCGAATATCTTTTTCCATCGTAACAACTCGCCAACCTTGACTTGCATTCTTGTTTAGGAAGTCAGTGAATTTAAGTGGGTCAACTTTAGATGCCCCAAGTAATAGAGAACCCAGCATCCCTTCTTGATAAATTACAACTTTGTATTGCTTCATATGTGTTCCCTTTGTGGTTGAAAAAAGCTAACGAATGAGAGGGACTTCCCCGTCCCAAGCGAGCCGCGACCCGTAGGGGCTGCGGTTGTCGGCAACACAGTGCCACGATGGAGAGACGAATCTTTTCACCAGCTCACCTATTGAGTGGAAGGGGAAGTCATGGCAATCGTAACGGTTGGAATCGACCTTGCAAAGAACGCCATTGCGGTGCACGGCATGGATGAATTGGGCAAGCACCGTGCTGGTGCGACCTGAAGTATCACGCGCCAAGCTGCTCGAACTCATCGGCAACTTACCGCCCCGCCTCTGGGCTTCAACTTCAAGGTGATCCTCAGGGCTGCGCAAGCAGCCTTGAGTCTCGACTAACGAGTGGAGCCCCCGGCGCGCGTCTTTCATCAGGGTCCGCAAGATTGACTTGCACCAATGACCGTTTGTAGTTTCGCCGTCCACATGCCTTGGACACCACAACCAACGACCCAGAGCACGGGTGATATTGGGTAAAAGTGAATCTAGGTTTCGTGGTCAATCGCTGCGCGATTCAACCACGATGAGTTTGTGTTTGACAAAGATGGGGAAGCCCTTGTACGTGCAGCTAAGGGGTGCTCCGAAGGCGTGTCCCAGCGACCGGAGGGAGCGAACTTGAGCGTAGCGTTAGGCAGTTTTATTTGAGTCGGCCACTTGTCTTTAGGTCGTTTGTAAATCTCAATGCGACCTGCTCCCAGGAAAGGTTCGGATCAGCACCGGGGCCCTTGAGAAGGTAAGACCGCTCAAATGGATTGGTGGGAATGACGCTCGCTGGGGCGCCATCTCGCATGACATAGCGCAAGTCGAAGTACCTGACCTTCAGCTGAATGGTGTACTCCCCGTTTGAAAGGGGTGAGTCAATGCCGAGAAGGACCACGTTGTCAGCGTTGCTCTGCGAGGCATGCAGCGCCAGCGTCTCGCCCGCTGAGTATTTTCGCGTCTTGTCGTTGACGTTAATGGGCGTTTTACCGGCAGCAAAGAGCAGTGGTTGCAGTTGTATGGAGAAAGCTTGCGTGACGTCCTCGGTCAGCTTGTTGATACCTACCGTATCGGTGGTTGGATCGTAGTACGAGGCCGATAGGATGAGAACGCGGTTTGCGGTCCTCGCGAAGGCAGCGTTATTTGGAAGTTCCGCATTCGAGCTGGGCTTGACACCCGGATTCGGGGTGGTGCATCCGTTTAGTGAAAAGGCAGCAATTAGTAGTAGCCAACGAATCTTCAAGTTATCTCTCCGGTTGTTTAGAAGCGTCCAACGTCTAAGGTCAGCGGCCGGCGAAGCCGTCTGCTGAAGCGCACGGTTGGTTAGCCACCCGCCTTAGCCGGCACAAGATAGGGCTTTTCATGAGGAATCACATTTCCCGTGGGGCACCGCTCAGAGCCCGTGACATAGGGCTCTATGGCTGCAAGTAAAAGACTAGCGCTATAGCTTTGCGTCGATGTAGCTAAACTTGGTTCGCTGACGAGTCGAATAGTGCCGCGATAGGACGGGTAGTTAAAATTTCCGAATGTTGCAACGATATCGCAGGGAGACGTAGCCTTAGGATTGATGTACTTTCCTGATGACAAGGCTGGATTCAGACTCAAGATTTGAAATCCCCAGACTCCCTTTTCCCGGGCTAATGTCGCTGCTCGATAGAGCCAAAAAGTCTGAACCGTTTCCCATGAAGGGTGGTTCGTTCCCGCATATACAACTGAATAAACGTCTGCGGACACGGCTTTCACTTCGTGTCCACCACCCCATCCCATCGGGTGGTAGCGATAGCGCTCGTTGTCCAACTTTGAGTAGGCGCATCCAGTCAGTAGAGTTGACAAAGCGAGGACAATGCAGAGACAGAGACGCATGATGTGCATTTGAAATTATTGCCAACACGCGAGTTTATCCGCATACGAAGGCAGGCCGGCTTGGTCAGGTTGAACGAGGTGTTAGGCCTCTCTGGGACTCAGTATCCGCGCTACTTTATAAGGGCAGCGAACGACGGATTGGCTACTGTTTTACCAATCAAGTTCTGGACAGCTCGTGAGAATGCCTCAGCAGTTTGCCTGCATGCTTCTGGCGCACTAAACCCGCTTTCAAACTCATAGTATTCCTTTGCCGACATTGATTGTCCGTTTGAGGAACTGATGTTTAGATCTATCGTCCACGATCCGCCTACTAGGCCTCGTGAGGAAGAAAACTCAAGCCTCTCAACCTTTCCAGTTATGGTGACTCTAGGGGCAGTTGCGGCAAAGACGCCTGCAACCTTGAGCTCATCTTCAAAAGCGCGCTGGATGTACTGGGTATGCGTCAAGTTGTCAGCGACCTTTAGCGGTCCCAATGCTCTGCATGTTTCGCTAAATGTCGCAGGCGGGGAAAAGGTTCCGACCCCTATTCCCGTAACACCTAGTGCTTTTATTGCTACGTTGTTATTAGGCGCGATCGCATAGCGTTGCGTTGTGGGTGTCTCACAGGCTGTCAGCATTAGTGCGGCAACGGCAATTACGGTGAACTTCATCAGCATCGAATACTCCCTCATGGTTTCTGGGGTTTGCGGGGTGGAATGCCCTACTTGGGCGTCGAGAAAGGCGGTGATTGGTGCAAGGAGGGGCCTAACGTGTTTTCGACAACATGGCGAGGTTGGCGCCTATGGCAACGCGGGTTCACCCGAGGCAGCTCGGTGCATCGGAGCGCGGTGCGTTGCGGTTTTTGACTGTTGAGAACGTTGGCGCACCATGCCCATTGTGGTGAGGCCTACCGTGAAAGTCAGCGGACGCCGTAGGCGGTCCGCTCGAATGACAGGTTAAAGCGCTGCGCAAACTTATGAATCATGGTTCGGCACCTGTGGGTTCTGCCAGTTTTCCGGGTCCGCGCCATCTCCGCTCTCAACGGCACGCTTGTCCCTTTGCGAGCTCAAGAATAGGGCGACAACGAGCGCCCCCAAAATGGGGACAAGCCAAATGACAGCCGACTGCGAAAGCACTTGGCTGCGGGTGTACATGTCACTCCTTAGAACCGCGATGCAAGCAGCACAGTTGACGGCAATAACGATCGCCGCGATCAAGTAAATGGACTGTTCGAAAGTCGGCATATGCTGCGCTTTAACGTTCGCAGTAAGCGGACCAGCCTGCGCATCTGGCGCAGGTCCGCTTGACCAAAAGGTTAAACAGCAAGCGACTCCTCGGTGACTTCGATTACGTCGCCAGGAAGGCAAAGCTCAGCGCAGGTTCTTGCAGCTTCCTCGTCTTGGCCGGCGCATACCAATCCCACCAGCGATTCACCGACTGCGTGTCGATCTATGAACTCCACGGAAGTCACCGGCAAGGCCCAATAAGCCTTACTGTCGAGCCAAACGAGCGCTTGCATGCCTGCTGAAACATTACCTTCCATGATATTTCCGGCGATAACCAACTCGCCACGACCTTGCAGCCAGTGCACCTCGCGAACGCCGAACTTTGCCATTGCTGTTTAACGTCGAAATTCACGGGCGCCATCAGGCGTCCGTGTGGAATGACTTGTTAAAGCGGCGGCGTGTGCAAGAGTGCGAATCATTTTTTCGGGATTGACTTTTCGAAGACGCCTGTAAGCACCTCCGCCAACACTTTTTTTAATAGCGGCTCTGACTCGACCTTCATGGTGGCTCCGGCCCGATCTTGCAATGACAAAAATTTGGACGCAAAGGGTGACCTCTGTTTTTCTGAAGCCACTGAATCGAACTCTTCAGATGTCATGAGCGGCGCCCAAGCCTGAGCAAGGTTTCGATTCCATTCTCCCTGGTGCTTCGGCACAGCAACAGCAATTTCCGCCCTAAGCAGTTCATCCGCCTTCTGTTGCCCAAGCGTTGCTTCTACCCCTCTATAGGTGGTCGTAATCTTTGCAAACGTGTAGGTCATGCCCGCTAGGTTTTCGCCGAGCCGCAGGGCTTGCACCATGTTCAGCGCACGTTCTTCGCTTTGCCCAAAAGCAACACTCGCAAAAAACATCAGAAGTGAGGTGATTCCGAATCGAACGGTGGAAGCAAGCTGTTTGTGATTTTTCATAGCCTTAACGTGAAGATGACCGGACCAAAACATACGCGGCGAAGACGCATTCCTTCTGTTGCGGGTCCGTGTCGATTGTTATGTTAAACACCATTGGTAAATCTTCGGATATCTGGGAATACTTCAACTCCCAGAGATACACCCATGGCTGCCGCACGGGCCAGGACTGTTGCATTACAAGAGTCGCCTATGTTCTTGTCCCCAGGCAACTGTACGATCACTTCAATTGATCCTTCTGTGTCCAAGACTTCACGGACAAAAGTGCTCCTGCCTTCCAACCATGAAATGACGTCGGTGACTTCGGAGAAGAACCCGCGTTCTCCACGCGTCTCACTAATTCGAGACCAGAACGCGCCAATTCCCCCAGTGCGTTCGCCTGAGTAATCAGGTTCTTCTCCAAGTCCGCGCGTCAGGTCGGCAACACACATACTGGGGTGCCGCATGAGAACTCGGATTGAGTAGTAGTAACCTTCCAGCATGTTGCTCTTTAACGTCGGAGGTGAGTCGACCCCGACAGCGGAGCGTGTAAGGCCCGGCAGGGACGATGAACATTTTGGCCTAGCTGGGCCTTGCACGGGGAGCTGTTGGGGGCCGCCTCGACCGGCTGGTTAGGCCTCATTCCGGTTTGCGAGGTGATTTCTCGCATTGACTATTGGCCCTTGCTGGGCAAATGCTTGACGTAAGGTGCTGACCTTGAACCGGAGTTCCATCTGAACAGAAACCGCTCACCGTGTTCATTGCGTGCATAGATTTCCACAGTAAGGTCCGCTGTGCTGGAGAAAATGCCACGAAGGCCACCAGTCTCTTGACGCCTCTCTACGACAGCAGTGGAGCCGTTTAGTCGGTATCTGATTTCTTGCGATCCAATCGCAATTGCGGCGAACGCTTGTGTCGCATCTTGCTGTAGCTTTCGAACATGCTTTCGATCTGCGCTGTGTCGCCAGAAGATCCCAACGAAACAGATGACGAACAGTAAGAAGATGAGTTCGCGAGGCATGAAGGTGCAGAAAATGAGGCCTAACGTAAAGGTCAGCGGACGCCGATCCGATGGGCCGGTTGGTTAAACCGTCGCGGCAAGGTAAATGAGTGCGGCAAAAAGAGCGACATAGAAGAAAACCCCAGCGAAAAAAAGTCCTGTATGGGTAACAACTCGCCTGCCATCTCGGACAAACGACAGCGCGCCTGCCGCACCATATATGCGTCCCTCGTCACCAAACAATGGCTCGCCGCGCCAATTGCCAAAAGAGACAAGCCAGACAATAACCCGGCCGGTTTGAACGGCGATGATTTCGAGCATCCTACCGATGATTTCGTCCATACGGCTTAACGAATGAAAGGGACTTCCCCGTCCCAAGCGAGCCGCGACCCGTAGGGGCTGCGGTTTAAGGCAACGCAGTGCCACGATGGAGAGGCGAATCTTTTCATCAACTTAACTGTTGAGTGGACGGGGAAGTCATGGCAATCGTAACGGTTGGAATCGACCTTGCAAAGAACGTCTTTGCGGTGCACGGCGTCGATGAGTTGGGTAAGCCCGCGCTGGTGTGAGTCACTAGAAATGCAGTCTGTCTGATTCAGTTACCACCGCACGCAAACGCCCCTATCCAGTTCAGAGCCCATGTTCGGTCAACTCGATAACCCTTCTGCGACAGCAATGTCACGCCGAGCGAATGGAGCCCGGGCATCGGCTCATCTTCAAGGCTGTAGGCAAGGCTCAAGAAAGAAAACCATCACCAAAGCTGCTTGACGAAACAGGAAGTCCCACTAGAGGGGTTAGGCGGCGCTGCGCTCACTTTGCGCGGATTCGATTGTTCTTCGGGTTGTGCTCCAGCTCGCACAGGCCCAGCTCTTCCATGAGCGGCGGAACGTAGACGCCAAACCGCCCGCGTAGGCCCTTCTTCAGCCCGTACCAGCCGCCGACCGGGTTGGCCTCGGAGCGGCCCCAGGCTTCAACCGTTCCTTCCTTCGCGGGCTTCTGTTCGTCGGCTCCGCCGAGCTCGACCCAGTCACCTGCTGTCTTCAGCATCTTCAGCAAGTCATCGATGCAACGTGCATCGTAGTACAGGACCGTGCTGCCGACTGTGCAGACCAGGACCTTCTTTCCGTCCTTCTCGTCCATGTGCATCGTGTACTCGGAAGTCCCGGGGGGCGTCGTCAGCTTCCACGGATTGTCTTTGGTGCGATTCAGTTGGGTTGCCATGGATTCACTCCGGAGGTGCAGGGAAGGAGCTTCTTGCGCCGCCTAACGTCGGCCGTGAGTGGACGACAACGGCGCACGATGCATTGAAGAATGGCGACTATTCTTGCCGCCGTTGTGGGTCCATTCGACGAACCTGTTCAACAACAAAGAATGTACTCCATGCCCGAAAATATTTCGCCACCCGCTCACGCACCTCTTTCCGCTGCTGCTTATGCAGTTGGGGATCAAGCCCTTCAGTAGCCAGCACAGAATCCGTGAGGGCGTCCACTCCTTCTAGCGCGCTTGCGGTGAGTGAAACTGCCTCACGCGTTGCAAGACAAAAGCCAAGTTCGACACACAGCTCGTCGAGCAAAGGCTGCAACTTCTTGGAATCAACAGTTGACGGCATTCTGATGTTTAACGAGGCTGTAAAAAAACCCCACCGCCACAGGCTCGTACAACGCCCATCGCATCGCACGGCTTTTGAAAAGGGTGGGGGTTGCTCATGCCCACAGTTTGCCGCAAATTGCAGCGATTGAGCACCT
>NZ_JBIIGC010000005.1:0-163201 GCF_044236835.1 Rhodoferax sp.
TGCCGCACTGCATCGCCAGTTAACTGGCGATGCAGTTCCCAAGAGCAAGACAGATACGCAGTTCAGTTAACCTTGCAAACCACGGACTTCTGGAATTTAGATTGGTACGGGGATTGGGGGCAGGTCACTCAGCATCTTCGTAGCCGACGGCAACCCCATCCGCCTCCAGCTTCACCACCACAGCTTCCATGCTTGTCACATGCGAATCCGGAACATTTGAAAAAATTCATATAAATCAACAGCTTACTATCACATGTCTGCTGGACATTGGATTCCTGAGGCGTTTCGGGGTAGTGACGTTTGGTCGAAATGAAAGAACTATTCAAAATTTACCAAGTTACCAAAACAATCTAAATGTACTAAACTTACGGCAGACGACCGGTATCACGGCCCTTCGGTGCACGGACCCACACATGAACACTTTGACCCTCACCTCACCAATTGCCCCCGAATCCACCCGACCGCGCAATGACGCTAACGCCAGCCCTTACGCCACCGCTGCGCAGACTGCTGCTGTGCTGCGCTCTGGCGCGCAATACCGCCGCGAGCGCATGGAGGCTGCCGACATGATCACCACCGACGAAGCCGCCACGCTGGCTGGCACCACACGGGTGACCATCAATGCCTGGATCAAGTCGGGCCGCTGTATTGGCGTTGCGCATTTGCGCCGTGGTTTCAAGCTGCCGCGCTGGCAGTTTGAGCCCGCGATTTGGCCTGCGCTGCAACCTGTTGCTAAGCAGTTGGGCACGACCGATGGCTGGCAGCTGCTGGCGTTTCTGGAGTCCCCCGCCACGGCGCTGGATGGCCAGACACCCCGCGCCGCTCTGGAGCAGGGCGCGCCGCTGCACCGCATCGTGGCACTGGCAACGGCTGAGGCACATTGACCTCAACCCATGAATTTCAAAACACCAACACTACTGGGCCACACACCGCCGATTCTTGAAATTCCCGCGCACCAGCTTTGGCATCGGGTACAACGCAAAACAGCCCTTGAAAACAGCGTGCGGCACAAGGGTTATGTACTGGCACCGCCCGGTGGGCTTGCCGGGCGCTTTGATCTGGCGGATGAAGCCACAGCTTATCTGGCCGACAGCCCGGAGACGGCGCTGTACGAAAGCCTCTTTCGCCGCGAAGTGCGCAGTTGCCACGTCAGCCGCATTGCGCAACGTGCGCTGTTGAGCTTTGAAACTACGTCGCCGCTGCGGCTGGCGGACTTGCGTGGTCTGGAGGCGCATTACCCTGTGCTGCAGTCCATGCGGTACGAGACGAGTCATGCGTTTGCAGCAGCTTGTCGGCAGCAAGGGCTGCATGGTGTGCTCTATGCGTCGGCACAGCACCCCAGCCACAGTTGCGTTGGTTTGTTCGGTACGGGCATTGACCGGACCAAGAGGGCGGCCGCTGTTGATCTGGTGCAGGCAGGCACCGGCTTGTTGCACAAAGCGGTCGTTCTGGCGGCGCGCGGTTCTCAAGTGCCGATACTGTCGGAATGAAGTTTCGCTGCTAGACAGTAGGCAGGCTTCTGGCTAAAGTAAGGAATCCTTACTTTAGCCAGAACACCATGCTAGCCAAGATCACTTCCAAGAACCAACTCACGCTGCCCAAGAGCGTGACGCAGGCCGTGGGTGCCACGGAGTACTTTGATGTGGAAGCCCGTGCGGGGCAGATCATCCTCACGCCGGTGCGCATCCAGCGTTCAGACGCGGTGCGGGCCAAACTGGCGGAGTTGAATTTGACAGAGGCCGACGTTGCCGATGCGGTGGCCTGGGCCAGAGCGCCACAGGCGGCACCCGCAATTGCTGCCGAGCCATTGGCCTCGTACGCGGTTGCCTCAGCCAAGGTCAAAAAGACCGCCGTCAAGAAACCCAAATCCAAGGCATGAACGCTCCACTGCGCGCGGTGTTGGACACCAACGTGGTCCTGTCGGCGCTGGTGTTTGGTGGAGCCGCCGCCGGGCAGGTGCGGCAGGCGTGGCAGCAGGGCGCGCTCTTGCCATTGGCCAGCACCGCTACCGTGCAAGAGCTGGTGCGGGTGCTGGCCTACCCCAAGTTCCGGCTTTCAGGCGAGGAGCAGAACGAGTTGCTGGCCGACTACCTGCTGCATACCGAGACAGTGCGCATTCCCCAGCCGCCACCCCAGGTGCCGGCGTGCCGCGATGTTTTTGACGTGCCGTTCATGCTTCTGGCACTGGCGGGTAAGGCGCAAGTGCTGGTGTCTGGCGACAGGGATCTGCTGGCGATCGCAACAGAGTTTGAGCAGGTAAGTCGTTGCCCAATTCTTGGCTTGGAGGCGTTTATCAGGCATCCGCTGGCGTTCGAGCTATTCCAAAACTTGTAACCCCTTGCGCAACATTCGCAAGGGCCTCGGATCAATTGCATTCTCAGCTTGCTTTTGCGCATCAACCCACTTACATTCAACATTCGCGATTCACGAATATTGAATGTAAGTGCAGCTCAAACCCCAAGACTTTCTGGTAGCCCTCAAGCTTGTCGCTTGGGGTGACCAACGCTGGACGTATGCGCGGCTGGCGCAGGAGCTCGGCATCAGCGTGTCCGAGGCGCATGCCTGCGTCAAGCGCGGGCTGCAGGCAGGGCTGCTTGTAGATACAGCCCTGCTGGCTCCACCGCCTGAGGCCTCCCCGGGAGTGCAAGAGCTTGTGGCGGTCTATCGCGTGCAGGCCAGGCCGCGCCGTGCCAAAGCGGCGATGGCCACCAATGCCGACAACCCGGCCCGTGTGCATAGTCGCAATTTGGCTGAGTTTGCAGTGCATGGGGCCAAATATGCATTCCCAGCGGACAAGCTGCCAGTCTCAGTGGGGGTGCCGACCAGCCATAGCGCGCCTGCCTTTGCGGGTGTGTTCGCCCCGGGTTCAGAAGATTGGGTTTGGCCGCACCCCAATGGCACGGTGCGCGGGCCGGGTGTGGAGCCTTTGCATCCCAGTGTGCCGTTTGCAGCCATGCAAGATGCCAAGCTCTACGAAATGCTGGCCTTGTTTGATGCGTTGCGTGTAGGCCGTGCGCGTGAACGCGGCATGGCGCTCAAGCGGCTGCCTATGTTGATCTACCCCGAGGGGCCTCGGCCCGCAGAGAGGCCCATGTATGGCTAACCCCAATACTGAATTGCTTACCTCCATTGCCTACGCGATGGGTGCGTTGCGCGAGCAAGTCGTGTTTGTGGGCGGTTGCGCTACCGGGCTGCTCATCACGCAGCCCTTAGTGGCAGACGCTCGGGCCACAGAAGACGTAGATGCGATTGTGGAAGTGGCATCGTTGGTCGGCTACTACGCGCTGTCCAGGCAGTTGATGGAGCAGGGCTTCAAGCAAACCATGGCCGACAACACGCCTCCCTTCCGTTGGTACTGGAATGGCATGCAACTGGACTTGGTGCCGCTCGACGAGAAGGTGCTGGGGTTCGCCAATCGCTGGTACAGGCCGGGGTTTGAATCGGCGGTCACGGCAATCCTGCCGTCCGGTCTGCAGCTGAGGCATTTGTCGGCCCCGTACTTCATGGCCACCAAACTGGAGGCATTTAAGGACCGGGGGAATAACGATGTTTACTTGAGCCACGATTTGGAAGACGTCATTGCCGTGGTGGACGGACGCGAAGAGTTGATCCATGAGCTCACCGCTGCGCGACCAGACGTGCGCGACTTTGTCGCACAAACCTTACTCGGCATTTTGCGTCAGCCGGATTTCACGAACGTGCTGCCCGGCATCGTTTCGCAAAGCACGCGCACCGGCTTGGTACTACAGCGGTTTACACAAATGTCAGAGCTGTAAAAAGCCACTAGAACACCTATGAACACCACCACCAACTCCCTCGTCCAGAAGCTCTGGAACTACTGCAACGTGCTGCGCGACGACGGCATGAGCTATGGCGACTACGTGGAGCAGCTCACCTACCTGCTGTTCCTCAAAATGGCCGACGAGCGCAGCGCACCGCCTTACAACCAGCCCAGCATCGTGCCCAAGGCATATGCATGGCCCACGCTCCTGGCAAAAGACGGCGACGAGCTGTTTGACCACTACCGCCATGCGCTGGAAAAGTTGGGGCAAGAAAAGGGCACCTTGGGCCTGATCTTCGGCAAGGCGCAAAACAAGTTCCAAGACCCGGCCAAGCTGCGCCGCGTCATCGTGGACCTGATTGACGCCGAAACCTGGACGGTGCTGGGCGCCGACGTCAAAGGCGACGCCTACGAGGGCCTGCTAGAAAAGAACGCGCAGGACACCAAGAGCGGCGCGGGCCAATACTTCACGCCGCGTGCGCTCATCCAGGCGATGGTCGATTGCATCGCACCGCAACCCGGCGAGCGCATCACCGACCCGGCTTGCGGCACCGGCGGCTTTCTGTTCACGGCGCACAACTACGTCACGGCCCACAACAAAAACTTGACCCGCGACCAACTCAAACACCTCAAAGAAAAAGCCTTCACCGGTTATGAGTTGGTGCAGGCCACCGCCCGCGTCTGCGCCATGAACATGATGTTGCACGGCATCGGCTCAGAGAAGGCGGTGCCGGTGGTGGTTGGCGATGCATTGGCCGCCGACCCCGGCGAGCGCTTTGAGGTGGTGCTGGCCAACCCGCCGTTTGGCAAGAAGAGCAGCACCGTCATCGTGGGGGAGGACGGCCGCACCACCACCGAAAAAGACACCATCGAGCGCGACGACTTTTGGGCCACCACCAGCAACAAGCAGCTCAATTTTGTGCAGCACATCAAGACGCTGCTGGAGAAAAACGGACGTGCGGCGGTGGTCCTGCCCGACAACGTTTTGTTTGAAGGCGGCGCGGGCGAAACCATTCGCAAGCGGCTGCTGCACGAATGCGATGTGCACACGCTCTTGCGCCTGCCCACCGGTTTGTTCTACGCCCAGGGCGTCAAAGCCAATGTGGTGTTCTTTGAGAAAAAGGGCGCCAGCGAAACACCGTGGACCAAGCAGCTCTGGATTTACGACCTGCGCACCAACAAGCACTTCACCCTCAAGACCAATCCACTAAGGCGCGCAGACCTGGACGAGTTTGTGGACCTGTACCAAGTGGGCAATCGGCAACAGCGGCAGGCCACCTGGTCGCCCGAGCCCAACGCAAGTGCGGGCAGTGGCCCCAACGGGCGGTGGCGCGCGTACAGCTATGACGAATTGGTGGCACGGGACAAAACCAGCCTGGACATCTTCTGGCTCAAAGACGACGCCCTGGCCGACGGCGACAACTTGCCAGCCCCCGGTGTCATTGCCGCAGAGATTGTGGAAGACCTGCACGCGGCCCTGGAGCAGTTTCGGTTGATTGCCAGTGACCTGGCCGAGCCAGCGGCGTAATTCCACCACGCTGACTCCCGCATCCGAAGCGTTGGCGGTGGTTGCGGCGTAGGACCGCCCACAACTCGCCATTGAATGTCTTCAGTTTTGTTTGGGTGTGTTGTCCTGGGTCGCGCCGGAACTGCGCAACAGTTGCAGTGCCACTGCGCCCAGCACCGCAGCGGCGGCGATCAGCACCGCCCACAGCAGTGCATTGCCTTTGTCAAAGCTTGTCAACACGCTGCGCCAGCGTTGGCCGCTGCCGGGCTCGGACAGTGGCTTGGGTAATTCCGTGAGCGTGGCCAGTGGCCAGGTCGATGCAGGCGACGCGGCTGCCAGCGCGAGTGAGGCTTGCGGCACCGCGCCCGGCGGGGCGTCTGCGCGCCCCACCGCCAGTGTGTAGGGCGCTTTGCCGTTGGTCAGCACCGCCAGTGTGACGGGCTGCACCCACAGCGTCGATTGCAGTCCGGCGATTTTTGGCGCGCCGCCCCCGGGCCATTCGGTGAGGCGCAGCGCGCGCCATTCGCCTGGCGGAAGCACGTGGGGCGGGTTGCGGCGCACTTCGCCGTTTTGCAGCACCTGGTAGACCACGACGGTGCCCAGCGGCTCCCAGGCAGCTGGGCGCTTTCGGTCGGGGTTGGCGCTGCGCTGACCTTGCAGGGAAAGCGTGTGCAGCTGGTTGGGTTGGTTGACACTCCATTGCATCGCATGGACCGACGCACCGACTGGCAAGGTCCACTGCAGCCCTTTGCTGTCCTGCGTTGCTGGGTCCTGGGGCAATTCCAGCGCCACCCAATCGTCGCCGGGCCGGTCGTCTACGGTGCGCACCCGCACGCTGCGCAGCGTCACACCGGGAACGGCGGGCCATTGCAGCAGCAAGAAGTTGCCTTTCATGGGTGTGGGGCTAGAGAGCCGAAGCTGCGAGTTGCGCGGCGCGCCTGGGCCTTCAAACACATAGAGCGGCCCCTGGTTGGACACGACTTGCCACTGCTGCAAGGTGCGGCTGACGCTTGCCTGCAAGTGCAGTGGTGTGTTCTGCGGGAGTGCTATATCTACGTCCAGTGCGCTGACCATGCCTTGCGTGTCCCGCAGGTCGAACAAGGCTGATTGCATGGGTTCGCCGGAGGCCGCAGGCGGCTCCCAACGTAGCTGCATGCGTTGGGTACCACGTTGGTTGTCGGCACGGACTTCCACGTTGGCAACCAAGGCTTTGTCGGTGGCGTTTTGGGTCGAACCCATCTGCAAGGCGCGCACAAGGGGGCCTTGTGTCTCGGTGCGGGGCGCAGACTCCTTTGCTATGACGGCGTGCGGTAGGGCGTTGCCGTCGGCATCAAAGACGCGAATGTCATCCAAGGATCTGCTTTGCAGGGCTGCCAACCCGCCGGCGGGGAGGTTGACCCGGATCAGCGGTGCATCGGCGGGAGCGTGCAGGGTGGCGTTCCAGGAAAAGCCGCTGGGCTGCAAAAGCGGTTGGGCTTGGGCATGTACCCCCGCCACCAGCACGCTGGTCCATAGGGTTGTCCATAGTTTGTGGTTCATGGCTGTTTTTCTTTGGAGCTGGCCTGGGCCGGAGGGATGGGGGCAAAGTAGCCCACCACCAGCATGAGTACGCCTACGCCAATAAACGACACGATACGTTCACCTCCGCCTTGGTTGGATAAATCAACCAGCAGCAACTTGAGTACGGTCAGGCCGAGCAACGCAGCGCCACCGATCCACCAATTCCGGCGATTGCGGCGGTGGGCTGTGACCATGAGACACAGTGCCAAAACGGCCCAAAGCAGGGAGTAGCCTGTTTGCACCAGGAACGAATCGAACAGCGCCTGGACATTCCAATCAACACCGCCGAAGTGGTGGCATACCCGCAGCCACACCGTGTTCAGGGCGACGAAACCCACCCCCAGCCAGAGTGTGTCCCACAGGCGCCGACGTGCCATGGCAGGCACCTCCAGTGTGCTCTCACGCAGACGTCGCATCCAAAGTGCCGCGACTGCCAGCGCGAGTGCCACGCTCAGATCGGTGGGGTTGAGCAAGGGGATGTAGGGCAGCGGTGCCGTGTTGCCGCGCGAACCCAAGGCCACCAGCAGCGCACCGGCGACCACGATCCAAGCCACCGGGGCAGCGCCACGCCAGGCGTAGGCCAGCGCATGGGTTTTCATGGGCCAGCGCTGGCGCCATGCTGAGGCTGCACCTAAGAGCGTGGCTGCGCTGACCCCCAGCAGCACCGCAGTGGCAGCACTGAGCAGGACCACAGACGCCCAGGCCGTATCCCACAAGCCTGCGCTTTGCACCCCGCGGTACAACAGATCGCCGCCCAGCACCACCAGCAGCCACACACCCGCGCTGTGCGCCCAAGACCAGGCGCGCTGTGGCGAAACACGATCGACGTTGCGCAGCGTGTGCAGGTGGGCAAGCGCCGCAAGCGGCCAGACCCACCAAGCGCTGGTGTAGTACGAGTTCTCCTGCGTGGCGAGTCCAAGCAGCGCGCAGATCAACAGGAGTGGCATGTTCAGTGCGGTTGGCAGGGCGGCGATCCAAAGTGGTTTGGCGCGCCTTGGCAAAGCCAAGAAGTGGACCAACCAGGCGCTCAACACCCACGCCAGCGCGCCGTAGAGAAAGGTGTTCGGCCAACTCGAGAGCAGGTCCGAAGGTTCGTGCACCAGACGCCTGATTTCAGTCCAAAGTGCCCACTGCCACCACAGGAAGCCGAGGGCGCCAAACACGGTTGGCCAGTGCTTCTCCGATTCGAGGTACGTTTGATTCCAGGAGGTGAATGGTGTGGAAGGTCCGCTGTAGGTGTGTGCGGTCCATGCAATGACCGCAGCGCCGGCTGCCAAAACGAGTGCGCTAATAAAGTCTGGGTTGACGATCGTGCTGGCTGGCGCGGCCCCAACTTCAAGACCCGACGCATAGAGGATTGCAGCGAAGATCTGCAGTGCTGCACCTGTCAGCCGCGCGAGCCAGCGTTGTTGGCGCAGGCCCATCCAGAATACTGCCCCACCCTGAATGGCCCAAGCGGTCGCAATCCAACGCCCGTCCAGTGCCAGCGGAACGGCAAGGGTCGCGAACCCCAGAGCCAAGGCGACGCAGCACTCCACCAGCCACTGCGCTGTCGGACTGGCAACGCGCTTGAGAGTTACGTAGCCAGCAAGCACATACCAAGCAGCCAGCCCCAGCGCGGCAGCGGCACTGGCGTAGGGGATGTCCCAGACCAAGTGCGCCAACAGGCCCATGGCCACAATGGGATTGCCGAACACCAGCGTGGCGTCGACCGCGCGTTGTTGGGGCAAACCGTGACGCAGGGCGTACCACCATGCGGCAAAAAAGTACTGCAAGAAGAACGCCAACAGAAATGGCAACGTGCTGTCCAGCTTCTCGGGCTGGTACTGCAGAGTGCCCCACAGCGTTGCAACACCAAAGGTGGCAAAGAAGCCGAGCAGGTTGATTGGCCGCCAAGCGCGCAGCGCTGCGATGGCAACCACGCCAAAGTTAACCAGCAGGTAATAACTAAACAGCCACACCGAATCGCCTTGCCCGTCGGACGCCAGCATTGGCGCCGCAAACGCGCCGAGCAACCCAATGAACGCCAGCGCTTGCGCGTTTTGCAGCAGCGCAATGGAGGTGGAAAGCACGCAGACGGTGGCCAGCAAGATGAAGGTGGTGCTTGGGGGGAGCAGTTGGTAGAGCCCATAGGCCGCGAACACGGTGAGGTACAAAACGCCGACACCCGCGCCCTGCAAACTCAGCCCGAAGCCGCTGCCCTGTGGGTTGGCGCGCTTGCGCCAACCCACAATAAAAAGGACCAACCCGGTGGCGCCGATACCCGCCAAGCGCACCGAGGGCGGAAACAATGCGTTTTCGATCGAAAACTTGGCAAGAAGCGCCAACCCGATGAAAAGCAGCAACAGACCCAGCCGCAGCACCGTGTTGCCGCCCAACAGCACTTCGCGCAGCTTGTGCATGCTGTCCGCGACCGTGGTGTCCGTGTCAAGCTCAGGCTCCCACATTCTGGGCTTGGCCGTGGCGGGAGCGGTGGAGGCGGTGGGGGCGGGCGCAAGGACAGATGCCGAGTTGGTAGGCGCATGAACTCGGGCCGTATCCTGCATCCGCACTTCTGATGGCGGTGGCGCGCGGGGTGGCGCCGGAACGGGAACCGGAGAATCTGATGCAGCGAGGGTGCGCTGCACCTGCCCCAACGACGCCATGCGCCGACCGACCTCGTCTTGGACGGCCTTCTCCACCGTCCTGCGGATGTTGTGCTCGAGGATCCATCCCCCAATCCCGCCGATGACCGCGCCACCGATCGCTCCAAAAATCCCATCCATTAACGCGCCGGCAATCGCTCCAGCGGAAAGCAGAAAAGCAAGCATTGATGTCCTTGTTCGCAAATCCAGTCGGGTCCAGTGTAGCCACGCAAGCGTACCGATCACTAGGGTATGCCCCGGCGAACGAGACTCCATGCTCTGCCAGAGGCGCCAACCGCACAAAGCACCGGCTGGCGAATTAGTGGCGCGCAGGTCAAAGCTGTGGATACCGGGTGAAAACCCTAGCGAGGTTGGAATGCCCGCGAGTGGAGAATGCCCGGTGTTTTTTTCATTTTTATAAACGGAGACGCCACGATGACTGAACCCAAAGCCCCCCGCCGCCGCAACCTACTCAAGGGCGCAGCTGTTGCAGCAGGCGCACTGTCTGCGCCCATGATCGCCAAGGCGCAAACCGGCCCGATTTCCATGCGTTGGCAGAGCACCTGGCCGGCCAAGGACATCTTCCACGAGTACGCCCAAGACTACGCCAAGAAGGTCAATGACATGAGCGGTGGCGACCTCAAGATTGAGGTGCTGCCCGCGGGCGCCGTGGTGCCAGCGTTTGGTTTGTTGGAAGCGGTGTCCAAGGGTACCCTGGACGGTGGCCACGGCGTGCTGGGCTACCACTACGGCAAGCAAAACGCGTTAGCCCTGTGGAATTCGGGCCCCGCGTTCGGCATGGACGCCAACATGATCTTGGCTTGGCACAAGTACGGCGGTGGTGCCGAGTTGCTGGCCAAGTTGTATGCATCCATCGGCGGCAATGTCCAGTCCTTCTTGTACGGCCCTATGGCTACCCAGCCCCTGGGCTGGTTCAAAAAGCCCATCACCAAGGCCTCCGACTTCAAGGGCCTGAAGTTCCGCACCAACGGCTTGGCCATTGACCTGTTCACCGCCATGGGCGCTGCTGTGAACGCCTTGCCCGGCGGCGAAATTGTGCCCGCCATGGACCGCGGGCTGCTCGATGGCGCGGAGTTCAACAACGCCAGCTCCGACCGTCTGCTGGGTTTCCCCGACGTCTCCAAGGTGTGCATGCTGCAAAGCTACCACCAGAGCGCCGAGACCTTCGAAATCATGTTCAACAAGACCAAGTACGACGCGTTGCCGTCCAAGCTCAAGGCCATCATTGCAGGCGCCACCGAGGCAGCGTCTGCCGAAATGTCCTGGAAGGCGATCGACCGCTACTCCAAGGACTACATCGAGTTGCAGACCAAAGACAAGGTGAAGTTCTACAAGACGCCCGACGCCATCTTGCAAGAGCAGCTCAAGTTGTGGGACGCGATCCTTGCCAAGAAGTCGGCCGAGAACCCCTTGTTCAAGGAAGTGGTCGAGTCGCAGAAGGCATTCGCCGAGCGCGCAGTCAAGTGGGACCAAGACACCTACGTTAGCCGTCGCATGGCGGTGAGCCACTTCTTCGGAGCCAAGAAGAAGGCTTGATTTCCCTCGGGTTTTCCACCCGCAGCCCTCCAACCCCCGTTGGAGGGCTGATTTTTTTACTGGGCCGCACTTATGCAGAAACTGCTTCTCACGGTTGACAAGATCAGCACACTGATCGGTCAGTTTTTTTCCTGGCTGATTCTTTTTCTTACCTTGATGATTTCTTGGGAAGTTTTTTCGCGCTATGTGCTGGACAGCCCGCACCCTTGGGCCTTCGACGTGATGAGCATGATGTACGGCACGCTGTTCATGATGGCCGGTGCCTACACCTTGTCCAAGAACGGCCATGTGCGCGGGGATGTGCTGTATGGTTTTTTTCCGCCGCGCTTGCAAGCCGGTCTGGACCTGACCTTGTACCTGCTGTTTTTCATTCCGGGCGTGGTCGCGCTGGCCTGGGCGGGCTACAACTTTGCGGCGGAGTCGTGGGCGATCAATGAGCATTCCAACGTCACCGCTGACGGGCCGCCGGTGTACCCGTTCAAAACCATTATCCCGATTGCGGGCGCTTTGCTGTTGGCCCAAGGTTTGGTGGAAATCGTGCGCTGCGTGGTGTGCCTCAAGAACGGCGCGTGGCCCAAGCGGGGCGAAGATGTGGAAGAAGTTGATGTGGAAAAACTCAAAGAAATGGTGCATGTGAAAGACGAAGACATTGCCAAGCTGGACGCCCTGGTGCTCGAACCCAAAGGGAGCCACAAATGAAAAAAGAAGTGTGGTTTGGCCTGACGATCATGGCCTTGGTGGTGTTGGCAGCATTTATCCTGCTGCCGCCCGCTGCCCAAATGACCAACGGTCACCTGGGTCTGTTGATGCTGGCATTGGTGGTGGTCGCCATCATGCTGGGCTTTCCGACCGCCTTTACCCTGATGGGCATGGGCATGTTGTTCGCGTGGATCGCCTACCGCAGCCAAAACCCCGACCTTGCGGTGCAGCAAACCCTGGATTTGATGGTGCAGCGCACCTTCTCGGTCATGTCCAACGATGTGCTGATTTCCATCCCGCTGTTCGTGTTCATGGGCTACCTGATTGAGCGGGCCAACCTGATTGAGAAGCTGTTCAAGAGCATGCACCTGGCGACTGCCCGTGTGCCGGGCTCGCTGGCGGTAGCCACCATCATCACCTGCGCGATTTTTGCAACCGCCACTGGCATTGTGGGCGCGGTGGTCACGCTGATGGGCTTGCTGGCTTTGCCGGCGATGCTGCGGGCGGGTTACAGCGTGCAGCTCTCCGCTGGCGCGATCACCGCCGGCGGTTGCTTGGGTATCTTGATTCCGCCCTCGGTCATGCTGATCGTGTACGGGGCCACCGCCGGCGTGTCGGTGGTCAAGCTCTACGCTGGCGCGTTCTTTCCGGGGTTGATGCTGGCGGGCTTGTACGTCTTGTACGT
The DNA here is from genome assembly GCF_044236835.1 of Rhodoferax sp. Taxonomy (GTDB): domain Bacteria; phylum Pseudomonadota; class Gammaproteobacteria; order Burkholderiales; family Burkholderiaceae_C; genus Allorhodoferax. The sequence goes on from NZ_JBIIGC010000005.1 coordinate 12,414, forward strand.
GGTGATCGTGGCCAAACTCAAGCCGAGCATGGCGCCTCCCATGTCCGAGGCGGACCGCCATGTGCCGCTCCCCGCGTTTGCAGAGCAGGTGTCTGCCAACGTCAGCAACAAAGTGCTGCCCGGCCTGATTGGCGCGATCAAGGGCAAGCGCAACGCGCAAGTGCCCATGAAGGACTTGCTGAGCCATTTGGGCATTGCCCTGTTGCCCGCGATTGCGGTGGCGCTCATCATGGGCTTCATTTACTTCAAGCTCACTGCACCAGTGGTGGAAGTCTCAGGGGCGGAAGTCGTCGCCATGGGAGGCTCCAGCTTCGACGAAACCGAGGAAGCCACCGAAGAGGAGGGCGGGCTTGCCGCCCCGCCCCAGGAAGAGGACGGTCTGAGCACGCCGCCTGCCGAGGGTGAGGCCAAGCCGCTTGGCGCAGAAGGTGCAAGCGCATCCGAAGGCGCAACGCCGGCCTCTGGCGGCGCGGCCACTGCCACCGAAAGCGCAAGTGCCAACGCCACAGCAGCTTCCGGGACTACCGAGGCAGCGGCCCAAGCCGCAGCGGCACCCGCCGCAGACGCCGCCACGCTCGAGCGGCTGCCCGCGCCCTTGAACTTCTGGATTGCGCTGGCCAGCTGCGTGGTCGCTTTGGTCTTGTTCTACGCGTTCTTCAGCTTCACCCGGCTGGAGATCTTCAAGATGCTGCTGGGGTCGTTTTTCCCGCTGGCCGTCATGATTTTGGCGGTGTTGGGAACCATCGTATTTGGCTTGGCAACGCCGACCGAGGCTGCCGCCATGGGGTCTCTGGGCGGACTGTTTCTGGCCGGTGCCTACCGCCGCCTGAACATGACGGTGATGCGCGAGTCGGTGTACCTGACGGCCAAAACCAGCGCCATGGTGTGCTGGTTGTTTGTGGGCTCCAGCATCTTCTCGGCCGCGTTTGCGCTGCTGGGTGGGCAAGAGATCATCAACCAATGGGTGCTGTCCATGGACCTGACGCCGGTGCAGTTCATGATCTTGGCGCAGGTGGTGATCTTCTTGCTGGGCTGGCCGCTGGAGTGGACCGAGATCATCGTGATCTTCATGCCGATCTTTATTCCGCTGCTGCCGCACTTCGGTATCGACCCGCTGTTCTTTGGCCTGCTGGTGGCCTTGAATTTGCAAACCGCCTTCTTGAGCCCGCCGGTCGCCATGGCCGCGTTCTACCTCAAGGGCGTGAGCCCCCCGCATGTCACCCTGAACCAGATCTTTGCCGGCATGCTGCCTTTCATGGCGATTCAGGTGTTTGCCATCTTCTTGCTTTACCAGTTCCCAGCGATCGGAATGTGGCTGCCGGAGGTGCTGTACAAATAGCGGAGTGGGTGCGACGCAAGACGAAAGAACAAAAGCAGATCAAGGGACTCACATGACAGAAGAAAACGGCCCCTCGAGGGCCACAGAAGACGCGCCGGAAACCCACGTGGCTGCTGCGCAGCCTTACAGCGTGCGCTTGGAGTTCACCGGCTCGGGCAGCGAGTACTTCCGCATCTGGATCGTCAACCTGCTGTTGACTGTGTGTACCCTGGGCCTGTACTACCCATGGGCCAAGGTGCGGCGGCTGCGCTACTTCTATGGCAACACCGTGGTGGATGGCCAGCCACTGGGATTCCATGGCGACCCCAAGCAAATGCTCAAGGGCTATTTGCTGGTGGTGGCGCTGTTTGCCAGCTACTCGGTAGCCCAGCAGGTTTCGCCCATTGCCGCTGCACTTGCCTTCGTGTTGCTGGCGGCCTTGTGGCCGGCCTTGTGGAAGTCCTCGATGCAGTTTCGGCTGGCCAATACCAGCTGGCGCGGGTTGCGATTTCAATTTGCAGGTGCTTTGCCGGGTGCCTACAAGGCAGTAGCGCTCTTTTGGGTGCCACTGGTGCTGTTGATTGGTTTGGGTGCGTTCTGGGGGGGTACCCAAGCCGGGGGCGAAGGCGCCATCATGACGGGGCAGGCTGTGTGGCTTGGCCTGGCGTTCATGGCGGCGGTGTTTCTGGGCTCGATCGTACTGATGCCATTTTTGTTCTGGAACTTGAAAAGGTACCAGCACAACCACTATGTGCTGGCAACGCAGCAAAGCCAGTTTGGGGTCCCTCTGTGGGACTTCTACAAGTTGGCTTTTAAGCTGGGTGGGCTCGGATTTGTCTCCTTGTTGGTGGTGATGGGCGTGGTGCTGCTGGGCGTCTCTGTGTTGTTCAGCGGCGGGATGTCGACACCTTCGAACTCGTGGTTTGGTATTGGGATGTTGTTGATTGGCGTGTACGCCCCGATCGTGGCGGCAATGACATCCCTCAAAGCGATGGCAGCTGCCATGGTTCAGAACCTGGTCTGGAGCAACACAGCCAGCAGCCACCTGCGCTTCCACAGTGACTTGGAGGCCCTGGGGTTGATGGGGCTGGCATTGAAAAACTTCGCCCTGACGGTGCTCACCCTGGGCCTGTACTGGCCCTTTGCAGCAATCGCAACCCAGCGCATGCGTTTGCAAGCGGTGACGGTTGCCTTCTCACTCGCGCCGGACGAACTGGTACTGGCGGCTTTGGGTAAGCAAGGCGATACCGCAGGCGATGCCGCAGGTGACATCTTGGGTATCGACATCGGGGTCTGACAGCGTGGATGCCGCGGCCCCCCCGGATATCGCGGTGCGCTACTTTGATGGCCGCTCTGGCAAGCCGGTGGCGGCACGCCTGACCCGGCAGAACGACCAGTTGTGCGTGGTCGCCCAGGGGCTGGAGGTGCGCGTCCCCATCGACCAAGTGCAGTGGCCAGAGCGCGTCCGGCACGGACCGCGCGTGGCGCACTTTTCGGCGGGTGGGTCGGTGCAGCCCGAGGATGCTGCGGCGTGGGACCTTTGGCTTGCCTGCTACGGACCGCGCGAGTCATTGGTGGTCAAGATGCAGCAAAGCTGGCGCTCTGTGCTGGTCAGCGCCGTGCTGCTGATCGGTACGCTGGCCGCTGCCTACGGCTGGGGTTTGCCGGTGCTCAGCGACGCGTTGGTCGCCGCCGTACCGTCCAGCGTGGACCGCGCACTGGGCGAGTCGTCGTTGGTGGCGTTGGACGCCCAGATGATGCGGCCCAGCAAGCTCAGCGCGGCCCAACAGCAGCGGCTCCAGCAAAGCTGGCAGCAGGTGACCCAGGCACTGCCCGTGCAGCAAGTCCCACCTTGGCAACTGATTTTTCGGGACAGCCAGATCGGCCCAAACGCCTTTGCGCTGCCCGGTGACACCATGGTTATGACCGACCAGTTGGTGCAACTCGTCGACGGCAATCCAGAGGTGCTTGTTGCGGTGCTGGCCCATGAACTTGGCCACTTAAAGCACCGCCACGGCATGCGCATGTTGGTGCAAGCGGGCGTGCTGGGCACCGTCAGTGCGGTGGCATTGGGCGATTTCAGCGGCTTGTTGGGCGCAGTACCTTTGCTGCTGGGCCATGCCCACTATTCGCGCGAGGCCGAGCGCCAAGCCGATGCATTTGCTGTGCAGGTGTTGCACGCCGCAGGCATTTCGCCGCTGGTCATGCTCACCCTGTTCGACAAGCTGGAGCAACACCGCAAGAAAGGTGGTGATCGGCCGGACCAGGAGTCCCTGCTCGGCATTGCTTTTGCCTCGCACCCCAGAGACGCCCAGCGCATCGCGTTCTTTCAGCAAGCTGCCGAACAAGGGCCGCGCGCTGCTGGCAGCGCCAAACCTTAGGGTTCACCGCTTCATCGGGTTGTGTATTTTTGCGAAGCAGGGGGTAAGGTTGGCAGATGCCAAACCCGCAGCAGCACCGCCAGCGCAGCGGGCAAATGCGGCGGCTACATGCAGTCCAAGCGGACCCGCCTGGCGGTAACAGCTGGTCGGTACACTGACGCGCCCATCCGCCACACCCTCCCGACGCCGCAGCCGACCATGCCACCGCCCACCCCCACCGACTTTGAATCCGAAGTGGCCGCCCAGCGCAGCTACCTGATGCGGTTTGCGCGCCTGCAACTGCGCAATGACACCTGGGCTGAAGATGCCGTGTCGGAAACCGTATTGGCTGCGCTGTCCAAACCGCTTGCGTTTCAGGCGCGCTCCCAGCTCAAGACCTGGCTGGTGGGCATCTTGAAGCACAAAATCATCGACTCGATGCGCCAGCGCCAGCGTGAAGTGGTGCTGGATCATGGCGACGAGGACGACCAGGCCGATCCTTTGGAATACATCGCCTTCACCCAAGACGGGCACTTCGCGCAAGCGCCTGCAGAGTGGGGAAACCCCGAACAAGACCTCCAAAGCCGCCAGTTCATGGCCGTTTTGGACGCCTGCGCTGAAAAGTTGCCTGCGGTACAGGCCAGATTGTTTTTGATGCGGGAGTGGTTGGAGCTCTCCAGCGAGGAAATTTGTAAGACGCTCGCGCTGACGCCGACGAACCTGTACGTCCAACTCCACCGCGCCCGCCTGCGCTTGCGCGAGTGCCTGGAGTTGAATTGGTTTATTGCACGATGAACGCGTTCAAAAAAACTTTTCTGCTGCAACGCACCTGCAAGGAGGTGACGGCCCTGGTGATCGCCCGCGAAGACCGGGTGCTGCCGCTGGCGGAGCGCTTGGCGTTGCGTTTTCACATGGTCATTTGTCAGGCATGCCCCCGATTCCAGCGGCAGGTACTCACCATGCGCAATGCAATGACGCAATGGCGCAACTACGGATCTGGCGAGGACGCGAGGGATTGAATTGGGCCCTTGGGCATCGGTAAGAAATGGGCGGCTGCCACGACCACCCAGTTTGGACCTACCGAGTCGCCCGCCCATGACAACCATGCAACTGCTGTCTGCCACGCAAGTGGTCGGCAACTACCGATTGGACTTCGCTACCACCGAGGCCGATGTGGCGCGAGCCCAGGCCTTGCGGTACTCCGTGTTCAACCAGGAGATGGGCAGCGGCTTGGTACAAAGCGCTGCGACCCAGCGCGACGTGGACGCTTTTGATGCCGTGTGCGACCACCTGTTGGTCTGGGACCAGCGCACCGACCAGGTGGTGGGCACCTACCGCATGCAAACCGGCGTGGTCGCCCAGACCCACCTGGGCTACTACTGCGCGCAAGAGTTTGACCTGCAGGCCTTCGATGCCTGCCGCGCCCAGACGCTGGAACTGGGTCGGGCGTGCATCGACAAGGCGCACCGCAACTTCCAGGTGCTGAGCATGCTTTGGCGTGGAATCGCCAGCTACGCGCAAACACGCGGCGCGCGCTACCTCATCGGATGCAGTTCTCTCACCTCGCAGGATCCGGCAGTTGGCCATGCAGCGGCGGCGATGCTGGATGCCTACCTGGCGCCCCAGCGATTTCGCACGCAACCGCACCCGGTTTGTGCGCTGCCGGCCCAGACGCATCCGGTACCTGCGGCGAAGCTCCCCAAGCTGCTGGCAGCCTATTTGTCGCTGGGTGCATGGATTTGCGGCCCGCCTGCGATGGACCGCGAATTCAAGTCCATCGACTTTTTGACACTGATGGATCTGCAGTCCGAGGGCATGCGCCTGCGCCGACAGCGCTTTGGCATCAGTAGCTGAAACGCAGCTCGCCCGCTGGGCCGTTTGCATCGAAACGCCGCTCCCATACTTCGCAGCCGGTGCGTGTCTGGCGCACGACGGTGCTGGCGCGGGTTCCGTATTCGGGCGTCTGAATGAATGCCGCAGAAAGCGCGCGTTCGCGCTCCAGGGCAATACCGGTGTGCGGCAGTTGCTCGTCCTTGGCCACCTCGCGCCGTTGCAGCATCTCAAAGAGTACCGATGGGTCGACAGCGCCGGGGTCGCTGGTCTGCGCCAAATCCTGGGTGAGGCGGTGCAGTTTGGGCCAAGGGGTGTTGAAGTCGGCGTTGGAGACCGCGCCCACACCGGGCTCGATCAGGAACCCGCGCTTGCTGCGGCTTTCCAGCCCCATTAGCTGGTGGCCGTCACTGACCAGCAGGTTGAACGGGTTGTAGTCCTCGCTGCGACTGGTCAATGCAGACAGGTACTGGGATGGTGTGCACTGCGCCTGCAAAAACTCGGTGACCAACTCGCCGCGGGAGCGCAGCTCGTTGCGCGGGCTTTCAGGGGTTCGGAAGTTGGTAATAGCAGCAAATCTGCCGCTGCGGCCCAGGCCCAGCCAACTACCGCCAGCGTGCAGGTCCCGGCCCGCCAAGATGTCCGCGCCAGCCCACCAATGCATAGCCAGTGTGGGTCGGGCGTAAAACTCGTCGCGGTTGGCTACCACCACGAGTGGCACATCCGCATCGGGCTGCCAGCGCCAGGCGATCAGGCACATGGGTTCAAGCCGCAGCCAGGCGTTCAAAGGCGCGGGTTGCGGGGGCCTTGCCAAAGTCCTGCTCCGGCTCCACGCCCGCCGCGCGGCAGTACTGCGCCACCAGCGCAAAGTGGTGCACCGTGTGCGAGGACAAGAACAACAACTCCCGTCCCAACGTCGTGGGCACCACCACGCTGTGCTCACCGCTGGCGCCAGCTTGCAGGCAGGTGTGTAGCGCTTGCCCCAGCGCGCTTGTAGCGCCGCACTGGTGGGCCAGGGTCGACCAGCGTGCCTGCAGGTCCCGTAGCAAATCCAATGCGGCAGTGGCTTCGTTTTGCACACGCATGTCTCTTCCTCTGGCGTCGTATTGCACCACTGGATCGGCTTGCACCAAAGCGTCCAGCAAGGCGGTGTAGTGCTCCATGATATGGCGCAGGTGGGGTCCCACCGCTTGGCCGTATCGGAAGCTGGGAGCGGCCGCGTCTTGCAGCCGCTCGACCAGGTGCTGGGCCTGTTGCAGCAGTCGCTGGTTGTCGTTCCACAGCGGTTCGGCGCAGGATTCGCGCATGGGCGTGCCTTTCTTTTGTAGGTTTAGTCGGTAGGTGGATAGAGCGGGGTGAGCTGCTTTTCGCGTTGGTGCCAGCGCCGAAATTCCGCCAGGCTCAGGGGCTTGAACCCTCGGTCTCGGTTGGCGCGGCCAATCTGGAACAGCAGCTTGTACTGCGTGAGCAGGTCCGCCCAGGCCTTGAAAATGCTGGTGCCGCGGTCCCAAATGTGGGTGCTTTCCGCGCCTGCGCCGTTGACTTCTAGGATCGTGAAGCCGTGGCCCTGGCGCACCGCTTCGAAATCGGCAAAGCGAATGTCGTAGCGGCCGAAGTAGAACTCCGGGAGCCGCTGAGAGATCTCGTCGAAGCGTTGCTCCATTTCCGGCGTGACCCAATGCGTGCCATTGCGAAAAATGGCACCGCGACTGTGGCTGCCGGCAAACGCGAGCCGGATCGCCTCGCCCGGCCGCGGGATGTTGTCGAGTCTAGACGCGTGGCGCCGCAGGTACAGGTGCGAGAGGGCGCCGGCCCGGGGGTCGGCCATGATCAGTTCACGTAGCGTGTGCTGGCCGTCGCCGTACACATAGGGGAAGTATTTGAGCGTGATGGAAATGATGCGCCCTTTGGCTGCATGCGGATGGCGGCAGTAGAAGATGCCTGCCTCGCCCTCGAATGGCACGTACTTTTGCAGCAAGAGCCGGGCTCCTTCTGGGAACTTGCGCAAGTACGCCGCTAGCGCCGCTTCGTCACGAACCAACACCACGCCGGCACCACGGCAGCCCAAGTCGGGCTTGGCCACCACCGGCAAAGCCAAGCCCTTGTCGGTCAGTTCGGCAAGCACCTCGCGCAGCACCTTGTGCCTCTGCTGGGGATGGTCCAGGCCCGCAGGTCGCTCGACCGTGATGAAAGGCGCCACCCATTCGGGAATGTGTTGGACCGCCAAATCCAAAATGGCCGCCTTCGACTCGCCATAGAAACCGCCTCCCGGGAACGACGGGTTGGCTACCGTGGGCAGCATGGCGCCCCGAAAGCGCAGCATCAGCCACAAGACGTAGAGCAACACAGGGGGATAGAAAGCCCACATGGGCCAAAACTCAAAAAAGCTCAATGGCTTTCCGGTTTGGTCGAACGGCGGCATGCCGGCGTGGGGCGCTTGGACTTTGGGTACTTGCATCAATGACTCAAGAAAAGAACCGTTGTCTAAACCAACGAAATAGTGGAAACACCAGCGCAATGGCCACCACCGGCAGCGCCACTGCCAGCGGCGCCGACACGCCCAGCTTTTGCACAATGTGCGCACCAGCCGCAGCACCGAGCCACATCAACCCACCCGTCCACGCTGCCACGGCCACCAATACAGCCGCGGAAAACTTGGTTAGCCCCACGCGGGCAAAGCCGCAAACTGTGTAGGTGACAAGACGCAAACCCGGTACCACGCGTGCCAGCATGACCGCCTGCCACAGGCGTGACTCCAGCCGCCCGCGTAGCACCGGCGCACGCCCGGCGATGTAACGGCGGTATAGCCAAGGCACCTTGCCTGCTGCCCGTCCGAGGGCATACAGTCCCAAGTCCCCCAAGGCAATGCCACCTGCTACCGCGATAAAGGCCGCCTCCCAGGAGATGCTTCCGGCCGCCGCCAGTGCTGCCCCGGCGGCGATGGCAAGGTCCTCTAGCAACAAGGTGCTCGCTGCAAGCAGCAGCAAGATCTGCCAGGGCGCTGTACCCGATTGCAGCGCGGCACCCAAAGGGTCCCAGGCTGCGGTGATCCATCCAGCGTCGGTCATCGCGAAAGCGCTGCTCGCAGGGCGCCGCGGCCCAGGTAGATCAGTACGGCCGCGCTGCACCACACGCCACAGGCCAGGGCGAACAGCACACCGCCATCCAGCGTTCCATCCACGTTGCGGACCTCCACACCCAGGGGTGTGAAAAGGTGAAAGAAGATCGCGCCGCTGATGACACCCAGCGCCAGCAGCGCACCGGCGGTGTGCAGCAGGCGCTGCGAGGTGAAAAGACCAAGGAGCATCATCACCGACGCGACCAGCTCGGTGCTGCCCACCACGTACTGGCTGAAGATGCCGGAGGGCGCAAACAGGCCGGGAAAGCCCAGGCTGGCGCCCCAGGCGTCCAAGGTGCCAAAGATGTACTGCGTCTCCGGCGAGTTGCTGAACTTGAAGAACAAGGACTGCAAGAACACAAAGGCGATGTACACAGTCAACGCTGGCACGGCGAATCGGGCCCAGCGGGGTGGATGGGGGCGGTTTTGCATGGCAGTTCCTTTGGCTTGGACAAGGGTGGGTGGGTCGGGCGCTACTTTTCCAGCACTGACGGCCAGTTGGCATTTGCCGCTTGTACAAATCCTGCGATGTTGGTCTCCCACTTCTTCTGAACGTCTGCGTCGTAGTTCAAGTAGAGCTTGTCGTTGACGATCTTCCAGCGCAGCGGGTCGGCCGAAGCGGTGTAGCCCTGCGCTACCGCCCAGGCGCAGTAGCCACCATATTGGGGCGCGTAACGCTCGGGCGCGGCCTGGAATTTGTCGCGGTTTTCGGCGCTGGCAAAGCGCCATTGGACGCCGTTGTGGGTGACGGTGAACTTGGTGTCACCCTTGGTCGGCTTGCCTTCGGTGAAGTAGGCGACTGTGTCGTAGCCGCTCACGGCGGCCTTGCTAAACAACGGGGTGTACACGGCGGGCTCTTTGGCATGGGCTGGCGAGGCGGCCAGGGCCATGAAGCACAACGCGGGGGCGATGGCGTGGCGAAGAATCTGCAAGATAGGCTCCTTTTTGGTCGGACAGTGCCCACCCGGTGCATCGGGTGTAGCCTTAAGTCACGCGCAGCCTGGGTTTCTTACAGTTTTTTCGCTAAGGGGTCTCAGTTTCTTTGATGATGCGCCACTGCCCGTTGGCATTGGCGAGGCGCAAATCCTTGGTGCTGGAGACCGACAAGGTTGGTGCGCGGTACTCCTGCCGAAAGCGGGCCACCGCGTGCGCCCCCGCCACCCGAACCTCAAGCTGGCTGACCCGTACCTCGATGGCGCTGTTCCTGAGGATGCGGGTGCGCCGTTCTCGCTCCCATTGGCTACGTTGCTGTTTGACTGTCGGAACGAAATCGCCGGCATAAAAACCCAGGTAAGCATCGACATCTCTGGCAGACCATGCAGCTGCCCAAGCGAGTACGGTGGCCTTGACCGCTTGGATGTGTTGTTCTGTGTTGCTTGCCGCAGGAGGCGCAGGACTGGGAAGGGGAGCAGGTTGCGGCGCATCAGCAATTTGGGGGGAAGGCGCCACCATGGTTTCTGTGGAAAGCGGCGGTGTGTCGTCCGCAAGTGCTGGGGGAGAGGAAGTTACCGCTTGAGGCGCCGCCGCCTGCGGGGCCGCGCGCTTCATCAAGACCTCAATGCTAGGCGGTGGAGGCACAGGTGCGAGCTGGGACGCGTTGGCCAAGGCGCTATCCGGTAGCAGAGCGGCGAGGATCGCCGCGCTTGCGCTGCAACGCAGGATGTTGCGGGTCGCCCAAGGCGACGCAAGGTAGGTCGGGCAGACGAACAGCATCGCCCAAATTCTTGCATACAAGCTCCCAACGCTGGCTAAACTATCCGGCGGCGATTGGCGTGCCATTGCCACTCAACCATCTATACATACAGGGGTTCGCATGAAGTTGATGTCCATGGGCATGCTAATGGTGTTGGCGCTTGCCGGATGCGGCGGCGGCGGCGGTGGAACGGCCAGTACGGGGGTTAGCACCGGGGGCACTACCGGAGCGACTTCGGCGGCCCAGCTGGCTCAAATATGTTCCGCCAACAATCCGTTCAGAGCGGATGCGCTAGAGCCAACCAGGGCGGGTTCCTTGGCTGACGAACGCAATTGGATCAGAGCCTATTTCGACGAACGCTACCTTTGGTACAGGGACGTACCAGCGGTCAGCGCCAATGCGGACAAGTACAACGTCACTACTTACTTCAATCCGTATTCCAACTTTGTGGAGTCGATCAATAACTACTTTCAGGACTTGCGCAACCCTGCGTTCACCGTGACCGGCACAAAGGTCGATAAATTCAGTTTCCTCACCTCCACCAGTTACTGGAACGACTACTCGCAAGGGGAGGCGCTAGGTTATGGGTGGCAATTGAGCGATCAAGGGACTCTCGCAACACGCCGCGTGCGGGTTTCCCACGTATTTCAGTCCACCCAGACCGGCTTCGCGGCCTTGGCAAGTGTCCAGCGCGGAGATGAAATCCTCAGTGTCAACGGTAACCCGGTCAACAGCACCAGTACGTCCATTCAAAATGTTGTGAATCAGGCGTTGAGCCCAAGCGCAGCCGTCAACACCACCTTTGTGATTCGGCCAGTGGGCAGCGTAAGCACACGTACTGTCACTTTGACGGCTGCTAACGTGGTACTACCGCAGGCGGAGCACAAGGTGGTGATCGACCAGGGCGTCAAGTGGGGCTACTTGTTGTTCAACGCGCATATCGATTCAGCCGAGGCGCCGTTGCTGGCGGCCATGACTGACTTTCAAGCGCAGGGGATCGATCAGCTGGTGCTGGACCTGCGTTACAACGGTGGTGGCTACCTGGCGATGGCCAGCGCGGTGTCGTACGCCATCGCAGGAGTCGCACGAACCCAAAACAAGACCTTCGAAACCCTCAGGTACAACGACAAGCGCTCCGGGGGAAATCAAAGCGTGCCGTTCTACAGCACCGGCCGGAACTCAGTAGCTCCATTCGCCACACTCAATCTTTCTAAGGTGTATGTGCTGACCACGGCTGACACATGCTCGGCCAGCGAGTCCATCATCAATGGATTGCGTGGCATCGATGTGGAGGTGGTGCAGATCGGCAGCACCACTTGCGGCAAGCCCTATGGATTTGTGCCACAGGACAATTGCGGGATCACTTATGCGGCCATGGAGTTTGAAGGCGTCAACGACAAAGGCCTAGGCGGTTTCTCCGACGGTTTTGTGCCCCAGTGCGCAGTGAGCGATGACTTGTCGTTCCAGCTGGGCGTCACGACAGAACCCATGTTTGCCACCGCCATCGCGCGCCACCGCGGTCTGCCGTGTACATCCCCTAGCGCAAGCAGTGCTCTGTCGAGCGCGAACCTGCGTGGCATGGGCGCGAGCACCCAACGCGTGATTCGTCCGCACTGGCAGGAGGCGAAGATTTTGAAGCCTTCGGCCACCGCCCCTTGATTGCATCGGCATGCTCATAATGCGCACATGCAGGTCGACCGAATTGCACTTCTCTATCCATTCTTTACGAGCCTTGCGATTGGGCTGTTGATTGGGTTGGAGCGCGAGCGCTCCCCTGCGGCCCGTGCCGGATTGCGCACGTTTTCGCTGGTGGCGCTGGCGGGCACCTTGGGCGCGGTGCTTTCAGAGAAGACTGGGGCGCCATGGTTGCTGGCTGCGGGGTTGCTGGTTTTGGGCGGCATGATGGTGGCCACCTACTGGCGTGATCCGGCAGAGGGTGACCCCGGCACCACGACGGTTGCTGCTGTGGTGGTGTGTTATGCCCTGGGTGCTTTGGTGTGGTTTGGCATGGAGCAGCTCGCTGTGACGCTGGCGGTTGCGACCACCGCGCTGCTGTACTTCAAGCCCGAGCTCAGCGGGGTATCGCGCAGCCTCACCCGGCTCGACCTGGTGTCCATCCTGCAGTTCGCGGTGCTGTCCTTCGTGATACTGCCCATCCTTCCGAACCAGAACTACGGCCCGTACAACGCACTCAACCCGTACCAGATTTGGTGGATCGTGGTCCTCATCTCGGGTCTGTCACTGGCGGGCTATGCGGCCCTGCGGGTGGCCGGCCAGCGCCACGGCACCCTGCTGACGGGCTTGTTCGGTGGGATTGCATCTAGCACGGCCACGACGCTGGCGTTTTCGCGCCACGGGCGCGATTCGCCGCAATTGGCTGGCATGGCAGCCTTGGTGATTTTGTTGGCGAATTGGGTGGTTCTGGCGCGCTTGTCAGTGCTCATTGCGGTGCTTGCACCCACGCTCTTGTTGTCCGTCTTGCCGATGTTCCTTGGCGGCGCCTTAGGAGGCTTGGTGGTGATCTATCTGGCGTGGCGAAACCTGGACACCCGGGACGACGCACCGCGCCTGGAGATGAAGAATCCGACAGAGATCCGCGCAGCACTGAGCTTTGGCGTGTTGTATGCAGTGGTGCTGTTTGCTGCGGCTTGGCTGTCTGACCTGGTGGGCAGTCGTGGCGTGTACGCGGTGGCGCTGGTATCTGGGCTGACCGACTTGGATGCCATCACGCTGTCGAGCTTGCGGCTGTTCAACCTGGGCAACCTGCAGGCACACCAAACCGCAACTGCGATTTTGCTGGCGATGCTCGCCAACACGGTGTTCAAGAGCAGTCTGGCAGTGGTAATTGGCGGTGCCACGCTGGCACGCAAGGTGCTGCCAGGCATGTTTGCCGTGGCCGCCGGGCTGGTGCTGGGCTGGTTGGTAGGGTAGGGCGTTGATGGGCCAACCCGGTCGGAAGTTGGCGTGGGTCTCGGCCCTGCTGCTGAGTGCGCCCGTGTCCCATGCCCAAGTGGGTGAGCGGGTGGTGCTGGAGGGCTTGGCTTGGGACCGCACCGAGGTGACCATCGCGCAGTTTGATCGCTATGTGCGGGCCACAGGCGTGGTCACCCGCGCGCAGCGGGAGGGCGGAGGCTTTGAGTACCGCGCGGGGTGGGAGCGCCGTGCCGGCTGGAACTGGCGCCGCCCGCAAGGCGAGCCCGTCGACATGAACATGCCCGCTGTGCACCTGGACTACAGGGAGGCGCAGGCCTACTGCCGTTGGGCCGGTGGGCGTTTGCCGACAGGTGCCGAGTGGCAAGCTGCCGGTTTCACCGAGATGCGTGTGTCCCCGCCAGCGCCTTGGGTTCGAGGCCGCACTTACCCATGGTCCACAGGCGACAGCCCGCAGGGCGCAAACACCAACGGGGCAGACCCCTGGCCCGCTGCAGCACCGGCTGGTGCCACCCGCCAGGGTGTCAATGGGCTGTACGACATGGGTGCCAATGTGTGGGAGTGGACCAGCGACAGCGATGGTTCTGGCCGCCGCACCGTGGGCGGCTCGTGGTGGTATGACGAGGCACAGATGCGGGCGCAAGTTCAGGCCTACAAGCCGCCTGACTTTTATGCTGTGTACATCGGCCTGCGCTGCGTCTACCCATAAAAAAACCCCGGTCAGATTTGTATCTGCCGGGGTGAATCCATTACAGATTGCTCTGTGCGTTACTTGGCAGGTGCCAGGTTGGGGTAGCGCACATGTTCGACCAAGTCTTGCACCTCTTTTTCAGGTGCCTTGGTCAGCAGCGACACGATGATCATGACCGCCAGCCCCACGGGCACGCCGAAGATACCGGCAGCAATCGGCTGGATGTCCCACCAAGTGGCATCCTTGACCGGGGTGGTCACTTCAAACACCTTGCGCAGCCAGGGCTGGGTCATGGCCATGTAGTAGCCGGTGACCAAGAAGCCGCTGACCATGCCGGTGGCAGCGCCCCATTTGTTGGCGCGCTTCCAGAAGATGCCCAACACCAGCGCCGGGAAGAAGCTTGCCGCAGCCAGCGAGAACGCAGCTGAGACCAGGAACAAGATGTCCGCGATCTTGAGCGAGGCCACGTAGGCAGCCAGCAGCGCCACGATCAACAGCAAGACTTTGGACACCGTAACGCGGCGCGCAGCCGATGCATTGGGGTCAATCATCTTGTAGTACAGGTCGTGCGACAACGCATTGGCAATCGTGAGCAGCAAACCGTCCGCAGTGGACAAGGCCGCAGCCAAACCACCGGCCGCTACCAGGCCAGAGATCACATAGGGCAGTCCAGCGATCTCGGGGGTGGCCAACACAATAATGTCTGCGCCGATGCGAATTTCACCGAGCTGCAGCAGGCCGTCCTTGTTGATGTCAGAGACCGACATCAAAGTCGGATCCACCGCTGCCCAACCCGACACCCACGCCGGCAACTTGTCAAACGGTGTGCCCACCAGCACATTGAAGACCTCGTACTTCACCAACACGGCCAATGCGGGCGCCGTCAGGTACAGCAAGCAGATGAAGAACAGCGACCACGCCACCGATTGGCGCGCTTGCCGCACCGACGGAGTGGTGTAGTAGCGCATCAAGATGTGGGGCAGGGCAGCCGTACCGACCATCAAGCAAAACACCAGCGCAAGGAAGTTCTTGCGAGCGATGTTCTGGGCCTCTTCGGTCGCTCCGGGGAACGCAGTGGCGTGGGCTGGCATACCACCCAGCGGTCGAGAACGGGTTTCGTTCAGCGCCCGTGCGGCGGTATAAGCCTCGCGGGCCGCAGCTTCGGTCTTGGGCAGGGCAGCGACTGCCGCTTCAGCCTTGCTGATGTCAGCGGCGGGACCATTGCTGGCCTTCAGATCTGCCACCCGCTTCTCAGCGGCTGCCAGGTCCGCAGCCATGGCAGCGGGAACGTCCTTGAGCTTGGCTTCAAGGTCAGCAGCGCGCTGCTTGAAGATCGCCCGAACTTCAAGTTCCTTGGGATCTTGGGTCAGCTCTTTTTCGCGCTCAGTCACTTTTTGCAGCTGGAAACCGTAGATCGCCTGCGGCACCGGAATGCCAGTGTGCTTGATCGACAACCAGGCCACGGGAATCAGGTACGCAATGATCAAGATGATGTACTGGGCCACCTGCGTCCAGGTCACGGCCCGCATGCCACCCAAGAACGAGCACACCAGGATGCCACCCAAACCTACAAACACGCCCACCAGGAAGTCCACACCAGACAGACGCGCGGTGATCAGTCCGACGCCGTAGATTTGCGCCACAACGTACACAAACGACACCGCGATCGCCGCCAAAATGCCGATGAAGCGAACCAAGTTGCCGCCGTAGCGTGCGCCCAGAAAGTCAGGGATGGTGAACTGGCCGAACTTGCGCAGGTAGGGTGCCAGCAGCAGAGCCACCAAGCAGTAGCCGCCAGTCCAACCCATGATGAACGCCAAGCCGCCATAGCCTGACAGGTACAGGGTACCTGCCATGCCGATGAACGATGCAGCAGACATCCAGTCTGAACCGGTAGCCATGCCGTTGTACATCGCTGGAACCCGGCGACCAGCAACGTAGTATTCGGCAGCATCGCTGGTGCGGCTCATGAAGCCAATACCGGCGTACAGGAACACGGTTGCGGCAAGGAATGCGTACCCAATGAAGGCGCGTGGCAATCCCATGAACTCTAGCGCGCCCAGCACCACCAGGAAGATGGCAAAGCCGCCGATGTACCAGCCGTACACCTTGTTGAGTTGCTTCGAAAACGCGCGCCCGGATGCAGATGTATCAAACATTACTCGTCCTCCTCTTCTGCCACGCCGAACTCGGTGTCCATCTTGTTCATGGTGCGTGCGTAGTACCAAATAATGAGCATGTACACGATGAGAGACCCTTGGGCACCTACCCAAAACGAGAAGGGCCAGCCCATCAGGGTGAACGTCAAGTCACGGGCGAAAAAGCCCACAACAAACGTCACCACAAACCAGACCGCCAGCAGAACGCCGGTGATTTGGAGGTTCTTTCGCCAGTACTGTTCCCGGCGTTCTGATATGTCCATAGATGTGACTCCTGGGTGCTATTGAAAATCCACTGGTGGTGGGGGGGTGCCTTCGCTGGGCGGTGCTTTTTTTATGGGGTTGGGGCCACGGCAAGCGACTCAATTTCGCGCTGCAGTTGGCCGGAGATCTTGGGGTCGAAGGTTTTGAGGTGCACCAGCACCTCGCGCGCCTTATCTGCTTTGCCCAGCGTGTGGTACGTGCGCCCAAGCTGGTACCAGGCGTAGGGGCTCATGGGCTGTATCTTGGTACAAGCTTTAAGGCATGCAACTGCTTCGCGGTGCTGGCCTTGGGCAATCAGCTCCAGCGCCAGGCCATACCAGGCGCGGTCCAACTGAGGGTCGAGCTCGGTCGCACGCCGCAGGGCCGCATCGGCATGCACGCCTTGCGCACTGCGCTGCGTAGCGGGATGCTGCTGCAACAAAAAGCCCAAATTGAACCAGGCGTTGGCGCGGTTGGCGTCCTGCGCCACCAGGTCGCTTAGCAGCGCGACCGCCTGCTCGGTGCGCCCCCGTGCGGCATGGCAAAACGCCAGGCCTTCCACTGCGTCGCCCCACTGCGGCCAGCGCTGCATCGCATGCGCGTAGACCGCCGCAGTTTTCTCCGGTTGTCCCAACACATTCCACCAACGAACTTGTTGCACCACCCACCACTGTTGCAGACCACTGGGGCGGCTAGGCTTTACCAGAGCACGCTGGGTCACCATGTCGGGCACGGCTACAGGTTGGGATGTGGTGGAGTGGTTCATGGGGTTGGGGGGTGAGGCCCTTAGCGGCACTGGGCCATGCCTGATTCAAGGCAGTAAGACAGCTTGGCTTGCAAGGCGATCAGCCAAATAAACGCGGTGATAAAAAATGCAGCCAGGGGAATGTGGCGGTCCAGTACCGCTTTGGGGGATATCCAACGCGCGAGCTTCAATGGGGGCCGCGCGATCAAGTCGAGGAGCTGCCAGAATGGATTGCGCTCGCGGTTGGCACCGGCCAGCAAGCCAACCACAAAGCGTGCGACCAAGGCCATCAGCGCAAGCTCAGCTACCGCTTTGAGAATGACAAACCAAATCACCTAGCGTCTCCTTGGATTAAGCCCGGCGGATTTTAGGAATACCCCCAAAATTTCTGGTATTCCATACCCGACGCGGGGTTTTAGTCAGGATCAGGGGTGTATCGCGGTCCATTAGAAGGCTGTATCACTCGGGAACTTGATAAAGCTTACGCAACACTTACGCAGAAAAAGCCCTGGTTGGCACCAAAAATGGGCGTCTTTTTCCCTGCAAACTAGGGAAAGTCCTAGCCATGTCGGCGAGACCTTTTGAAGTGTCGAGCCATTGGCGCGTTGCCAAAGGCATCTCGGACACCAAGTTCGGGCCAGGTTGGGCGGGGTCTCAGGTGGGTTTTCGGAGCAATGCCATGGCGCCGCGCGACGTGTGTGCAGCGTTACCGTTCGCCAAGGGAGTCCGATAGCGTTTTGGTAACTGGTTTGGTGAGGTACGCGAGCACGGTTTGGGAACCGGTGACAATTTCCACCGTGCTGGTCATGCCGGGCTGTATTTCGATGGGCCTGGCCGGGTGCATTTGGTTGCGGGCCACGAGGGCGTTCGGGTCGATCTCAATTTGCACCCGGTAGTAAATCGCCTCACCGGAAGCAGTTCGCTCGCTCAGGGCATCCGGGCTGATGTAGCGCACTTTCCCTCTGAGCACGCCGTAGACACTGTAGTCATAGGCGTCGAGCTTGATGGCAGCAGGCAAGCCCGCACGCACCCATGCAATGTCTGCCGGCCGTAGCTTGGCCTCGATGACCAGAGCACCGCCCGTGGGTAACAGCTCCATGATCACGTCGCCGGGTCGCACCTTGGCACCCAAGGTTGTGAGGTGGATTTTGTTGACCAGCCCGTCGGTGGGTGCCAAGATGTCCGTGCGCTCCAGCACGGTGGAGCGTTCTGCCAGCGCTTGTTGTTGGGTCGAAAGGTCTTCCTCGGCCTTGGTCAGTTCGGCTTGCGCGTCTTGGAAGTATTTGTTGCGCCGGTTGGTGATTTGGCCTTGCAGGTCGGCCACTTGTTTTTGCAGGCGCAGTACCTCGGTTCGGCCCATGTCCCCGCTGGCCAGCAGGCTTTGGCTCAACGCGAGCTCTTCGCGCACCAAGGCCAGACCTTCCTCGAAGGCCGCCACTTCTTCTTGCAAAGCAGCTTGTCGGCGTTGAAAGAGTTCCGTTTGGTTCTGCACGAATGCTGGGTGGGACAGCAATTCAGGGGGGAAGCGCAGGGGCCGCCTGTAGACCTCGGATTCGAGCCGTGCCAATGCGGCTTTGAGCGCTGCCACCTTGCCCAGGCTGTCGCGCCATGCCGCCTCGGCCTGGCTGCGGTCCAGGCGGGCGAGCAATTGGCCTTTCTTGACCCGCTCGCCTTCGTGCACCCCAATGGCATCGATCAGTCCGTCGTTGGCCGACTGAATCACCTGGGTGCGCGCCGTGGCGATGACTTGTCCTTGG
Source organism: Rhodoferax sp. (assembly GCF_044236835.1). Classification (GTDB taxonomy): domain Bacteria; phylum Pseudomonadota; class Gammaproteobacteria; order Burkholderiales; family Burkholderiaceae_C; genus Allorhodoferax. Next base: position 31,259 of record NZ_JBIIGC010000005.1, read on the forward strand.
GCGCGCGCAATCTGGTCGATTTCTGAGTGGTTTGCCCAAACGCCAAGAATGGACAGGCTCACGAAGCCCAGCGCCACCACCCAGAGGCTGCCGGACAACCGAGTGTGGGGCAGTGTGGGTCTGGGGAGATCGTTCATGCCACCACCTCCATGGCCGCAGGCCTGAATGCACGTGGCGGCGCAGCGCTACGGCGCAATCGCTCAATCATCAAGTCCCTGGGGCCGTCCATGGCGACACCCTCGGGGGTCAACACCACGATGCGGTCGACGATGTCTAGCAGCACTGGCTTGTGCGCAACCAAGATCATCGTGTGCTGTGGATGCATGGCGGCACGCAAGGCTTCCAAGGCCTGATGTTCGGAGTGTTCGTCCATGGCCGACGTGGGTTCGTCGAGCAACCAGACGCAAGGGCGCACTAGCAGCACACGCGTGAGGGCAATGAGTTGCTTTTGCCCGCCAGAGACCCCGCGACCGCCCTCGAAGATGGGGAGGTCGAGTCCTTGGGGGTGGGTAGCCACCAGACCTATCAAGCCTGAACTTTTGCAAGCGGCCAGGATGTCGTCGTCACTGGGTCGGTCGTCCAAGCCTGACGTGAGGTTGTCGCGCAGTGTGCCGGACAGCAGTTTCGGGTCTTGCGAGAGGTATCCAATCGCTTTGCTAAGGCGTGCGCGCTCAATTTGCTGGATGTCGAGCCCGTCAAGCAGCACCTGACCGCGTTGCGCTGCGTACAACCCTGCAAGAATTTTGAGCAGAGTGCTTTTGCCAGCACCGATGGTTCCAAGCAGGGCAACCTTGCTGCCTGGAGCCAGTTGTAGTTGGTCTACCCGCAATGCCGCCGCCCGCCTGGGAATTGGCCCGGGGTATGCGAACTCAACTTGTTGCAAGCGATATCCGCCGTGCACGGATTGCGGATTGAGGGCCTTCGCAATCCCGTGGTTGTCACATTGCAGCGCAAACACTTTCTCTAAACCTTCCAGTGCCGCGCGCGCATGCGCCCACTGAACGATCAGTCCTGGCAAGGCAGCCACCGGTCCCAGTACCCGACCCGAAAGAATGGAGCAGGCAATCAGACCGCCGGTGGTCAGGTTGGTGGTGCTTGCTGCGACCCAGGCCCCCATCGCTACGATGCAGACGTAACTCACTTGCTGGATAAAGCCGGCCCAGTAAGTGGCTTGTTCGCTGTAACGGCGGATATCGATATCGTCGTCAATGGTTTGCCGGCACAGGTTGTTCCAGTGCGCCATCTGCGCTGGCGCAGCGCCAGCAGCCTTGATGTTTTCTGCGCTCTCTACAGCCTCGACCAACAGCCCGAGCTTTTTGTTCGAGGCGGCGCTACTGCTCTTGGCGTGGCGCGCAATACGGGCTTTGTAGAACAGCCCTATGGCCACTGCGATAACCAGAAACACTGCAGGGATGGCCGCAAGAGACACGCCGGCGAGCAGTGCGATGACCGCCAAAAACAGCAAGGCGAATGGCGCATCCACCAGTAAGTACAGCGTGGCCGAGGAGGTGAAGCCGCGTATGGTTTCGTAGCTGCGCAACTGGGCCGCCAGCGTGCCTACGGTGGCCGGAAACTGGTCCATACGGAGCCGCAGCAGCCGACGAAAAATGGCGTGGGATAGTTCGATATCCATGCCCTTGACCGCACTTTCAAGAATGTAGGCACGTGCAACCTTTACCACCAGCTCCAACACAGCGGCAATCAAGACGCCCACAGTGAGCACCGTTAAGGTGGAAAGCCCTTGGGTGGGGATGACGCGGTCGTACACCTGCATGCTGTAAAGCGCCGCAAACAGCGAAAGGCTGTTGGCCAGCAAGGCCGCCGCTGCTGCTTGTACGAACAGGTGGCTTCTGTCCACCAGAGCATCGCGAAACAGCGTGCGTGCAGAACTAGGGTGCGTGTTCATGTGGGTGCCTTGGTGGATGTTTGCAGCAATTTGCCGGTGTGCAGCCGCAGCCGGTAGCCTGCTGATTCAGCGAGTACCCGGGCATCGAGCAGCGCAATTTGGGTGGCTGTGACGTCCCGTGCAATGTTGAGTACTTCGAGCCAGCCGCGCCTGCCTGCAATCAACAGCCGGTCATACGAAGCCAGCACCGCCCGGTTTGCTGCAAGGGTACGCTGCAGACTAACCGCGCGGGACAGGCCCTCTTGGTAGTCCTCATGGTCTGCTAGCAGCTGCTGATGGAAGTCCCGCAAGTAGGATTCGCGACGATCTTGCTGCATGGCCGCTCGAAACTGGGCTGCCGAAATTGCGGAGTTCAGTGCAAGGCCAGCGTCTGGGGCGTATTCCATGGTGAGCGCGATGCGGCTGTCACTGGAGACCGCATGAGGGCTGTTTGCGTGGCGCCGCTGGTGCTCCAAGCGGACATGGAGGCTGGGCAGGAGTCCGGTGCGCCTGAGATCGACTTCATAGCGCATTGCCTCGATCTCAAACTCCAGGCGACGTAACGTGGGCGAGTAGGCGGTGGCGTCTTGTAGTAAACGTTCGTGAGAAGAATTCGATGGGAGGAGCAACGGGAGTTCGAGAAGGTGCAGGTCGTTGGGCAGCAGCGCCTCAATATCAACTCCGCCAGGGGTGTGGTCAGTGACCTGCACGAGTTGTGCGCGGGCAAGCCGTCGCGCTGCCCGGGCACTGGATAAATCGCTGCGCGCTTGTTCCAGTCGGGCAGCTACCAATTCACCGTCAACGGCTGCTGAGGCGCCCCCTGCAATACGCCTGGAGACACTTTCGGCGTACACCGTAAGCAGTGCAACGTTGTCTACATGGGCGCGTTCTCGGCCCAACGCCTGGCGCAAAGCTGTCCAGGCGGCAAGCACCCGCAAACTGAGGTGATAGCTTGACTCCTGAACAGCCGAGCTGGCAGCACGTGCCCGGCGATCGGCGAGATTGACCGCTGCGGTAAGCCTACCTCCTGTCCATACCGGCTGGGTGAGAGAGGCCACGGCCACTTGACCTTCGTTGTCGTTGCGCAGCTGCATGGCAGGGCTTGGAAAGCGCCTTTGGTTTGCCACCTCCAAGTCTGCTTGTGTTGCAAGCTGTTCTGCGCGCGCCGCGGCAATGTCGGGATGTCGGTCTATGGCCTGAATAATCAGAAGCTCCAGACCAGAAGGCGTGGCAAGGGCATCCGATTGGGAGTAGGTTTGTGCATGGGCACCCAAGGATGCCCCCATGGAACAAGCAAGGGCTAGCGCTGCGCCGCGCCGCCATGGGACACCAAGTTCGAGGAAGAAGCGGTGCTGGGCCAATGGAACGTTGGCGAGTTGATGTTGTCGAATGTTCATCGGTTGGGTGTGTTCGTCTGACGACGCAGGCCCGGCTGGCGCGGATGCCGTCGATGGGCAGGCGTCGGCCGCCAAGCGACCGGACGAATGTATGAATGCACACTTGCGCCACCGTCCACCAATGTTCAATCCGGCACACTTTTACTCGCATGGCGGTGGGGATGCGGAATTTGTTCGCAAAGGCCCGCGAAAAGCTCATCCTGCGATGGGTTCTAAAGGCCCAAAGCTTCAAAGGCTCAGGCGCGCCAGTATGGGTGGCTTGTCGATTGCAGCCCTTGCGGTTGCTATCATCCTCGCACTCGCTCGGCGCAGGGATGACTTTGCGCGCACCACAACCATGTCTTTTGTTGCTCGCTTGCTTGTTGTTTGCTTCGGTACCTCCCTGATAGGGTGCGCTATGACGCCCCTGTCTGAGAGCGACGGTGCGCATTCGGCGAATGAGTACAAGGTTGCGCAGCCTGCGCGCCTGATTTGGGCCGATGCTGTGGTGTGGCATCACAAGCCATTCCCGGGTAAGCGCCCCAGTGAGTACCGCCGTGTGAGGCATGAGGGCCGCGATGCGGTGCTCGTGCATGCTGAGGGCTCGGTGAGCATGTTGCGCAAGTCGGTGCACGTGGCCCCTGCTGAATTAGGAAGGTTGCGCTTTTCGTGGCACGTACCGTCGTTGATTGATACCGCCAATCTGGCGTCACGTGAGCATGACGATTCTCCTGTGCGTGTCGTGTTGGCGTTTGACGGCGACCGGTCGGTCTTCTCTGCCAAAGACGCGATGCTCTCCGAGCTATCGACAGCACTGACCGGCGAGCCTATGCCAAATGCCACGCTGATGTACGTGTGGAGCAACCAAAGCCCGGTAGACGCTGTTATTCCCAACCCCCGAACCGACCGTATCCGCAAGATCGTCGTTGAGTCGGGTACACAGCGCTTAGGACAGTGGCAAGCCTATGAACGCGACGTGCGTGCCGATTTCGAGCGGGCATTCGGCGAGGCCCCCGGAAACTTGGTGGGTATCGGCATCATGACCGACAGCGACAACACCAAGTCAGTGACCCGCGCCTGGTACGGACCCGTGGTGTGGGTGGGGAAGCAACCTTAGGCGGCCGCTGACCTACCTACGTGGCCCACGCATTCGTAGCTTTGGGCGCCATGCGGTGCACCGTCAAAATGAGTGAGGATGGGCAGCCAGCCAGATCAGGGCAGCGAGGACAGGTCTGTGGCTGCTTGGGTGGAATTCGGGCTTGGCACCCGCCGCGCACCGTCGAAGCGACTCGACCAGTAGGTTACGCCCATGTCTTCTACCCGCACCTGTGCTCCAGGCTTGGGTGAATGGATGAACTTGCCGTTACCGACGTAGATGCCGACATGGCTGAAGGCACGGCGCATGGTGTTAAAGAACACCAAATCGCCAGGCTTGAGGTCGGCACGGTCTATCTTTTGAGTCGCTGCGGCCTGCTGCTCCGCCCGGCGCGGCAAAACCAGCCCCACGGTTTGCTCGTACATGGCTTTGACGAAGCCGCTGCAATCAAAGCCGGTTTCCACGCTGTCGCCCCCACGTCGGTAAGGCACACCCAAAAACCCCAACGCACTGACGACCAGTTCGGACGCTTTGGATTCGACTTTGCTACCCACCTCACTTATGCGCTCCATCAGGCGGCGCTCCGCCACAAATTGGCCGAGCTCGTCGCCCGAATCCGCCGGGGTTGCATGCAAGGCCGTTGCAGATACCAGCGCCAGTAGGGGTAGAAGCTTTCGCATGTGGTCCAGCTTAGCCAGCGCAATCGGGGCTGTCAAGCAATGTAATGCAGTCAAAGTGTGCTGTAAGCCATTGATTGGTATCGTTTTTCGCATGAGTGCTGTCGCATGCTTGGTTCGGGCGCGTTGTCGCAAAAGTGGGGCGGCGCCTTGGTTATGCTTGGGACTTTACGCTTCAAGGCTCGGCCATGCGCTTAGAACCCGAAACTTCCCAGCTTGTCTTGGTGGACTACCAATTGCGCTTGATGCCAGCGATGCAAGATGGACCTGCCGTGGTGGCCAATGCGGTGCGTCTGGTGCAAGCCGCAGCACTGCTCCAGGTCCCAGTGTTCGCTACCGAGCAAAACCCTTCCAAGCTGGGTGCCAGCGTGCCTGAGTTGGGGGAAGCGCTGCAGCGAGTCCAGGCGCGGGTGCTGAGCAAAATGCAGTTCAGCGCGGTCGAGGAGGGCTTGGGCGAGTGGCTGCGGCCGCAGCCCCCGGCGGTGCAAGGCAACGCGCGCAGCTTGCCCAAGCATCTGCAAAAGCCCGTCGAGACCCGCCGCGAGAGCATCGTTTTGGCAGGGTGCGAGGCCCATGTGTGCTTGTTGCAGACCGCGATCGATCTGCTGGAAGACGACTTCGAAGTCTGGGTCGTCACCGACGCGTGCAGTTCGCGCACCGAGCGCAATCGCGACGCCGCGTTTGACCGCCTCGCCGCAGCGGGTGTCGAGTTGGTGACCACCGAGATGGTTGCATTTGAATGGTTGCGCACCGCCGAGCACCCCGCGTTCAAGGCCGTGATGGCCCTCATCAAGTAAAGCAGACTCTTCGTTGGGCTGGCCGTGCGGCGCATTTCGCGATGCGGCGGCGCCCACCGGTGGTTGGCTGCGGTGGGATGTCAGGCAACGCTGTTGGCGCTCGGTCGCGCCAGGTCGGTATCAAGCCCAGCCGATCTCGCCCATCCCGTGTGCATACGTTCGGCGGATAGGGTGGCGGCTGCCTAGATCAAAAAGTCAGGTCTGTGCAAGTTGCTGCTTCATAATTATGAATTCAGTTTTCACCACCGTTCGGAGACGCGCCCCATGACCGCCTACGCAGACTTTCACCGCCAATCGATCCAAGACCGGGACGGCTTCTGGTCCGAGCAAGCGAAGATGGTGGATTGGAAAACACCACCCACCCAGGTGTGCGACTACAGCAACCCACCGTTTGCGCGATGGTTTGTAGGAGGCACCACCAACCTGTGCCACAACGCCATCGACCGCCACCTCGGCGACCGTGCGCAGCAGCCGGCGCTGATTGCGGTATCCACCGAGACCAACACTGAAAAGTCCTTCAGCTTTGCCGAACTCCACACCGAAGTGCAGGCGATGGCCGCCACGCTGCTAGCGCTTGGGGTGAAAAAGGGCGACCGGGTGCTGATTTACATGCCGATGGTGGCCGAGGCGGCCTTTGCGATGCTGGCTTGCGCGCGCATCGGCGCCATCCACTCGGTGGTGTTCGGTGGATTTGCCGCAGGCTCGCTGGCTTCGCGCATCGAGGACGCATCGCCCACGCTGATTGTCAGCGCCGACGCCGGCTCTCGCGGCGGGAAGGTGGTGGAGTACAAGCCCCTGCTGGACGAGGCGATTGCCACCTCCAGCCACAAGCCCTCTGCCGTGCTACTCGTGGACCGCAAACTCGCGCCTATGCAATGGGTACAAGGTCGCGACCACCCGTGGGAGGTGCTGCGCCAAAAGCACCAGAGTTCGGTGGTTCCCTGCGAATGGGTGGACTCCACCCACCCCAGTTACACCCTGTACACCAGCGGCACCACAGGCAAACCCAAGGGCGTGCAACGGGACACGGGCGGCTATGCCGTAGCCTTGACTGCGAGCATGAAGCACATTTTTTGTGGCAACGCGGGCGAGACGTTTTTCTCCACCAGCGACATCGGCTGGGTGGTGGGCCACAGCTACATCATCTATGGCCCGTTGCTGGCGGGCATGGCGACCATCATGTACGAGGGCTTGCCCACCCGTCCAGACGGCGGCATTTGGTGGAGTTTGGTTGAGAAGTACAAAGTCACGGTGATGTTCAGCGCACCCACGGCCGTGCGTGTGCTCAAGAAGCAAGACCCGGCCCTGCTGTCCAAGTACGACCTGTCGAGCTTGCGCGCACTTTTTCTGGCGGGGGAGCCGCTGGACGAGCCCACGGCCGCCTGGATCAGCGAGGGTCTGGGCAAACCCATCATCGACAACTACTGGCAGACCGAAACCGGCTGGCCCATTCTCAGCATCGCCAACGGCGTGGAGAAGGCCCCGAGCAAGTTTGGCAGCCCCGGCGTCGCCATGTACGGCTACGACGTGAAACTGTTGGACGAAAACACCGGAGAGGAGTTGACCGGCGCCAACCAGAAGGGTGTGGTCGCCATCGAAGGTCCGCTGCCACCAGGCTGCATGCAAACGGTTTGGCGCGACGACGATCGCTTCGTCAAAACTTACTGGAAAAGCATCCCCGGCAAGCTCATCTACAGCACCTTTGACTGGGGCGTGCGCGATGCCGACGGCTACTTCTTCATTCTGGGGCGCACCGACGATGTGATCAACGTCGCTGGCCACCGACTAGGCACCCGCGAGATCGAGGAGAGCATCTCCGGCCACCCTAACATTTCGGAGGTTGCAGTGGTTGGCGTGGCCGACCAACTCAAGGGCCAGGTGGCCATGGCGTTTGCCGTGGTCAAGGACGCCAGCGGTTTGGTCGATGACGCAGCGCGCTTCAAGCTCGAGGGCGAAATAATGAAGGTGGTGGACCATTCCATCGGCGCCGTGGGCCGCCCGGCCCGTGTGCGTTTTGTGACCGTGCTGCCCAAAACCCGCAGCGGTAAGCTGCTGCGGCGTGCCATCCAGGCGGTGTGCGAGGGGCGCGATCCGGGCGACCTGACCACCATGGAAGACCCCGCAGCTTTGCAACAAATCCGGGATTTGGTGTCTCTGTAGGCCCCAGCGCTACGCCAAGCTCGACAGCACAGCCTGCACAGCTTGGTGTTTGCCCAAGTTTCAGTGGCACAATCCGATCCGCAATGAAGGCCCTTCCCATGCCACAGTCGCATCCGCCAATCGGTTCAGCCGTGTCGCGGAAGGTTAATTAACCAAGCTTTAACCAGCTAATGTTCCCTCAAGGGGAACGGAGGTCAGCGCAATATGAGTGATTCAGCGTCGTCTGTGTACCAGGCGTACCAAAACAACACCTACCTGTTTGGTGGCAATGCCCCGTACGTCGAAGAGATGTACGAGAACTACCTGGCCAACCCCGGCAGCGTCCCCGATTCCTGGCGCGAATACTTTGATGCCCTGCAGCACGTGCCTGCGCTCGATGGCTCCAACGCCAAAGACGTGCCGCACATGCCGGTTATCAACGCGTTTGCCGAGCGGGCCAAGGCCGGCGGCACCAAGGTCGTCCTGGCCAGCGCCGACGCCGAGATGGGCCGAAAGCGCACCGCCGTACAGCAGCTGATCGCCGCGTACCGCAACGTGGGCCAGCGCTGGGCCGACCTGGATCCCTTGAAGCGTACCGAGCGCCCGGCCATTCCCGACCTCGACCCCGCGTTCTACGGCTTCACCGACGCCGACCAAGAAACCGTGTTTGACACCAGCAACACATTCTTCGGCAAAAACAGCATGTCGCTGCGTGACTTGCTCAATATGCTGCGCGAAACCTACTGCGGCACCTTGGGCGCCGAGTACATGTACACCAGCGAGCAGGCCGAGAAGCGCTGGTGGCAGCAAAAGCTCGAATCGATTCGCAGCAAGCCCAATTTCACCGCCGAGCGCAAGAAAGCCATCTTGGAGCGGCTCACCGCCGCCGAAGGCCTGGAGCGCTTTTTGCACACCAAGTACGTGGGCCAGAAGCGTTTCTCGCTGGAAGGCGGCGAGAGCTTCATTGCGGCCATGGAAGAACTCATCCAAAGCGCTGGCAGCAAGGGCGTGCAGGAGATCGTGATCGGCATGGCCCACCGTGGCCGCCTCAACGTGCTGGTCAACACCATGCGCAAGATGCCAGCCGATTTGTTCGCCGAGTTTGAGCACACCGCACCCGAAGACCTGCCCGCAGGCGACGTGAAGTACCACCAAGGTTTCAGCTCGGACGTGTCCACCCCCGGCGGCCCAGTGCACCTGTCACTTGCGTTCAACCCCTCGCACTTGGAGATCGTCAACCCGGTGGTGGAAGGCTCGGTGCGCGCCCGCATGGACCGCCGTGGCGACCAAAAGGGCCGCCAAGTGCTGCCCGTGCTGGTGCACGGTGACTCCGCGTTTGGCGGACAGGGTGTTAACCAAGAAACCCTGGCGCTGGCCCAGACGCGCGGCTACACCACGGGCGGCACGGTGCACATCATCATCAACAACCAGATCGGCTTTACCACCTCCGACCCACGCGACATGCGCTCGTCGGTGTACTGCACCGACATCGTCAAGATGGTGGAAGCGCCGGTTTTGCACGTCAACGGCGACGACCCAGAAGCGGTGGTGCTGGCGACCCAGCTTGCGCTGGAGTACCGGATGACCTTTAGCAAAGATGTGGTGATCGACATCATTTGCTTCCGCAAGCTCGGTCACAACGAGCAAGACACGCCTGGACTCACCCAGCCGCTGATGTACAAGAAAATTGCACAGCACCCCGGCACCCGCAAGCTGTACGCCGACAAGCTCAGCCACCAAGGTTTGGGCGAGACGGTCGGTGACGACATGGTCAAGGCCTACCGTGCTGCGCTCGATGCGGGCAAACACACTGTGGACCCGGTGCTGACCAACTTCAAGAGCAAGTTTGCGGTGGATTGGGCGCCGTTCTTGGGCAAAAAGTGGACCGACGCAGGCGACACCGCGATTCCGATGTCTGAATGGAAGCGTCTGGCCGAGAAAATCACCACGATCCCGGCCAATGTGACGGCCCATCCGCTGGTGAAAAAGGTATTGGACGACCGCGCCGCCATGGGCCGCGGTGATATTCCGGTGGACTGGGGCATGGGCGAGCACATGGCGTTTGCGTCCCTGGTGGCCAGCGGCTACCCGGTGCGTTTGTCCGGCGAAGACAGCGGACGCGGCACATTCACCCACCGCCATGCTGTGATTCACGACCAAAACCGGGAGAAGTGGGACACCGGCACCTACGTGCCCCTGCAAAACGTAGCGGACAACCAAGCGCCGTTCGTGGTCATCGACTCCATCCTGTCTGAAGAGGCGGTGCTCGCATTTGAGTACGGCTACGCATCCAACGACCCGAACACTTTGGTCATCTGGGAGGCGCAGTTCGGCGACTTTGCCAATGGCGCCCAGGTGGTGATCGACCAGTTCATCGCCTCGGGCGAGGTGAAATGGGGCCGCGTCAACGGCATCACCCTGATGCTGCCGCACGGCTACGAGGGCCAGGGCCCGGAGCACAGTTCAGCGCGTCTGGAGCGCTTCATGCAGTTGGCGGCAGACACCAATATGCAGATCGTGCAGCCCACCACAGCCAGCCAGATTTTCCACGTGCTGCGCCGCCAGATGGTGCGCAACCTGCGCAAGCCGTTGGTCATCATGTCGCCCAAGTCCTTGCTGCGCAACAAGGACGCCACCTCGCCACTGTCGGAGTTCACCAAAGGCGGCTTCCAGACCATCATCCCCGAGCAGCGCGAGATCAAGGCCGACAAGGTCAAGCGCGTGATTGCATGCTCTGGCAAGGTCTACTACGACCTGGTCAAGAAGCGCGAGGAGAAGGGCCACGACGACGTGGCCATCCTGCGCGTGGAGCAGCTCTACCCGTTCCCGCACAAGGCGTTTTCTGCCGAGCTGAAAAAGTACCCCAACGCCACCGAGGTGGTGTGGTGCCAAGACGAGCCACAGAACCAGGGCGCCTGGTTCTTTGTGCAGCACTACCTGCACGAAAACATGGCGGAGGGCCAGCGCTTGGGTTATGCCGGTCGAGCCGCATCGGCGTCTCCTGCCGTCGGTTACTCGCACCTGCACCAGGAGCAGCAAAAAGCGCTCGTCGAAGGTGCCTTCGGAAAACTCAAGGGCTTTGTGCTCACCAAGTAAGAACGGAAAGAATTGATATGGCCATCGTAGAAGTCAAAGTCCCACAGCTCTCTGAATCGGTTGCAGAAGCGACCATGCTGCAGTGGAAGAAAAAGGTCGGCGATCTGGTGAACGCCGACGAAACCTTGATCGAAATCGAAACCGACAAGGTGGTGCTCGAAGTCCCCGCGCCGTCGTCGGGCGTGTTGTCCGAAATCTTGGTCGCCGATGGCGGTACGGTGCTGGCGGAGCAACTGATTGCCCGCATCGACACCGACGGCAAATCGGCGGCGGCACCATCGGCCGCGGTTGCTCCTGCGGCTGCAGCCGTGGCTGCAGCGCCTGCGGCGCCAGCCATTGTTTCGGCCGCGCCAACTTCGCAAAGCAAGGCCGGAGTTGCGATGCCTGCCGCTGCCAAGCTGATGGCCGACAACCAACTGGCCGCTGGCTCGGTCGCTGGCACCGGCAAGGATGGCCGTGTGACCAAGGGCGACGTGCTGGGCGCAGTGGCCGCGGGTGCCACCCAGGCTGCACCGGCCGCGGTGATTCCTACCGGCGTGCCCACCAAAGCCCTACCGCAAGTTGCAGCGCCCAGCGTGAACTTGGGTGACCGCCCCGAGCAGCGCGTTCCCATGACCCGCCTGCGCGCGCGCGTAGCCGAGCGTCTGCTGCAGTCGCAGTCGACCAACGCCATCTTGACCACCTTCAACGAAATCAACATGGCCCCGGTCATGGAGATGCGCAAACGCATGCAAGAGCGTTTCGAAAAGGAGCACGGCGTCAAGCTCGGTTTCATGAGCTTCTTCGTCAAGGCCGCAGTGCATGCGCTCAAGAAGTTTCCTGTGCTGAACGCCTCGGTGGACGGCAACGACATCGTGTACCACGGTTACTTCGACATCGGTATCGCCGTGGGTTCACCGCGCGGGCTGGTGGTGCCCATCTTGCGTAACGCCGACCAGATGAGCTTTGCCGAAATCGAAAAGAAGATCGCCGAATTTGGCCAGAAGGCCAAAGATGGCAAGCTCGGCATCGAAGAGATGACGGGCGGCACGTTCTCGATTTCCAACGGCGGCACCTTCGGCTCCATGATGTCCACGCCGATCATCAATCCGCCCCAGTCGGCCATCTTGGGCGTGCACGCGACCAAAGACCGTGCCATGGTGGAAAACGGCCAGGTCGTGGTGCGTCCGATGAACTACTTCGCCATGTCCTACGACCACCGCATCATCGACGGCCGCGAGGCTGTGCTGGGCTTGGTGGCGATGAAAGAGGCGCTGGAAGATCCGGCGCGCTTGCTGTTTGACATTTGACGCTCGGCTGCTGTGCGGCTGTTGGACTGGGTTGCGGGTCGTGTTCTGCCGATTCATGCGTAACGCTATCGCGTTGCCGTGGGCTCACACCCCCGCCTGGTCACGGCGCCGCGCGTCAGCGTGCACCAGCGCGTTCACTTCATAAGGATTTCCATGAGTAAAACATTCGACGTCATCGTCATCGGCGGCGGTCCCGGTGGCTACATCGCTGCCATCCGGGCGGCGCAGCTCGGTTTCAACACCGCGTGCATTGACGCGTGGAAGAACGAGAAGGGCGGTCCTGCGCCCGGTGGCACCTGCACCAACGTGGGCTGCATCCCCAGCAAGGCACTGCTGCAGTCCAGCGAGCACTTTGACCAAGCCAACCACCACTTCGCCGAGCATGGCATTGAGGTGAAAGGCGTGGCCATCGATGTCGCCAAAATGATCGCCCGCAAGAACACGGTGGTGAAGCAAAACAACGACGGCATCTTGTACCTGTTCAAGAAAAACAAGATCGCGTTTTTTCACGGGCTGGGCGCGTTTGCCAAGGCGACCGACGCTGGCTACGAGATTGTGGTCAGCGGCGCGACAGAAGAGACCATCACCGGCAAGCACATCATCGTAGCCACCGGGTCGAACGCGCGTGCCTTGCCCGGTGCACCGTTTGACGAGGTGAACATCCTGTCCAACGATGGTGCGCTCAACATCGCCGCGGTGCCGAAAACGCTGGGCCTGATTGGCTCCGGCGTGATTGGCCTGGAGATGGGTTCAGTCTGGCGCCGGCTGGGCGCCGAAGTCACCATCTTGGAGGGTTTGCCAACTTTCTTGGGTGCAGTCGATGAACAGGTTGCCAAAGAAGCGCACAAGGCGTTCACCAAACAAGGCCTGAAGATCGAGCTGGGCGTGAAAGTCGGCGATATCAAGTCCAGCAAAAAAGGCGTCTCGGTGGCCTACACAAACGCCAAGGGCGAGGCGCAGTCGCTGGACGTGGACAAGTTGATCGTCTCCATCGGGCGGGTGCCAAACACCACAGGTTTGAACGCGCAGGCGGTGGGCCTCAAGCTCGACGAGCGCGGTGCCATTGAGGTCGATTCGGATTGCAAAACCAACCTGCCCAACGTCTGGGCGGTGGGCGATGTGGTGCGCGGGCCCATGCTGGCGCACAAGGCCGAAGAAGAAGGCGTGGCGGTAGCTGAGCGCATTGCTGGCCAGCACGGGCATGTCAATTTCAACACCGTGCCTTGGGTGATCTACACCAGCCCTGAAATTGCCTGGGTGGGCCAGACCGAACAGCAGCTCAAGGCCAGCGGCCGTGCCTACAAGGCGGGCTCGTTCCCCTTCCTGGCCAACGGCCGGGCGCGTGCTTTGGGGGACACCACCGGTTTTGTGAAGTTTTTGGCTGATGCAAGCACCGACGAGATTCTGGGCGTGCACATCGTGGGACCGCAGGCCAGCGAGCTGATCGCCGAGGCGGTGGTGGCCATGGAATTCAAGGCCAGCGCCGAGGACATTGCCCGCATTTGTCATGCCCATCCGTCCTTGAGCGAAGCCACCAAGGAAGCCGCTTTGGCGGTGGACAAACGCACACTGAACTTCTAGGCACCAAGCCAGTGTCCGCAAGCGTCCAACAGACGTACGAGGCGGAGCTAGCCAGCCGCGGGTATGTCGCGGATCCGGCGCAGTTGCGGGCGGTGGAAGCGTTGGATCGCTGCGCCAGCGAGTGGGCGCAGTACAAGGTCAAGCGCTCGAACGCGTTCAAGAAGCTGATTAACCACCCGGACATTCCGCGCGGCGTGTACATGTACGGTGGGGTCGGGCGGGGCAAAAGCTTTTTGATGGATTGCTTCTACAACGCAGTTCCGCTCAAGCGCAAGACGCGGCTGCATTTTCATGAGTTCATGCGTGAGGTGCACCGGGAGTTGGCGGATTTGCAAGGCACCGCCAACCCACTGGACGTGTTGGGCCAGCGCATGGCAGAGCGCTACAAGCTGATCTGTTTCGACGAGTTCCACGTGGCCGACATCACCGACGCCATGATCCTGCACCGGCTGCTAAGCGCGCTGTTTGCCAACGGGGTGGGGCTGGTAACGACATCAAATTTCAAACCTGACGACCTCTACCCTAATGGGCTGCACCGTGACCGTATCTTGCCCGCGATTGCGCTGCTGAACGCACAGCTGGAGGTCCTCAGCGTGGACAATGGCACAGATTACCGTAGTCGCACGATGGACGCTGTCCAGCTGTACCACACGCCCTTGGGTCCGCAAGCGGATGCGGCCATGATGAAGGCTTTTGATGCCCTGGCCGAGCAACAGGATGACGACCCGGTGCTGCACATTGAATCGCGACAGATTCGTGCCTGGCGGCGGGCTGGCGGGGTGGTGTGGTTCAACTTCAAAACGCTGTGTGGCGGCCCGCGTTCGCAAAATGACTATCTGGAGTTGGCCTCGCAGTTTCACACCGTTTTTTTGAGCGACGTGCCCCACATGCCAGTGCGGATGGCGTCCGAGGCGCGCCGCTTCACCTGGCTTGTGGATGTGCTGTACGACCGACGGGTCAAGCTGATCGTGTCGGCCGAGGTACGTCCGGAGGATCTCTACACCGAGGGGCCGATGGTGCATGAGTTTCCACGCACTGTGTCGCGCCTTAACGAAATGCAGTCCAAGGCGTACATTGCGCAGGAGCGCCGCTTGGTGGATACCCGCCTGACATGATGTGGCGAGGCTTCGCGTTGGCCATGTTGCTGGTGTCGCAGGTCGCCAGCGGTCAGAGCGTCCCGCCTGCGGTCCCATCGGATCCCGCAGTTGAGCGTGAGCGCATTGCCCAGACTAGGCAGCAGGTCTCTGCGCAGTTCGATGCCGAGCGACAGGCATGTTTCCAGCGGTTTGCGGTGAATTCTTGCCTTGCCGACGTTGCCGCGCGGCGGAGAAGCGCAGTGGGTGTGCTGCAGCACCAAGAGCACGCGATCAGCCAAGAGCAGCGAGCGCAGCGCGCTGCACACCGTGTTCGTGTCAACGAGGACAAGGCACGTGCGCGCCAAGCGCGTGACTCGGAAGGCGCGGCAGCTGAGTAAGTAGCGCTGGCGGCGTTCGCAAGGATGAGCCCATCCGAAGCCGCTGCGGCTTTGGCCAAGCCGGCGCCGGTGCCTTCATGAAAGGAGCGGTCACTCCAATGGCTGGAGCTTCACAATCACTAACGAGAGGTTGTCGCCCACGCCGCGTGCGCGGGTGCGAGCCTTGCCAATCAGTAGTTCGCTAGCTTCCCGGGGTGTGGAGTCGGCCAGGATTCGACCCATTTCTTCGTTCTTGAAGTAGTGCCATACCCCATCAGTGCAGGCCATAAGCACGTCGCCGGGCACAAGTTTTGTGACGGTGTGGTGGGACACGGGTGGGTCGTTTTCCATGCCAAGGCAACCCAACAGAACGTTGGACTGGGGGTGCACTGCAGCCTGTGCCTCAGTGAGTTCGCCGCGGTCTACCAAAGCTTGCACATACGAGTGGTCCGCGGTGCGGTGGACCAAAACTCCGGTGCGGAAGTGGTAGATCCTGGAGTCACCCGTGTGGGCCCAGTGGCTGTCACCCGCAGGGTTGACCAGGAATGCGGCCAAGGTGCTGTGAGGCTCTTCTTCCGCCGAGATAGCGGTGAGCTTGATGATTCGATGCGCTTCATATGTGATCTGCTGCAGCATGGCGCGCGGATCGTCACCGTGCGGGTCGTAGCGCTCAAACAATTGGCGGGCGCTCAACATCACTTGGTCCGATGCCTTGCGCCCCCCACTTCGCCCACCCATCCCATCGGCAACGACCGCCAAGAGGCAACCACTGTGCCGGGTGTGCTGAATAAGTGCAACCTGGTCTTGCTGGTAGTCCCGATCGCCTTTGTGGATGCCGGTGGCGGCAGTAAGTCGGTATCCTGTGGCCATGTGCTTCTAGTTGGGTGCCTCGCGCAGGACAATGCGCTCAAGTTCATCAGTCTACCTCCCATCCATCGATGCATTACCAGTTCCACCACGCCACGCCACGCTGCCGTGCCAGCGCGCCCGCTCTGGCCTGCGTCTATGGGGCGGATAGCGCCGTGCCAAACCCCCGCAGACCGCTTGCTGGATGTGAGAGTAGATGATGGACTTCGAAGCGCGCGTTACTGAGTTTTTCGAACCCGGCGGAGCCCTGTCCCAATCCGTGCCGCAGTACCAGCCCCGTGCGGGACAGATCGAAATGGCTGGCGCGGTGGCACGCACCATCGAAGCGGGCGGGGTGCTGGTGGTAGAGGCTGGCACTGGTATCGGCAAGACCTATGCCTACCTCGTGCCAGCGCTGATGAGTGGCCAACGGGTCATGGTGTCGACCGCAACCAAGGCCTTGCAAGACCAGCTTTTTGCACACGACTTGCCGCGTTTGACTGATGTCTTGAACCTGCCAATGAAAATGGCGCTGCTCAAAGGGCGAAGCAGTTATCTGTGTCTGGACCGTCTCGCCCGAAACGTAACAGAGCAGCCGCTCCAGGGCGCGGCGGTCGCCCAGTTGGCCCGCGTGCAAATCTGGGCCAAGTCCACGCAGACCGGCGATTTGTCCGAGGTCGCTGGTCTGGAGGAGGCCCCACATTGGCTGCCGACAATTACCTCCACCCGAGACAACTGCTTGGGGGGGCGTTGCAGCGAGGCCGAGCGTTGTTTTGTCAACCGGGCGCGCCGGGAGGCACTGGCTGCAGACCTGGTTGTGGTCAACCACCACCTGTTTTTTGCTGACTTGCAAGTGCGTGAGTCAGGTGTGGCAGAGCTCCTGCCTCATATGGCATGCGTGGTGTTTGATGAGGCGCACCAGCTCAACGAAATCGGTGTCCAGTTTTTGGGGATGCATATTGGCAGTGCGCAGCTTGAAAGCTTGGGTGCCGACGTGCTGCAGCTCACCCAAGCGCAGGCGCGTGGCTGGGCCGATTGGCAGGGGCTGACGCAGGCTGTTCGCAACAACGCCAATGATTTACGGGTGTATGGCGGGCGCTTTCGCGCTGGCAAAGTGCCCTGGGACGCCTTTGTTTCCGACGTGGTTGGGCAGCAATTGCTGCAGGCGTGTGCGCACGCGCTGCAGGCGATGGGCCAAGCGCTCGAGGGCGTGGCGCAGGCCACGGCGGAGTTGCAGTCGATGCGCAAGCGTTGCCAGACCTTTGAGGATGGCGTGACTGCTTTGTGCCGACCCTGTGCGCCAGGGGTGGCGCGTTGGATGGAGGTGGGTACGCAACTAAGGTGGGTGGAGGCGCCTCTCACCATTGCTGCCGCGATGCACGCGTGCGTTCAGAGCGGCGGCTCCCAAAGGTCTTGGGTGTTTACATCGGCCACACTGGGGCACGACCACGATCTTTCGTGGTTTGTCGGAAGCTGTGGTCTACAGGGCGCCCAGGTGTTGCGCTTGGAGAGCCCGTTCGATTACGCCCGACAAGCCCGGCTTTACTTACCGACCGATTTGCCGCAACCGGCCCATCCTGGTCACAGTGCGGCGGTGGCTGAAATGGCGTTCTCCGGTGCGTTGGTATTGGGCGGACGCACCATGGTCCTCACCACCAGTTTGCGCGCCATGCATACCGTTGGCGATGTATTGACCAATTTGTGTGCGCAGCATGGAGCTCTGGAGGTGCTGGTGCAGGGCCAGATGCCCAAGCGTCTGTTGTTGGAACGCTTTGCCCAAAGCGACGTGGGCACGTATGGGGGTAAACAGCCGGGTTGTGTTTTGGTGGCGTCGGTGTCTTTCTGGGAAGGCATAGACGTTCCCGGTAATGCCCTGCAACTGCTGGTGATCGACAAGCTGCCGTTCAGTCCGCCGGACGATCCGATGCACCAGGCACGCGGCGCTTCCTTACAGGCTGAGGGCAAAAATGCATTCAAGCACTTGCACCTGCCCCAGGCCGCTGTGGCCCTCAAGCAGGGAGCGGGACGCTTAATTCGCAGGGAGACTGACCAGGGCGTGCTGGTGGTGTGCGATGTTCGACTCGCACGTAGCAGCTACTCCAAACTGCTTCTGTCAGCACTGCCACCCATGGCGCGCTTGTCCGGCCACGCGGCCTTTATCACCCACTTGGCTGACATCACCAAAGCTTCCACCATGGATCGGTGTTTGGACGGCCTCCCAGCGTCAGAAACTGGGTCTTGGGATAACTAGACAGCAACACGCGCTTTGCGTCGTCACGCAGTGACGCCATGCCCAACGCGTCATACGACTTGTAAACAATAAAGAGCGCTTCCTCGAGGGCCGGAACTTCACGGTAGTCAGCAATCGCAGTTTGCGCCCGATTGATAGCCGCAAGGTAGGCGCCTCGGCGGTAGTAGTAGCGGGCCACATGCACCTCGTACTGCGCCAGCGAGCCAACGATGTAAGTCATGCGCTGGCTGGCATCCTGGGCGTAGGGCGATTCAGGAAAACGGGTGACCAACTCACGGAAGGATTCAAACGCTTCTTTGGAGGCTTTTTGGTCGCGCTCGGAGAGGTCTTGGCGCGAAATCGCAGAGAACATGCCCAGGTCGTCGTTAAAGTTGATCAGTCCTTGAAGGTACAGCGCATAGTCCATGGCTGGGCTGGCGGGATGCAACTTCATAAAGCGTTCCAGGGTCGCGAGTGCTTGCGCGACTTCGCCGGACTTGTGGTGTGCAAATGCCTTGTCCAATTGGGCCTGCTGAGCCAGCGGTGTGCCTGCGGCGCGGGCCTCGAGTTTCTCGAGGTAGGGGATGGCCTTGTCCCACTGATTCCCGTCCATCAGCTCCTTCGCCTCTGAATACAGCGCCTTAGGACTCATACCAATGGTCTTGTCCTCGGTGACGGTCGAGCAACCCACCAAAAACACGGTGCACGCCAAAAGCGGCGTCGCACAAACAACGGATAATTTGACACCCATGGTGGAACCACTTTCTTGAAACAAGCCGAAGAAATTATATCGACCGTGCTTGTAGAGGCTGCTTCGGACTTTGGCGAAGAGATCGCGCCGCTGACTGAAACACGGTGTATTGCGGTACCTGTTGCCCGCCACGGCGAACGGCTGGACAAGGCCGTGCTCGATGTCGCCTCGGAGTTCTCACGCAGCTACCTGCAGCAGCTCATCGAAGAGGGTCTTGTTGCCCTCAACGGTTTGGTCACTACTAAGGTGGCAACCAAGGTCAAGGCAGGGGACCAACTCTGCATTGAGCTACGTGAGACCCCTCAAAGTCAAGCCTTCAAGCCGGAGCCCATTGCGCTAGACGTGGTCTACGAAGATGCCGATTTGGTGGTGATCAACAAGCCAGCGGGTCTCGTGGTGCACCCCGCGCCAGGCCATTGGAGCGGAACCTTGCTCAATGGACTGTTGGCCTACCACCCGGACTTCCTAGCGGTTCCACGTGCAGGCATCGTGCACCGGCTTGACAAAGACACCAGTGGCCTGATGGTGGTGGCCCGTAACCGCTTTTCCATGGAGGCTTTGGTCAAAGGCATTGCTCAGAGGGCTGTTTCGCGCCAGTACCTTGCCTTGGCCCAAGGCACATGGTCGAACCAGCCTTTGGTCACGAGTGAGGCGCCCATTGGCCGTGACCCGCGCAATCGGTTGCGCATGGCAGCGGTAGATTTAGCCCAGCACGCGGGCAAGGCCGCCAAAACCGACTTCGTTCGATTGGGGCAAGCCCCGGGGCACTGCCTGCTGCGCTGCATCCTGCACACCGGCCGGACCCATCAGATTCGAGTGCATCTATCGTCCTTAGGCCACCCCTTGGTGGCTGATGCTACCTATGGCGGCGCTGCGGGCCTGGGCATGGTTCGGCAAGCGCTGCACGCAGTCCAACTGGGCTTTGCGCACCCCCGTACCGGATTGCCACTGATTTTTCAGGCGGAGTTACCGCAGGACCTGCGCAATGCGCTCGACCAACTGGGGCTGCGATACAATGATTCTGTCTCTACCTTGACGCTCGCGCCGTCATCCGGCGCACCCTAGGCCCTGTGGACCTCTGCCGCATCAGCCACCCGAAGAATCTTGTGTGATCAGTTGCCCCGTTTGGGTGACGCCTCCGGAAATTGCCTGACTATGAACCTGGTGGACGCAAAGCGTGTCCTGGAGACCGCATTGATTTGCTCTCAGCAGCCCCTGCCGGTCCGGGATATGAGGGCGTTGTTTGACGACTCCGTCGGAGCTGACACCATCAAACAATTGCTCGAGGAGCTTCAGCTGGACTGGTCTGACAAGGGCGTGGAGTTGGTTGCTGTGGCCACCGGATGGCGCTTTCAGAGCCGAGCAGAAATGCGTGAGTATCTGGACCGGCTGCACCCTGAGAAGCCGCCCCGATACACGCGTGCGACCCTAGAAACCCTAGCCATCATCGCCTACCGCCAGCCTGTGACCCGTGGTGACATGGAAGATATTCGCGGCGTGGCCATCAGTTCGCTATTGATCAAGCAGCTTGAGGACCGTGGCTGGGTCGAGGTCATCGGACACCGGGAGTCGCCTGGGCGGCCCGCGCTGTACGCAACAACTCGAAGTTTTTTGGATGACTTGGGACTGCAGTCGCTGGACCAATTGCCCATGTTAGATGGACCCACATCGGACGACTTGACATTGGACTCGATGGTTAACAGCCTGCCTGATGCGTCCGATCCTTCGCCCGGTCCAGACCTGCAGGCCGATCACGCCACGCAAATGGATATACCCCTGGAGTTGGAGGGCGCGCAACAAGCTCCCCCCGTGGAGCCATGACCGACATGAATGACGCAGTTAACGAAGTCCCAGTTACCGATCCTACGGCGCCATCGGAGCAACCGCCAAGGCCTCCGACAACCGAGCAGTCCTCAACGCCCCTCCCCGTAGCAGAGACCAACAGATTTGTTGACGTCATCTCGGGCAGGTTTGATGCGGAAGAGGAACTGCCCGACGCGGCGGTGCCCAAGCGAGTTTTACAGCCTTTGGCCGAGACCCCCAAGCTGCACAAGGTACTGGCGCAAGCAGGCATGGGTTCGCGCTTAGAGATGGAGCAACTCATTTTGGAGGGCCGGATCTCTGTCAACAACGAACCCGCTCACATAGGCCAGCGTATCCAGTTTGGTGACAGTATCAAGGTTAATGGCAAGCCGATCAGGGTGCGCATCGACCCGCCGCCCGCCCGCGTCATCGCCTACCACAAGCCCGTAGGAGAAGTAGTCACCCATGACGACCCGCAAAACCGGCCCACTGTGTTTCGCCGCCTACCCAAGCTGCAGCACGGCAAGTGGCAGTCGGTTGGGCGTTTGGACATCAACACTGAAGGTTTGTTGCTGTTTACCAGTGCAGGTGAACTTGCGAATAACTTGATGCATCCCCGCTTCGGCCTAGAGCGCGAGTACGCGGTGCGTGTGCTGGGCGCCTTGAGTGCTGAAGAGAAAAGTGCGCTGTTGCATGGAGTTCAACTGGACGACGGCATGGCGCAGTTCGGCGCAATCGAAGACGGCGGCGGCGAAGGTGCCAACCACTGGTATCGCGTCACCATCTCCGAGGGCCGCAACCGGGAGGTGCGCCGCATGCTGGAGTCGGTGGGACATGCAGTGAGCCGCTTGATTCGGATTCGCTATGGCGCGATGGTGCTACCGCGCGGGCTCAAGCGCGGCGCTTGGATGGAGCTCGACGAGGCGGACATTCGCTCCCTGGTGCTTGCCGCTGGCGGGCGTACACACCACAAGGACCGAGCACAAGAGCACGGGACATCTGAGGGACGAGGTTCCAAGCGGCCGCCGCGGGGCAAGCGTGGGCCCTTGGGGAGCAATGGACCACGCGGCGCTGTCAGCCCCAGTGCGGGCGGCCCTAATTCAGCTCGGGCGCGCCCAGGGCGCGGTGGCGGCTGGGCCGATGCTGCGCAAGACCGCAGGCCTGGCGCCACCCAGCCCGACCCCATGAAGACGTCGCTGGGCTACATCGGTGCCGACAGCCTGACCCGCCAGCGCCGCGACAGCAACCAAGGCCCGCGGCCAGGAGGGAAAGCCACACGCCGTTCAGGGCGCGGACGGTAATGGGCCGATGCTAAACTCCAAGGCTTTGCTCAGGTGAGCAAAACTTTCACACCGAGACTTGGAAAAAATCACTATGACGATCGAACGTACCCTGTCAATCATCAAGCCCGACGCTGTAGCCAAAAACGTTATAGGCCAAATTTATGCACGTTTTGAAGCTGCCGGCTTGAAAGTGGTTGCATCCCGCATGGCGCATCTCTCTCGCGCCGAGGCAGAGGCCTTTTATGCGGTGCACAAGGCGCGCCCCTTTTTCAACGACTTGGTCAGTTTCATGGTCTCTGGTCCCGTGATGATCCAGGTATTGGAAGGCGAAAACGCGATTGCAAAAAACCGCGATCTGATGGGCGCAACCGACCCCAAGAAGGCTGCGCCTGGCACCATCCGCGCTGACTTCGCCGACAGCATAGACGCCAATGCGGTGCACGGCTCCGATGCCACCGAGACCGCAGCGCAGGAAGTCAGCTTCTTCTTCGCCGGCATGAACATCTACCCACGCTAGTGGTTTGCGATGGCGACCAACCTTCTGGATTACGACCTTGAGGGTTTGGCCGCGCTGTGCGACCGGCTGGGTGAGAAGCGGTTTCGCGCCACCCAGTTGTTCCGCTGGATTCATCAAAAGGGGGCCCGCCATTTTGATGACATGACGGACCTCGCCAAGTCACTTCGCTCCAAGCTAGCGGGCCAGTTTGAGATCCGCGCACTACCCGTTGTATCGGAACACATCTCAGCCGACGGAACCATCAAATGGTTGTTTGATGTGGGTTCGGGTGAAGCGGTGGAGGCTGTTTTCATCCCGGAGGCCGACCGGGCCACCCTGTGTATTTCATCGCAAGCGGGTTGCGCCGTGGGGTGCCGGTTTTGCTCTACCGGTCACCAAGGCTTCAGCCGCAATCTCACCGTGGGCGAAATCGTTTCCCAGCTGTGGTTTGCCGAGCATTTTTTAAGAAGGCATCTGTCCACCAACGAGCGGGTGATCTCCAATGTAGTCATGATGGGCATGGGCGAGCCGTTGCAAAACTACGCTGCGCTGGTCCCCGCGCTGCGGGTGATGCTTGACGACCACGGCTATGGCCTTTCGCGCAGGCGGGTCACGGTGTCCACCTCGGGTGTGGTGCCGATGATCGACCGGCTCGGTCAGGACTGCCCGGTGGCGCTCGCCGTATCTTTGCATGCACCCGACGACGCACTGCGCGACAGTTTGGTTCCACTTAACCGCAAGTATCCGCTTTCTGAGTTGTTGGCAGCGTGCCGGCGCTATCTTGCGTTTTCCCCGCGCGACTTTTTGACGCTGGAGTACTGCATGCTCGATGGCGTCAATGACACCCCGCAGCACGCCCGCGAACTCGTAGCTTTGCTCACGGCCGACCACCGTGGCACGCAATGGTGCAAGATCAACCTGATTCCATTCAACCCGTTTCCAGCGTCAGGCTTGAATCGCTCATCGTCCCCGGCCATTGTGGGTTTCGCCAAGGCCCTTTCGGACGCGGGTTTCGTGACGACGGTGCGCAAGACACGAGGTGATGACATCGACGCCGCTTGCGGCCAGTTGGCGGGCGATGTGCGCGATCGCACCAGTGTGCACCGCAGAATCTCGGTACAACGCAAGGTTGCGCTGGTACCTGTTGCTGGTACAGCCGCTGGCCAACCCGTAGGCGCAACAAGCAATGGCTGATGGAATGCCGCTTTGGATGATCTGGCGCTGGTGCATCGCCAGTTGTGTGCTCGGCGCCATTCTGTCGACGGCCGGCTGCAGTTCTGCGCCTGCCCAAGATCCGGTGGCGCCCACTGAGGCATTCACGGAATCGGATGTGCCAGAGGCTCGAAAGCGGGCAACGAACCGCCTGAACCTGGCAATCTTGTATTTTCAGGACGGAAAGAACAGCATTGCGCTGGACGAGGTCAAGCAGGCGATTGCGGTCGACCCCAATTGGTTCGAGCTTTACAACATGCGCGGGCTCATCCACATGCAATCCTCAGAGTTCGCCTTGGCCGACGCCAGTTTCCAAAGGGCGCTGTCCATCAACCCCAGCTCCTCTGAAGTCAAGCACAACTACGCTGTGCTGCTGTGCAAACTAAAACGCGTACCGGAGTCGATTGCGATGTTCCAGTCCGCGCTCGCCAACCCAGCATACGGGCAGGCCTCTAACAGCCTGATGGAATTGGGACTTTGCTATCTTGGAGCGGGGCGAAAGCGCGAGGCTGAGACCAGTTTTGTCCGCTCGATTGAGGTTAACGCCAGCAACTCCAGTTCCACCTACCACTTGGCTGCGCTTTTGTTCGAGCGGGGTGAACTGGTGCGGGCGCAGTTGTATTCTCGGCGCCTCAATAACAGCGAACGTGCCACAGCGGAGTCGCTTTGGCTCGGAATCAAAGTGGAGCGCCGGCTAGATAATCGTGAAGCGGTAAGTCAGCTCGCAGACCAATTGCGCAAGCGGTTTGCGCAGTCCCGTGAAGCCGCTGCTTTTGACAGGGGTGCATTTGATGAGTGAGCGTCTTTTGGCCCAGGCGACGCAAACTGAGGCCGTTTCTGGTCCGACGGCCGGTGGCTTGCTGCGCCAAGCTCGCGAGGCGTCTGGTCTGCATGTGGCTGCGCTGGCGGTTGCCTTGAAAGTTCCCGTTCGCAAGCTCGAGGCATTAGAGGCAGACCGGCTTGACTTGCTGCCCGACCCAGTGTTTGTTCGTGCGCTGGCGTCAAGCATGTGCCGAACCCTGAAGGTAGACCCGGCACCCATTTTGCGGCTCCTGCCCCAAACCACCCCCCCCCGCTTGGGTGTTGAGCAAGGTAGCTTGAATACTCCGTTTCGCGGAGCAGGTGAAGCCCGCAGCCCCGCGCTGGTAGGCTGGACGCGCAGGCCAGTGGTACTTGCGGTTGTGTTGCTGCTGGTGGGTGCCGCCGTCTTGTTGATGTACCCGAAATCGGTGCCTGATAGCGTTGTGGACGGGGTTGACACTGTCTTGGCGCGTGATGTCCCGCTGGTGGCGGGCTCCGCATCCAACGGTACGGTCTCAGAGCCGGCAGCTCCCGCTGCTGCTCCGATTGCTTTTGCGCCACCAGGTGCAGTCCCACTTGTTGCGGAAACCGTTGGAGCGGCCCTGGCTGCACCGGTGCAGTCCGTGTCGGTGCCGGTGCAGCCGGTTCCTGTTGTATCCGCCGCACCGGGCGGCCCGTTGCCGGGCGTGCTGGTCCTGCGCTCCAAGGGCGAAGCTTGGGTGGAGGTCGTGGACGCTCAGGGCCAGGTGCAGGTTAGACGTACCTTGGCACCTGGTGAGTCGGCGGCCGTATCTGGTCCACTGCCCCTGTCCGTGGTGGTTGGACGCGCCGATGTGACCGAGGTAGAGATTCGCGGCAAGGCCTTCAGCCTGGACGCCATTGCCAAAAGTAACGTTGCGCGCTTCGAGGTGAAATGATGCAAACCGACATGCCTATTGAGTTGGCCACGCCGCAAACCCGGCGCTCCTTGACCGCCAATGTGTCCTGGGGCGGAAAGACCGTGACTGTCGGTGGCGGTGCACCGGTGCGTGTGCAGTCGATGACCAATACCGACACCGAGGACGCGGTGGGCACGGCCATCCAGGTCAAAGAACTGGCATTGGCCGGGTCGGAGCTGGTGCGCATCACGGTCAACACCCCCGAAGCGGCCAAGGCGGTGCCCTACATCCGTGAGCAACTTGACCGCATGGGCATCGAAGTCCCCCTGATTGGCGACTTCCACTTCAATGGGCACCGTCTGCTCACCGAGTATCCCGACTGCGCCCAGGCGCTTTCTAAGTACCGCATCAACCCAGGCAATGTGGGTAAGGGTGACAAGCGGGACCGCCAGTTTGGCCAGATGATCGAGGCGGCCATGCGCTGGAACAAGGCCATCCGAATCGGTGTGAACTGGGGCAGCCTCGACCAAGAGCTGCTGGCTTCCATGATGGACGCCAACAGCAAGCGCGCGGTGCCCTGGGATGCCAAGCCGGTGATGTACGAGGCACTGATTACCTCGGCTATCGAATCCGCCAAGCGGGCAGAAGAGATGGGCCTGGCCGCCAACCAAATCATGTTGTCCTGCAAAGTCAGCGGGGTGCGTGACCTGATTGCGGTGTACCGCGAACTGGCCCAACGCTGCAACTACGCCTTACACCTTGGGCTCACCGAAGCGGGCATGGGCACCAAGGGCACGGTCGCCTCCACGGCGGCGCTCTCCGTCCTGTTGCAAGAGGGCATTGGCGACACCATTCGCGTTTCGCTCACCCCGGACCCGACCGAATCGCGCACCCAAGAGGTCATCATTGCTTCCGAAATCTTGCAGGCTCTGGGTCTGCGCACCTTTGTTCCCAGCGTGACCGCTTGCCCGGGTTGTGGCCGCACCACCAGTACCACGTTCCAAGAGCTGACCAAGCAAATCGACGATTTTTTGCGCTCGCAAATGCCAGTGTGGCGCGAGGCTTACCCGGGCGTGGAACACCTCAAAGTGGCGGTCATGGGCTGTATCGTGAATGGCCCGGGCGAGAGCAAGCATGCAGACATCGGCATTAGCCTGCCCGGCACCGGCGAGGCACCGGCGGCTCCTGTGTTCATTGATGGTGAGAAGCGCATGACGCTGCGCGGCGACAATATCGCAGGCGAGTTCCAGTCGGTGGTGGAGAACTACATCGCGCAACGCTTCGGCGGCGCTGGCCAAAAAGCGCCAGCCTGAGAGACCCATGGAAGAGAAGAAAACATCGCCCAAGGCGGAGAAACTGTTCGCCGTCAAGGGCATGAACGACATCCTGCCGCCCGACTCCGGGCGCTGGGAGGCCCTGGAAGACCAGGTGCGCCGCTTGATGCGGCGTTACGCTTACGAGAATGTGCGCACGCCCATCGTCGAGCCCACCGCACTTTTTGTGCGCGGTTTGGGCCAAGTCACCGATATCGTCGAGAAGGAGATGTATTCCTTCGTGGACCGGCTCAACGGCGAGGCTCTGACCCTTCGCCCTGAAAACACCGCAGGCGTGGTCCGCGCCGCGGTGGAGCATGCGCTTTTGTACAACGGCCCCAAGCGCCTGTTCTACATCGGCCCGATGTTCCGCCACGAGCGACCCCAGCGTGGCCGCTACCGGCAGTTCCACCAGATTGGTGCCGAAGCCTTGGGCTTCTCTGGCGGTGAGGTGGATGCGGAACTCATTCTGATGGCCCACGCACTTTGGAAAGAACTGGGTTTGACCGACGTGGCCCTGCAAATCAACAGCCTCGGCCAACCCGATGAGCGCAAGATGCACCGGGACGCACTGGTTGCGCACTTCGATCAGCACCACAACGTCCTGGATGAGGAGGCCAAGCGGCGGCTTCACCTGAACCCTTTGCGTTTGCTGGACAGCAAGAACCCTGCAATGCAGACTGTCATTGAAGCCGCCCCGAGGCTGATCGACTTCTTGGGCGCCGCGTCCAAGGCCCACCTGGCCACGGTCACTGCCATCCTCGACGCCAACGGCGTGGCCTACACCATCAATCCGCGTTTGGTGCGCGGCATGGACTACTACAACCTCACGGTGTTCGAGTTCGTCACCACCCAGTTGGGCGCGCAAGGCACTATTTGCGCTGGTGGCCGCTACGACTACTTGATGGAACAAGTCGGCGGCAAACCCACGCCGGCAGTGGGTTGGGCCATGGGTGTGGAGCGGGTGCTTGACATCCTGAAGTCCCAGGGCAGTGCGCAGTCTTTGCCACTACCCGATGCCTACGCCATCGTGCCCGACGCGCAGGCCCTGCCGGCGGCGATGGTGTGCCTGCAAGCGCTGCGCGAAGCGGGCGCCAGTGTTCTGATGCATGCATCCACACCGGACGGGCTGGCCAGCATCAAGTCGCAATTCAAACGTGCAGACAGCAGCGGCGCGCGCTACGCACTGGTATTCGGCGCGGACGAGATGGCGCTTGGAGAAGTCACCGTCAAGCCTTTGCGTGAGCCCGATGCGCCCCAGGTGCGCCGCCCGCTTGGCCAAGCTGCGCAGTGGGCGCACAGCCTACAATCCCCCGCCTAACCGAGTGGACCCATGGCAAACAATTTAGACCTCGAAGAACAGGAACAGCTCGACCAACTCAAGCACTTCTGGAAGCAGTACGGCAACCCGATCACCTGGTTGCTCATCCTCGTGCTGGGTGGTTTTGCGGCATGGAATGGCTACCAGTACTGGCAACGCAGCCAGTCCGCCCAAGCGGCCGCCATGTTTGACGAAGTGCTTCGGGTTATCCAAACCAACGAGCCCGACAAGGCCGAGCGCGCTTTCAGCGATATGAAAGAGCGTTTCCCCTCGGCCATCCAAACCCACCAGGCAGGCTTGGTCGCCGCCAAAACCTTGGTCGACGCCAACCAGGCAGACAAGGCCAAGGCGGTACTGACCTGGATGGCTGAGAAGCCAACGGATGCGGGTTACGCGTCGATTGCGCGCTTGCGCTTGGCCGCCTTGCTGCTGGAGTCCCAGTCATATGACGCGGCGCTCAAGCAGGTGGACGCGGTGCAGGACCCCGCATTCTCTGCACTGGCTGCCGACCGCCGTGGCGACATCCTGATGGCGCAAGGCAATCGGCCCCAAGCCCTGGCGCAGTACCAAAAGGCGTATCAAGCATTTCCTGAGCGCACCGAATACCGGCGCCTGGTCGAAGTGAAGTTGAATGCCTTGGGCGTGGACCCGACTGCATTGGCCCAGTCCAGTACGGCGGAGGTGGCCAAATGAAGGCGCGTGCATGGCCTATGCGCCTCTGGCTTGCACCGCTCGCGGCGCTCGCCTTGGGCGCCGTGCTGGCGGGCTGCACCAGCCCCGAGCGGCCTAAGCCTGCGCCACTGCCAGCCAATGTGGCGTTGATAGGCGTCAAGGCGGCGTGGACGAATTCCATCGGTGCCGTGGCATTTCCCCTGGAGTTGCGCGTGGTGGGTGATGTGCTGTTCGCTGCCGCCTCCGACGGTACGGTGGCCGCCATCAACACCACCACCGGCGCCGATGTCTGGCGCGCGCGGCTCAACACCGCCCTGAGTGCGGGCGTGGGCTCGGATGGCCGCTTTGCTGCGGTCGTCAGCAAAGAGAACGATTTGATCGTGGTGGAAGCCGGCAAAACCGTGTGGCGCCAACGGCTGGGCGCGGCGACCTTGACCGCGCCTTTGGTGGCCGGTGCCCGGGTGTTTGTGCTCTCGGCAGATCGTACCGTCACGGCATTTGACGCCGCCACCGGCCGGCGTCTGTGGCAACAGGTGCGCAGCGGCGAGGCGCTGGTGCTGGGCCAGTCGGGACTGTTGACCGCGGTCGGTGACACCTTGGTCGTCGGACTGGGAGGCCGATTGGTCGGCATGAATCCGCAAAGCGGCGCATCGCGCTGGGAAAGCCTGGTTGCAAGTGGCCGCGGCACCAATGAGGTGGAGCGGCTGGCCGACCTGGTGGCCGGTTTCAGTCGAGAAGGCAACCAGCTGTGCGTGCGCGCCTTCCAACATGCCATCGCTTGCGTGGATGCTGCCAATGGCCGAACGCTGTGGGCCAAAACAGCCAATGGTGGCGCTGGTGTCGCGGGCGATGCGGCCGCCGTGTTCAGCGCGGAGGGCGATGGACGCATCCTCGCGCTCAGCCGCAAAGACGGTGAGCGGCTGTGGCTTTCCGAGCGCTTGCGCTTTCGCCAGCTGAGCACGCCACTGTCACTGGGCCGGTCAGTCGTGTTTGGAGATGATGCGGGCAACCTGCATTTCCTCTCCAAGGAAGACGGTGCGCCATTGACCCGCGTTGCTACCGACGAATCGGGTGTGGCGGTGGCTCCGGTGTTATCAGGACAAACCTTGGTGGTGGTCACCCGCAAGGGCGTGGTTCGGGCCTTCCGTCCCGACTGACGCATGAAACCTGTTATCGCGTTGGTAGGGCGGCCCAATGTGGGCAAGTCCACGCTCTTCAATCGGCTCACCAAAACCCGCGACGCCATCGTGGCGGATTTTGCCGGTCTGACCCGTGACCGCCATTACGGCAATGGCAAACACGGCAAGCAAGAGTTCATTGTGGTGGACACCGGTGGGTTCGAGCCGGACGCCACTTCCGGCATTTACAAGGAAATGGCGCGGCAAACCCGCCAGGCAGTTGCGGAGGCCGATGTCGTGCTGTTCGTCGTCGATGCCCGTGCCGGTGTCAGCGCCCAAGACCACGAAATCGCCAATTACCTGCGCCGGCTGGGCAAACCCTGCGTGCTGGTGGCCAACAAGGCCGAGGGCGTCAAGCAAGGTGGCTCACTGGTCGAATTTTTTGAATTGGGCTTGGGTGAGGTATTGCCGGTGTCGGCCTCGCACGGGCAGGGCATGCGGGAAATGCTCGATGTCGCACTGCGTCCCTTAGACCTTGGCGATGCAGACACGCTCGACGCGCAGGCCGAGGAAGGCGTGATCGGCTTGGCGGTCGCAGGGCGGCCCAATGTCGGCAAATCCACGCTGATTAACACCTGGTTGGGCGAGGAGCGGCTGGTCGCGTTTGACCTGCCGGGCACCACCCGCGATGCGATTCGTGTTCCTTTCGAGCGCGATGGCCAAAAGTTCGAACTGATCGACACCGCCGGATTGCGTCGCAAAGGCAAGGTGTTTGAGGCCATCGAAAAGTTTTCGGTGGTCAAGACCTTGCAAGCCATTGGATCTTCCGGTGTCGTGTTGTTGCTGATCGACGCTGTGGATGGCGTGACCGACCAGGACGCCCATATTGCGGGTTTCATTCTGGAGTCCGGCCGGGCCGTGGTGATCGCGGTCAACAAGTGGGACGCCGTTGATGCATACCAGCGCGAGATCGTCAAGCGTTCACTAGAGACTCGCCTAGGATTTTTGAAGTACGCCACGGTGCACCTGATATCGGCCAAGAAGCGCCAGGGCCTGGGGCCCCTGTGGGAGTCCATCGTGCAAGCGCACCGTGCTGCCAATTGCAAGATGCCCACGCCCCTGCTGACGCGCTTGCTGCTGGAGGCAGTGCAGTTCCAGACGCCTCAGAAAAACGGCATGTACCGCCCCAAGCTGCGCTACGCCCACCAAGGCGGCATGAATCCGCCGGTGATCGTGGTCCACGGCAACTCGCTAGAGCATGTGACCGACGCTTACAAGCGTTTCCTCGAGGGGCGCTTTCGCAAAGAGTTCAATCTGGTGGGAACGCCGCTGCGCATCGAGATGAAGACCTCGTCCAACCCCTACGCCGACAAGTGATTGCGCAAAGACCTTGCGGGTGTGGGTAAGCGCACACCGTAAGGACAGTCAGTTGTGCTATCGTCGGCCCTCACTTTTAACACGGAGAATATCGTGAACAACAAAGGCCAATTGCTACAAGACCCGTTCCTCAATGCGCTTCGCAGGGAACATGTGCCCGTATCCATCTACTTGGTCAACGGCATCAAACTTCAAGGCCAAATCGAGTCCTTCGACCAGTACGTGGTGCTGCTTCGCAATACGGTGACGCAGATGGTCTATAAGCACGCTATTTCGACCATCGTTCCCGGTCGCGCAGTCAATTTTTCGTCCTCCGCTGCGGACGACGCGCCCGCCGCTTAGCTTGACCGATTTTTCACAGCGAACCCACGCACCCACTTTGCTGGTGGGTGTCGATTTGGGCAGGCCCAACTTCGACGCGGATCTAGAGGAGCTTGGCTTGCTCGCGAAGTCGGCCCATATGGAGCCGGTGGCGCGCGTCACCTGCAAGCGCCGTGCGCCAGACGCGGCCTTGTTTGTAGGCTCGGGTAAAGCCGATGAAATCAAGTTCTTGGCCCAGCAAACCGGCGCCACCGAGGTATTGTTCGACCAATCGCTCAGTCCCAGCCAGCAGCGCAATTTAGAGCGCCACCTGCAACTCCCCGTCAACGACCGCACCTACCTGATTCTGGACATCTTTGCCCAGCGGGCTCGCAGCCATGAAGGAAAGCTGCAAGTGGAGTTGGCCCGCTTGCAGTACCTCAGCACCCGGCTGGTGCGTCGTTGGTCGCATCTGGAGCGGCAAAGCGGCGGCATCGGCATGCGGGGCGGCCCTGGCGAAACCCAGATTGAACTGGACCGCCGCATGATTGGCGAATCCATCAAGCGCACCAAAGACCGCTTGGTTAAGGTCCAACGGCAACGCCGTACCCAAAGGCGCCAACGTGAGCGCAACGAGGCGTTCAACATCTCTTTGATTGGGTACACCAACGCAGGCAAGTCGACCTTGTTCAACGCGCTGGTAAAGGCCCGCGCTTATGCGGCGGACCAATTGTTTGCCACATTGGACACGACCACCCGGCAGCTGTACCTGGGCGACGCTGGGCGCACCGTGTCGCTGTCGGATACGGTCGGCTTTATACGGGACTTGCCCCACGGTTTGATCGATGCATTTCAGGCCACGCTGCAGGAGGCTATCGATGCCGATTTGCTGCTCCATGTGGTGGACGCATCCAACCCTGCCTATCCAGAGCAAATCCACGAAGTGCAGCGGGTGTTGCACGAAATCGGCGCACACGACGTGCCTCAGATGTTGGTATTCAACAAGGCCGATGCTTTGTCTGAGCCAAGCCGTCCGGCGAAGTCGCGAGACAGTTACGAGATCGACGGTGTTCAGACTTCCCGGGTTTTCGTGAGCGCGGCCAGCGGCGAGGGCCTGGGCCTCTTGCGCTCTGAGTTGGCAGCCCGCGTGCTTGCCCACCTACCGTCGCTCCATTCCAGTAACCCCGACCCAGTCGGGGCCGAGACCGACTTGGGCACAATCGCCCCTTTGGCCATGAGAAGCTAAGCTATGAGAATTAACGCGTTGAAAATCAACTGGCACCCGATGCGGGCCGCCATGGGGAGGATGTTCAACCTCAACGACTCACGGTGGGGCCGCGGTGACGATCCGAAGTCCGACGCCGGCAAGCCCGAGCAGGACCCGGCGGACAACCAGCCTCCCAGGCCACCGTACCAAAACAATGGGCCCACATCCGGCCGCCGCGGTGGCGCCAATGCTGGCCCCCCTGACCTTGACGAGCTGTGGCGCGACTTCAACCGCAAACTCTCCGGCATGTTCGGCGGCTCCAAGCCCCCGGGCTCCGGTGGACCCAAGGGTTTTCAACCCGATATGAAGAACGCTGGCCTGGGCTTGGGTCTGGTCGCCGGTGTGGCGGCCCTGATCTGGCTGGGAACCGGGGTTTTTATCGTGCAGGAGGGTCAGCAGGCGGTGATTACGCAGTTTGGTCGTTACCACACGACCATTGTGAATGCTGGAGTCAACTGGCGCCTGCCCTATCCGATTCAGCGACATGAACTGGTGTTTGTGACGCAAATTCGCTCAGTAGATGTAGGCCGGGACTCGATCATGAGTGTTACTGGCTTGAAGGACTCGTCCATGCTGACCCAGGACCAAAACATCGTGGACGTGAAGTTCTCGGTGCAATACCGACTCAATGACGCCCGAGCTTTTTTGTTCGAGAGCAAGAACCCCGGTGAGGCGGTGGTGCAGGCCGCTGAGTCGTCAGTCCGTGAGGTAATGGGGCGTACCAATATGGACGAGGCGCTGACTCGGAACACGATCGTTCCGCAGGTGAGAGAGCTGATGCAAACCATTTTGGACCGCTACAACGTCGGGGTTGAGATTGTTGAGATCAACCTTCAGCAGGGGGGCGTGCGACCGCCAGAGCAAGTTCAAGCGGCGTTCGATGACGTGAACAAAGCTGGTCAGGAGCGTGAGCGTGCCAAGAATGAAGCCGAGGCCTACGCCAACGACGTGATCCCCCGCGCGGTGGGTTCCGCGTCTCGATTGCAGCAAGAGGCCGACGCCTACAAAGCCCGCGTGGTGGCGCAGGCGCAGGGTGACGCACAGCGCTTCCGTTCTGTGCTTGCTGAGTACCAAAAGGCACCTCAAGTCACCCGAGACCGCATGTACCTCGATGCTATGCAGCAGATCTATACGAACGTGACCAAGGTGCTGGTCGAATCACGCCAAGGTTCTAGTTTGTTGTATCTGCCGCTGGAGAAAATTCTTCAAGCGGGAGCCTCACCGCAGGGCGAGGCACTCGGTACTGCGGTGCCTGGCTCTACGGTTATCCCGGCGCAGCCTGCTGCCGCAGGCACCGTGGATGCACGCAGCAGAGATGCTGCACGGACACGTGAACGTGAAACCCGCTAGGAGCCCAACATGAACCGTATCGGATTTGTTCTGACTGGCTTAGTGGCGCTAATCGTGCTGGCCAGTTCTACTCTTTTCGTTGTGGATCAACGCCAATTTGGTGTGGTTTACACGCTAGGCGAAATCAAGAAGGTGATTACAGAACCAGGGCTGAATGTCAAACTGCCACCGCCGTTTCAAAACGTGTCTTACATAGACAAACGGCTGTTGACCTTAGAAGGCAACGGGGCCGAGGAAATGCTCACCCAAGAGCAGCAACCTGTCGTAGTGGACTGGTATGTTCGTTGGCGTATTTCTGACCCGACAGACTACATTCGCACGGTCGGCGCTGCAGATGAAAGCCTCGGAGCTAACAGACTGAGCGGTGTAGTCCGTACCGCCTTCAATGAGGAAGTTCGCAAACGTTCGGTCAAGGAACTGCTTTCAGGTGAGCGCGAAAAGCTCATGGCCGACGTCAAGGCCCAAGTGCTAAGTACGGTGAGAGGGGCCAAGCCGTGGGGCATCGACGTGGTGGACGTGCGCATTACGAGGGTTGACTACACCAAAGCCATCACCGAATCCGTCTACCGCCGCATGGAAGCTGAGCGCAAGCGGGTGGCTAATGAATTGCGTTCCACTGGTGCAGCCGAAGGCGAAAAGATCCGCGCCGATGCGGACCGCCAACGCGAAGTGACGATTGCCAATGCCTACCGCGATGCGCAAAAGGTCAAGGGCGAGGGCGATGCACAAGCGGCTCGCATTTACGCAGAAGCCTTTGGGCGTGACCCCCAGTTCGCGCAGTTCTACCGCAGCTTGGATGCGTACAAGTCCAGCTTTAGCAGCAAGAGCGATGTGATGGTGCTGGACCCGGCGGGTAGCGAGTTCTTCAAGACCTTTCGCAGCGGTGGGCCAGGCGGCACGGCACCCAAAAAGTAGGCGTGTAGCTTCTGTTGGATAGCAACACGCTCTTGCTGGCAATCGCGATCGCACTGCTGATCGAAGGGTTCTTTCCTCTGATTGCGCCCGCGCTGTGGCGCAAGCGCTTAGAACAGCTCTTGCAACTCTCGGACGGTCAGATTCGGTTCTTCGCCATCGTCGTCGTGGCGATGGCATTGACCATCATTTGGTGGCCAGCGTAAGTCAACCGGGCCAGCGGGGCCGGTAAAATCTCGTCTTTTCACAGCCGCCACCAATTCATGTCTGCTTGGGTCCTGCCGGATCACATTGCCGATGTGCTGCCTTCCGAGGCCCGCCACATCGAAGAAACTCGCCGAACCCTGCTGGACATGGCCCGATGCTATGGCTACGAGCTGGTGTCGCCGCCGCTGTTAGAGCACCTGGAGTCTTTGCTCTCTGGCACCGGCAAAGCCTTGGATTTGCAAACCTTCAAGTTGGTCGACCAGCTTTCGGGCCGTACCATGGGCGTGCGGGCCGATACCACGCCGCAGGTGGCCCGTATCGATGCTCACCTGCTCAACCGCCGCGGCGTGGCCAGGCTGTGCTACTGCGGCCCGGTACTGCACACCCGCCCCAGCTCCTTGCATGCCACCCGCGAGCCACTGCAGTTCGGTGCCGAGATTTATGGCCATGCCGCGCTGGAAGCCGACCTTGAAATTCTGACCCTGGCGTTGGACCTGTTTGCTGGGGTCCACGCCGGCCCGGTCACGGTGGACCTGGCGGACGCGCGCTTGGTGGGTGCACTTTTCCACGCGGGCGCAGTGGCCACTGAATTGCAGGTTCAGATCCAAGCCGCCTTGGCCTCCAAAGACGGCGCCGAGTTGCGAGCCCTGACCCGCGGACTGCCCGCCGAGGTGGCCCAGGCTCTAATGCAGCTGCCGCAGCTGTATGGCGATGCAACCGTGCTGGACGAGGCCCTTGCCATACTCCCCAAGTTGCCCGCGGTGTCCAAGTCAATCGAGAGCCTGCGCTGGTTGGCGGGCCACTTGGATGCGGCGCGGGTCACTTTCGACTTGTCGGACTCGCGTGGCTACGCGTACTACACCGGCGTGCGTTTTTCCATTTTCTCCAATCGCTCCAACGACGCCCTGGCGCGTGGTGGCCGCTACGACGCGGTGGGTTCGGTATTTGGTCGTACCCGGCCCGCCGTGGGTTTCAGCCTGGACGTGAAGATGCTGGCCGCCGCCATGGAGCGTAGTCCGCTGCATCCGGCGATTCGGGCGCCTT
This sequence comes from Rhodoferax sp., assembly GCF_044236835.1. GTDB lineage: Bacteria > Pseudomonadota > Gammaproteobacteria > Burkholderiales > Burkholderiaceae_C > Allorhodoferax. Next base: position 67,829 of record NZ_JBIIGC010000005.1, read on the forward strand.
GGGGCGAGGCGGCAGATTTGCGCGCGGCCATTGCCGGCCTGCGCCAGCGGGGCGAGACGGTCGTGTGCGTCTTGCCCGGGCATGAAAACGAAGTCGATGAATTCCACTGTGACCGCGAGCTGGTGCAGCGCGCTGGCGCTTGGGTTGTGCAAGCTGTTTGAGAACTCTGTGCGATGAACAAAACCAAAGGTCGTAACGTGGTCGTGGTCGGCACCCAATGGGGTGACGAGGGCAAAGGCAAGCTGGTGGATTGGCTCACTGAAAGCGCCCAAGGTGTGGTGCGTTTTCAAGGTGGGCATAACGCGGGGCACACCCTGGTGATCAATGGCGTGAAGACCGCCTTGCACCTGATCCCCAGCGGCATCATGCGTGCCGGTGTGCGCTGCTATATCGGCAACGGCGTGGTGCTGTCGGCCGGAAAGCTGTTTGAAGAAATTGCGGGCTTAGAGAAGGCCGGTGTCGAGGTGCGTTCTCGTCTTCGGGTGAGCGAGGCCTGTCCGCTGATTTTGCCTTTCCACGTTGCCTTGGACTTGGCGCGGGAGTTGGCGCGGGAGAAGGGGGGTTCGGCCAAAATCGGCACCACCGGTCGCGGCATCGGGCCGGCCTACGAAGACAAGATCGCACGCCGCGCGCTGCGGGTGCAAGACCTGATGCACCCCGATCGATTTGCGCAGAAGCTGCGGGAGCTTCTGGACTTGCACAACCACGTGCTCACCACCTACCTGGGCTCGCAGGCCCTGGATTTTGGTGACGCCCTCAAACCCTACATGGCCGATGGCCGGGTGCTGTTTGAGCCGGTCTACACGCAGGCCATGGAACATGCCCAGCTGCTCAAGCCCATGACTGCCGACGTGTCACGCGAGCTCAACGAGGCCCACCGGGCAGGCGCCAACTTGTTGTTCGAGGGCGCGCAAGGCACCTTGCTCGACGTCGACCATGGCACCTACCCCTACGTCACCTCGAGCAACTGCGTTGCGGGCAATGCCGCCGCGGGCGCAGGCGTTGGCCCTGGCATGCTGCATTACGTGCTGGGTATCACCAAGGCGTACTGCACCCGCGTCGGCGGCGGCCCCTTTCCCACCGAACTGGACTGGCAAACACCTGGCACGCCGGGCTACCACATGAGTACGGTCGGCGCCGAAAAAGGCGTGACCACCGGGCGCTCGCGCCGCTGCGGCTGGTTCGATGCCGCCTTGCTCAAGCGCTCGGCGCAGGTCAACGGTTTGTCGGGCCTGTGTATCACCAAGCTCGATGTGTTGGATGGACTTACCGAACTCAAGTTGTGTATAGGTTACGAGATGGACGGTCAGCGCGTCGACATCCTGCCCATGGGCGCCGACGACATTGAGCGCTGCGTTCCGATGTATGAGGTGATGCAAGGCTGGAGCGACAGCACGGTGGGCGTGACCCAGTTAGACGCCCTGCCGGTCAATGCCCGCTTGTATTTGCAGCGCATCGAGCAAGTCACCGGTGTACCAATCCACATGGTTTCCACCAGCCCGGACAGGGACCACACCATTATGATGCGCCACCCCTACCTGCCAGACTAAATCAAGGACCGAGCCCCATGTTGACTGAAGACGGCAAACACCTGTACGTGAGTTATGACGAGTACCACAACCTGATCGAAAAACTGGCCATCAAAGTTTTTCAATCCGGCTGGGAGTTCGACACTATCTTGTGCCTGGCGCGCGGTGGTCTGCGTCCGGGGGACATCCTCTCGCGGGTGTTCGACAAGCCTTTGGCCATCATGTCGACCAGTTCCTATCGCTCGGACGCAGGTACGGTGCAAGGCAAGCTTGATATCGCCCGCTTCATCACCACGCCCAAAGGTGAGATCGCAGGTCGGGTCTTGTTGGTCGATGATTTGGCTGATTCGGGCCACACCCTTCAGGCCGTGGTGGCCCAACTGGTGAACGAATACCCCCCCATCACCGAGCTGCGCAGCGCTGTGATCTGGACCAAGGCGTTGTCCACCTTTACCCCGGACTACTCGGTCGAGTTTTTGCCCACCAACCCCTGGATTCATCAACCGTTTGAGGGCTACGACGCACTGCGTCCGCAGCAGCTCATCGAAAAGTGGAGCGTCTGAGCCGCTGGCCATGGCAGATGCGATCACTGGACTGATCCACCACGGCTACGTCCCGCCCGAGGGCTTTGGTGCGCCGCAGCCGGGTGTTTTCAAGGCCTCCACGGTGTTCTTTCCCAGCGTTGCTGCGATGCGCAGCCGCGAATGGAAAGACAAGTCCGCCTACACCTACGGCCTGCACGGCACACCCACCACCTACACCCTGGAAGAGCGCCTGTGCGCGCTCGAAGGCGGGCTGCACTGCGTGTTGGTGCCCAGCGGGCTCGCGGCGGTGGCCACGGTGTGCCTGTCCTTGCTCAAAGCGGGCGATGAGGTGCTGATTCCTGACAATGCCTATGGTCCAAGCAAAGCGCTGGCCGAGGCCGAACTGCTGGCCTGGGGCATCACCCACCAGTACTACGACCCGATGGACCCGCAGGATCTGGAGGCCCAAATATCGAGCCGTACCAAACTGGTCTGGCTAGAAGCGGCCGGCTCGGTCACGCTGGAGTTCCCCGACTTGGTTGGCTTGGTGCGCATCTGCCAGCGCCGCCGGGTGCTCACCGCCTTGGATAACACCTGGGGCGCTGGACTTGCATTCCAACCGTTTGACTTGGTGCCGGGCACGCAGCCGACCGTTGCGGTGGACCTTACGGCCCATGCGCTCACCAAATACCCCAGCGGCGGCGGGGACGTGCTGATGGGCAGCGTCATGGTGCGCGACGCTGGCTTGGCCCTGCGCGTCAAGCTCACCCACATGCGCTTGGGTCTGGGCGTGGGTGCCAACGACGCCGAAGCGGTGCTGCGCGGACTGCCCAGCATCGGCTTGCGCTATCGCGCGCACGACCAGGCCACCCGCATCCTGGCGCAGTGGGCACAGACGCAGCCAGAGTTCGTTCAGGTGCTGCACCCGGCACTCGTCGATTCGCCTGGCCACGCGCATTGGCGCGACTTGTGTGTCAACGGCGAAGGCGGCGCGGCGGGCTTGTTCAGCGTGGTGTTGGATGCTCGCTTTAACCAAGACCAGACCGACGCCTTTTGCGACGCGCTGCGCCTCTTCAAGCTGGGTTACAGCTGGGGTGGCCCCATCAGCTTAGTGGTCCCCTACGATCTGCGTGGCATGCGAACAGCATGGCCGGCCCACCTGTCGCGCGGCACCGTAGTGCGGTTTTCCATTGGCCTGGAGGCAGTGCAAGACCTGCAGGACGACATTGCCCAGGCTTTGCGCGTGTTGCGCTGATAGCCAGCGGCCTGCGCCGTCGGTGTTTTCCACCATAGGACCCCGCACCGCCCGGGTGTAGCCTAGGTACATGACCTCGCTGCCTGAGTTTGAGTCGCCCCCACCTTACGTGCCGCCGCCCAGCCCGGCACCGCGCTACACCATTCGCGCCCTCGGCCCCACGGAGCCTCTGCGATGGTTGGTGCGCGGATGGCGCGATTTGGCAGCGCACCCAGCCATCAGCGGTTTTTTTGGGTTTGCGTTTTGGGTGATGGCGCTGGTGCTGGGTGCGGTGTTTCGCGCCAGCCCCGAGTACACCATGTCGATTGCCTCTGGCTGCCTGCTGCTAGGTCCGTTTTTGGCCATGGGGCTGTACGAGGTCAGTCGACGGCGGGAACTCGGCCTGGTGCCCGATTTGGGTGCTTGCGTTACCTGTTGGGAAGGGCATGTGCGCAGCATGGGCATGCTGGTCTTGGTGCTTATCGTTTTGGAGTTGCTGTGGGGCCGGGCGTCTTTGGTGGTGTTTGCGGTGTTCTTCAACACTGGCATGCCATCTACCACCGGCGTGGTGGAGGCCATATTCAACCCGGACAACCTGGAGTTTGTCGGCGCCTACTTGGTTGTGGGTGCGGCGTTTGCTGCCCTGGTGTTTTCGATTGCGGTGGTGTCCATCCCCATGATCCTGGATCGCGACACCGACGCAGTCTCGGCTGCGATCACCAGCATCGAAGTGGTCTTTCGCAACACATTCACCATGCTTGTTTGGGGGGTGGTGATTAGCACACTGGTCGCCGCCTCTTTGCTCCTGCCCTGGGGGCTTGGCCTGGTGGTAGTGGGGCCGGTTCTGGGGCACGCCAGCTGGCACGCGTACCGCGCGGCGGTGCACTGGAATCAAGATGGTACAGTCCACTGACATAACGAAAGCACACCTTGGCCACACCGAATTACGGATACGAGAAACGCCAGAAAGAACTGGCGAAAAAGAAGAAAAAGGAAGAAAAGCTCAAGAGTAAGGCCGAGAGAAAACTCGACGAGTCCCATCCCAATGGCGCGTCCGCTAGCCCCAGCCCTGATACATCGTCTGCCAGTGCAACCGATGTCCAAACCGGCTGATCGGTAGCTGCGTCAAGGGTGCCTGCGCAGGGACGATGGCAGCCCTCTAGGCTGCCTTTACCTCATCAATTCAAACTTGGAAGGACGCATTCGCTGCAAAGGCGCAGCAGGGTGTGTGCCCTGTTTCAAACAGCGTGGTGTCCTGCAAGCAAGGCCTTCGCCAGCACCTCCATCGACGCCATACTCCGGTCATGGGGTCTGAGGGCTGGGGCCTGAGGGTACTGCACAAAGTTGCGTTGGATGGACTGCAGGTAAATCGGGTCGTAATGCTCGGTCAGCAAGGCGCGCACCACGGGTGCCACCTTGCCTTGCATCACCTGGCTTTGCCACGCATGGACGGTCTCTTTGCCTCGGAATTCTTTGAGCAGATCGAGCCGCGCGCAAAAGAGCGCAGGGTCTTTTGCCAGGCTGTCGTAGTCCTCCAGCAGCAAGGCCACGCGCTCGTCCTCGGGCAGCGTCAGTTGCAAACACGGGCTGGCGCGCATGCGTTCCACCAAAGCGCTTGGCAGGGCCACATTGCCCACTTTTTTGCTTTCGCTTTCTACGTACACCGGCGTGTTGGAGTGAAAGCCCTTCAGCTGTGTCCAAATCAAGGTCTCAAAGTGTTTTTGGCTGGGCTGCTGCACACCCGGCACCGCGCCCAGCACTGAACTGCGGTGGCTGGCCAAGGCTTCCAGGTCAAGCACCTGCGCACCCTGCGCGGCCAAGGCCTGCAGCAAGCGGGTCTTGCCCGAGCCTGTGGTGCCGCAGACCACCTGAAATTCAAGGCGCTGCACCTGCCGAGGTATGTTGGCCACGACGGCGGCACGAAAGGCTTTGTAGCCGCCTTCCAGAAGGGTGACGCGAAAGCCAATTTGGTCCAATATGAGTGCGAGGGCGCCGCTGCGCTTGCCACCACGCCAGCAATAGGCCAGTGGCTTCCAGTCCCGCGGCTTGTCCAAGACCTCGCGCTCAATGTGCGCAGCGATGTTGCGCGCCGCGATGGCGCCCCCACGTTTTCTGGCCTCAAAGGGATTGACCTGCTTGTACAGCGTGCCGATGGTCATACGCTCGTCGTCGTGCAGCGTGGGCCAGTTCACTGCCAGTGGGAGGCGGTCCAGCGCATACTCACCTTCGCTTCGGGCGTCGATGATGGTGTCAAAGTCCGCCAAGTGGGCAATGGCCTCGTCAGCGCCCATCAGGTTCAAACCCATGGCAGGGCCCGAAAGTGTGGGCTGCGCCTCATGGCAGCAGCTTTCGGATAGCCGGCCACATGGTCTCCAAGATGATAGGGTGCGCCGCTTCGCTGGGGTGGATGCGATCGGCCTGGAACAGCGCGGTGGGGTTGGGACCATCGGCCACGCCCTTGAGGAAGAAGGGCACCAAGGCCGCCCGGTGTTCCTTGGCAACTTGGCTGAAGGTGTTGAAGAACTCTTCTCCGTAGCGCTGGCCGTAGTTGGGTGGCAACTGCATACCGGCTAACAGCACCTTGGCACCTGCCTTTTGGGCCATTTGGGTCATGGCGCTGAGGTTTTCGCGCGTCATGGTCAGTGGCAATCCGCGCAAGGCATCGTTACCTCCCAGCTCAATCACCACCAGCGTGGGCCGGTGTTGGGCCAGCAGGGCAGGCAAGCGGCTGCGACCACCCGAGGTGGTGTCGCCGCTGATGCTGGCGTTGACCACCGTGGCTTTGACCTTCTGTGCGGCAAGCCGACGCTCCAACAGCGCCACCCAGCCACTGCCGCGCTGCAGGCCATACTCGGCACTGAGCGAGTCGCCCAGCACCACGATGACAGGGGATGCAGTGGGGTTCGCATTGGCGGCTGCACTGCCAGAAGCTGGTGCCGTCTGCGCAACGCAAGTCCCTGCAATCGAGAGACCCAAAACCAGCGCGGTACAGTAGCGCCGAACCATTGAGAGATTCATGTCTGATTCAATTATTTCCGTAGAGCATGTAGGCAAGGCGGTGACCGATTCCACCGGCACGCTGGAGATCCTGCGCGACATCGATTTTGCACTCAAAGCCCGCGAGACCGCGGCCATTGTGGGCGCATCGGGTTCGGGCAAAAGCACCTTGCTGTCCATCATCGCTGGTCTGGACACGCCCACCAGCGGCACGGTGCGACTTGCTGGACAAGATCTGTTTGCCATCAATGAGGACGCGCGCGCTGCTTTGCGTTCCCGCCAAGTGGGTTTCGTGTTCCAGAGCTTTCAGCTGTTGGGCAACTTGACTGCGCTGGAGAACGTGATGCTTCCCCTGGAGCTGGACAACCGCAAGGACGCGCGCAAAGCCGCCACCGAGATGCTCTCGCGTGTGGGCCTGGCGCAGCGGTTGCACGCCTACCCTAAGGTACTCTCCGGTGGCGAGCAACAGCGCGTCGCGCTGGCGCGGGCCTTTGTGGTGCAACCGGCGGTGCTGCTGGCCGACGAGCCCACCGGCAGTTTGGACTTTGCCACCGGCGAAACCATCATGGAGCTGATGTTTGCACTCAACCGCGAGCAGGGCACCACACTGGTCTTGGTGACCCACGACCGCTCGATTGCGGCGCGCTGTGACCGCCGCATCACCATCGAGGCCGGGCGCTTGGTGCAGTGAGGGCCTGCGCGGCGCAGCCACGATAATCGCCGCATGTCTTCTCCCAAAGTTGTGTTCGGTTTCCATGCGGTGGGCGTGCGCCTGAAAACGGCGCCCCAGTCCATTCTGGAAATCTATTTCGAGCCCACCCGCCGAGATGCGCGTATGCGCAGTTTTCTAGAGAAGGTGGCGCAGTATGGCGTGAAGCTGGTCGAGGCCGACGGCCTGCGCTTGTCCAAGCTGGCTGGCAGCCACGCGCACCAAGGCGTTGCCGCCCGGGTGCAGGCCGTGCAACTGCGCACATCGTTAGACGAGTTACTCGAAGACCTGGAGGCGCGCAACGCCGCACTTCCACCGGCGCAGCGAACACCGCCCTTGCTGTTGGTGCTCGATGGCGTGACCGACCCCCACAACCTCGGTGCCTGCCTTCGCGTAGCGGACGGTGCCGGTGCGCATGCAGTCATCGCGCCCAAAGACCATGCCGCTGGCATCAACGCCACCGTGGCCAAGGTCGCCAGCGGTGCGGCCGACACCGTGCCCTATTTCATGGTGACCAACCTGGCGCGCACCCTCAATGAGCTCAAGGAGCGCAACATCTGGGTCATTGGCACCAGCGATGCGGCACCGCAGTCGCTGTACCAAGCCGACCTCAAGGGCGCTGTCGCCTTGGTGTTGGGCGCAGAAGGCGAGGGCATGCGACAACTCACGGCCAAGACCTGCGATGCGCTGGTCCACATTCCCATGCGCGGCGCGGTAGAGAGCCTCAATGTGTCGGTTGCCAGTGGCGTATGCCTGTACGAGGCACTGCGCCAGCGTCAAGTGCACATTGCCTAAACCCAGCCGACCCAGCCCAGTGCGCCGCCAGCGGCCAGCAGCCACAGCAGGTGGATGCGGGTTTGCCACACCACGATGCTGACCACGGCCGACACCAGCCACAAGCGCCAGTTCTGCAGCGGGCCACCGTGCGCGGAGGCGAGGATCCAGCCGGTGGCTGCCAGCAGGGCGATCACGATGGGCGCCATGCCTTGTTTGAAAGCGCGCACCGCGCGGCGCTCACGGTTGCGGTGGCCCCAGCGGGCCAGGGAGTAGGTCAGCGTGGTGCTGGGCAGCATGATGCCCACCATGGACAGCAGCACACCAAACAGCCCCAGCGACCAGGCAGCCCAGCCCGCTTGCATGCCACCGGCTGCATTGACGCCCACGTTCCACCCCATCAGCGCAACAAACAAAACATTGGGGCCGGGAGCTGCTTGGGCCAGTGCGATTCCCGTGGTGAACTGGCTGTCACTGAGCCAATGGCGCTCATCCACCAGGTAGCGGTGCATTTCGGGCGCGGTGGTAATGGCGCCGCCCACCGACAACAAGGACAGGGCCAGAAAATGGACAAACAGGTTGAGCCAATCGGCGGGCAGCATGGCAATCGTCATGGCGCGCTCTGCCTTGCTTCGGGAATTTTTCGGTAGGTCCACACACAGGCGCTGCCACCTATCACCAGCAGCACCCAGACTAAGGGCAATCGCAGCCATGCCACCGCGGCGAAGGTCAGCAGCGCAAACACGGCACACACGGTTTGTCCCATGGGGTTGTGCTTGAGTGCCGACAGTAACTTCAATCCAGTGGCAGTAATCAGTCCAGCGGCCACCGCGCCCATGCCGCGCAGTGCGCCTTGCACTTGCGGCAGGTCGGCCACACCGGCGAAGGCCACGGCAATCGCCAGCACAATGACCAGCGGAAAAGTCAGCATCCCAGCCACCGCCACCATCGCGCCCGTGAAACCAAAGTAACGGTCGCCAATTACCAGGGACAGGTTGATCACATTGGGACCCGGCAGGATCTGGGCCACCGCCCAGTCCTCAATGAACTGCTCTTTGGTGAGCCACCGTTTGCGCTCCACCAGCTCGCGCTGCACCACGGCGAGCACACCACCAAAGCCTTGCAGCGCCAACACCGAAAAAGACCAGAAGAGGTCGGTCAAAGATCTGGGTTGCATCAAACTGCCAGTTGTACGTCGAGGGGTTCAACCGGCCACAGGCAGGCTACGCTCAGTGGACCTAAGGCAAAGCTCCAGTGCATGCCTTACTTCAGACTACCCGATAGAAACTGCGCCAAGCGCTCGCTCTTGGGGTTGGCCAATACATCAGCAGGTTTGCCTTCCTCTTCCACCAGCCCTTTGTGCAAGAACATCAGGTGGTTGGCCACCTCGCGGGCGAAGCCCATTTCGTGGGTCACGACGACCATGGTGCGTCCTTCCAGGGCCAAGTTTTTCATCACTTTGAGGACCTCGGAGACCAGCTCGGGGTCCAGCGCGCTGGTGGGCTCGTCAAACAGCATGACTTCGGGCTCCACCGCCAGGGCGCGTGCAATCGCTACGCGCTGCTGTTGACCACCACTGAGGTGCGCAGGGTAACGGTCTTCGACGCCGGAGAGGCCCACTTTGTTGAGGTACATGCGTGCGGTCTCGATGGCCTGGTCTTTGGGGATGCCCAGCACACGCACCGGGGTTTCGGTGATGTTCTGGATCACCGTCATGTGGGCCCACAGGTTGAAATGCTGAAACACCATCGCCAGCTTGGTGCGCAATTGTTGTAGCTGCTTGGGGTCTGCGGCCTGCAGTTCACCACTCTTGGCTGCCACCAGTTTGAGGTCTTGGCCAGCGACCTGGATGCGCCCTTGGTGCGGCTTCTCCAACAAATTGATGCAGCGCAGAAAAGTGCTTTTGCCCGAGCCGGAGCTGCCAATGATGCTGATGACATCACCCGCGTGCGCGGACAGCGAGACGCCTTTGAGCACCTCGTTGTCGCCGAAGCGCTTGTGGATGTTTTCAACCAGGAGTTTGGGAATGGGTGAGGTCATGTGTGTCGCTTCAAAGGCGGTGGCGAAGAGTCTTAGTTGCCCAGCAGCTGCCCGGTGCGAAATGGGACTGCGCCTGCGATTTTTCCGATCTCGCAGCCTGCAGTGACATAGCGGTCGCGGATGCGGGCATAGAAAACGCCATCTACCTCGGCGAGCACGCGCAGCGCGGTGTTGGCGAGCGGGTCGATCACCTCGGCTACCAGTTCGCCGGTACGAAGGTGGTGGCCGACGTCGGCGGCGAACACCAGCAGGCCGGGGGACGCGGCGCGCAGCGTTTGTGAGCCTGCCAGCGGCGTGGGTTGGCACGGCAGGGCGGGGCAGGGTGGTGGCGTCTGGCCGCGCACTGCACCCGTGGTGCGCAGGTAGGCCAGGATGGCATCGGCGTCGCGCTGGGCGTACGTGTGGGTGACATCGGCTTCCCCACGCAGCTCAATGGTGGTGCTGGAGCAGCCCTGCGGCAGCGGATACGCAATTCCGGCCGCCGCAGCCGCTTGGGCCAGTTGCCACCACACGCCCGAGAGGCATTCGTCAAACGGGCCCCCGCCCGAGTCTTTGGCCAGTAAGACCGCCTGGCAGCCCAGGTGGCAGGCCAGTGGTTCTAAGGTGGGCCAGCAGCTCTCTTCGCAGTACAGGTGCAACACGCCCTCGCAGTCGCAGTGCAGGTCCAGCACGATGTCGGCGTCAAACGATAGCTGCAACAGGGCTTTGCGCAGGCTTTGGAGTTCGGTTTGGGGCTGCCACTGTTGCAAGTATTTGCCAATCGCGGCGCGCACCGTGCGCACATTGGCTTGGGCGTCTGGGCCCAGCGCTGCCAACACCTGCGGCGCCACCGCTTGGCACAAATTGGGGTAGTGGCGGTTGAAATTTTCTGAGCTATCGAGCTCGAAGCGGCCCATGGGCTTGTGGTCCAGCCGCTGGGATAAACCGATGGGGTTGGCCAATGGCACCAGCACGACCTCGCCGACGATGCCGCCGGTGGCGTCCAGCGCTTCCAACTGCTGACGCAGATGGTAGGCGGTGAGCATGCCCGGCAGCTCTTCTGCATGCAGGCTGGCTTGGATGTAGATTTTGGGCCCTTGGCCCGCCACACCAAAATGCCAGGCGCTCAGCGTGCGCTGGCACCCCAAACTGGGGCTGAGCAGGGCGTGTTCGCTGCGGTGCATAGATACAGGGTTTATTGCTTGCGTGGCGCAAGGTAGGCTAAAAATCGGCGTTCCATCAACCTGAAAAAGCCGATCAGGCAGAACGAGGTCAACAGGTACAGCACCGCCGCCGCAATATAGGCTTCAAACGGCAGGTAGTAGTCGGAGTACACCCGGCTGGCCGCTGCGGTCAGGTCTAACATGCTGGGCACGGCGCTGGCAAGGCTGGTACTTTGCAGCATCATCACCGCCTCGTTGCTGTAGGCGGGCAGCGTGCGGCGCAATGCGCTGGGCAACACCACGTGTAACAGAACCTGCACCCGACCCATGCCAAACGCCTGTGCCGCCTCAATTTCGCCAGCATGGGTTTCGCGGATGGCACCTGCCAGCATCTCGGCGGTGTAGGCGGCGGTGTTCAGGCTAAACGCCAGCAAGGCGCAAAAGAAAGGTTCTTTGAAATGGGTCCAGGGCCAGACGTCGTCCCAGCGCGCCTGGATCCACTCCAGCTGCCCCAGTCCGTAATAAATCATGTAAACCTGCAGCAGCAAAGGCGTGCCACGCATCACGTAGGTGAACGCGCCCACCACCCAGCGCGCCAGCGCCCAGGGGCCGGTCAGCAAGAGTGCACACACCAAGGCCAGCACCGCACCCACGGCCAAGGATGAGAACAGCAACCCCAACGTGGTGAGCAGCCCGGTCGCGTAAAGCTCCAGGTTCTGGGGCAGAAAAATGACGTCCCACTTCATCGCAAATCCGCCCGCTTGGTGCCCAGGCTGTAGCGCGCATTGAGTTTGCGAAGCACCACCAGCGACACGGTGGTATAGATCAGAAACAGCGCTGCGGTGAACAGAAAAAACGAGAACGGCGAACGGGTGGCCGCACTGGCCTGCTTGGCCAGGTAAGTCATCTCCTGCAGCCCGATCAGGCTGACCAGCGCAGTGGCCTTGATGAGTACCAGCCAGTTGTTGGTAAAGCCGGGCAGGGCGTAGCGCACCATTTGCGGCGCGGTGATCCGCAAAAACGTCTGTACGCGCCCCATGCCGAAGGCCCACGCGGCCTCCATCTGACCTTTGGGAATGGACAAGATTGCGCCACGGAAGGTTTCCGTCATATAGGCGCCGTAGATGAAGCCAATCGTAAGCACACCGGCTGCAAACGGGTTGATATCGATGGTGTGTTGGCTGCCCATCTGCTCGAGCAAGTGGTTGAGGCCGATCGTGCCGCCGTAAAACACCAACAGCATGACCACCAGCTCTGGCACACCGCGAATGACCGTGGTGTAGACCGTGGCAATGCCAACCCACAGCGGTTTGCCCGAGAGCTTGGCCGCAGCACCGAGCAAGCCCAGCACCACCGCCACCAGCAACGCCAAAAGCGAAACGCCTACTGTCAGCACCGCACCTTCAAGGATGGATGTGTAGTAGGCGCTCATGGCGTAGAACCTGTAGCCACCAAAAAGACAGCGCGCAAAGGGTGCACGCTGTCTTGATGCGGGGTCAGCGGAGATTAATCGCCGTAGACGTCAAGGTTGTACTTGGCGAAGTACTTGTCGTTGATGGTCTTGTAGGTTCCGTTGGCACGGATGGTCTTGATGGCTTCGTTGAGTTGACCCTTCAACTGGTCTTCACCCTTGCGCAATGCAAAACCGGCGCCGTAACCAAAGTACTTGAACAGGCTGGGGTCCTTGAGTTGCGGGCCCACAAAGCCGTAGTTCGCGCCTTCGGGTTTGCTCAGAAAACCGGCGGTGACTTCCATGTAGTCGGCCACGGTGCCATCCAGACGGCCTGACTTGATGTCGAGGTACACCTGGTCTTGCGCTTCATAGGCATTCACGACGGCGCCCAAGGGCTTGAGTTCACCCATGGCGTACTTCTCTTGGGTGCTGCCTTTGAGCACGCCGATCTTCTTGCCTTTGAGCGAGTTCAGGTCGGTGAACTTGATCGACTTCTTCAGTACGATCTGGCTGGGGGTGTTGTAGTACTTGTCGGAGAAGTCGACTTCCTTCATGCGCTCGTCAGTGATGGACATGGAGCTGATGATGACGTCGTACTTCTTGGCGTTGAGGCCGGGGATCATGCCGTCCCAGACTTGTTCCACAAACTCGCATTTGCGCTTGATTTGTTCGCACACCGCGTTGGCAATGTCCACGTCAAATCCAGTGGGCTTGCCGTCGGGCGTCTTGAAGGTGAAGGGTTCGTAGGTGGGGTCGATGGCGACTTTCAGTGCAGCCGGCTCAGGCGCTACAGCTACGGGTGCAGGGGCGGGCGCCTCTTCTTTTTTTCCACAGGCCACAACCAATGTGGTCATGGCGACTGCCAACAGCAGTTTCTTCATACAGGTTCCTTAAAGGCCCCACAGCGGTGCATGCGGGGGGTTGATGAAATCAAAAAAATCATTCTACGGGCCATTGCACGCAATTTCGGTGCCTGAACCAAGTTCGATGTTGGGGTTTCTACGGTGGGGTGCTGCACGCATACGGTGGCGATTTCTGCCTGTGGGTATTGGGTTGCGCGGTCCTGCAGGCAAGGGCAGCCACCTAAAATGCGGTGCAAACTCCCGGCCCCCCTATGAACGCCCCTGTCGACGTGTCTTTCTTTGCGCGCGACGCAAAGCCCCTGTCTAGCTACCGCAAGTACTGGGCCGCGCGTTTTGGTACCGCGCCATTTTTGCCCATGAGCCGCGCCGAGATGGACGCCTTGGGCTGGGACAGTTGCGACATCGTGCTGGTCACCGGTGACGCTTATGTGGACCACCCCAGCTTTGGCATGGCCGTGATCGGCCGCATGCTCGAAGCCCAGGGCTTTCGGGTGGGCATCATCGCCCAGCCCGAGTGGCACAGCGCCGAGCCCTTCAAGGTGCTGGGCAAGCCCAACCTGTTTTGGGGCGTGACCTCGGGCAACATGGATTCAATGATCAACCGCTACACGGCGGATCGAAAAATTCGCACTGACGACGCTTACACCCCCGGCGATGTGGGCGGCAAGCGGCCCGACCGCGCAGCCATTGTGTATAGCCAGCGCTGCCGAGAGGCCTTCAAAGACGTGCCGATCGTGTTGGGTGGCATCGAAGGTAGCCTGCGTCGCATCGCCCACTACGACTATTGGAGCGACAAGGTGCGCCGCTCGGTGGTGGTCGATGCCAAGTGCGATCTGCTGCTCTACGGCAACGCCGAGCGTGCGATTGTCGAAATCGCCCACCGGCTTGCGGCCAAGGAGCCGGTGGAGGCCATCACCGATGTGCGTGGCACTGCCTTCGTACGCAGGCCAGACGATGCCAGCGTGCGTTGGGAGGCCGATGGCAGCGTGCATGGTTGGTTCGAGATCGACTCCACCAGCGTGGACACCCCCGGCCGGGTTGAGGCCCACGTCAACCCCTACATGACCACCAGCCAACAGGCGGCCGAGCAAGGTGCCACCTGCGCCCGCGAGGACGAGGCCCAGGCCGTGGCACAGGCAGCCATGGCCGGCGCCGCAAGTTCCACTTCCCAAGCTGCACCGGCCGCACCCACATCTGGCAGCACCACCCCATTGGCTGCGCCATCCACCTCAGCGGTGCAGCCGCTCACCTTCGTGCCTAACCCGGCGCTTGCAGCCAAGGGAAAAATCAAGGTGCCGCCGCGCGCACGCTCGGTCATTCGCCTGCCCAGCTACGAACAGGTCAAAAGCGATCCGGTGCTGTACGCGCATGCCAACCGGGTGCTGCACTTGGAAACCAATCCCGGCAACGCCCGCGCGCTGGTGCAGGCCCATGGCGAAGGCGCAACCGCCCGCGATGTGTGGATCACGCCGCCGCCCATTCCTTTGACCACCGCTGAGATGGATTTGGTATTTGGCCTGCCTTATGCACGCAGCCCGCACCCCCGCTATGCCGACGAGAACGGCAGCCACGACGGCGCTACCAAAATCCCCGCGTGGGAAATGATCCGTTTTAGCGTCAATATCATGCGCGGCTGCTTTGGCGGCTGCACGTTTTGTTCGATCACCGAGCACGAAGGCCGCATCATCCAAAGCCGCTCGGAAGACTCGGTCATCCAGGAAATCGAGGACATCCGCGACAAGGTCAAGGGTTTCACGGGAACCATCTCGGACCTGGGTGGGCCCACCGCCAATATGTACCGCCTGGGTTGTCGCAGCCCCGAGATCGAGGCGGCTTGCCGCAAGCCGAGCTGCGTCTACCCCGGCATTTGCCCCAACCTGACCACCGACCACGGCCCGCTGATCCGCATGTACCGCCGGGGCCGTGCGCTCAAGGGCATCAAAAAAATTCTGATTGGCTCAGGTCTGCGCTACGACCTGGCGGTCAAAAGCCCCGAGTACGTCAAAGAGCTGGTGCAGCACCATGTGGGCGGTTACCTCAAGATCGCCCCCGAGCACACCGAGGCCGGGCCTTTGTCCAAGATGATGAAGCCCGGTATTGGCTCTTACGACAAGTTCAAGCAGCTTTTTGACAAGTTCTCCGCCGAAGTGGGCAAAAAGCAGTACCTCATCCCCTACTTCATCGCAGCCCACCCAGGCACCACCGACGAAGACATGATGAACTTGGCGGTGTGGCTGAAGAAAAATGGTTTTCGCGCTGACCAGGTGCAAACCTTCTACCCCAGCCCCATGGCCACCGCCACGGCCATGTACCACTCCAACAAAAACCCGTTACGCAAAATCACCCGCGAGAGCGAGACGGTGGACATCGTGCGCGGCGAGAAGCGCCGCCGCCTGCACAAGGCGTTTTTGCGCTACCACGATGCCAACAACTGGCCGCTCTTGCGCGAGGCGTTGAAGGCCATGGGTCGGGCCGACCTGATCGGCAATGGCAAGCACCACTTGGTGCCTACTTTCCAGCCGCTAGACGGCGCCGGTTACCAGTCGGCCCGCAAAAAAAATAGCACGCCGCCGAGCCGCTCTGCCGCGCCCGCCCCAGGGCGATTGCTCACACAACACACTGGTTTGCCACCGCGCGCTGGCACGTCGGCAGTGGGATCGGCGACACGTCGCAAGTCGGTGCAGCGTTAGATTTTGGTGCCCTGATCTGCACTTCGCGAAGCTCGATGGCACGAGCCCCTCAGTGCGGTGCGGATTGTTGATCCAAGCGGCGGTGTATTCGCCCGAGCTCACCCGCGTGGAGCGTCGCGGCGCATCCACATGAAAGCCATGCCCGCCAAGCTGGCCAGGGTCAGCGCCGCCAAGGCATAGACCAGGCCGGTGGGCCACGGCGCAGACTGCGTCTGTGACTGCTGCAACTGTGCTTGCAGTGCCAGCAAACTCGCCTCGTTTTTGGCGGCTTGCTCCAAGAGGGCGCGTACGTCTTGTTGCAGGCGTGCAATCCGGTCGGCATCGCGCGCGGCCGGCTTTGCAGGGCCGAACTCCAGAGACAGAACGCGCTCGCTCAATATGTCCAGTGGGTCCAGCTGCAAACGCGGCTTGCCCGCGTCGGTGGGCTTGGCGGCTTTTGCACTTGCAGCAGGGGCTGCGTCTTTCTTTCGCGGCACTGGCGCAGCCAGGGCCGGGCTTGGTGCAGTTGGCACAGCGGTGGCCTGCGCTGCGGCCACATCGGTGGCCGACAGGGGCTTGGCGGGTGGGGCTTCGGCGGCTGGGGTTGAGGCCTTTGCATCGTCGGGCGGTACCGCGCGTTCAGCCAGCGGTAAATTGGTCTGGTTGACCGCATTGGGTGCGACGGGCGCGGCTACAAGTGGCGCCACCGGCGCTGGCGCGCTGGTTGGAAAATCTGCCAGCAGCACGTACTTGCGGGTGGTTTTTTGGCCGCATCCCACGCTGAGGTACACGCTCACCACGGGCTCATCCACCGGGCTGGCGGAGTTGATGCGCAGGGTGCGGCTGTCGGCCTGTGTGCCAGGCTCCAGCGTGACGCGCACCCGGGCCGGGTCTTGCCGACTGTCCGCGTGGTACACCTCGGCTTGAGCACACGCGTCGGTCTCCAACGGGTCCAGCTGCACCGCCACCAGCAATTCCAGCGGCTGTCCGATCCACGCGGCCCCGCGCTCCTTACCCAAACTAAGGGACTGCGCCGTCAGGGCGGCACTGGCCAGCGCACACCCGACTGCCCACGTTTTCAATCCCATAGCCGCGTCCCAATTCATGTTCCGGTCATTTTGGCACGCCGGATGTGGCTAGGGTGCTGCGTTGGACTGCTGCTGCGCCTCGGATTCAAAGAGGATCAAGGCATTTTTAGCGACCTGCATGGTGTCGGCATAGGCATAGGCGCCCACGCCGATGGCGCCTATCAGTGGAACCAGGCGCGCGCCGCCTTGCTTCAACAACCTGGTGGTGAAGTGCACGCCCAGCGCCTGTGCCAGCGCGGACACGGCCTTGGACGATGCCGCCTGGAACACGACGCGTTCGCCCACACGCACCGCGATATCACGCAGCAGTTGCGCTGACACCTGTTTGAACAAGCAGTACAACAGTTGTTCACGGCCCAAGCTGCAGGTTTTGCCGTACACCGCGGCGATGTCCGACACCATCTGGGCCTGCAGGCGCCACACCGCCAGCATCTCCGGCAACACCGTGAGCCAGCCTAGCGGTCCAGGTGGCAGCGCCAGCGAACCCGCTACCACGCTTGCGCGCCGAGCCGTTTGCTGCGCGATCGCGCGTGCCCGCCGGGCCGGTTCGTCGGCGACCTGCTCGCGGCTGCGGGGAATCTGCAGCACTACATCCAAAATGGCGGCGCTCAGTGCGCCATGGGCTGCTGGTGGCAGCGCTGTGAGTTCATTCGACATAGTGGGGATCTCCAATCAAGAACACTGCGTTGTTGCGTTCCAAGGGCGCGGACAACCGCTTGGCCAAAAGCCGGTAGGTGTCCAGGTCAAAGGCAATGGGGTGGCGCTCGCTGGCCAGCGCATGCAATTCCGCCTCGTTGTGCACCGTGGCCAAATGGCACCATTGGTCAAACACATGGATTTCGCTGCGCCCACTCGCTGCGTGGTATTCCCGAATGCCGACCCGGCCGCCGTGCGGCCAGGCTTGCATGCGCTGCGCAGCCAAGGCCATTTGCAGCCGCGCTGCGTGCAGGGCGGGGGCTACCCGGCCGGCGCACACGCCTTTGCACTGGCCGATTTGGTGGGCAAAGCACGGGCCTTTGCCGGACTCCAAACCCAAGATTTGGGGACAAAGGCCTTGGACCTGGGCAATGCTGCGCAGGCTATCGTGGGCATGGCGCTTGGAGCGGTAGACGCCGTACAGCTTGGACAACATGCCGTTGGCGATGTCGTCCAGCCGCACCAAACGCAGTAGAGGACGAGCTTGTGGGTCGTCTGCGAGTTGCCACGCCACCAGGCCGCTTTGGCGGCGCAATTGGCGGTTGTAGACCGGCTGCAGCTCCTTGACCAGTCGCGACTCCAGCAGCAAGGCCCCCAGCTCGCCCGCCGTCTCGCGCCACTCGACCCGGCGGATCTCGGTGAGGATGCGCATCTCCCGCGCCACCCGGCTGGCCGCCTGGAAGTGCGCCATGACCCGGCTGCGCAGCTTGATGCTTTTGCCGATATACAGCGGCAAGGGGCCTTCGCCAAAAAACAGGTATACGCCGGGCGACTCGGGGATGTCAGACAGCGGAGTTTCCAGCAGGGGCGGCAGGCTGGCGCTGCCTTGCAGCAAGGATTGCGCCGCTTGTGCCACCGCGTCGGCGCCTAGCTCAGCACGGGCCGCGTCCAGCCACTGCAGCACCACATCGACGTCGCCCATGGCGCGGTGGCGGGCCTGGGTGTGCAGGCCGTGGCGGCGCAAAATTGCGTCCAGCCCATGGCCCTTGTGTTGGGGATACAGAGTTCGCGAAAGCCGCACGGTGCACAGGGTTTTGACCTTGAGCGCGATGTCCATTCGCGCAAACGCCTGGAGCAAAAAACCGTGGTCAAAGCGGGCGTTGTGGGCCACCAGCACCGCGCCATCGAGCAGGTCCAAGAGTCTGCGCGCCACTTCCGAAAAGTCGGGCGCCGACTGCACCATGCCATCGGTGATGCCGGTCAGCGACTGAATAAAAGGGGGAATGCCGGTGTGCGGGTTGACCAGCGAGGACCAGCGCGCTTGCTCAACACCGTTTTCAATGCGTACCGCAGCAATTTCGGTGATGCGGTCCTGCACTGCGTTGCCGCCGGTGGTTTCCAAGTCCAAGACGACAAAGCATGGCAGCATGGCGCCTAGCCGATATCGATGTGGTGCACGCCGAAGTGGCCTCTCTCGCGGTCCGCGAAAAACCGCTCCAGGGTTTCC
The DNA here is from genome assembly GCF_044236835.1 of Rhodoferax sp. Lineage (GTDB taxonomy): Bacteria > Pseudomonadota > Gammaproteobacteria > Burkholderiales > Burkholderiaceae_C > Allorhodoferax. Next base: position 86,994 of record NZ_JBIIGC010000005.1, read on the forward strand.
TTGGTGGTTCGAAAGGCGATGTCGTCCCAAGGAATTTGCGCCTGCGTAAATAGGCTCGCTTCCATGGTCTCCACACCAGGGTCGAACACATCGCTGGTCAGGCGGGCGCGGTAAAACAGGTGTACTTGGCCCACGCGCGCGACATTGAGCAAGGAAAACAAGCCCAACAGCTCAAATTGCGCACCGGCCTCTTCCACGGTCTCGCGGGCAGCGCCCTCTGCAGTGGTTTCGTCCAGCTCCATAAAGCCCGCAGGCAAGGTCCATTTGCCCCGGCGTGGTTCGATATTGCGTTTGCAAAGCAGCACCTTGTCTTCCCAAAAAGGGATGGTGCCCACCACGTTGAGCGGGTTTTCGTAATGGATGGTGTGGCAGGCTGGGCACACCGCGCGCAGCTTGGTGTCGCCGTCGTCGGGGATGCGGTGGACAACGGCGGCGCCGCATTCCTTGCAGTGCTTGATGGGGGAGCGCTTCATGGGGCTTAGGTGGGCGGCTGGGGTGGCGGTGCAGGCAAAGGTGGCGATGGTCTGGTGCAGCCGTTGCGCTCAGACCACCCGAACCCGCAGAGGCGCAAGCCCGGTGATCGTTGCGTCCAAAATGTCGCCGGGCAGCACTGCGCCGACGCCCTCGGGGGTGCCGGTGAAGATCAGGTCGCCGGGCTGCAGCGTCCACGCCTGGGAGAGTTTTTCGATGGTCTCCGCAATGCTCCAGATCATTTTTTCGATCGTGCTGCGCTGGCGTTGCGCGCCGTTGACCTGCAAGGCAATCTGCGCGGACCCGATGTCGGCTACCTCGGCCGCCGGCGTGATCCAGCCCAGCGGCGCCGAATGGTCGAAGCCTTTGCCAATGCTCCAGGGGCGGCCCTGTTTCTTCATGTCGTTTTGCAGGTCCCGCCGGGTCATGTCCAGGCCAACGGCATAGCCAAAAATGTGGCGGTGTGCGTCGGCGGCAGCAATGTTGCTGCCGCCTTGGCCCAAGGCGACCACCAGCTCCACCTCGTGGTGCAGGTTGCTGGTGAGCGTGGGGTAGGGCATGTCGGCGGTTGCGCCGGGCGCGGGCACCAGCACCGCATCGGCCGGCTTCTGGAAAAAGAAGGGCGCTTCGCGGCCGCTGCCGCCCATCTCCAATGCGTGGTCCAGGTAGTTTCTGCCCACACAGTACACGCGGTGCACCGGGAACGCATCAGCGCGCCCGGTGATGCCGACCGATGCGACGGCAGGTGGCGCAAACACATAGGTCATGGCGGGCTTTCAGTGGCGGGGGCGGGCGGGTCGCGGTGGTCTGGGACGCAAGCACACCGATCAAGGCGATGGGAGCAGCCCGTGAAAGTGCTCAACCACCGGGGGCGTCGCGAAAAACGGCCCCACGATGGCACGCCACTGGGTGAAGGCCTCCGATTGCCGAAAGCCGACGGTGTGGTCCTCCAAAGTGGCCCACACAATCTGCAACACATAGCGCTCGCTGCTCTCAATGCCTTTGTGTACGGTGAAGCCCTGGAAGCCTTTGGCCTTGGAGATGACGTCGCGCACACCGCGCGCAATCGCTTCCTCGAAGGCGGCGTTCTGGCCGGGGTGGATGCGGATGTCGGCAAGCTCAAGAATCATGGAGGCTCCGTACTCGGTGGTGGGGTGTGCAAACGCGGTCTGGCGTTGGACACTGTTGCGTTTGATTATGCTAGGGCCGTGAAACTCTACAACGAATGGGCCCACCAAACTGGCAACCTACCGACCGGCGTGTCGCAGGACGTGGAGTACCTGGTGCCCCAGTGGCCGGCACCTGCCACCGTGCGCGCGCTGTGCACCACCCGCGTGGGCGGCACATCGCAAGGCCCGTACCAGCAGATGAACCTGGGCACCCATGTGGGTGATGCGCCAGAGCGGGTGCAGGACAACCGTGACCGGTTGGCTGCATGGCTGGCTACCCACAGCCCATCGCCCACAGCCCCGCATGGGGCGTCGCATGGGTTCCCGCAAGGTGCGTCGGATGGGGCCCAGCAGGTGCCTGGGCGCACGTCGTCTGCGGTACCTCCACGCGCTGTGTTCATGGACCAGGTGCATGGCACCGAGGTACTCACGCTTGGTGCGGACACGCAAGATGGCTTGCGAGCCGATGCGGCATGGACCGAAAGTGCCAACCTGGCCTGCACCGTGTTGGTGGCGGATTGTTTGCCTATCTTGCTGTGCAATGCCGATGGCAGTCGTGTGGCCGCAGTGCATGCCGGGTGGCGCGGACTGGCTGGCAAAGATGGCCTGGGTGTGGTGGAAGCGGTATGGCCCATGCTGAACGAAGGGCCAGGTGGTGCGGCGCACAGCGGGGTGATGGCGTGGCTGGGGCCGTGCATTGGGCCCTCGGCATTTGAAGTGGGCGACGAGGTGCGTGCCGACTTTGTGCTCCACGGCGCCGAGGCGGCGGCGTGCTTTACGCCGCTGGGTGCAGGGAAGTGGCTGGCCAACTTGCCCGCTCTGGCGCGCCAGCGGCTGCGCGCCTTGGGCGTGACGGCTGTCTATGGCAATGACGGCAGCCCAGCATGGTGCACAGTGGCTAACCCCTCACGGTTCTTTTCGTACCGGCGCGACGGTGTCACCGGCCGCATGGCCGCTTGCATCTGGCGCTGCGCCTGAATCTGGCGCATCGCTTACGGCCTGTTGTGCCTCGCTGCGACCCGCCAGCTCTTTTTGCCGCAGCGCCCGTTTGCGACCCGGTGTGCCCATGATGTACATCAATAACGCCAGTGGCAGCACCCCGTACAGTACAAAGGTGATCAGGGCCCCCAAGACCGTGCCGTTGGAGCTGGTCGCCTCGGCGACGCTCATCATGAGCACCACGTAAATCCAGCCGATTGCAACAAGGTACATAAGGGTTACAGATAAGGGCTTGTAAGGAAAATGCGGTGCCAAGCCTGAGATACTTAACGCACTGCTGGAACAAAACAAAGGTATCGCCGTGACCCACGATTCTCCCGACTTCTGGACCCAATCGGCCCAACAGTTCCAAAATTCCATAGCGGACGGCTGGGCCAAGGCGCTCCAATCGATGCAAGGCATAGGGACGGCACCCGGAGCAGGGGGCGCGGCCGCACCAGAGATTCACTTCGACCCCCAGGCGCTGGAGCGCGTCCAGCAGCAGTACATGCTCGAAGCGATGGGCGTGTTCACCGACGGCTACAAAGCACCCAAAACCAGCGCGGACCGGCGCTTTGCCGACCCGTCCTGGAGCGACAACCCGATCGCCGCCTATTCCACCGCCATCTACTTGCTCAACGCTCGCGCTCTGACTGGACTGTCCGATGCAGTTCTGGCAGACGCCAAGACCAAAAGCCGCATCCGTTTTGCTGTGGAGCAATGGATAGCGGCAGCTGCGCCCAGCAACTTCATGGTGTTCAACGCCGAGGCGCAGAAGAAGGCCATCGAAACCAAAGGCGAGAGCATTGCCAAAGGCCTGCGCAATCTGGTGCACGACCTGCAGCAAGGCCATGTGTCCATGACCGATGAGAGCCTGTTTGAGGTGGGCAAGAACGTGGCCACCACCGAGGGTGCGGTGGTGTTCGAGAACGAGTTGTTCCAGCTCATTGAGTACAAGCCGCTGACCGAGACGGTGTTTGAGCGCCCCTTCCTGATGGTGCCGCCTTGCATCAACAAGTTCTATATCTTCGATCTGCAGCCTGAGAACTCATTCATCCGCTACATCGTGTCCCAGGGCCACCGCACTTTTGTGCTGAGCTGGCGCAACCCGGATGCATCTCTTTCGCACGCGCGCTGGGACGACTATGTGCAGGACGCGGTGATTCGGGCGATCGAAGTTACCCGAGAAATCACCGGTGCCCCAACCATCAATGCGCTGGGGTTCTGCGTCGGCGGCACACTCTTGACCTCCGCCTTGGCCGTGTTGGGCGCACGCAAACAGTCGCCCGTGGCCAGCCTGACCTTGCTGACCACCTTGCTGGACTTCTCGGACACCGGCATCTTGGACGTGTTCATTGACGAGGCCATGGTCAAGTACCGCGAGTCGGAAATGGGCAAGGGCGGCCTTATGAAGGGCGGCGACCTGGCCAGTACCTTCAGCTTTTTGCGCCCCAACGACCTGGTGTGGAATTACGTGGTGGGCAACTACCTCAAAGGTGAAACCCCGCCGCCGTTTGACCTGCTGTACTGGAACTCCGACAGCACCAACCTGCCGGGCCCCTTCTACACTTGGTACTTGCGCAACACCTACCTGGAAAACAACCTGGTGCGCCCTGGCAAGGCCACGGTCTGTGGTGAAAAATTCGACCTCGCCAACGTCAACCTGCCCACCTACATCTACGGCTCGCGCGAGGACCACATTGTTCCTATCGGCGGCGCGTATGCATCCACCCAGGTGCTGCCTGGCAAGAAGCGCTTTGTGATGGGCGCATCTGGCCATATTGCGGGCGTCATCAACCCACCGGCCAGCAAAAAGCGCAGCCACTGGATTCGCGCCGACGGCAAGTTGCCAGCGTCCCACGCCGACTGGCTCAGCACCGCGGTTGAGCACCCCGGCAGCTGGTGGACCGACTGGTCCACTTGGTTGAAGCGTCACGCGGGCAAACCGGTGGCCGCACCCAAGCGCTACGGCAAGGGCAAGCACAAGCCCACCATGCCCGCGCCCGGCAGCTACGTGATGGCCAAGGCCTAAAGATTGACAGTTAACACTAAAGGAGACACAAGCATGCAAGACATCGTGATCGTCGCAGCGGCCCGCACCGCAGTAGGCAAATTTGGGGGCACACTGGCCAAGGTGCCCGCGCCCGATTTAGGAGCCGCCGTGATTCGCAACCTGCTGGAGCGCACCAAGCTGGGCGCTGACCAGGTGGGTGAGGTCATTTTGGGTCAGGTGCTCGCAGCAGGCTCGGGCCAGAACCCGGCCCGCCAGAGCCTTTTGAAGAGCGGTATCGCCAAGGAAACGCCTGCCCTGACCATCAACGCGGTCTGCGGCTCGGGCCTGAAGGCGGTGATGCTGGCCGCCCAATCGATCGCTTACGGCGACAGCGATATCGTGATTGCCGGCGGCCAGGAAAACATGAGCGCCTCGCCCCACGTGCTGATGGGCTCGCGCGACGGCCAGCGCATGGGCGAGTGGAAAATGGTGGACTCCATGATCGTGGACGGATTGTGGGACGTCTACAACCAATACCACATGGGCATCACCGCCGAGAACGTTGCCAAAGCCCACGGCATCACCCGCGACATGCAAGACGCACTGGCGCTGGCCAGCCAGCAAAAGGCGGCTGCGGCGCAAGACGCTGGCAAGTTTGTCGACGAGATCGTGCCCTTTAGCATCCCGCAAAAAAAGGGCGACCCCCTGGTTTTTGCTGCCGACGAATTCATCAACCGCAAGACCAACGCCGAGGTGCTGGCCGGTTTGCGCCCCGCATTCGACAAGGCCGGTGGTGTGACCGCTGGCAACGCATCAGGCATCAACGATGGCGCCGCCGCGGTGATGGTGATGACCGCCAAGAAGGCCGCCGAGTTGGGGCTTACGCCTCTGGGCCGAATCGCCAGTTTTGCCACCAGCGGCCTGGACCCGGCCATGATGGGCATGGGCCCGGTTCCCGCGTCCCAGAAGGCACTCGCGCGCGCCGGCTGGAAGGCGCAAGACCTCGATCTGCTGGAAATCAACGAAGCCTTTGCCGCCCAGGCCTGCGCGGTGAACAACGCCATGGGGTGGGACACGTCCAAGGTCAATGTCAACGGTGGCGCCATAGCCATCGGCCACCCGATTGGCGCTTCCGGTTGCCGCATTCTGGTGACCTTGCTGCACGAGATGCAGCGCCGCAACGCCAAGAAAGGCATCGCCAGCCTGTGCATCGGCGGTGGCATGGGCGTGGCCCTGACCATCGAGCGTTGAACCATTTTTCGCGTCAGTAAAACCAAAGAGGAGAAAGAGCAATGAGTCAAAAAGTAGCGTATGTCACGGGTGGTATGGGTGGTATCGGTACCGCAATCTGCCAGCGATTGCACCAGGAGGGGTTCAAAGTCATCGCCGGTTGCGGCCCCACCCGCGACCACGCCAAGTGGCTGGCCGAGCAGTCTGCACTCGGCTACACCTTTTACGCATCGGTAGGCAACGTGGGTGACTGGGATTCCACGGTCAGCGCGTTCACCAAGACCAAGGCCGAGCACGGCACCATCGATGTACTGGTCAACAACGCCGGCATCACCCGGGACCGTATGTTCCTCAAGATGAGCCGCGAAGACTGGGACATGGTGATCGAGACCAACCTCAATTCCATGTTCAACGTCACCAAGCAGGTGGTCGCCGACATGGTCGAGAAGGGCTGGGGCCGCATCGTGAACATCTCCTCGGTCAACGGCGAGAAGGGCCAGGCCGGTCAAACCAATTACTCCGCCGCCAAAGCGGGCATGCACGGTTTCACTATGGCCTTGGCGCAAGAGCTGGCCACCAAAGGTGTCACGGTCAACACCGTGAGCCCAGGCTACATCGGCACCGACATGGTCAACGCCATCCGCGAGGACGTGCTGGCCAAGATTGTTGCCACTGTGCCCGTCAAGCGCCTGGGCAAGCCCAGCGAGATCGCGTCCATCATTGCGTGGTTGGTGTCCGAAGAGGGCGGCTACTCCACCGGTGCGGACTTCTCGGTCAATGGCGGTCTGCACATGGGTTGAAGGCCAGCCGGCCCTAGACCCTCAAGTGTTGTAAAAACCCCTGCGTGCTCGGCTGCACGCAGGGGTTTTTTTGTGCTTTTGCGCCATCGGCTTATGTTTGGTGTTCTCCCTCAGCCATCCACAGGTTGGCAGGGACATAATGAACACTATCTTAAAAGTGCCCGGCAGACGGTGCCAGGGCCAACAGCGTTCACGGGTGTATGAAAGAAAACGGTATCGAATGGATCGCGGTTGACGATTTACGGGTCGGCGTGTTCGTCGAACTTGAGTCGGGCTGGCTGGACCATCCGTTTCCCAGCGGCAAATTCAAGATTACATCGACCCGGCAGATTGACACCCTGCGCGAACTGGGCCTGAGCCGCATCCGTGTCAACCGCAGCAAAAGCGACGCTCCGTCGGGCGACGCAGCCGGCGCGCCGCAATCCGCCACTTCAGCCAACCCAGCCTCAGCGCGCCCGAAGGACACGCCTCACACACCGACACGCGCTGAGCTGTTGGCGCTGCAGCGCCGTGGCTTGCAGGCCTGTGAGCGGCGCTTTAATGACTCGGTCAAGCTCTACCGCAAGACCCTGGAGCAGGTGCACAACCATCCCAAAGACGCCGCCCAAGATTGTCTGAACCTGGTCAACGCCATCGTCGACGAGTTGTTGCAAGACGGTGAGAGCGCGATCCGCCTTCTCTCGGAGACTGCGGGTGACAAAACCTCCATGCACTCCGTTAACTCCGCCATCGTCTCCCTGTTGCTAGGGCAAGTGCTGGGCATGTCACGTGCGGAGCTGGTCGACCTGGGCTTGGCCGCTTTCCTGCACGACATCGGAAAGATTGAGCTGCCAGACCGTGTGCGTTGGTTCGACGAGAAGTTCACATCAGCCGAAACCCATCTGTACCAAGAGCACGTGGCCCTGGGCGTACAGCTGGCCCGAAAGATGGCGCTGTCGCCCGCAGTGCTTGCAACCATCGCGCAGCACCATGAAATGGTCGATGGCACAGGTTTTCCGCTGCGCTCCAAGGGTGAGGCCATCAGTCGCAGCGGACACATCCTGGCGCTGGTGAACCGCTACGACAACCTGTGCAACTCCAATCGCCCGGGTGCCTCTATGACGCCCCACCAGGCACTGTCCCTGCTGTTTACCCAGTACAACAACCGCTTTGACCCTGCCACTTTGGGCGCCTTCATTCGCATGATGGGGGTGTATCCGCCGGGCTCGGTGGTACAACTGGCCGACGAGCGCTACGCGCTGGTGGTATCAGTCAATACCGCCAGACCCCTCAAGCCGCGGGTGCTGGTGTACCAACCCGATGTGCCTAGGCATGAGGCCTTGGTATTGGACTTGGAGCGCTCGCCCAGCCTGGGCATTCGCCGCAGTCTTAAGCCTGCCACCCTGCCCAGTGACGCCCATAGCTACCTCGCGCCGACCCAGCGGGTGAACTACTTCTTTGAGCGCTCGGCCGACGCGTCCATGCAGGGGGCGCTCGCATGAGCCTGCGCGGATGGCGGCCTATGCTCGATGGCATGCTCGATGCCGTGTGGGCGGTGGACCCGGCGACCCTGAACATCGTCGAGGTCAATGCGCAAGCGGCAGCTTTGATGGGTTTGCCACGCGAGGCCTGCTTGGGGCGCGCCGTGATTGATTTCACTGGCACGCCGGAAGACGTTTTTTTCTGGGAGGATGTTGCCGCCGGGCTGGCTTTTGACATCCACTCCAATACCTTGATGCGCAACGCCGGTGGCGTTTCTTTTGCGGTGGAGCGCAAGGTCAGCCGCATCCAAACCGGCGCAGGCGAGCCGCTTTTTTTGGTGGGGCTGCGCGATTTGCGCCCCGAACAGCAAATGGCTAGCCAGCTCGAGGCCCGCATCGCCGAGCTGCGCGCCACCCTGGAGTCCACAGCGGACGGTATTTTGGTGACAGACTTGTCCGGACGGGTCAGCAACTACAACCAGCACTTCGTCGATTTGTGGCGCATTCCCAGTGGCTTGCTAGAGGCGCACTCAGACACCGAGATGTTCGAGTACATGGCCAGCAGCAGCAAGAACAGCCCCGCCTACCGAGCACGCATGGCGCAAATCATGCAAGACCCCTTGCTCGATTGCCGCGATGTGCTTGAGCTCAACTCCGGCCGCCTGGTGGAGCGCACCACCCGCCCCCAGATCAGCCGTGGCCGCGCCACCGGCCGTGTTTTTGCGTTTCGCGACCTGACCGAGCAGATGGAGAGCCAGCGGCGCATCGAGAGCATGGCCTATACCGACGTGCTCACCGGCTTGCCCAATCGCATCTTGCTCAAGCAGCGGGCCGAGTACGCGCTGCGCATCGCCCAGCGCAACAGTGAGAGCGCAGCCGTGCTCCTGGTCGACTTGGACCGTTTCAAAAACATCAACGATTCCCTGGGCCACCGCAGTGGCGACCGGGTGCTGATCGAAGTGGCCCAGCGCATCCGCGCCGAGCTCAGCGACATTGACACTTTGAGTCGCATCGGTGGCGACGAGTTTGTGGTGCTGCTCGAAGGCGCGGACGCCTTGTCGGCAGAAATTGCCGCCCGTCGCATCATTGGTGCGATGGCCGCGCCGTTTGTGCTCGATGACGTGTCCTTCACTCTGGGCTGCAGCGTGGGCGTTGCGATGTTCCCAGACGATGAGGTTGGCATCGATGCACTCATCAAATGTGCCGACTCGGCGATGTACCGGGCCAAAGAAAACGGTCGTGGCGGATTTTGCTTTTACCAGTCCCAAATGGACGTGGACTTGCTCTCGCGCATGAAGATGGACCACGCCATGCGCCAGGGCATGGAGCAAGGACAGTTCCGGCTCGTCTACCAACCGCAGGTATCGCTGGCCGATGGCCGCCTACTTGGCGCCGAGGCCCTGGCACGTTGGCACGACAAGGATTTGGGCGAAGTTCCACCTTCCGTGTTCATCAACCTGGCGGAGGAAACTGGCTTCATCATTTCGGTTGGCAACTGGGTTTTGCACGAGGCCGTTCGGCAGGCTGCTGTATGGCGCTTGGCCGGCAGGCCGGTGATCGTCTCGGTCAACGTCTCGCCGCTGCAGTTTCAGCAGGTTGATTTTGTAGAGCGCGTGGAGCGCACCTTGCGCGACGCTGATTTGCCAGCCGGGCTGCTCGAACTGGAACTCACCGAGTCGATTCTGGTGCGCGATGCCAACGAGGCGTTGGTGCGTCTGCATGCGCTGGCCGACCTGGGCGTCAGCCTGGCCATTGACGACTTTGGCACCGGCTATTCCAGCTTGGCCTACCTGAAGAAGTTCCCCATCTCCAAGCTCAAAATGGACCGCACGTTCGTCATGGGCTTGCCCAACGACGAGGGTGACCGCGCCATTGTCAGCGCCACCATTGGTATGGCCCGCGGGCTCAAGCTTTCGGTGGTGGCAGAGGGCGTGGAAACGCAAGCCCAGCGCAGCTACCTCGAAGGCCTGCAGTGCAACGCATTGCAAGGATTCTTGTGTGCGCCAGGGCTGGATGCAGCCGCTTTTGAGCAATTCATCCGCACCCTGCCGCAGTAGTTGGATTACGCGCGCAGACCTTTGGCCAGCATGTACGCCGCCAGGCAGTACAGCACCCCGGCAAAAACACGCTTGAGTTGTGCCACCGGCATGGCATGGGCCACCCTGGCACCCAGTGGCGCAGTTAACACACTGCAGCAGGCAATCACCAGCAAGGCGGGCAGCCAGATGTAGCCCAGCGAGCCCGGCGGCAGGTTGGCCACCCCCTGGCCGCTGATGGCGTAACCCGCAGCGTTGGACAAGGCCACCGGAAAGCCCAACGCCGCGCTGGTGGCTACCGCATAAATCAAACCCACGTTGTGCGCCACCAAATAGGGCACGCTGATGAACGCGCCACCGGCGCCCACCAGGCCCGAGACCAAACCAATCACCGAGCCGACGCTGGCCAAGCCCCAGGTGCCGGGCAAGGCTCTGCTGGGCTTGGGTTGGCGGTTGAGCAGCATTTGGGTGGCGGCAAAACCGATGAAGCCGGCAAACAAGAGCGCCAGAGTAGCCCCTTTGATGGCGGCAAATACGCCCCAGCTACCCACCAAGCCGCCCAGCACAATGCCTGGCGCGATTGCGCGCACCAGCGGCCACTGCACCGCACCACGCCGGTGGTGTGCCAACAGGCTGGACACCGAGGTGAACACGATGGTGCACATGGAAGTCGCAATCGCCATCTTGACCGCCAGGTCGGTGCCCACACCGCGGGCCGACAAAATAAGGGTGAGAAACGGCCCCAGCAACATGCCACCGCCAATGCCCAGCAGCCCGGCCATGAAGCCAGTGGCCAGGCCCAACACCATCAGTTCAAGAATGAGTTGCGGTTCGAGCATCGGGCGGTGTTGTGGAGGGGCGAAATGCAGGTGGGTTCGCGCGCTGGCGGAGAGGGTGTCTGCGGCTGCCACCGGACCGGCATCCTGAACCGGGGTTCAGGTGGGCGAGGTCAGCGAAAGCCTTGGGTTCATCTAACGCGAGATGATCACGCTGGCAGAGCAATGTTCCAAGCCCTGGCTCAAAGAGCATTGGTTCAAGGAAATATAAAGCCCGACAACGGCCGCAGACCGGGCCATTGTAGGCCGGGGGACCTACAGCAGTTGACCGTCCTTGCCGAGTGCGTCGTCCAGCCGTTTGAGCAGCGAGGTGAGCACCGCTTGGTCGTGGACGCCCGCTGCCGCAGAGGTGTCGTCTGCGGCCCTTGGCGTGTTGGGTTCGCCGCGGTCGGAAAGCTCAAACGCCAGGTTCAAAGCAGCGAGTACCGCGATGCGATCGCGGGCGCGGATTTTTCCGGCATCGCGGATCTTGCACATGGCCGCATCGACCCGTTGCACCGCATCACGCAGACGCGACTCACCGCCTTCGGGGCAGCCAAGCAGGTAGCTCTGGCCCATGATTTGCACTTCAAGCTGGTTCATGGTGTGTTCTTCGCGGAGTGGTCGGAGTCTGGCAGGCGTTCCAGCAGCGCGTCCACCCGGGCACGGGCCAATCCCAAGCGGGACTTGAGCGAGTCGCGTTCGCGCTCCAAGGTTTGTACTTGCTGGGTCAACAGCTCATGGGTGCGCTGCAGCTCGGCGTGGCGCAACAAAAGCCGGTCCACGCGCTCGGCAATGTGGTCGATTGGGGAAGGGTTCGACCGTGGGGTCGCATTGTTCGCCATAGTGGTCGCATTGTAGGGTTGGAGCACCTGCTGGCGCGCTAACATCCTTGTGTTGGTTGGCGCAGTGTGGCGTGCACACCGCGGCGAATCCTGCGAAGTCACCCGAGAGCCACCGATGCCACACCTTTTCTTTGCACACAGCCCGCGCCGCACGGTGTCGACACGCTGTGTCTGGGTGGTGGAGGGCGCGCTGTGACGGCACCCAAGCGGTGGCACGCGAGGGGCCTGGGCTTGGGGCTGCTCGTGTTGTCGGTGGCGTTGGCGGTGTTGGGTGCGGCGGTGGGCAGCACTGGGCTTGCGTCGATGGCGTCGGCGTGGGGCGACACCATCAGCGCCCAGATCGTGTGGGACATCCGGCTGCCGCGCTCGCTGGGTGCCTGGGCTGCGGGTGCTTTGCTGGGCTTGGGCGGCGCGATTGCGCAAGGCCTGTTTCGCAACCCCTTGGCCGACCCCTACCTGCTGGGCAGCGCCTCGGGTGCCTCGCTGGGTGTAGCGACGGCGATGGCGCTTTTTGGCGTGACGCCCATGGCCAGTGCGTGGGCAGGGCGTCTGGGCCTTACAAGTGCTGCCTTTGTAGGCGCGGTGGGCGCGGTGGTGCTCACCCTGTTGCTGGCGCGTGGCGTGCAGCACACCATTCGTTTGTTGCTGGCCGGGGTGGTGGTGGGCGTGGTGCTGGGTGCGGTGGGCTCGCTGGTGTTGCTGCTGTCGCCGCAGACCCTGCTGGCCATGCAAACTTTCATGTTGGGCAGCACCAGCTTTGTGGGCTGGGGTGCTTGTGTGTTGATGGTGGTCGTGTGGCTCTTGTGTACCGCCTTAGCCTGGTGGATGGCACCTGTGTTGGACGGTCTGGCTTTGGGCGAATTCACCGCGCGCAGCCTGGGGTTGCCGCTGGAGCGCACACGGGCCTTGCTGGTGGTGGTTCTGGGCCTGGCCACGGCCACGGCGGTGGCGCAGACCGGGCTCATTGCTTTTGTGGGTTTGGCCGCGCCCCACGTGGTGCGGGCGCTGGTGCGCTGCAGCCAGGGCACGCTGCTGCTTTTGTCCAGCGCCATGGGTGGTGTTTTGCTGATGGCAGCCGATTTGCTTGCCCGTGGTTTGGTATCGCCCCTGGAACTTCCGGTGGGGCTGCTCACCGCCGTCTTGGGTGGCGGTTACTTGCTGTGGTTGATGCGCCGTGGCAGCCCCACGCGCTTTGGGGGCGCGCCATGATGCAGAGCGCGCAGCCACCGGCTTTGCGGGCCGAGTCGGTGTCGGTGAGCCTGGGTGGCACGCCAGTTCTGCGCGGCGTGGATCTGTCGATTGCGGCGGGCCGATGGACCAGCATCGTGGGGCCCAATGGCGCGGGCAAGTCGACCTTGCTCAAGGCAATGGCTGGGCTGCTGCCCTGCAGTGGCATGGTCCATTTACTGGGCCACAACATCGCGCATTTGCCCGCGCGCCAGCGCGCCTGCCAACTCGCGTGGCTGGGGCAAAGCGAGTCGGTTGCGGACGACTTAACCGTGCTGGATGTCGCCTTGCTGGGCCGCCTGCCGCACCAAGCCTGGTTGGGCGGCCCCAACGCGCAGGACTTGGCGGCGGTTGAGCGCGCGCTGCGCGCCACGCAGGCCTGGGACTGGCGCTTTCGGCCCTTGGCGCAGCTCTCTGGCGGCGAGCGCCAACGGGTGCTGCTGGCGCGTGCGCTGGCGGTTGAGGCCCAGGTGCTGCTGATGGACGAGCCGCTGGCCAACTTGGACCCGCCGCACCAGGCCGATTGGCTGTGTGTGGCGCAATCGCTGGCCGACGCCGGCACGACGGTGGTCAGCGTGCTGCACGAAATTACCATGGCACTGCATGCCGACGCCATGGTCGTCTTGGCGGGCGGCACCGTGGTGCACCACGGCGACTGCGCCGACGCTGCCACCCACCGCGCGCTCGAGGCGGTGTTTGACCACCGCATTGCCATCCGCACCATCGATGGCCAACGGCTGGCGTTGCCAGTGGCTGTGCCCCACATTCGCCCCCAAGCCTGAACCACACGCCCCACCATGACCTTGCCCGCACTGAGCGACATCTACAACGCCACGCGCACCCAGAGCCTGCAGCACGCGCTGGACCACAAAACCAAGCCCTTGGGGTCCTTGGGCCGCATCGAGGCGCTGGCCTTGCAGATCGGCCAAATACTGGACAGCAACGCGCCCGAACTGCACGCGCCGCAGATGGTGGTGTTTGCCGCCGACCACGGGCTGGCTGCGCGCGGCGTGTCGGCTTACCCCAGCGATGTGACCTGGCAAATGGTGGAGAACTTTTTGGCCGGTGGTGCCGCAGTCAGTGTCTTGTCGCGCCAGCACGGCATCGCGCTCACGGTGGTGGACTGTGGGGTGCGCCACAACTTTTTGGCGGGCCTGCCGCCGGGCGCACAGCGCGCGGGCTTGCAGGTGCGAAAGGTGGGGGGTGCAGAGCAGGGCGCTGCCGACTCGACGCTCGCGCCAGCGATGGATGCCGCCCAATGCGCTGCTGCGATGGCGCAAGGGCAAGCGCTGGTGGCTGCGCTACCGGGCAACGCCTTGCTCCTGGGCGAGATGGGCATTGGCAACACCTCGGCGGCGGCTCTGTTGCTGTCGCGCTTGAGCGGACTCGACATCTCCCTGTGCACCGGCGCAGGCACGGGCCTGGATGCGCATGCGGTCCAGCACAAGATTGCGGTGCTGCGCACGGTGCTTACGCGCCACTTGGATGCCCAAACGCCCCTGCAGGCTCTGGCCGCCATGGGTGGTTTTGAGATTGCCACCATGGTGGGTGCGGTGCTGCAAGCAGCCCACGAGCGGCGGGTGGTGGTGGTCGATGGCTTTATTGCCAGCGCGGCGGTGCTGGTGTCACATGCCTTGCAGCCGCTGGTGTTGCAGCGCTGCGTCTTCGCGCACCGCTCTGGCGAGCGCGGCCATGAGGCCATGCTGCAGTACCTGGGTGTGCAGCCGCTGCTCGACCTGGGTTTGCGCCTGGGCGAAGGCTCGGGCGCGGCATTGGCCTGGCCTCTGTTGCAATCTGCCTGCGCCTTGCTGCGCGAGATGGCCAGCTTCAGCTCTGCCGGGGTGGCGACCAAGCGTGCGGACGCCCAGCCCCAATCCACAGACCCGCACGCTGCGCCGCAGCCCGCAACCTAAGCCCTATCGCGCCATGCTGCAGTTCGTTCGACACTACCTGATCGCGGTGCAGTTTTTCACCCGCATTCCGATCACCGGTGCGTTGGCGCAGTGGGTGGGTTTCAGCCCGGCCATGCTGCGCGCCAGTGCGGCGCATTTTCCCGGCGTGGGTTGCTTGGTGGGGGCGCTGGTGGCGGCGCTGAGCGTGGTGCTCTGGTGGGCTTTGCCGCAGAACTTTTATGCGCCGCTGGTGGTCGCTGCCTTGGGCACGGCGGCGGGCATCTTGCTGACCGGCGCGTTCCACGAAGATGGCTTGGCCGATGTGGCCGATGGCCTGGGTGGCTCCTACGACCGCAACCGTGCACTGGAGATCATGAAGGACTCGCGCGTAGGGGCCTTCGGTGCGATTGCGGTGGCCCTGGCTTTGCTCACCAAAGTGGCGCTGGTGGCCCAGTTGGTGGCCTTGGGCGCGTCGGCTTTGTTGACCGGCTTGTTGCTGGGGCATGTGGTGTCGCGCACCTGGCCGCTGTTGTTGATTGCGCTGTTGCCGCATGTGGGCGATGTGGCGGGCTCCAAATCCAAACCGCTGGCCGACCAAATCAGCGCGGGCGCGCTGGCCGCAGCGCTGCTGTGGTGCGCAGTGGCCGTGGCGGTGTGGGCCAGCTTGCATGCGCTGCTGCCGCCACCGTCTACCGCGCCACCGTGGGCTGCCCTGGGCGCGGCGCTGGCGTGCAGCGCGCTGGCGTTTGTGTGGATGTGGCGCTGGTTTCGCAAGCGGCTGCAAGGCTTTACCGGCGACTGTTTGGGCGCCACCCAGCAGGTGTGCGAATTGGCGTTCTACCTGGGTTTGGCGTTGGGCTGGGGCGCCGGAATATGAAGCTCTGGCTGGCACGCCACGCCGAGCCGCTGGTTGCGCCGGGCACTTGCTATGGCGCGCTTGATGTCGCTGCCGACGCACAGGCCACCCACGCCGCCGCGCAAGCCCTGGCGCAGGCTGTGCCCCATGGCGCGTGGGTAGTGGCTTCGCCCTTGCTGCGCTGCCAGCAACTGGCCCATGCGCTGCACCGCCTGCGCCCCGATTTGCGGCTGCACAGCGACCCCCGGCTGGCTGAGATGCACTTTGGCGTGTGGGAGGGTGCGCTGTGGTCCGACATCCCAAAGGCTGCGGTGGACGCGTGGACCGAGGACTTTGGCGCGCACCGCTTTGGCGGACAAGAGTCTGCCAACGCAATGCTGGCGCGGGTGGCACAGGCCTGGGACGAGGCGCTGCGCAGGGCACCTGTGCATCCGCAGCAACTGTGGATCACCCATGCGGGCGTCATCCGCGCGGCGCAGCTCATCGCCACGGGGGTTCGGCAGGTTGTGCATGCCGACGCATGGCCGCACGATGCGCCCGGCTACGGCCAGTGGACGGTGCTGGAGCCCAACGGGCGCGGTGCACCACCCCAACCCCCGGTCAGTTAAGGCGCCGGCGTCTTGTCTCGGTAGCCGCATTGCGGCGCCACCGCGCACTGCCAGCACAGCGGGGTACGTGCTTTGCACACGTAGCGGCCGTGCAAGATCAACCAGTGGTGGGCGTCGGCAAGAAAGGGCGCGGGGATGCGCCGCAGCAGCTTGTCCTCTACTGCCTGCGGCGTGCGCCCCGGTGCCAGGCTGGTGCGGTTGCCCAGACGGAACACATGCGTGTCCACCGCCATGGTGGGCTCGCCAAAAGCCACGTTGAGCACCACATTGGCCGTCTTGCGCCCCACGCCGGGCAGGGCCTCCAAGGCCTCGCGGGTGCGGGGCACCTCGCCGCCGTGCTGCTCCACCAAAATCTGGCAGGTCTGTAGCAGGTGCTTGGCTTTGCCGCGAAACAGGCCAATGCTGCTGATGTGCGCCTCCAGCCCCGGCAGGCCCAGCGCCAACATTTTTTGCGGCGTGTTGGCCACCGCAAAGAGGCGCCGGGTGGCTTTGTTGACGCCCACGTCGGTAGCCTGCGCTGACAACAAAACGGCTGCCAACAACTCAAACACCGAGGCGTACTTCAGCTCGGTTTGCGGATGCGGGTTGGCCGCGTGCAGGGTAGAAAAAAATTGCTGGATGTCTGTGGGTTTCATGTTGGCTCGCTTTCAGTGCAGTCGATGCTGCCTGATTGTGGACAGGCGGGGCCCGCAACGTGGACGCGGGGGCGCCTGCTGTTGTGGTGCGGCAGGTCGCTCCACAGGGCCAGGGCAGAAGGCGGCCGCCGTGTTTCAGTCACAATTTGCCCTCCCGCTCACACCACTCCAGCGCCATCCACCACAGGTTCTTGACCATGCAATTTGCCGACCGCCTCAACGCCATCGAAACCTCCGCCATCCGTGAGTTGTTTAAGCTCTTGGGCAAGCCCGGCATCATCAGTTTTGCGGGCGGTTTTCCGGACCCGGCGCTGTTCGATGTGGAGGGCATCGCCGAGTCTACGGCAGCGGTGCTGCGGACCCAGAGCAGTGCGGTGTTGCAGTACGGCGCGACCGAGGGCTACGGCCCGCTGCGCGAGGCGCTGTCGCAGTTCATGGCGGCCAAAGGGGCCACCGTGCCGCCCGAGGGGCTGATCGTGACCACCGGCAGCCAGCAGGCGCTGGATTTGGTGGGCAAAACGCTGATCTCGCCCGGCGACAAGGTCATCGTGGAGTCGCCCACGTTTTTGGCCACCATCCAATGCTTTCGCCTTTACGGCGCGCACCTGATCGGCGCGCCGATTGACGCCGACGGCGTGGACGTCGACCGGCTGGAGCAACTCATTGCAGAACACCGCCCCAAGCTGGTTTACTTGATCCCCACCTTTGGCAACCCCAGCGGCGCCACCCTGAGCCTGGCGCGGCGCAAGCGCATTTTGGAGTTGGCGGTGCGCACCGGCACCATCGTGGTGGAAGACGACCCGTATGGTGAGCTGTACTTTGACCAAGCGCCGCCGCCCAGCATGCTGGCCCTGAGCGACAGCGTGCCCGGCAACCGCGATTGGCTGGTGCACTGCGGTTCGCTTAGCAAGGTGCTGAGCCCCGGTCTGCGCGTGGGCTGGATGATTGCGCCCGCACCGTTGCTGGCGCGCGCCACCATGTGCAAGCAATTCAGCGACGCCCACACCAGCAACCTCACCCAAGCCACGGCCGCCCACTACCTGGGCCTCAACCGCCTGGACGCGGCACTGGCCAACGTGCGCCGCACCTACGCGGAGCGCGCCGGGGTGATGGCGCAGTGCCTGCGCCAGGAGCTGGGTGATGCGGTGTCGTTCAACGCGCCGCAAGGGGGCATGTTCTTCTGGGCGCGGTTGACGGGCGAGGGCAGTGGCAACGCGGTTGCTGGCCCCGACGCCGCCGCGTTTGCCAAGCGCGCCATCGACAAGCTGGTGGCCTTTGTGCCCGGCGCGCCGTTCTATTGCGAGCAGCCCGACCACGCCACCTTCCGCCTGAGTTTTGCCACCTCTGACCTTGCCAAGATTCGCGAAGGCATGCAGCGCTTGGGGCAGGCGCTGTGAGCGCCGCGCTGCCCAGTCAGCCCGGCGCGCAGGCCACCATCCAGATCGACTTTGTCTCCGACGTGGTCTGCCCCTGGTGCGCCGTGGGCCTGCGCTCTTTGGAAATTGCGCTGGAGCGCCTGGGACCTGCGGTGCAAGCCACGCTGGTATTCAGGCCGTTCCAACTCAACCCAGACATGGGCCCGCAGGGGGAAGACATTGGCGAGTACCTGCAACACAAGTACGGCTCCACCCCGCAGCAGCAAGCGCAGATGCGCGAAACCATCCGCCAGCGCGGCGAAGCAGTGGGCTTTGAATTTGCCATGGACAAGCGCCAGCGCACCTACAACACCTTTGACGCCCACCGCCTGCTGCACTGGGCGCACCTGGAAGGCAAGCAGCACGCCCTCAAGTCGGCCCTGCTGCGCGCGTATTTCACCGATGGCGAAAACCCCAGCGATGCGCAGGTGCTGCTGCGCTTGGCGCAATCGGTGGGCCTGAACCCAGCGCGCGCCCAAGCCATTCTGGCGGGAGACGACTACGCCGATGCCGTGCGCGCCGAGCAAGACTTCTACCGCCGCAGCGGCATCCAGTCGGTGCCCGCCATCATCCTGAACGAACGGCATTTGATTTCAGGCGGCCAGCCGCCGGAAGTGTTTGAGCGGGCGTTAAGGGGGCTGGTGGGGGAGATGGGTGGGGGCTAGCTACCAATCAAGGTTACGCCGCGCTGGCAGTGATTTATTGCGAATACAAAGAAGCGAAAATCTTGATCCCGAGATAAACACGCAGCTTTAAACATGGAATGGTCATTTTGGCATTTTGGCGCTTACATCTGGATTCTGATTAAGTAGTTGATGTATTGGGTGTCAACTTTGGCACGCGAATTCTGACAACAATATGGGAGTGTTAAATTGGAATTACCAAAATTCAATGAAACTTTTGTACCAATTTTGAATGTTCTTGGTGATGGCAAAGTTGTCACTTCTCGAAAGCTATTGGAGCTTGTTGAAGAAAAGTATTATTCTTCATTGCCACAAGAATTGCTTGACCAACTTACAAAAAGTGGTGAGCGCTTGATTGCAAACAGAATTGCATGGGGAAAGTCTTATTTGAAAAAAGGTGGAATGGTTGAGTACCCAGCGCGCGGGCAAGTCCAAATTACCGAGAAGGGAAGGCAGGCGATCAAAGAGTCAGTGACTTTGGAAGGCGTTACATCTGACGTAATCAGCTTCTATTCACCTGAAAAGTTGTCCGCAGAGAGGCCAATATCTACATTGAGCCCGCAGGATTTGATTGATAGTGGCATTGAACAAATTGAGCAAAGTGTAAAGAGCGAGTTGCTGGAAAGGTTGAAGGGCTACGATCCGTATGCCTTTGAAAAGGTTGTTTTGATTTTGCTGAGTAAAATGGGATACGGAGAGTATTTGGAAACGTCAAAGTCGCGAGATGGTGGAATTGACGGTGTGATTAACGAAGACAAGCTTGGACTTGAAAAGATATACATTCAGGCGAAGCGCTTTACCGAAAACAAAGTGCAAGAAACCGACATCAGAAATTTTATCGGGGCGATGAGTGGTGATACGACAAAGGGAATATTTGTTACGACAACGGATTATTCAGAAAGTGCGAAGAAAAAGGCAAAGGATGCTCACCATAAGATAATATTGATTGATGGTCTGCGGCTGGTTGAATTGATGTATAAATACGATGTCGGCGTTCAGACGAAGCGATCTTACGAGGTGAAAACTATCGATTCAGACTTCTTTGAAATCGGAGAAGTCTGACAAAATTCGATACTTATGAGCAGGGTTCAGTCGTTATCAAGCAGTGCTTTTTAGACATTTGGTGTGATTAATGTCGCCAAAGACGACATGTGCCCAGAACGTGTCGATATTCCATGGAAATTGGTACACGTTCGGGCTACATGCGGCACTGTGCGCAACTCACATCCGACGGCTCCCCCCCAAGGTGTAGGCATGGGCTCTCATCCCACCCCCACCACCTCCAACACCCGATCCAACCCCCCGTCATTAATCGCCACCATCGCCTTCTCCCGCACAGCGGGTTTGGCTTGGTAGGCCACGGACAGGCCAGCGACTCCCATCATCGGCAGGTCGTTGGCGCCGTCGCCCACGGCAATGGTTTGTTCTGGGGCAACGCCCAGCAGGCTGGCCACCTCCAGCAGGGTGCGGCGCTTCTCGGCGCCATCGCAAATGTCGCCCCAGCATTGGTCCACCATCGCGCCAGTGAGCAGGCCGTTGTGCACACCCAGCACGTTGGAGCGGGCGAAGTCGATGCCCAGGCGCGCGCGGATGCGGTCGGTAAAGAAGGTGAATCCGCCGCTGACCAACAGCGTTTTCAGGCCCGCTGCTTTGCACGCATCCACCAGCGTCTGCGCGCCGGGGTTGAGTTGTAGCCGCTGGTCGTACACCGCCTGCATGCTGTCCACCGACACGCCTTGGAGTAGCGCCACGCGGCGGCGCAGGCTGTCTTTGTAGTCGGCAATTTCGCCGCGCATGGCGGCTTCGGTGATGGCGGCCACCTCGGCTTTGCGGCCCGCAGCATCCGCAATTTCGTCCACGCATTCGATGTTGATGAGCGTCGAGTCCATGTCAAAAGCGATCAGCTTGAAGTCGCGCAGCCGCAGCGGGGGGGTGATGCCTTGGAGTACGAGGCCGGGGGATGTTTCAAGTTCGGGCATGGCGTGGCACGGAGTTGGTGGCACCCCAATCGTATTCGGTGCGCTAGCCCCGAATCGGGGTAGATGGAAAATGCTTGTAATGATTTCTACATATATGTAGACTTCAAGTCACTATGCAATGGCTTTCACTGGTTACATCACTGCCTACCGAGAACGCAACCCTGCGCCAGCGCGCTTGGCGGGCCCTCAAGGCCTCGGGCGCAGCGGTGCTTCGGGATGGCGTGTACCTTATGCCGGAGCGTGACAGTTGCCGGGCCACGCTCGATGGCCTTGCCGCCGAGGTGCGTGATGGCGGTGGCAGCGCCCATGTGCTGCGGGTTGAAGAGACAGAGGGTGACAACTTTGTGGCCTTGTTCGACCGGTGCGACGAGTTCGCGGCCCTGCTGTCCGACACCGGCGCCTGCCATCGGCGGCTGACGGTTGATACGGTGCAAGACGCTTTGCGGCAGGCGCGCAAACTGCGCAAGGCGTTTGCCACCCTTGCCGCGACCGACTTTTTTCCCGCCGAACCCCAACGCCAGGCCGATGCCGCACTGCGCGAGTTGGAGCTGGCCTGCGCGCGCATCGTTTCGCCCGACGAACCCCGCTTCCGCCAGGGGCGCACCGAGCGCTTGAACGCTGCTGCGTACCAGGGCAGGGTGTGGGCCACGCGGGCGCGGCCTTGGGTTGACCGGCTGGCCAGCGCGTGGTTGATTCAGCGGTTCATCGACCCTAAGGCCCAGTTCCTCTGGCTAGCCAGCCCCGCAGAGTGCCCCCCGCACGCGCTGGGGTTTGATTTTGATGGCGCGACCTTCAGCCACGTGGAGGGTCGCGTCACCTTTGAGGTGCTGGCGGCAAGTTTTGGTCTCCAAGACCAAGCGGGCATCGCCCAGATGGGGCTGCTGGTGCACTACCTCGATGCAGGCGGCGCTCAACCCCCCGAGGCGGCGGGCGTGGAGGGCGTTTTGAACGGCATGCGAGAGAGCATGCACGACGATGACCAATTGCTCGCCGCAGCGTCCACCGTGTTCGACGGCATCCTCATGCACTACAAAAAGACCCCGCCATGAACGCGCACCCTGCAAGCCAGCAAGACCCTGCGACGCCCAGTCCAACCCACGTTGACGCCCCGCAACCCGTGCGCTTTTGGAGTGCGTTTGCGTTCTGGCTCAAGCTGGGTTTCATCAGCTTTGGTGGGCCTGCGGGGCAGATTGCCATCCTGCACCAGGAGCTGGTGGAGCGGCGGCGCTGGATTTCTGAGCGGCGGTTCTTGCATGCGCTCAACTACTGCATGCTCTTGCCCGGGCCTGAGGCGCAACAACTGGCCATTTACCTGGGTTGGCTACTGCACAAAACCTGGGGCGGCATCGTGGCCGGGGTGTTGTTTGTGCTGCCTTCGCTGGTGATTTTGGTGTTGCTGTCCTGGGCCTACATCGCTTTGGGCGACACGCCGCTGGTGGCGGGCCTGTTGTACGGCATCAAGCCAGCGGTGACGGCCATCGTGGTGCAGGCGGCCCACCGCATGGGGTCACGCGTTCTCAAGAACCGCTGGTTGTGGGGCGTTGCGGCGGCGGCCTTCGTGGCGATTTTTGCGCTGCAGGTGCCTTTCCCGGCCATCGTGGCGGTGGCGGCGGCACTGGGCTATGTGGGCGGGCGGCTGCAGCCACACGCCTTCACCGTCGGGGGCGGCCACGGCAAGGCTGGCGCATCGTACGGCCCGGCGGTGATCGACGACCACACGCCTACGCCCGCGCATGCCATCTTCAGCTGGGGCCGCTTGGCCAAGATCGTGCTGGCGGGTGCTGTGCTGTGGACTGTGCCCATGGCCTTGCTCACTGCCAACTACGGCTGGCAGCACCCGCTGCCGCAGATGGCCTGGTTCTTCACCAAGGCCGCGCTATTGACCTTTGGTGGCGCGTACGCGGTGCTGCCCTATGTGTACCAGGGCGCAGTCAGCCACTACGGTTGGGTAACGCCCACGCAAATGATCGACGGCCTGGCGCTGGGCGAGACCACGCCCGGGCCGCTCATCATGGTCGTGGCGTTTGTGGGCTTTGTGGGCGGCTACGTCAAAGCCCTGTTCGGCCCCGACGCGCTTTTTTTGGCCGGGGTAGTGGCAGCCTGTTTGGTGACTTGGTTCACTTTTTTGCCCTCGTTCTTGTTCATCCTGGCCGGCGGCCCGTGGGTGGAAAGCACGCACGGCAACCTGAAGTTCACTGCGCCACTGACCGCCATTACTGCAGCCGTGGTGGGTGTGATCGTGAACCTGGCCTTTTTCTTTGCTTACCACGTGCTGTGGCCCACCGGCTTTGGTGGCAGCTTCGATGCCGTCTCGGCGCTGATCGCACTGGGTGCCGCCGTAGCGCTGCTGCGCTACAAGCGCGGCGTGATTCAGGTGATTGCGGCCTGCGCGGTGTTGGGTTGGGTGGTCAAGCTGGTGTGAGTTGTTTGGCTTGTGTTGTGTAAACCCTTTTGGAGATTGCCATGCCCGCTATCGATGTCGCCACCCTGTCTGGCCAACTAGACGGATCCCACCGCCCGCTTTTGGTTGATGTTCGCCGACACAGCGCGCGCGAAGCGTCCGGCCTTGCCATCCCGGGCGCCATCTGGCGTGACCCGGCTCTGTGGCTGGACTGGAAGGACGAGCTCGCGGCCCAGCCTGGGCCCGTGGTGCTTTTTTGTGCACACGGACGCGAAATCAGCCAAGGCCTGACCGCGGCCATGTGCGCGATGGGCCAAGACGCGCGCTACCTGCAAGGTGGCTTCGCGCAGTGGCAAGAGGCAGGCCAACCCGTGATGGCCACACGCTGAGGGTTGGCTCCAGCGGCTGCCTGCGGGTTTGGGCCCAGGCGACTCCACGATTGGCCAAGCGATATGGGCTTCTCAGTTAGCATCGAATTTCCGATATGCATGACCCAAACCCTATGACCGACATTCGCCGCGACCTGACCCGAACCACGCTGGCTGTGCTGTGCATTTTGGTGTTGCTAGCGTCCACGTTTTGGGTGCTGCTGCCGTTCTTGGCCTCGGCAGTTTGGGCCACGATGATTGTGGTGGCCACCTGGCCATTGATGTTGGCGCTGCAGCGCCGCTTGAAGGGGCGGCGCGGCTTGGCGGCTGCCACCATGTCGTTGGGTTTGGTGATGCTGCTGGTCGTGCCGCTCACCCTGGCCGTGGGCACGATTGCAGACCACGCCCAGGGCGTGGTGGGCTTGGTGCAAAGCCTGCGTGAATCCGGGTTGCCGCAGGCGCCTAGCGCGGTGCTGGCCATCCCGGTGGTGGGTGGCAAGCTGGCGCTGTGGTGGAACCAAATTGCCGATGGTGGGCCCGAAGGTCTGCTCAGCCACGCCATGCCTTATGCCCGACAGGCCGGGCAGTGGGCCGTGGCGCAGGTCGGTGGCCTGGGCTACATGCTGGTGCAGTTTTTGATGGTGGTAGTGATTGCGGCGGTGCTGTATGTCCAGGGCGAGGCCGCTGCCACCTTGGCGCGCCGCTGCGGCCAGCGCATCGCGGGCATGCAAGGCGAGGGCGCTGTCGTTTTGGCCGGCCAGGCGATTCGTGGTGTGGCGCTGGGTGTGGGTGTTACCGCCATGGTGCAAGCGCTGCTGGCCGGTGTCGGTCTGGCCGTGGCGGGGGTGCCGTTTGCGTCGCTGTTGTCGGCGCTGGCGCTGATGTTTTGCATCGCCCAGATTGGCCCTGCGCTGGTGCTGTTTCCAGCGGTGGGCTGGATGTACTGGTCGGGCGACACCGGCTGGGCCACGGCCTTGCTGGTGTGGAGCCTGTTCGTCAGCACCATGGACAACTTTTTGCGCCCCATGCTGATCCGCAAGGGCGCAGACCTGCCGCTGCTACTGATATTTGCCGGGGTGATTGGTGGCATGTTCAGCATGGGCCTGATCGGCATCTTCGTGGGGCCGGTGCTGTTGGCAGTGGCCTACAAGCTGCTGCAGGCATGGCTGGCCGACGCGCTGGACCACCCGCCGCAAATCCCCGTGCCGCTGGCAAACCAAGCGCCCTTAGAGACCCAGGCGCCCCATGCCAGTCAAGCGGCCCTGCCCAACGCTGCCCCACCGTCGCAGCCGCTGCCGCCACCGCAGCCTTGAAGAGAACGACTTTGTCGCGAAGCCCAACGCACCGGGCACCTGCCAAGCAGCAGGTACGTCAGCGCAACGCCTTCGCGCTGTGCTTTCAGGTGACTGGCACCGCAGCGATCGGTTGCCCCAGGCTGCGCAAGATGTCGCGCACCATTTGCGCGCGGTCCTTGGCCTCTGGCAGCGCGCGCTCGATGCGCAGCTTCTCGTTACCCGCCAGTCGGATGTGCTTGTTCTTCTGGATCAGCCCGATGATTTTCAAGGGGTCAATCGGCGGGTCCTTTTTGAAGGTGATGGTGGTCACGCCCGGCGCCGCATCCACTTTCACCACGCCGTAGGGTTTGGCGATGGTGCGCAACCGGTGCACGTCGATCAGGGTCTGCGCCTGCGGGGGCAGCTTGCCAAAGCGGTCCACGATTTCTTCTAGCAGGGTGTCGATCTGGTCGGTGTTTTTGGCGGTGGCCAGCTTTTTGTAGAACGACAGTCGCAGGTGCACATCACCGCAGTAATCGTCGGGCAGCAGGGCCGGCGCATGCAGGTTGATTTCGGTGGTGGCGTTCAAGGGGCTGAGCAGGTCAGGCTCGATGCCCGCTTTGAGGCAGCGCACCGCCTCCGACAGCATTTCGTTATAGAGCTGAAAGCCTACCTCGAGCATGTTGCCGCTCTGGTTTTCACCCAGCACCTCGCCAGCGCCACGGATTTCCAGATCGTGCATGGCCAGGTAGAAGCCGCTACCCAGTTCTTCCATTTGCGCAATCGCGTCCAAGCGCTGTTGGGCTTGCTTGGTGAGCCCCTCCAGGTCGGGCACCATCAGGTAGGCATAGGCTTGGTGGTGGCTGCGCCCCACGCGCCCGCGCAACTGGTGCAGCTGCGCCAGGCCGAACTTGTCGGCGCGGCTCATCACGATGGTGTTGGCCGTGGGCACGTCGATGCCGGTCTCGATGATGGTGGAGCACAGCAGCAGGTTGTAGCGCTGGGCCACAAAGTCGCGCATCACGGCTTCCAGCTGGCGCTCGGGCATCTGGCCGTGGGCTACCGCAATGCGGGCCTCGGGCAGCAACTCTTCGAGTTTGGCGCGGCGGTTCTCGATGGTCTCGACCTCGTTGTGCAAAAAGTACACCTGTCCGCCGCGTTTGAGTTCACGCAGCACCGCCTCGCGGATCACGCCCGTGCCTTCAGTGCGCACAAAGGTCTTGATGGCCAGACGGCGCTGCGGCGCAGTGGCAATCACGCTCAGGTCGCGCAGGCCTTCGAGCGCCATGCCCAAGGTGCGAGGAATCGGCGTGGCCGTCAGCGTGAGCACATCGACCTCGGCGCGCAAGGCTTTCATGGCCTCTTTGTGGCGCACGCCAAAGCGGTGCTCCTCGTCGATGATGAGCAGGCCCAGGTTCTTGAAGCGGGTGTCTTGGCCCAGCAGTTTGTGCGTGCCCACCACGATGTCGATGGTGCCGTCGGCCACGCCTTTGAGGGCGGCCGTGATTTCTTTGCCCGAGCGAAACCGGCTCATCTCAGCCACCTTGAACGGCCATTTGCCAAAGCGGTCCACCAGCGTGCGGTAGTGCTGTTCGGCCAGCAGGGTGGTGGGGGCCAGCACCGCCACCTGCTTGCCGCCGGTCACCGCGACAAAGGCCGCGCGCAAGGCGACTTCGGTCTTGCCAAAACCTACGTCGCCGCATATCAGCCGGTCCATGGGGCGCGGGCTGATCATGTCTTGGATGACCGCGTGGATGGCTGCCTTTTGGTCGGCGGTTTCCTCGAAGCCAAAGTCGTTGGCAAAAGCTTCGTAGTCGTTGGGCGAGTAGCGGAACGCATGGCCCTCGCGGGCGGCGCGGCGGGCGTAGATGTTGAGCAGCTCGGCGGCCGAGTCGCGCACCTGCTCGGCGGCTTTTCGCTTGGCTTTTTCCCACTGGCCGCTGCCCAGGCGGTGCAGCGGGGCCTCTTCGGCACTGACGCCGGTGTAGCGGCTAATCAGTTGTAGCTGGCTCACCGGCACATACAGCGTCGCCTGGTCGGCGTATTCCAGGTGCAAAAACTCTTGTAGCTCGGGCGCGCCTTGCGCGTCTTTGTTGCCCAAGTCCAATGTGACCAGGCCCCGGTAGCGGCCAATGCCGTGGCTGGAGTGCACTACCGGGTCGCCTAGGCTCAGCTCGGACAGGTCTTTGATGAGCGCTTCGACGTCGCTGACTTGCTCTTGCTTTTTGCGCCTGCGGGTGGTGGGGCCTGCTGCAAACAGCTCGGTCTCGGTGACCAAGTCGATACCGGCGTCCAGCCACGCAAAGCCGGTGGTCAGGGCGGCGATGGCAATGCCCCATTTCTCGTCGCTGGCCTGGAATTCCAGCAGGGAGGAGAAACCTACTGGTTGGATCTGCGAGGCGCGCAAAAAGTCCAGCAGGCTCTCGCGCCGCCCCTCGCTTTCGGCCAGCACCAAGATGCGCTGTGGCGTGCGGCCGGCGTGGGCTTTGAGCAAGACCAGCGGATCATCGGTGCCACGTGCCGCCGCCATCGGCGGCAGGTTGGCCAGCCCGGCGTACGCGGGCGCTGCCGCGTCTGGCGTGGCGGTGCTGTCGGGTGCAGCAGGGCGCAGTGCCAGCTGGGCGTAGCCATTGGCCAGCGCATAAAACTGCTCGGTGCCCAAAAACAGGCTCTCGGGCGGCAGCGCCGGGCGCTCGGGGTCGCCTTGCACCAGGCGGTAGCGGTCTTTGGTGTCTTGCCAAAAGCGCTGGAACACCGGCTCCAAATCGCCGTGCAGTACCACGGTGGCGCCGGCACCCAGATAGTCGAATACGGTGGCGGTTTGCTCAAAAAACAAGGGCAGGTAGTACTCGATGCCAGCCGTGGCCACGCCGTTGCCAATGTCTTTGTAAATGCGGCTCTTGGTGGGGTCGCCCTCCAGCAGTTCGCGCCAGCGGCTGCGAAAGCGCGCACGGGCCGCGTCATCCATCGGGAACTCACGCCCGGGCAGCAGGCGAACTTCCGGCACGGGGTAGAGGCTGCGTTGGCTGTCGGGGTCGAAGGTGCGGATGCTGTCCACCTCGTCGTCGAACAAGTCCACCCGGTAGGGCACCGCGCTGCCCATGGGAAACAGGTCGATCAGGCCACCGCGCACTGCGTATTCGCCGGGGCTAACCACCTGCGTGACGTGGCTGTAGCCAGCCAAGGTGAGCTGCGCCTTGAGCTTGGCCTCATCGAGTTTTTGCTTGGCCTTGAACTCGAAGGTGGTTCCGGCCAGAAAACTAGGCGGCGCCAGCCGGTACAGTGCGGTGGTGCCCGGCACGAGGATGACGTCGGCGCCCTGGTCCTTGTCGCGCTGAGAAATGCGCCACAGCGTGGCCAGCCGCTCGCTGATGAGGTCTTGGTGCGGCGAAAAGGTGTCGTAGGGCAGGGTCTCCCAGTCCGGGAACTGGGCGCAGCGCAGCTCGGGTGCGAAGAAAGGAATTTCCAGCAACAAACGTTGGGCGTCACTGGCGTCTGCGGTGACGATGGCCAGGGGTTGCTGCTTGGCTTTTTCGCGCTGGCCCAGGCGGGCCAGCAGCATGGCGTCGGACGAGCCCACGGGGCGGGGCAGGGTGTAGCGTTTTCCGCTTTGTAGTTTGGGTAAATCCATGGGTGGGCGGGATTTTAGAATGGCCGCTACTACAACGGACCTGCATGACCATTCCCACTGCTACTGACGACAGCGACACACCTGGGCCCATCCCGGTTCGCCTATGGGCCCTGATTCCTTGCGCTGGCTCGGGCGCGCGCTCCGGTGCACCGGGGCCCAAGCAGTACCAAAGCGTGGCTGGCAAACCCTTGGTGCTTCACACCTTGGAGGCGTTTTGCGCGGTACCGGACTTGGCGGGTGTGCTGGTGGTGGTCAGCCCAGGCGATGCCTTTTTTCAAGGCCAGCGCGGTGACTTCGTGGTGGCCGATTGCGGCGGCAGCACCCGAGCGCAGAGTGTGCTAAACGGCCTGCAAGCGCTGCGCTCGCACGGCGCGCAGGACCAAGACTGGGTGCTGGTGCACGACGCGGCGCGCTGTCTGATCCTGCCCACGCAGATCCAGAGTTTGGTTGCTGCATGCCGCACGGACGCCGTGGGTGGCTTGCTGGCGCTGCGCTTGCCCGACACCCTCAAGCGCGCGCGCGATGGCCGCGTGGCAGAGACAGTGGACCGCTCCGACAAGTGGCTTGCGCAAACGCCGCAGATGTTCCGCTTTGGCATGCTGACTGATGCGCTGCGCGCCGCCGGCGATGCCGTCACCGACGAGTCCAGCGCCATGGAAGCGCAGGGCCACCAGCCGCGCTTGGTCGAGGGCAGCGCACACAACTTCAAGGTGACTTACCCGGCGGACTTCGCTCTGGCCGATGCGTTGCTGCAGTCCCGCGCAGCGCCGATGCAGCCGCCCTCGCCAGCTTACTTGCCGCCAACTTTGGGAGACGCACCATGAACATTCGCATCGGCGAGGGCTGGGACATCCACGCCTTGGTGGAGGGGCGCAAATTGATGCTCGGTGGGGTGCACATCCCGTACAGCAAAGGGTTGTTGGGGCACTCCGACGCCGACGCCTTGCTGCACGCCATCACCGACGCGCTGTTGGGTGCGGTGGCCCTGGGCGACATCGGCAAACATTTTCCCGATACCGACCCGCGCTTTGCCGGCGCGGACTCGGCGCAATTGCTGGCCCATGCTGCGGCCTTGGTGCGGGACACAGGCTATGCAATAGGCAATGTAGACAGCACCGTGATCGCTCAGGCGCCCAAGCTGGCCCCGTACATCCTCCCGATGCGCCAACGAATTGCCGAGATTTTGTCGGTGCCCGTGGACCAGGTGAACGTCAAGGCCAAAACGGCCGAGAAGTTGGGTCCGGTGGGAGAAGGTCTGGCGATGCAGGCCCGGGCGGTGGTGTTGTTGATGCGTACCGCAGTGGCATGAGACTCCTCGCCTCGCGCTTGGTCCATCGGCAGGCTCTGGCCGATATGCAGCACCCCACCGCGGGCGGTGCATTGTGACCCCGGCGCAGGCCAACTCCGGCGGGCGTGGTTTGCTGGCCATATTCGGCTCCACGTTTTTGGAGTTGGTTGCCATCTTCATGCTGCAGCCTTGGCTGCTGTTGCAGCTCAAACAGGCCGAGGTGAGCAGCACCGTGGCGGGCCTTTTTGTGGCCTGTTCTTGGCTCGGAATTTTCGTCATGGCACCGTTTGCATCGGCAGTCACACAGGCCTTGGGTCAGCGCAACAGCCTGTGGCTCTCGGGTGCGATTCCGGTGGCAGGCGCGCTGGTGTTCGCAGGCACGCAGCATCTGGCCGTGTGGTTTGTGGTGTACCTGGTGATGGGTTTGGCTGGTGGCTTGCGTTGGGTGCTGGCAGAGGCGTTGGTTGCTGAGTTCGCGCCTGCGGCTTCGCGCGGGCGCTACGTGGGCCTATTTGAAACCATGGTTGGTTTGACCTTTGTCGCCGGTCCCGCTGTGTTGGTGGCTGTGGGTACTGACAGCCCCTGGGCGATTTGGATCACCGTGGCCGTAGCGGTGGCGGGTCTGGCCTGGAGCATGGCGCTACCACCCATCGCTGCAGCACATGACCAGCACACTGCGGTGGTTGGAATGCGCGGTGTCTGGCGGGCGCTCCTGGCGCACCCCATCATCATGCTGGCCGGCTTTGTGGGCGGATTTTTTGAAAGTGGCGTGACCAGCATCTTGCCCCTGTACGGTCTGGCCATGGGCTTGGGCGCAGCGGCAGCGGCCTTGTTGGTGTCCGCTAGCGGCTTGGGCAGTGCCTTGGTCATGCTGCCCGCTGGCATGCTGGCCGACCGCTTTGCCGACCCAGCGCGGGGCCGCCACACCATGATGGTCGTCTTTGCCGGCTTGACTTTGCTGGCCACCTGCGCCGTGCCCTGGGTTGCGCACATCAGCTGGTTGGCGTGGCCTCTGGTGTTTGTGTTGGGCGGTGCCGGTGGCAGCTTGTACACGCTGGCCATGATCGACATCGGTGCGCGCGAGCAGGGCATCACTTTGGTCAACAGCACCGCCGTGCTGGTGCTGACCTACACGTTTGGCGGCTTGTTGGCGTCGGCGAGCGGGGGGGCCTTGCTTGACTGGTCGCCCACGCTGGCGTTTCCTGGCGTACTGATGGCGGTGGCGGCGCTGGGCTTGTGGGCTTTGGTACGCTCGCGCCGTGCAAGCGCATCGGCGGGCATGCGCGACAACGTATAGGAGCAGCATGGTCACTCACCACCAAGCGACGCCAGTACCCGCACCCAGCTTGGTTGCCGCGCTGCGGGCCGAGCTGATGCGGTTTCCCCCTTTTCAGCAGATGGCGACCGAGGTGGTTGACCGGTTTGTGTTGGCGGCCGAGCAGCTTTACTACGCGCCGGGTGAGCTTGTTCTCTCGCCGGATAGCGGCGCGGTAACGCACCTGCTGTTACTGCGACGCGGGTCGGTGATCGGGCGCCATAGCGCTACCAGCGCTGCAGAGCCGTTTTTGCACGAGGCCGGCGACCTGTTTCCCGTGGGAGCGCTATTGGGCGCGCGCCCAGTGGCTGCGACCTACACCAGCGAAGGCGACACGTTTTGCTTGCGCGTGCCCTCAGCCGTGGTGAGACAACTGGCTGCTCAAAGCACTCCATTTGCAGACCACCTGCATCGTCGCGTCATGCATTTACTGACCTTGTCGCAGCAGGCGCTGCAGGCCAGCCACGCCTCGCAGTTGTTGGCCGAGCAGTCCTTGGAGTCTCCCCTGTCTGCGTTTGCCGCCAAAGCGCCCGCGATGGTGCCGGGCCACACCCCTTTGGCGGAGGCTTTGCAACTGATGCATGCGCGGCGCATTGGCTCAGTTTTGGTGGGAGGCAACGCGGTTGCAGACGGTGGCGTGGGATTGCAAGGCATCCTGACCCGCCATGACATTCTGGACCGCATCACGCTGCCACAGGTTCCGCTGGACACACCGATTGCGCAGGTGATGAGCACACCGGTGCACGCCCTGCGCATGGACGCGACGGCGCAGGATGCGGCACTGCTGATGTCGCGCCACGGTATCCGCCATGTGCCGGTGTTGGACGGCGCAGGGCGGGTGGTCAACCTGGTGAGCGAGCGGGACTTGTTTGCACTGCAGCGCATGTCCATCAAGCAAGTGGGCGTCGCCCTGCGCTCTGCCAGCGGCCCGGACGCACTGCGCGCGGCAGCGCAAGACATACGGGGCTTGGCCTCGGGCCTGATGGGCCAGGGCGTGCGTGCGCGCGAGCTCACCGAACTGATCAGCCACCTCAACGATGTACTGACTGAGCGGGTGGTGGCCTGGACCGCCGAGCAGCACGGCGTGGACCTCTCAAGTGCATGCTGGTTGGCGTTTGGTTCGGAGGGCCGTAGCGAGCAAACCATTGCTACTGACCAAGACAATGGCTTGGTATTTGAAAGCGACGACCCCGAGCGCGACCGTGGCGCATGGCTGGCCTTTGCCCACGACTGCAACCAGTTGCTCGACGCCTGCGGCTATCCGCTGTGCAAAGGCCAAATCATGGCGTCCAACCCTGCTTGCTGTATGACCGCCCAGGAGTGGATGGCATGCTTTGACCGGTGGATTGAGCATGGCAGCCCAAGTGACCTGCTCAAGGCCAGCATCTTTTTTGACTTTCGGCATCTTGCGGGACCAACAGAGCAGGTGGCTCAGATGCGTGCCCACGTCACCCGACAGGCTGCCAGCGTGCCACGGTTCTTGAAGCTGCTGGCCGACAACGCGCTGCGTAACCCTGCGCCCTTGAACTGGCGGGGGGCCATCGATACCCAGTCGCTGGCAGGCCGCGAGATGGTGGACCTGAAGATGCACGGCACCGCGCTGTTCGTGGATTTTGCGCGCCTGTACGCGCTGGCCTTTGGGCTTGCAGCTACCAATACCCGGGCGCGGCTGGAAGGCGTCGGACAGGCCTTGTCCGTGCCCACCCAGGAAAGCGAGGCCTGGGTGGCTGCGTTCGAGTTTTTGCAGTGGCTGCGCCTGCGGGTCCAGTTGCAGCGCCAAGCGGGAGCTGAAGGCGACCCGGACGACAACCCCAACCGCATTGATGTGTCCACCCTCAACGACATCGACCGTCGCATGCTCAAGGAGAGCTTGCGGGTGGCGCGTCGCCTGCAACAACGCATGGCGCTGGATTACCAACGATGACCACGCCCAGCGCCTCACCACCGCCTGCACCTCTGCATGTGGCTTGGTGGCACCGTTGGCGCGCGCGAAAAACTCCGATCGATGGTCGCCGCTGGGTGATTGTGGACACAGAAACCAGCGGCTTGGATGCCCAGCGAGACCGCCTGCTGGCGATTGCTGGTGTGGCCGTTCTCTGGGATCCGGCACAGCCGCGCATTGCCATTGGTGACAGCATGGAGGTGGTGCTGCGGCAGGCGCAAGCGCCGCTGAACAAGCCCAACATCCTGCTGCACGGCATCGGCGTTGCCGCCCAAGCGCAGGGCGATCCACCCGAAGTGGCATTGGCTGCGTTTGCGCGCTGGGTCGGAACCTCTCCGCTGATTGCATTTCATTCGGCCTTTGATGAAGCAGTCCTGGCGCGGGCACTGCAGGCTGTGGGGCAGTCCTTGCCAAAACCCTGGCTGGACTTGGCCCATGTAGCCGAGGTGGTTCGGCCCGACGCCAAAGCGCGTTCGCTGGACCAGTGGATGGCGGCATTGGGCGTGGTTTGCGCGGCGCGTCACCAGGCCGCCGCCGACGCGTTGGCCACTGGCGAAGTACTGCTGCGTTTGTGGCCCGACATTGCGAAGGCGCTGCGCCCTCGGGCGCCCGATTTCGCCGGCCTGCAAGGCCTGGCCGCACAGCGCCGTTGGGCCAGGCCAGCGCGCGGCTAAGGCCAGCCGCGCGGGTGTGGCTTAGGTCTATCGCCTAGGTGCTGGTGTGCACAATGGCACCCATGCAAAAAACGCCGCCCACACCCATGCCAACAACCCAGCCGCTACCTCTGCCCGCCCCCGAAATCGCTGGCCATTGGTTGGTGCGCTGTTTGGTGGAGCAGGGCGTGACCCACGCGTTTGGCGTCCCAGGCGAGAGCTTTTTGGCCGTGCTTGACGGGTTCCACCTCTACCGGGACCAGGTGCGCTTCATCGTCAACCGGCAAGAGGGCGGAGCCTGCTTCATGGCCGAAGCCCATGGCAAGCTCACTGGCCGACCTGGCATTTGCTTTGTCACCCGCGCGCCGGGCGCCACCAACGCGTCTATCGGTGTGCACACCGCGTTCCAGGACTCCACACCCTTGATTTTGTTTGTTGGCGATGTCGCCAGCGACACCCGCGACCGCGAGGCCTTCCAAGAGATGGATTACCGCGCCATGTTCGGGCCCAGCACCTTGGGGATGGCAAAGCGTGTTGAGCGCATTGACGACGCTAACCGCATTCCCGAGTACATCGCCCGCGCCTTTGCCACCGCCATGAACGGCCGTCCTGGACCGGTGGTGCTGGTTTTGCCTGAGGACATGCTGACCCAAACCGTGCGAGGGCAGGCAGCTTCGGATGCTTTGCTGCAGCCCTTGCCGCGGGTAGAGCCCAGCGATGCCTGGAGCGACCCCGGCGCGCTGCGCACCCTGCGCACCCTGCTGTTGCAAGCCCAGAGGCCGTTGGTGATTGCGGGTGGTGGTGGCTGGACACCGCAGGCCGCCCAAGCCCTGCAACGCTTTGCCGAGAACTGGCGCCTGCCGGTGGGCAACGCATTTCGCTTTCAAGACACCTTTGACAACCACCACCCGCAGTACGCAGGCGACGTGGGCATTGGCATCAACCCACGGCTTGCCAAGCGCATCCAGGACAGCGACTTGGTGATTGCCTTGGGCCCGCGTCTGGGCGAGATGACCACCGCAGGCTACACCCTGCTGACTGCGCCGCGCAGCGCCCAGAAGCTGGTGCACATCCATTCCAGCGCCGAAGAACTCAACCGCGTCTACCAAGCCGACTTGGCCATCCACGCCAGCATGCGAGCGGCGGCGCGTTCATTGGAAGTGTTGACCGCGCCGATTGCGCTGCCCTGGGAAGAGTGGACGCGTGCCTGCCACCAGGACTACCAAGACAATCTGCAGCCCAGCACCATTGCTGGTTTGCCCACGGACACGGCCAACGGCGTGGTGGACATGCCTGCGGTGATGGCGGTGCTGCAGCGGCACTTGCCGACCGATGCGGTCATCACCAACGGCGCGGGCAACTTCGCCAGCTGGGTGCACCGCTACCACCGCTACCGGGGCTTGGTCCATGGCCACAAGACGCAGCTTGCGCCCACCAACGGCGCCATGGGCTATGGCGTTCCGGCGGGCATTGCGGCGGCCATCACCACGGGTCGGCTGGCCTTCACCATCGCCGGCGATGGCGACTTTTTGATGAACGGCCAAGAGTTGGCCACGGCGGTCCAGTACGGTGCCAAGACCATCATCGTGCTGCTCAACAACGGCATGTTCGGAACCATCCGCATGCACCAGGAGCGCACGTACCCGCACCACGTGGCGGGCACCGACTTGAATAACCCCGACTTTGCCGCGCTGGCGCGCGCCTACGGTTATGCCGGTGTGACCCTGCGCCGCAGTGCCGACTTTGAAGCCGAGTTTCTGGCGGCGCTCGCGCGGCCTGAGGGCACCTTGATTGAGATCGTGTTGGAACCTGAAGTCATCACCACCCGCGCCAGCCTGTCGGCACTGCGCAAGCGGTGAGACACCGGCTTGCGATGGGCAAAAAAAAAGCCGGCGCGAGCCGGCTTTTTTGCAGGCGCTGTAGAGCTTACTTGAGGTGCTTGCCGATCAGGCCAGCCATCTCGAACATCGAGACCTGCACCTTGCCAAACACTTCCTTGAGCTTGGCGTCGGCGTTGATCATGCGCTTGTTGACCTTGTCTTGCAGGCCATTTTTCTTGATGTAGGCCCAGAGCTTGCTGACCACTTCGGTGCGGGGCAGCGCTGCTGCGCCAACGACCGCTGCGAGTGCTGCGCTGGGGGTGAGGGCCTTCATGAATGCCGCGTTAACCGTGCGCTTCTTGGCAGGTGCTTTTTTCGCGGCTACTTTTTTCGCAGGGGCTGCCTTTTTGGCGGCTACTTTTTTGGCCGGCGCGGCCTTCTTTGCAGGTGCTGCCTTGGCGGCTACTTTTTTCGCGGGGGCTGCCTTTTTGGCGGGCGCAGCCTTCTTAGCAGGAGCAGCTTTTTTCGCAGCCGGTTTTTTTGCAGTTGCCATAGTCGATTGTCCTTCTCGAAGTTGATTGATCACCAGTGAAAACAAGCGCCCTCACTGATAGAGCGGATGCTACTGGCAAAAAAGCGAGTTTCCAAGGGAGAAAACGCTTTTTTCACTCGCACGGAGGGTCTTTTTTGGGGTGTCGGCACAAGGCACTGCCCAAAATGGGCTGCGCCAGCCGCGAACAGGTTGCTCAGGGGCGCCGCTTTTCTGGTGTTGGCAACGTTGCCAACACCACGCCCAGCAATGCCATGGCAAACGCCAACCACTGCGCCGCACCAATGGACTCACCCAGCACCAGCACACCTGTCAGGACCGCAGCCACTGGCAGCATGACGGTGAAGACCCCAGCGCGTGCTGCCGCCACGGTCTTGAGCCCGGTCATCCAAAGCCATACGGTCCAGACGCTGGCGGCCAATGCATAGAACACCAGCAGGACCCAGGCGCTGATGGGCACACCGGCAAAGTCAAAACCGATGGCGTAGTACAGGCCCAGCGGCGTCATCAACGCGAAACCGCACAGGTTGATGAGCGCGCTGATGCGCTTGGGCGACAGCGCCCCGGTGAGTTTTTTTCCAATCACTGCGTACGCGGCCTCGCACAGCACGGCCGCAAACACCAGCAGGTTGCCCAGCAGTTCTTGCGAACCGATCGCCGCAGAAGCGTTCGATGCGCCAGAGCCTTTGCCCCATGCCAGCAATGCCATGCCCGCCGCACCGCAGGCCACGGCCAGCCACACCCGCAGTCCCACACGTTCTTTGAGGAAAACCCAGCTCAGCAACGCCACCATTGCGGGAATGCTCGCCATGATGACGCCAGCCGACACCGCACTGGTCATGCTCACACCAAACAGCATGCAAATCGAAAACAAGAAATTGCCAAGCAACGACTCGAGAAACACCAGCCAGCGGGTTTGGCGCGTCATTGCAGGCTCATTGGCGGGCTTTTTTAGCCAGCCTGCCATGGCGATCGCACCAATGCCAAACCGCAACCAAGCCAGCAAGAACACTGGCAAAGCAGCCACCAGCGGGCGCGACAGCGCCACATAGACGCCCACCAGCGACATGCTCAAGGCCAAAGCGCCATAGGCCAGCCAGCGGCGCTGGGCATCGGACAAGGTGGGGGAAGAGGGCATGTCAGTCGTTGAATTGGGCGAGCCCGCGAGGGTACACGAGTGCACACGCCACTGGATCACGGCGCCGCCGCCAAAGTGGTACCAAGCGAGCCAGTCCAAGTGCGTTACCGTCTCGGCTTTGCACCGCAGTGGGAACCCGACACATGACCATCGGACAGTTTGCTTACGCCAACAATGGCAACCACTTCCTGGCCGTGGAGGCACTGGCCGACCAGCCCTTTGCCATGTGCGGCATTCCATTTGACGGAGCAGTGACCAACCGTCCCGGCGCGCGTTTTGCGCCCCAGGAGGTGCGTCGCGCGTCTTTAATGCTGTGTGACGGCATCCATCCGGTGTTCAACGTCAGTCCAGTGGATTGCTTGGGCGACGCGCGCGATATGCGGCTGCCCAACGCATCGCCGCTGCCCGAGGTGCGCGCAGCAATCGAACAGCAAGCGGCGGCGTTGATGGCCATGCACCACTGTGTGTTCATCGGCGGGGACCATTCGGTCACCCTGCCTTTGCTGCGCAGCGCCAAGGCGCAGCATGGTCGGCTGGCCCTGGTCCATTTCGATGCGCACTGCGACACCTGGAGCGACCATTTCGGCGAGCCTTCGGGCCACGGCACCTGGACCTACGAGGCGATCCAAGAGGGCTTGGTGGACCCCCACAAAACGGTACAAATCGGCATCCGTTCCAGCGGCGAACGCTCGGCGCGCGAGTATGTGCAGGACCAAGGCGGCGCCATCTACACCGCCCGGGCGCTGCGCGGCAAAGATGGCGACGCGCTGGCTGCTTGGGTGGCGGATATTCGGGCCCGCATCGGGGACACACCGTGCTACTTGACGCTGGATATCGATTGCCTGGACCCCGCCTTCGCGCCGGGCACGGGCACGCCAGAGCCCGGCGGAATGAGCAGCTCGCAGGTGCTGACCTTTCTGGAAGGCCTGGCCGGCCTGAATATGGTGGGCATGGACTGCGTCGAAGTCGCCCCCGCCTACGATCACGCCGAACTCACCAGCCAGGCCGCGGCGGCGTTCATCTGGACCTACCTGTGTGGCCAGATCGCCAAGCGAGCCCCTTCGTCCTGAGAAAGACTTTCCTATGCTGTTGCAATCCGACACCCAACTCAACCAGACCAGCTACTACGAGGCCAGCGCGCAGCGGGATCCGCTTGCGCAACCGCTGCAAGGCGACGTGCAGGCCGA
Organism: Rhodoferax sp.; assembly: GCF_044236835.1. Lineage (GTDB taxonomy): Bacteria > Pseudomonadota > Gammaproteobacteria > Burkholderiales > Burkholderiaceae_C > Allorhodoferax. The sequence continues at coordinate 125,653 of NZ_JBIIGC010000005.1, forward strand.
TGTGGTGGTGGTGGGCGCGGGCTTTGCCGGCCTGTCCTCGGCCATCGAGCTGGCCAAGCGCGGCTACAAGGTGGTGGTGCTCGAAGCTGACCGGGTCTGCAGCGGTGCCTCCGGCCGCAATGGCGGCCAGTTCATCGCCGGATACGCCAGTGGCCAGGAGCCGTTTGAGCAACAACTCGGGACCGCGCAAGCTCGCATGACCTGGGACATGTCGCTGCGGGCACTGGACCTGATCGACGAGCGGATTGCGGAGTTCGGTATCGCTTGCGACCAGGTCAAAGGTTATTTGTATGTGGCGGACTCCGCGCACAAGGCCCGCAAGCTCAAAACTGACATGCAAACCCTGCGCGATCGCTATGGGTTCGAGGCCGCCATGGCCAGTGGCGCGGACGTTGCGCAATTCATTGACAGCCCGCGCTACTGCGCCAGCGCCTATGAGACCCGCTCCGGGCACCTGCATCCGCTCAAATACGGTTTGGGTTTGGCGCGCGCAGCGCGCTCACTGGGTGTTGAAATTTTTGAGCACTCTGCGGTCACTGGTCTGGCGCGCGGGACCACCTTGGTGGCCAGCACCGCGCACGGCAGCGTGCGGGCCCAGTTTGGCGTGTTGGCCGGCAACTGCACACTGGGCGAGTACGGGCCAGCGGTTGCGCCCGAGATTGCGCCGCGCATCATGCCGGTCGGCACCTATATCGTCGGCACGGCTCCGCTGGACTCCGCGCTTTGCAAGCGCCTGATTCCGCAAAACGCGGCGGTGTGTGACAACAACTTTGTTCTCGACTACTTTCGTTTCAGTGCCGATTGCCGCATGCTGTTTGGCGGGCGGGTGAGCTACTCCACCCGCACCCCGGCGGACTTGAAGAACATCATGGCCAAGCGCATGTGCCAAGTGTTTCCGGCTCTCCAGGGTGTGCCCATCGACTATGTGTGGGGTGGCTTCGTTGACATCAGCATGAACCGCGCACCCGACTTCGGTCGCTTGGGTGGCAACTTGTATTACCTGCAGGGCTTTAGCGGGCACGGGGTCGCACTCACCGGCCTAGCCGGACAGATGGTGGCGCAGGCGGTAGCGGGCCAAGCAGAGCGCTTTGATGTGTTTGCCCAACTTCAGCACCGCAACTTTCCGGGCGGCCGGTGGCTGCGTACCCCCAGTTTGGTGCTGGGGATGGCCTACCACCGGTTGCTGGACCTCTTCTAGAGAGCACGCTTGTAGCAAGCAAACTTGTACGGCCTGCGTACTGCGTGGCCGTTGGCTGTGGGGCCATGTCACCGAGTGGTGTACCAGTGAGCCACTCGCCGCAACAGCGGCAGGTTTGCGCTAGGCCAGTTCAGCAGCAATTGCGCGCGCCAGTACCGGCCCGAATCGGGCGATCTGGACCAAGGGCGCATAGCCGTATCCAATCACCACGCCCTTGGCATCGGTGCGCTCGAGGCAGTAGGCGCTGAGTGCGCGCACCGTGAGCCCCAAGCCTGCGATGCGTTGTACCAGCGCGGTGTCGTCCACATGCACGGGCAGTCGAAGGCAGAGGTGTAGGCCTTGCTCCGCACCGGAGATCTGGGCGCTGGGCCCCAGGCAAGGCTGTAGCGCCTCCAGCAAGGACTGGCGGCGCTGGGCGTAGCCTTGACGCGCACGGCGTAAGGCGCTGGCAAAGTGCCCCAACTCAATGAACTCTGCCAGCGCTGCTTGCAAAGGCATCTGGCCCGGACGGTTGAGGTCGTAGTGTGCCTGCTTGAACGCATCCACCAACCGCTTGGGCACCACCAAATAGCCCAGCTTCAGACCGGGGTAGAGCACCTTGGAAAATGAGCCCATGTAGAGCACGCGTTCGCTGTGGTCCAAGCCTGCAAGCGAGGAAAGTGGCGGTCCGCTGAAGCGAAATTCGCTGTCGTAGTCGTCCTCCAGAATCCAAGCCTTGTGAGCCTCGGCGATGGACAGCAACTGCTGGCGCCGAGTGAGCGACATCACCGCACCCGTCGGGTACTGGTGGGACGGTGTGGTGTAAATCAACCTTGGCGCGCGCTGCTCGTCGGCGGTGCGCGGTGCCATGCCATGCTCGTCCACCGGCACCGCATGGAGGTGCAAACCGGTGGCCATAAAAGCCTTTACTGCGCCCCAGTACGCTGGGTCCTCCAGCCAGACCGTGTCGCCATGGTCAGCCAGCAGTTGGGCGCATAACTCGAGCGACTGCTGTGTGCCGCTGGTGATGATGACTTGGTCGATATCCAGCGGTACGCTGCGAAACATGCGCAGGTACTGGGCCACGGCGCGGCGCAGTGGGGCGTGCCCCCCGGAGTAGCTGTAGTCCAGCATGTCGGGGTAGGTCATGCGCCAGTGCTTGTTTTGCAGCCGCTGCCACAGGGCCACGGGAAACGCGCTGAAGTCCGCTGGGCCGGGCGTGAAGGGCTGGATTTCCAGTTGTGTCGCACAGAACGTGGTGGACAGGGCCGTACCCCGGCGCGACAACTGCGCCACCGGGGCGTGTGCTCGGTGGGCTTTGGATCGGGCCTTGGCACGCGGCAGCTCGTCGTTCACGAAGGTTCCGCTGCCCACCCGGCTTACCAGGTAACCCTCGACCGCCAACTGGTTGAGCGCTGCCACCACCGTATTGCGCGAGAGCCCCAGGTCTTGGGTGAGTTCGCGGCTAGAAGGTAGTCGGTCACCAGCGCTGAGTTGGCCGTCCAACACCGCACGGCGCAGTGCCTCGTACAACTGGCGATGCAGGGGCAGGCGGTCGGCATCGCCGCCGCGGGCCATCTCAGTGACCAAAAACTCTGAAAGCATAGGATGCGTGGGCGACGTCGGTAAGTGGCACCAAGCAGACGCTCCAAATGGCTCCGCTGGCAAGCCAATTTTGCACCACAATGGGTGCCACCAATTGGAGCCCCGAACGTATGAAGAAGCCTCTACCCATGGTATGGCTGCCTGCAGACCACCGGCTGCTTGGCAGCGACGGACGGACCATGCCCTTTCTGGTCCTGGGCGACAAATATGCGCGTGCGGTAAAGGAGAGCGCGCAGGCCCAGCCGGTGGTTTTTCCACTCGCCGAAGCTGAGCAGATTGCCGCGTTGTTGGACTGTGTAGATGGCGTGATGCTGACCGGCTCACCGTCCAATGTGCACCCGTCCCACTTCGGTGCCGAAGTCGAGAACACTGCGCTGCCGCTGGACCCGCAGCGCGATGCGCTGACATTGCACCTGGTGCGCGCTTGCCTGGAAAAGGCTGTGCCTCTGTTAGGTATCTGCCGAGGCTTTCAGGAGATCAATGTAGCGCTTGGTGGCTCGCTGCACCAGCAAGTGCAGAACCTCCCCGGTATGCAGGACCACCGGGAAACCGCCGGACAAAGCTACGAAATGCAATACGCACCCAGCCATCCCGTTACGATTGCCGCCGACTCGCGCATGGCGCAGTGGGCTGGTGGGCTGACTGCGCAGGTGAACTCGCTGCACGGACAAGGCATCAACAGGCTCGCGCCGGGCTTGCGCGCAGTGGCACATGCACCCGATGGTCTGGTGGAAGCCTTTGAGGTGCGCGATGCTGCATCATTTGCGGTAGCGGTGCAGTGGCACCCGGAGTGGCGCACGCCACAGAACACCTTTTACAGCGCCCTGTTTGCGGCCTTTGGCGATGCATGCCGGGCGCGCAGCGAGGCCAGCGCTAAGCGGGCGCAGACGTCCAGCTTGCATGCGGTTACCAGCGAGGAATAGCCTATGAGCGAAAGCAAGACTATGAATTTCAACGAGTTGGAGCAATGGCTCAACGAGCGCCGGGTCACCGAAGTGGAATGCTTGGTGCCAGACCTGACCGGGGTGGCGCGCGGAAAAATCTTGCCACGGGCCAAATTCACCGAGGACCGCGGCATGCGCTTACCGCAGGCCATTGTTGCCATGGGCGTAACCGGTGAGTTTCCCGAGAGCGGCCCGTATTACGACGTCATCGACCCCACCGACAAGGACATGCAACTGCGCCCGGACCCGTCCACCGTGCGCATCGTGCCCTGGGCCACCGACCCGACCGCGCAGGTGATCCATGACTGCTTTGACCATGCTGGCAACCTGGTGCCCTTTGCCCCCCGCAGCGTGCTTCGCAAAGTGTGCGACCTGTTCGCCGCTGAAGGCTTGCAACCGATTGTCGCGCCCGAGTTGGAGTTCTACCTGACTGCCCGCAACACCGACCCCAACACCTTGCTGAGGCCACCAGTGGGGCGCAGTGGACGGGCCGAAACATCGCGCCAAGCCTACAGCATCGACGCGGTCAACGAGTTCGATCCGTTGTTTGAGGAGATCTACGACTACAGCGACAAGATGGAGCTCAACGTGGATACCCTGATCCACGAAGTGGGCGCCGGCCAGATGGAAATCAATTTCTTCCATGCCCAGCCTTTGGGTCTGGCTGACGAGGTCTTCTTCTTCAAGCGCACGGTGCGTGAGGCCGCGTTGCGCCACGACATGTACGCCACCTTCATGGCCAAACCGATTGCAGGGGAGCCGGGCAGTGCGATGCACGTGCACCAAAGCCTGGTCGATATCGCCACCGGCCGCAATGTGTTTAGCAAAGAAGACGGCACCCCGTCTGAGATGTTCTTGCACTATATCGGCGGCCTGCAGCGCTACATTCCGGCGGCCATGGTGCTGGTGGCGCCCTACGTGAACAGCTACCGCCGCCTGTCGCGCAACACGGCCGCGCCCATCAACATTGAGTGGGGCCACGACAACCGCACGGTGGGCATTCGGTCGCCGATCTCGTCGCCCGCAGCGCGGCGGGTGGAAAACCGGGTGATTGGTGCCGATGCCAACCCGTATGTGGCCATGGCCATGACGCTGGCCTGTGGCTACCTTGGCATCAAGAACAAGATCAAGCCCAAGCCCGAGATGAAGGGCGACGCCTACTTGGCGCCGTACTCGCTGCCGCGCAGCTTAGGCGAGGCGCTCGACTGGCTTCGCCGCGAGTCGGACTTGCACGATGTGTTGGGCAAGGAGTTCATCACGGTGTACCTGGAGATCAAGGAGCTGGAGTTCGACGAGTTCATGAAGGTGATTTCGCCGTGGGAGCGCGAACACCTGTTGTTGCACGTTTAGGCCGGCCCGCCGCCAACCCGCTGAAAGGAATTTTTTGTGAACTCGACCGTCGACACCAAACGCATCCAAGCACTGGACAGCGCGCATTTTTTGCATCCATTTACTGATTTCAAGGATCTGAATTCCCGCGGTGCGCGAGTGATCACCAAGGCCCAGGACGTCTATGTGTGGGATTCCGAGGGGAAGAAGATTCTGGACGGCATGAGTGGCCTGTGGTGCGTCAATGTTGGCTACGGCCGCAAAGAACTGGCGGACGCCGCCCACCGCCAAATGCTGGAGCTGCCCTACTACAACAGCTTCTTCCAGACCACCAATGTGCCGGCGGCGCAGCTCGCAGCCCGGCTTGCGTCCCTTGCGCCCAAAGTGGGCGATCGCAGTTTCGACCACGTGTTCTATTCGTCAAGTGGCAGCGAGAGCAACGACTCGAATGTGCGCATGGTGCGCCGCTATTGGGACTTGCTGGGTCAGCCGCAGCGCAAGGTCATCATCGGTCGTGTCAATGGTTACCATGGCAGCACCATGGCTGGTGCTTCACTGGGCGGCATGGGCGGTATGCACGCCCAAGGGGACTTGCCCATTCCGAACATCACCCATATCGAGCAGCCATACTATTTTGAGAAGCGTTTGCCTGGCGAGAGCGAGTCTGATTTCGGGGTGCGCGCTGCCGGCTGGCTGGAAGCAAAAATTCTTGAGATGGGCGCGGACAAGGTTGCGGCCTTCATCGCCGAACCGGTGCAGGGGGCAGGCGGCGTGATCATCCCGCCCGACACCTACTGGCCCGAAATCCAGCGCATCGTCGACAAGTACGGCATCTTGTTGATCAGCGACGAGGTGATTTGCGCTTTTGGCCGCCTGGGCCACTGGTTCGCGTACGAGAAGTTTGGCTACAAGCCCGACCTGATCACATTCGCCAAAGCAGTGACCAGCGGCTACATCCCATTAGGTGGTGTGATGGTGGGGAACCGGGTTGCCAAGGTGCTGATCGAGCAGGGGGGAGAGTTCAACCATGGGTACACCTACAGCGGCCACCCAGTGGCCTGCGCCGTGGCGATGGCCAATCTAGACATCATGGAGCGGGAGAATCTGGTTGGACGTGTGCGCGATGACATCGGGCCCTACTTGGCCCGCCGGTTTGAAGAGATCGCCGCCCACCCGCTGGTGGGAAGCACCCAGACCTGCGGCTTCGTTGCCGGCCTGGTTCTGGTGAAAGACAAAGCCAGCGGCGAGCGCTTCGACCCGGACCTGGCGGTGGGCATGATGTGCCGGGCGCACTGTTTTGGCAATGGCCTGATCATGCGGGCGGTGGGCGACCGGATGATCATTGCGCCGCCGCTCACCATGACGCATGCGCAGATCGACGAACTAATCGGGTTGATTCAAAAATGCCTTGACCTGACGCTCGCTGAGACTATTGCAAAAGGCCTGCGCGTCTGATCCCTATAATTATTTCGGCCCATTTGCGTTTGCATGGTTCTTGCTAAACATTTCAATTTTTTGGAGATCTGACGAACATGAAAAAGTACCTTTGGACTTTCGCGCTGTCGGCCATCGTGCTGGCGGCTTGCGGCAAAAAAGAAGAAGCACCCGCTCCGGCACCCGTTGCCAGCGCGCCTGCAGCGCCGGTCAACACCGAGGAAAAGGTTCTCAACATTTACAACTGGCCGGACTATGTTCCTGAGGGCTTGATTGCCGCCTTCGAAAAGGAAACCGGCATCAAGGTCAATTACGACACGTTTGAAACCAACGAAGCGCTCAACGCCAAACTGGTGGCTGGCAATACCGGTTACGACATCGTGGTGCCTGGTACGTCCTTCAGCCCGGCCCAAACCGAAGCTGGCTTTTTCCAACCGCTGGACAAATCCAAGCTCAAGAACTATGCCAACTTGGACCCCGCCATCATGATGGGCCTAGTCAAGGCCGATCCGGGTAACGCGCATTTGGTGCCTTGGGCCTGGGGTTTCACCACCGTGGGTATTAACCGCACCAAAGTGGAGAAGGCACTTGGCAAGATGCCGATGCCTGAGAACGCTTGGGACTTGGTCTTCAAGCCCGAGTACACATCCAAGCTGAAGTCCTGCGGCATCGCCTACCTGGATTCGCCCACCGAGATCATCCCGCCGGCACTGCACTACATCGGCAAGGACGCCTACTCCAACGAGCCGGCTGACCACAAGGCTGCGGCCGAGATGCTGGCCAAAGTGCGCAAAGACGTTCGCATTTTCAGCTCCACCATGATCGACGACATTGCGGGCGGCAAGGCCTGCGCGGTGGTCGGCTGGTCCGGTGACATCAACATTGCGGCTGGACGTGCCAAAGAGAATGGCTCCAAGGACGTCATTGAGGCGCTGTTGCCCTCCACAGGCGCGCTGGTTTTCTATGACACCATGGCGATCACCAAGGATGCTAAGCACCCCAACAACGCCCACGCCTTCATCGACTTTTACTTGCGTGCTGAAAGCGGCGCACAGGTGTCTGATGAGTTGAGCTATCCCACAGGAAACGCTGCTGCGTTGGCCAAAATGAAGCCCGAAGTGGCTGCCAACAAGACCATCTTTGTGGACGCTGAGTTCGCCAAGAAGTTGGTTGCGCCGGGCAAATTCACCAACGAGGGCAGAGAGTCCATCTCCAACGCATACAACGCGTTCAAGAAGGGTAAGTAAACCGCTTCTGATCTAAGTCCAAGGGCTGTTTGTACATTTGTATGAGCAGCCCTTTTTTGTACCCGCTTGTGTGGCATTGAGGGTGTATCTCACCCCCTGGATGGAAGGAAACTGGCATGTCTGATGCGAACGCGGCCGACTACTTGGTCACCCAGAAACTGGTCAAACGCTTTGACGAGGCCGTGGCAGTCGATGAGGTTTCGCTGTCCATAGGCAAGGGCGAGATTTTTGCGTTGCTGGGCAGCTCGGGATGTGGCAAATCGACGCTGCTGCGCATGCTCGCAGGCTTTGAATCGCCCACGTCAGGACGCATTTTGCTCGGTGGTCAAGACGTGGCGAAGTTTCCGCCATACGAGCGACCCATGAACATGATGTTCCAGTCGTATGCCTTGTTTCCGCACCTGGACATTTGGGAAAACATCGCCTTTGGCCTCAAGCGCGAAGGCCTGCCGCGCGACGAAATCAAACAGCGTGTTGGCGAGATGCTGGACTTGGTGCAACTGGGCCCATACGCCAAACGCAAGCCGCACCAGCTTTCTGGTGGACAGCAGCAACGGGTCGCTTTGGCACGCAGCTTGGCCAAGCGACCCAAGCTTTTGTTGCTCGATGAACCTTTGGGCGCGCTGGACAAAAAGTTGCGCGAACAAACCCAGTTTGAACTAGTCAACATCATTGAGAAGGTGGGTGTCACCTGCGTAATGGTGACCCACGACCAGGAAGAGGCCATGACCATGGCCAACCGCATCGCCATCATGAGCAAGGGCCGCGTGCTGCAAGTCGGTTCGCCTGAGGAGGTCTACGAGCACCCCGCCAGCCGGTTTGTGGCCGACTTCATTGGCAACGTCAACCTGATCGAAGGCAAGCTCACAGTGGACGAGCCGGACCACTGTGCCATCACCACCGGCATCGGGGTGATCTCGGTAGGCCACGGCATCAGTGGTGCACTGAACATGCCAGTTGCCGTGGCCATCCGGCCAGAGAAGTTGGAGGTCAGCAAGACCAAGCCCGATGTATCGACCAACCTCTTTACTGGCAAGGTCAAGGAAATCGCCTACTTCGGCTCTTACAACACCTACATCGTGATCGCCAACGATGGAAGTCGCATCAAGATCACCGAGGCTAACACCTCGCGCCACGACCTCAGCGACATCACCTGGGACGATTCCGTGTACTTTTGGTGGGGCGACCGCGCCGCCGTGGTGCTGCGCTCATAAGGGGCCATGCCATGAAACGCATTGTTCTTCGCATGCCCGGACGCAGCTTTGTGATCGGCGTGCCGTTCGTATGGCTGGGGGTCTTCTTTTTTCTGCCGTTCTGTATTCTGCTCTACATCAGCTTTGTGGACATGGGCGCAGACATCCATCCCTTTAAGCCGATATGGGACCCGCAAACCGGGATCCTGAGTCTGAAGTACGAAAACTACTGGTCCATATTCCGTACCGCCGAAGACGCGCCGTGGTTCAAGACCTTGTACGTAGAAGCCTACCTGCGCTCGGTGCTTTACGCACTCTGCACAGCGGTGCTGTGCCTGCTAATTGGATACCCGTTTGCCTACTTCATCGCCCGCTCTGCACCTAGCGTGCGTCCAGCCCTGTTGATGATGGTGATGCTGCCATTCTGGACTTCTTTCCTCTTGAGGGTCTACGCGTGGAAGGGCATCCTGGCCGATCAGGGCATCGTCAATAAACTCTTGATGGCTGTGGGCCTGACGTCCGAGCCGATCCAGATGCTGTACACCAACGTGTCGATGCTGGTCGGTATGACTTATGTCTACCTGCCCTTCATGGTGTTGCCGCTGTACGCGAACTTGGTAAAGATGGACTTTCGCTTACTTGAGGCCGCCTACGACCTGGGCGCTTCGCCGTTCAAGGCGTTTTGGTTGATCACAGTGCCACTGTCCAAAGCTGGCATCGTCGCAGGATTCATGCTGGTATTCATTCCCTGTGTGGGCGAGTTTGTGATCCCGTCCTTGCTGGGCGGCCCAGAGAACATCATGATCGGGCGGGTGGTGTGGGACGAGATGTTTACCAGCAACAACTGGCCACGTGCCAGCGCCTTGGCGGTAACCATGATCGGGTTGATCATCGTCCCCCTGGCCATCTATTACCACTACAGCGGCGAAGCCAGCGCACCGGCCGACAAGAAGAACTAAGGGGCACTCCATGAAAGCATTTCTGGAAAAAAACTTTGGAAAGTTCTGGTTGGCGTTGGTGTTCTTGTTTTTGTACATCCCGCTGTTTTTCATGATCGTGTTCTCGTTCAACAGCACCCGCCAAGACACCAGATTCACCGGTTTTTCGCTGCGGTGGTACGAGGCCTTGGCCAAAGACACCAAGATCGTGGATGGCTTTTTGCTCTCCTTGAAAGTGGCAACCGTTACCGGGGTGTTGTCGGCATTGCTGGGCACTTTTGCCGCGTTTGTTTTGGTACGGTATCGCCGGTTTCTTGGGCGCACCGTCTTTTCCGGCATGGTCAATGCGCCGCTGGTGATGCCTGAGGTGGTGATTGGTCTTTCCTTGCTGCTGCTGATGGTGGGCGTTCAAAACGCCATCGGTTGGCCCGAGCGGGGTTTTATGACCATCGTTTTGGGCCACACCTTGCTTGGCATGGCCTATGGCATGGTGGTGATCCAGTCGCGATTGCTGGAGGTGAACCGCTCGCTTGAAGAAGCGGCCATGGACTTGGGCGCACGGCCCTACCAGGTGTTTTTTCTGGTCACCTTGCCCAACATTTCGCAAGGCATTTTGGCGGCGTTCCTGCTCTCGTTCACCTTGTCCTTCGATGATGTCGTTATCTCAGAGTTTTTGTCTGGCCCGGGCGTAAGCACACTGCCGCAGGTCATCTTCGGCTATGCGCGCCGTGGAATCAACCCCACCATTTATGCGGCAGCCACTTTGCTGATCGTGACAGTCACCATCGTCATCATCGGCTACAGCGTGTGGGTTGCACGCCAGACTCGGCGCCGGGAGCGCGAGATCGCCGCTGCGATCCGGGCCGAAACAGCGCCGGTTTCGATCGCCTGAATCGGCTCATCCCCGAAACACGAAAGCACATCTTTAATGCAAGACCCCACTTTTGACGGCCGCGCACTCATCAACGGACGGCGTGTCGCCGCCGCCAGCGCCCAAGTTTTTGATTGCGTTTCCCCGGTAGACGGTCGTGTGCTTACCCAAGTTGCGCGCTGTGACGCCGCCGATGTAGACCTCGCGGTTGCGGCCGCACGCGCTGCGTTTGAGGACCATCGTTGGAGTGGCATGGCACCCGCGCAGCGCAAGCGTGTGATGGTGCGCTTTGCGGATCTGGTGCAGCAGCATGGCGACGAGCTTGCGCTCACGGAAACGCTTGACATGGGCAAGCCAGTGAAATACGCCCGCGCGGTGGACGTCAACAGTGCGGCCAATTGCCTGCGATGGTATGGCGAGGCGACCGACAAGGTGTACGACGAGATTGCCCCCACGCCGAGGACCGCACTGGCTCTGATCACCCGCGAGCCCGTGGGTGTGGTGGGCGTGATCGTGCCTTGGAATTACCCGATGATCATGGCCGCGTGGAAGATTGCGCCGGCCCTAGCGGCGGGCAACTCCGTGGTGCTCAAGCCCAGCGAGAAGTCGCCGCTGACCGCGCTGCGCCTGGCCGAGTTGGCGCTGGAGGCGGGCATCCCCGAGGGAGTTTTCAATGTGGTGCCAGGCTACGGAGCGGAAGCCGGTTCGCCGCTCGCGCTGCACATGGATGTGGACTGTATTGCGTTCACTGGTTCCACCCGCGTAGGCAAGCAAATCCACGTGATGGCCGGGCAGAGCAACCTCAAGCGTGCGTGGACTGAACTGGGCGGCAAGTCGCCCAACATCGTTTTCGCCGACTGCCCCAACCTCGATCGCGCAGTGCAAGCGGCGGTTGGCAGCATCTTTTTTAACCAGGGCGAGAGTTGTAATGCGCCTTCGCGCTTGTTTGTCGAGGCCAGCATCAAGGAGCGTTTTCTGGAGAAGGCTCTGGCCTTGGTGCCCGCCTACGCGCCAGCCAACCCGACCCATGCAGACACGGTGATGGGCGCCTTGGTAGACCAGGTGCAGATGAACACGGTGCTGGGCTACATCGCCAGCGGCAAAGCCGAAGGTGCCAAGCTACTGGCCGGTGGTGGACAGGCCTTGGCAGAGACCGGTGGTTGCTATGTGGAGCCCACCATTTTCGACGGCGTGAAACCCGAGATGACCATCGCCCGCGAAGAGATCTTTGGGCCGGTGCTGTCAGTTCTGTCGTTCACCGACACCGCCGATGTGGTGCGCCAAGCCAACGCCAGCGTGTACGGCCTGCAAGCCGGTGTCTGGACTGCCGACCTCAACAAAGCCCACGGCGTGGCGCGCGCGCTGCGCGCCGGTACGGTGCATGTCAACCAGTACGACGAGGACGACATCACCGTTCCATTCGGCGGCTACAAGCAAAGTGGCGTGGGCCGCGACAAGTCGCTGCATGCCTTTGACAAGTACACCGAAACCAAAACCACCTGGATTCGCATCGACTCGCCGGTTTGATTGCGAGACTTTTTACTCAAGAGACCACTATGAATGCTGTTTTGAAGCCCACCAGCCCACCCACTCACATCGGCTCCGGAACCAATGCCGAATGGCACGCCCGCCGCCAGGCTGCCACGCCACGTGGTGTAGCGGTGATGGGTGATTTTTTCATTGACCGCGCCAAGAACGCAGAGTTTTGGGATATCGAGGGCCGCCGCTTTATCGACTTTGCCGGTGGCATCGCGGTGCTCAACACCGGCCATGTGCATCCGAAAGTCCAGGCCGCAATCGCAGCCCAGTTGCAGCGCTTTACCCACAGCTGCTACCAAGTGGTGCCCTATGCCGAGTACGTGTCCTTGGCCGAGCGGATCAACGCAATTGCTCCGATCAGTGGACCAGTCAAGTCGGCGTTCTTCTCAACGGGCGCTGAGGCTGTAGAAAATGCGATCAAGATCGCGCGCGCCCACACCAAGCGCAGCGGGGTAATTGCTTTCGGTGGTGCTTTCCATGGGCGCAGCATGTTTGCGGTGGCGCTGACCGGCAAGGTGCAGCCTTACAAGGCTGGTTTTGGACCCTTTGCTCCCGAGATTTACCACGCCCCTTTTCCCTGCCACTGCGCCAGCTTGGAGGAAACCCAGCGCGCGATCGAGCAGCTCTTCAAGTGCGATATCGAACCCAGCCGCGTGGCGGCCATCATTTTCGAGCCGGTGCAAGGTGAGGGCGGCTTCAACCCGATCCAGCAAGCGGCCGTCACGTGGCTGCGCGCGTTGTGCGACCAGCACGGCATCTTGATGATTGCTGATGAAGTGCAAACTGGCTTCGCCCGCACCGGCAAGATGTTTGCGATGGAGCACTACGGTGTGTCCCCCGACATCATGACCATGGCCAAGAGCATGGCGGGTGGCACCACACTGTCGGCCGTGGTGGGTCGCTCCGAAGTGATGGACGCTCCCAACCCGGGTGGACTTGGCGGCACCTATGCCGGCAACCCGCTGGCAGTCGCCGCCGCCCATGCGGTGTTGGATGTGATGGCCGAGGAAAAGCTGCCCGAGCGTGCCAACCTGCTGGGCGAGCGTTTGTTGGGTCGGCTACACGCGGCCCGAGCCAAGAACGCGCGCATCGGCGACATCCGTGGTCTGGGCGCCATGGTGGCATGCGATTTCGTTCACCCCGAAACCGGAGCACCCGATGCCGACCTCGCCAAGCGGGTGCAGCAAGCGGCCTTGAAGCAGGGCTTGTTGTTGCTGACCTGTGGTGTGTATGGCAATGTGGTTCGCTTTCTGTTCCCGCTCACCATCGAAGACATTGTTTTCGAAGAGGCCATGGGCATCCTCGACACCGTTCTGGCCTAACCCGAGTTCGACCCTAAAGCGCTGCCAATGACGCATTACGACGCCAAAATCCAAGCGCTCACATCCCAGGGCATTCACTCCATCCTGACCCAGTTTTGCGACATCCACGGGGTCGCCAAAGGCAAGTTGGTGCCACTGCACAACCTCAAGGAATGGGTGGAGCAGGGGGCTGGCTTTGCAGGCCCGAGCATCTGGGGGACTGGCCTGCCGCGCCATGGCGCGCGTAGCGAATACTACGGTCGGGTGCAGATGGATTCGCTACGTGCGCTGCCGTTCATGCCTGGGGTGGCCCACGCGGTGTGTGACGGCTTTGCCGGCGGCCAGGCCCTGCAAACCTGCTCGCGCCAAATGCTCAAGACCGTTCTTGCTGGCTTGCAGCAGCGTGGCTGGACTTTGTGGGTGGGTATAGAGCCCGAGTTCTTTTTGATGCGCAAAGGCGCCGATGGCACTTGGCACGTAGCAGACGCTGAAGACCAACTCGACAAGCCCTCGTACGACCTGCGCGCGATCCACCGCAACGCCGGGTTTTTGGAGGACATGCGCAGCACCCTAGTGGCGCTGGGTTTTGATTTGCAGCAAATCGACCATGAAGACGCGTGCGGCCAGTACGAAATCAACTACCGGTTTGACCACGCGCTGGCGGCTGCCGATCGGTACATGCTGTTCAAGTTGGCGGCCCATGCAGTCGCGCAGAAGCACGGTGCTGTCTTCAGTTGCATGCCCAAACCACTGGCTGGCGCACCCGGCAGCGGCTTGCACTTTCACTTGAGCCTGACCGACGCGCAGGGCAAGGCCCTGTTCTCCGATCCGAGTGGCCCGTTGGGGTTGAGCCCCTTGGGGCACCAGTTTGCAGCGGGCCTTTTGCACCATGCAGACGCACTCAGCGCCCTGTGCGCGCCCACGGTGAACAGCTACAAGCGTTTGGCCAGCAGCGACAGCGCGTCGGGAACGACTTGGTCGCCTGTTTGGAAGGCCTATGGCGACAACAACCGGACCTGCCTCGTGCGCACTGTGGCAGGGCGCATGGAGTGGCGTCTGCCGGACCCGTCTTGCAATGTCTACGCAGCCATTGCAGGCACGCTGAGCGCGGGTTTATTGGGGATCGACCGGGCCTTGGTGGCGCCGCAACCCTGTGCAGACGACCTCTACGCGCGGCAGGCCATCGGCGCTGTTATGCCTGCGCGCTTGCCCAAGAGCCTGGACGCTGCCGTCGATGCTTTGGAGCTCGATGCAGCGCTTACGCAGGCGGTGGGCAGCGACTTTTGCACTGAGTTCATTCGTCTCAAGCGCGCTGAATGGGATAGCTACTCCCAGCAGGTGAGCCATTGGGAGCTGCAGCGCTACGCGAACGCTTTTTAAGGCACGGATGGCGTTTCTTGGATGTGCATCGGTGTTTCGCCATGCAAAAAATCATTGTTGCATCGCACCACGAATTTTTCGCAATATGTAATTTGTGTTTTGTATAGAGAAACGATGGCCGTAAGTCATTGATTTTAATAAGAAAACTTTTAGTCTTATATAAGACATAAGATTGCGATAGGTCTTCTATAAGACTTAGAATTCACTCCGCGGCACCGTACTTGCTTGGCAAGCCGACGCCAACGTTCAACCAACCTAGGAGTGCTCTTATGCCGAAATCACTGACCGAACAACTCAGCCGCGAACAACAAATCGCTGCGCTCGAGAAAGACTGGGCCACCAACCCCCGCTGGAAGGGCATCAAGCGCGGCTACACCGCAGCGGACATCGTGCGTCTGCGCGGCTCCTTCCAGGTCGAACACACCTTGGCCCGCCGTGGTGCCGAGAAGCTGTGGGACCTAGTGAACAACGAACCTTACGTCAATTGCCTGGGCGCACTCACGGGTGGCCAAGCCATGCAACAGGTCAAGGCGGGCGTGAAGGCCATTTACCTGTCGGGCTGGCAAGTTGCAGCCGACAACAACGGCTATTCCGCCATGTATCCCGACCAGTCGCTGTATCCGGTGGACTCGGTGCCCAAGGTGGTGGAGCGCATCAACAACGCTTTCACCCGCGCCGACGAGATCCAGTGGTCCAAGGGCGTTGGCCTAGGCGACAAGGGCTACATCGACTACCACGCGCCCATCGTTGCAGACGCAGAGGCTGGCTTCGGTGGCGTGCTCAACGCCTACGAGCTGATGAAGGCCATGATTCGCGCTGGCGCCGGCGGCGTGCACTTTGAAGATCAGCTCGCCTCGGTCAAGAAGTGCGGCCACATGGGCGGCAAGGTCCTGGTGCCCACCACCGAGGCTTGCCAAAAGTTGATCGCTGCCCGCATGGCAGCGGACGTGTATGGCGTGCCCACCTTGGTGATCGCTCGTACCGACGCGGAGGCGGCTGACCTGTTGACCAGCGACTACGATGCCAACGACAAGCCTTTCCTCACCGGTGAGCGCACCGCCGAAGGTTTTTACAAGACCAAGAAGGGCCTAGACCAAGCCATTTCCCGTGCCGTGGCCTATGCGGAGTACGCCGATTTGGTGTGGTGCGAAACCGGCACGCCCGACCTGGTGTTTGCCAAGAAGTTTGCCGACGCGGTGCACGCCAAGCACCCAGGCAAACTGCTCGCCTACAACTGCTCGCCGTCTTTCAACTGGAAGAAGAACCTGGACGACGCCACCATTGCCAAGTTCCAAAAGGAACTGGGCGCCATGGGCTACAAGTACCAGTTCATCACCTTGGCTGGCATCCACAACATGTGGTACCACATGTTCGACTTGGCGCAAGACTATGTTGCGCGCGGGATGTCGGCTTACGTAGACAAGGTTCAAGAACCCGAGTTTGCTGCGCGCGAGCGCGGTTACACCTTCGTGTCGCACCAGCAAGAAGTGGGCACGGGTTACTTCGACGAAGTGACCACGGTGATCCAAGGCGGCAAGTCCAGCGTGACCGCGCTGACTGGTTCCACCGAAGAAGAACAGTTCCACTAAGCGCAGCTTCGACGCGGCAAGGGCTGGCCCGCGCAAGCGACGCCAGCCCTTTTGTTTTGGATGGGCCCCGCAGCGCTGGGGTTAAAATCGCACATCCCTGAACTCACAAGAGCGAGAAAGGCAGTCTGGTTATGACACCGCGAACTCCGTCCTGCAAAGCAATGCACCTTTGAGGCCGCGGTCCGCGCGGCCCCGGTGCCCGCCCCACAGACAGACAGACAGACGAGCGCGGACACCCCGCGCTTTTCTTTTGCCCAAACTACCCTTGCACGCAAATGATTCAAATTACATTACCCGATGGCTCACAACGTGAGTTTTCCGTCCCAGTCACGGTAGGCGAGGTCGCTGCATCCATTGGTGCCGGCCTTGCCAAGGCGGCGCTTGCCGGCAAGGTCGATGGAAAACTGGTCGACGCCAGCTTTGTGATTGCCGCAAACAGCTCGCTGTCCATCGTCACCAGCAAAGATGCAGAGGCGCTGGATCTCATCCGCCATTCAACCGCGCATTTGCTGGCCTATGCCGTGAAAGATCTCTTTCCAGACGCGCAGGTGACCATCGGCCCGGTCATCGAGCACGGATTTTTCTACGACTTTTCCTACAAGCGGCCATTCACACCAGACGACCTGCTTGCCATCGAAAAGAAGATGGTTGAACTTGCCAGCAAAGACGAAGCGGTCGTACGCCGGGTGCTGCCGCGCGACGAGGCGGTGGCGTATTTCAAAGGCCTGGGTGAACATTACAAGGCGGAAATCATTGCCAGCATTCCCAGCGACGAAGATGTGTCGCTGTACCGCGAAGGCAAGTTCGAAGACCTGTGCCGCGGCCCGCATGTGCCCAGCACCGGCAAGCTCAAACACTTCAAGCTGATGAAGGTCGCAGGCGCGTACTGGCGCGGTGACCATAAGAACGAGATGCTCCAACGCATCTACGGCACCGCCTGGGCCACCAAAGAGGACCTGCACCAGCACCTCACGATGATCGAAGAGGCGGAAAAGCGCGACCACCGCAAACTCGGACGCGAACTGGACCTGTTCCACATCGACGACCACGCGCCTGGGCTGGTGTTCTGGCATCCCAAGGGCTGGACGCTGTGGCAGTCGGTCGAGCAGTACATGCGCCGTGTCTACCAGGACAACGGCTACCAAGAAGTCAAAGGCCCGCAAATTATCGACAAGAGCCTGTGGGAGAAAACCGGGCACTGGGACAAGTACCGCGAAAACATGTTCGTTACCGAGTCGGAGAAACGCGAGTACGCGCTCAAACCGATGAACTGCCCCGGCCACATATTGATCTTCAAGCAGGGCATCAAGAGCTACCGCGACTTGCCGTTGCGCTACGGTGAGTTCGGCAACTGCCACCGCAACGAGCCCTCGGGCGGCCTGCACGGCATCATGCGGGTGCGCGGTTTCACCCAAGATGACGGCCACATTTTTTGCACCGAGGAGCAGATCCTGGACGAGTGCGTCACCTACACCGCGTTGCTGCAACGGGTCTACACCGACTTTGGTTTCAAGAACATCATCTACAAAGTGGCAACGCGGCCAGCTCAACGCATCGGATCCGACGCCATTTGGGACAAGGCCGAAGCGGCGCTGATCGAAAGCCTCAAGGCGTCGGGCTGCGCGTACGAGATTTCTGCGGGCGAGGGCGCGTTTTACGGGCCCAAGATCGAGTACACCCTGAAGGACGCCATCGGGCGCCAATGGCAGTGCGGCACCATCCAGGTCGATTTCTCCATGCCCGAGCGACTCGATGCCGAATATGTAGGCGAGGACGGCGCCCGGCACCGCCCGGTCATGCTGCACCGTGCGATTGTTGGCAGCCTGGAGCGGTTCATTGGCATCTTGATCGAAGAGAGTGCGGGCGCGCTGCCGGCGTGGCTTGCGCCCGTGCAGGTTGCTGTGTTGAACATCACCGACGCACAGGCCCAATACGCCGGGAACGTGGCCAAAACGCTGCAAAATCAAGGGCTTAGGGTCGATTTAGACCTCCGCAACGAGAAAATTACCTATAAAATCCGCGAGCATTCGATGCAAAAGCTGCCGTATCTGCTGGTCGTGGGTGACAAAGAGATGGCAGCAGGTACTGTCGCAGTGCGTGCCCGGGGTGGACAAGATCTCGGCGCGATGTCCCTTGATGCCTTTGTGCACAAAATCTTGGCGGACATTGCAAACAAATCGGTCGTCTGAGGTATTTCCAAAGAACGTCTTTTGTGCGCGCGCAAGTTGCAGCAACCGCCATGGTTTTGTGGCAACACTAGAAAAGGATTGAGCCATCGCTACTGAATTTCGTGACCGCCGTCAGCGTGAAGAGCGCAAGCACCGCCTTAACCGTGAAATCATGGCCCCCGAGGTTCGCCTCACCGGCCCCGATAACGAGCCCCTCGGTGTCGTCAGCCTGATGGAAGCCCTGCGTCAGGCAGGTGAACTCGATGTTGATCTGGTTGAAATCTCTGCCACGGCGAACCCGCCGGTCTGTCGCTTGATGGACTATGGCAAGTTCAAGTACCAAGAGCAAAAAAAGGCAGCTGAGGCCAAGGCCAAGCAGACGGTCATCGAAATCAAGGAAATCAAGTTCCGCCCCGGCACCGACGACGGTGACTACAACATCAAGATGCGCAACATAAAGCGCTTTCTTGCCGATGGCGACAAGTGCAAGATCACTTTGCGCTTTCGAGGTCGTGAAATCACGCACCAGGACATTGGTTTGGCGATGTTGCAGCGTATGCGTGACGAATTGGGTGACCTAATTGTGGTGGAGCAGTTCCCGAAGTTGGAAGGCCGCCAGATGGTGATGATGATTGCGCCAGGCCGGAAAAAGCCGGCCGGCGCAGCAAAACCTGCGACAGAGACTGCAAGTTAATGGGTTAAAGCGTTGCCGGTGAGTGCACTGGCAACGCAGATACTGCGGAACCTCACAGTTCCACAGGCTGGCAAGGTGCCGTTAGGTGCCGCCAAAAAGTGGCTCGGGGCCAACAAGGCTGGAAATAGTTTCCAGACGCCTCACGAGCACAAACGAAAAGGAGCATGCATATGCCCAAAATGAAGACCAAAAGCGCGGCGAAGAAACGCTTCCGCGTCCGTCCAGGTGGAACCGTCAAGCGCGGTCAAGCCTTCAAGCGTCACATCCTGACGAAGAAGACCACCAAGAATAAGCGCCACCTTCGCGGCTCAACTGGAGTTCATGAGACCAATATGGGTCACATGGCACAGATGCTGCCCGGCCGTGGTATTTAACTAACGACGAACAAGGAGTAACACAATGCCTCGCGTCAAACGTGGTGTAACGGCTCGCGCCCGCCACAAAAAAGTTCTAGCCCTTGCCAAAGGTTTTCGCGGCCGCCGCGGTAATGTTTTCCGTATCGCTAAAGAAGCGGTAATGAAGGCAGGGCAGTATGCCTACCGCGACCGCCGTACCAAGAAGCGTGTTTTCCGCCAGTTGTGGATTGCCCGTATCAACGCCGCTGCGCGCCAGTGCGGCATGACGTACAGCCAGTTTGCCAATGGCCTGAAAAAGGCAAACATCGAGATCGACCGCAAGGTGTTGTCCGATATCGCTATCCACGACATGGCGGCGTTTGCTGGCATCGTGGACCAAGTGAAGGCCAAGTTGGCAGCCTGATCCACGGCCAAGCTCCCTTTTCTGGCGCTTGGTACGTTAGAAACAAGGGCTAGCGCTTGCAAAAGCACTAGCCCTTTTTCGTTGGACCCCATTCAAAAGAACCTATGCAAGAGTTGAACGCCATTGTCGAGTCCGCCCAAGCCGCATTTGCGCAGGCCCATACCCCCCCCGAGCTAGAGAACGCCAAAGCGCAGTTCTTGGGCAAAGCAGGGCGCATCACCGAACTGATGAAAGGCATGGCCTCCTTGAGCGTGGACGAGAAAAAGTCCTATGGCGCAGCCATCAACGTAGCTAAGCAAGCCATTGAGGATGCGCTCAACGCACGGCGCAAGGCCTTGGCAGACGCTGAATTGCAAGCCCAGTTGCGGGCCGAGGCGCTGGACGTGACCCTGCCAGGACGCCAGCGCGGCCAAGGTGGGCTGCACCCGGTATCGCTGACATTGGAGCGGATCGAGGCGATCTTCGGGTCGATGGGTTTTGATGTGGCCCAGGGACCTGAGATCGAGTCGGACTGGTTCAATTTCACCGCACTTAACACGCCTGAAGACCACCCTGCGCGGTCGATGCACGACACGTTTTATGTGGAAGGTGGTTCGCCCAGTGCGCCCAATTTGCTGCGCACCCACACCAGCCCCATGCAGATTCGCCACGCAGTACAGCATGTCAAGCGCTACCGCAAAGCGGCAGCCACCGGCCCAGGCGATCTCTTCAGCGGTGACATGCCGGAAATTCGCGTGATCGCGCCCGGACGCACCTACCGCGTCGACAGCGACGCCACGCATTCGCCGATGTTCCACCAGTGCGAGGGCCTGTGGGTGGGCGAAAACGTCAGCTTCAAGGACCTGAAGTTTGTTTTCACCGATTTTTGCCGTACCTTTTTTGAAAGCGAGGATTTGGTACTGCGCTTTCGTCCGAGCTTTTTCCCATTCACCGAGCCCAGCGCCGAGATAGATATCCAATTCCAAAGCGGTCCGTTGGCAGGCCGCTGGTTGGAAGTTGCCGGCTCCGGTCAGGTGCACCCCAACGTGATTCGCAACATGGGGCTCGATCCGGAAAAGTACATTGGCTTTGCGTTCGGCATGGGACCCGACCGGCTGACGATGCTGCGTTACGGCGTCAATGACTTGCGCCTGTTTTTTGACGGTGATCTGCGTTTCCTGTCGCAGTTCCAGTAAGGCGCTGCACTGACCGCGAACCAACCGACACACACTGACCATGCAATTTCCTGAATCCTGGCTGCGCGCCTTTTGCAATCCGCCACTGACCACCCAAGAGGTGGCCGACACCCTGACCATGGCCGGTCTGGAGGTCGAGGAGCTCAAGCCGGTGGCACCGGCTTTTTCGCACGTCGTCGTAGGTGAAATCCTCACTGCGGTACAGCACCCCAATGCGGACCGCCTGCGCGTATGCACGGTCGATGTCGGGCAAGTGGAGCCGCTCAACATTGTTTGTGGTGCGCCCAATGCACGCGCTGGTTTGCGGGTTGCCTGCGCGTTGGTGGGGGCTGAATTGCCGCCTGGCGATGACGGCCAGCCTTTTCTGATTCGCCTGGGAAAGCTGCGTGGTGTTGAGAGCCAGGGCATGCTGTGCTCGGCGAGCGAACTCAAGCTGTCGCAAGACCACGCTGGCCTGTTGGAGCTGCCGCAGGATGCGCCGCTGGGCCAGAACCTTCGTGAAGTCCTGCAGCTCGACGACACCTTGTTTACCCTGAAACTGACGCCCAATCTGGCGCATTGCCTGAGCGTGTTTGGTGTCGCGCGTGAGCTCTCGGCATTGACTGGCGCGCCTTTGTGTGCGCCCGAGTTTCCAAGCGCTCGGGTGGGCAACCAGGACACGGTCCGCGTGACCATTGAAGCACCTGATTTGTGCGGCCGTTTTTCAGGCCGGGTGGTGCGCCATCTCAATGCCGCGGCCAAGACTCCGCAGTGGATGGTGGACCGTTTGGCGCGGTGCGGGCAGCGCAGCGTGAATGCTCTGGTGGACATCTCCAACTACGTCATGTTCGAGCTGGGCCGCCCCAGCCACATCTTCGACCTCGACAAGCTCCAAGGTGGGCTGCAGGTGCGGTGGGGCAGAGCGGGTGAGCAGCTCAAGCTGCTCAACGGCAGCACGGTCACCGTCGATGGCAGCGTGGGAGTGATCGCCGACGAGGCGCAATTGGAGTCCTTGGCGGGCATCATGGGCGGAGACGCCACCGCTGTGTCTGATACCACACAGCATGTGTACCTCGAAGCCGCGTTTTGGTGGCCCACATCGGTGGCGGGGCGTTCGCGACGGTTCAATTTTTCTACCGATGCGGGACACCGGTTTGAGCGCGGCGTTGACCCCAGCACCACGGCAGAGCATATCGAGCACATCACTCAACTGATTTTGGAGATCTGTGGCACTGCGGACAGCACCTGCGGCCCCATCGACGACCAAAAGGTCCGCATGCCGACGCCTATGCCCGTCACCTTGCGGGTGGCACGCGCTGCCAAAGTCATCGGCATGCCCCTGACCCAGGAGCAATGCGCCGGCGCGCTCGAGCGATTTGGGTTGCCGATAACGCAGCGTGAGGGCGCAATCACGGTCCTGCCGCCGCCTCACCGTTTCGATTTGCAGATTGAAGAAGACCTGATTGAAGAGGTGGCGCGCATGGTGGGCTACAACCAGCTGCCGCACACGCCACCGATTGCACCGATCACGGCCCGGCTCCGGGCCGAGGCGCAGCGCAGCCCCTACGCGGTGCGGCGCAGCTTGGCGGCCATGGGCTACCAAGAAACCATCAACTTCAGCTTCGTAGATGCGCGCTGGGAGCATGAACTCGCGGGCAACCCCAACCCAATCCAACTGCTTAACCCGATTGCAAGCCAAATGGGGGTGATGCGCTCGTCGCTGCTGGGCTCTTTGCTGCAGGTGCAGAAGTTCAACCAAGCACGCAAGGTCGCGCGGGTGCGGGTGTTTGAGTTGGGGCGTGTGTTTCTGCGCGATGCCAGCGTTGAGAACACAGATACCACGGTGCAAGGCTTTGACCAACCCATGCGCATCGCCGGCCTGGCCTGTGGCAGCTCAGACACTTTGCAGTGGGGCCGCAAGGACCAAGACCTTGACCTCTTCGACGTCAAGGGCGATGTGGAGGCGCTGCTCGCACCGCGCAAGGCTGTTTTTTCACCGGGTTCGCACCCCGCCATGCACCCGGGCCGTTGCGCCAGTATTTCGGTGGACGGAAAACATGTGGGCCATGTGGGTGAGTTGCACCCGCAGTGGCGCCAGTCCTATGAGCTGTCGACAGCTTCCGTTGTGTTTGAGTTGGATCTCGATGCCGTGCTGCAGCGTGTGGTGCCGGAGTTCAAACCGGTGGCCAAATTCCAGCCTGTGCAGCGCGATATCGCGATGGTCGTGGGTGATACGGTCACGCACGCGGAACTGATGGCCGCGGTGTGGGCTGCGCCCAGCCAAGGCCTGTTGCGCGACGCGCAGCTGTTCGACGTGTACCGCCCCAAAGTTGGCAAGGACGCAACACCCGAGCAGGGTTCGCCCAACCGCAGTCTGGCGATGCGTCTTACACTGGGCAGCGACACTGCCACCTTGACCGACGAACAGATTGAAGCTGCAGTTACAGCGGTTATGGCGCAGTTGACCAGCTCACTGGGCGCCCGCCAGCGCAGCTAATCCGCGCAGCGATTTGTACAGAGAACACTATGGAAATTTCTGTCGAAAGTTTGGAAACGCCGGCACTGACGAAGGCCCGGCTCGCAGACCTGCTGTTTGAGCAAATTGGTCTGAACAAAA
Organism: Rhodoferax sp.; assembly: GCF_044236835.1. Taxonomy (GTDB): domain Bacteria; phylum Pseudomonadota; class Gammaproteobacteria; order Burkholderiales; family Burkholderiaceae_C; genus Allorhodoferax. Next base: position 149,592 of record NZ_JBIIGC010000005.1, read on the forward strand.
GAGAGTCCAAGGACATGGTCGATGCGTTTTTTGACCTCATCGCAGATAGCCTCGTCAACGGCACCGACGTGAAGATTTCGAGCTTTGGAAACTTTCAAATTCGCAGCAAAGCCCCAAGGCCAGGACGCAACCCCCGCACCGGTGAGGCGATCCCCATTGAGTCGCGGCGCGTGGTGACCTTCCACGCCAGCCACAAGCTCAAAGAACTCATCCAGGACGAGCGCTCAGTTCAATAGCGCAGATGAGCCTAGACCCGTGCCCGTTAGTCAGTTTCGTTGCTCGCACCTTTGCCGCGCCAGCGAACTTAGAGTAACCTCGTCGGTTTCTCTGCTGCCTCACTGACCCACATGGAGAACTCACTGCCCGCCATTCCGGCCAAGCGCTACTTCACCATCGGAGAAGTGGGTGACTTGTGCGGCGTCAAGCCCCATGTGCTGCGCTACTGGGAGCAAGAGTTCACCCAGCTTCGTCCTATGAAGCGACGTGGTAACCGCCGCTACTACCAGCACCATGAAGTGCTGATGATTCGCCGCATTCGCGATCTTCTGTACGACCAGGGTTTCACGATCAGCGGCGCACGTAACAAGATGCAAGAGCTGATGCAAACCGAGCGCGACAAGCGGCGCAACGGAGAGGTCATGCTCGAGGGGGTTGATGTGATCGAAGTCGACGGCGAGACCCTGGAGGACTTCGCAAACAGCGCGGCGTTTGATGTGACTCCCGAGCACCCGGAACAGTCAGCGCAACTGCGCCGCGAGCTCTTGGAAATACGCGACTTGCTTTCCCTAGACGACCATTTTCACCCTCTAGATGAAGCTATAATCCCGGGCTGATTCGGTGTGTGGCGCAGCCTGGTAGCGCACTTGCATGGGGTGCAAGGGGTCGAAGGTTCGAATCCTTTCACACCGACCAAATGAAACAAGGACTTAGAGCAGCAATGCTCTAAGTCCTTTCCTATTTGGCCCGGCCGTTGGTCATTTTGCCCCCAACTCCGCGGTTGCCGTCGACCGTACCAACGGTGGCGATATCGCGCAGCTGCGGCAGCCGCAAACTGTCGAGGCGTAGACCGCCACACCGGCTACCTCCACCTCGGTCCAGTTTGCCAAGGCCATCCTCACGAGGCCAGCACCGACCCGTCTTTGGCGCGGTCGCGGGCCAAGGCTTCGGCCTCGCTCTTGCGGCGGAAGAACACCGTGGCGATGCTGGCGGTGATGACGATGAACAGCGAGTACAGCACCGGGATCAGCAACACCTGTTGTTGCTGTTCGCCGCTGAAGGTGAGGGTAACAATCAGCACGCCCAGCGGGCCGTTTTGAATGCCAGTTTCAAGTGCGATGGTGCGAGAGCGCCTGGGGTCTTGCCGCACGAACCGGGCGAATAGGTAACCCACTGCAAAACCGAACACGCCCAGACCAATGGCGCCAAAGTACACGGGCCAAGGCGTGGTGAGCAGCAGCGGCCAGTTACGCGGTACCCAGGACACGACGAGAAACAGAATGACGACCACCCCAAGTACGCCGCCGACCAGCTCCAGCGTGGCGCCCAGATTGGGGTTGACTTTTCTGAGCACCATGCCGATGGCGGTGGGTACCAACAACACAAATAGCACTTGCGCCACATTTTCTGGGGGGATCTTCCAGTCGCCGTCGATGCCCATACTGAATACGCCAAGCGTCAATGGCACCATGATCACCGCCAACAAGGTCGACACGATAGTCATCAGCAGCGACAGCGACAGCACGCCTTTGCTGAAGTAGTTGAAGATATTGCTGGTGGTCCCACCGGGCAGGCAGGCCATGAGAATCAGGCTCACGGCATAGGCGTACCACTTGGTGTCTTCGGGGCTTGCGTGGGGCAACAGCACCAAGTGGGCGATGGTGAAACCTACGATGGGTGTCAAGAGGTAAGTGGTGACGATGCCAATTCCGATGCCCACGGGTTTTCGCAGGGCAATCAAAAAATCCTTCACGGTCAATGACGCGCCCATGCCCAGCATGATGACGATCATCATGATGCCCAGCAGCTTGGTTTCGGTTTCTGAAATCATTTGATGCTTCTCTATTTGGTTCGACGGATAGCGATCAGCCGCGGCTCATCTCTTCGGCCACGGCCTTGCGCAGGTCCTTGCGCAGCACCTTGCCAATGGGGCTCTTGGGCAGTTCGTCACGCACCACCACCAGCTTGGGCACCTTGTAGGCGGCCAGGTGCTGCTTGCAGTGGGCAATGACGTCTGCCGGCGTCAGCTCCTTGGCATGATCCGGGTTCTGCACCACATAGGCCCGAACAGCCTCGCCGGTCTTGGCGTCGGGCACGCCGATCACCGCCACTTCCAGCACATGGTCCATGTCGGCGATCACATCCTCCACCTCGTTGGGGTACACGTTGAAGCCGGAGACCAACACCATGTCCTTTTTTCGGTCCACGATGCGCATGAAACCGGCGTCGTCCATCACCGCCACGTCGCCAGTGGCAAACCAATCGCCCTGCATCACCTTAGCGGTTTCTTCTTCAGCGTTCCAGTAGCCCCCCATGACCTGAGGGCCACGCACCCAGATTTCACCTGGTGCACCGGTGGCGACGTCCTCTCCGTCGTCGCCCACCAAGCGCACATCGGTGCCCGGTGCAGGAATGCCGATACTGCCATCGCGCGGCGTGCCTGTCAGCGGGTTGAAACTCACCACCGGTGAGGTTTCGGTCAGGCCGTAGCCTTCTGCAATTGGCGTTTTGGTGAGTTCTCGCCAGCGTTGCGCGACCGCAGAGTGCAGTGCGGTGCCGCCGGAAATTGAAGCCTTGAGTGTCTTGGGAGGAAAGGCCACGAACCATTCTTCGTTGAGCAGGCCGTTGTACAGCGTGTTGACGCCCGTCATCCAGGTGACCGGATAGTTCTCCATGGCACGTTGCAGGTTTTGCACCGGTCGGGGGCTGGGTATGAGCACGTTGTGCCCGCCCACCGCCAAGAAACCCAGCAGGTTCGCGGTGAAGGCGAAGATATGGTAGAGCGGCAGGGCGGTGAGCACACATTCCTGTCCCGGTGCAATGTGGCTATGGCCCATGGCGCGGGTTTGTTGGATGTTGTCGAGCAAATTACCGTGGGTCAGCATCGCGCCTTTGCTCACGCCTGTTGTGCCACCGGTATATTGCAGCAGCGCCAAATCGTTGCGGCCAACCCCTTCCCAATACGTGCGTGCGGGTGTTTGTGCCAAGGTGGCGCGACCCTGTTCGAGCGCTTCGCGCAAGCGCAGGTGCGGCACCGTCACAGGCGGCAACACCCGGTTCCAAAATCGTTGCACGCCGCGCACGATGGCGCCGGGCACCAGGGGGAAGAACTCTGTCACTGCGGCCAACACCACCTTTTCAATCTTGGTCTTGGCCAGCACGGAGGGCAGCTTGTCGGCGAACATGTCTACCATCACCAGCACCTTGGCGCCGGCATTGTTGAACTGGTGCACCATCTCAGTCTCTGTATACAGGGGGTTGGTGTTGACCAGCACGCAGCCCGCTTTGAACACGCCCAAAGCGACCACCGGATAACCTAGGCTGTTAGGCAGTTGCACTGCGACCCGTTCGCCAGCTTGCAGCCCGACCACCGCACGCAAATAGCCGGCAAACGCGTCCGACAGCGCGTCCACCTCGGCAAAGCTCAAGCGGCCATTCATGCCGTTGGGTACCACGCAACTGAATGCTGCCTTGACCTGGCTCTCGGCTTTCCACTTGTCGCAGCATGCGTGAGCCATTTCGGCGAGGTTGCGGTGCGGCAATGGGTCCAATGTGGGCGCAATGCCGACTTGTTGGTAGTGCTTATGCCAAGGGCGATTGGAGACGTCGGACATGGTGGGTCAAGGTGTAAAAAAAGCGACAGGGGTTTGTGAGCTGGCTTGGGCTGCGCATTTTGCGCGCACCTCACGCACCGACTACCTGCCCTCAACAGGCACAAGGTGTTAGCCGATCGTAGGCGCCAAAGGCTCGATGCTTCGTACCAAGCCGCTTGAGAACTAGCGGGAGCTTTGCACCATCTTCATGGCGCTGGCAATCAAGGTGGACACCTCGGTCATGTTCCCCGGGACGATGAGTGTGGTGGTGGAATCCGCCGCCACTTTGGAGTAAGCCTCGACCGCTTTTTCCGCCACCTTGAGTTGCACTGCCTGCTCTCCACCGGGTTGGCGGATCGCAGTGGCGATGCGCTCAATGGCCGCTGCGGTAGCGTTGGCAACCTCGGTGATGGAGGCCGCTTCACCCTGGGCTTTGTTGATGACCGCCTGCTTCTCACCTTCAGAGCGGGCGATAAAGGCCTCGCGCTCGCCAGTGGCGATATTGATTTGCTCTTGGCGGCGGCCTTCGGACGCTGCAATCAGCGCACGCTTTTCGCGCTCGGCGGTGATCTGCGCTTGCATGGCGTGCAAGATTTCCTTGGGCGGTGTCAGGTCTTTGATTTCGTAGCGCAGCACCTTCACGCCCCAGTTGAGCGCAGCCTCGTCAATGGCGGCCACCACCTGTGCATTGATGATGTCGCGCTCCTCGAAGGTCTTGTCCAGTTCGAGCTTGCCGATGACCGAGCGCAGCGAGGTCTGGGCCAACTGCGAAATGGCGACGATGTAGTTGCTCGAGCCATAGCTGGCCCGCATCGCGTCGGTCACCTGGAAGTACAGTATGCCGTCGACCTGCAACTGGGTGTTGTCCCGGGTGATGCAAACCTGGCTGGCAATGTCCAAGGGAATTTCCTTGAGCACGTGCTTATAGGCAACGCTGTCGATAAAGGGCACCAAAAAGTTGAGACCAGGCGTCAGGGTGCCGTGGTACTTGCCGAGTCGCTCCACCACCCAAGCGTGCTGCTGCGGCACCACTTTGACCGACCTGGTCACAAAAATGACAGCAACCACCAGCAAGATGATTGCGATTTCTAATTGCATAACGTCTCCTCTTTAGATTTTTTCAAGCACCAGGCGGTTGCCCACCAATTCCACCACCCGGTGCGTTCCCGGTGTGGGTGTTGTTCCTTCCCGCATGATTGCGGTCCACTGCGCGCCGCGGTAATGCACGGCGGCAGTGCCATCGGCCTTCCAAGCCTCGACCGACACCGACTCACCGATATCGAGGTTCACGTTGACATTGCGTTGCGCGTTGCCATGCTCGCTTTGCTGGGCCTTGCGCAAACGCCAGGCCACCACTGCGCCACCACCGACAGCGGCGGCCACCACCAGCTGCAAAGCCAAGCCAGCACCGAGGTGGGCAGCAATGGCAGCGGCTGCCATACCCAAGGCAAGCATCAGCAGGTAGAAAGTACCCGACACCATCTCGAGCGCGACTGCCGCACCGGCAGCCAGCCACCACAGGGTTGCGTTCGCCATAGCCGCCTTGTCTTGTGTTGATGACGCGACATTGTGGGCGAAAACGCTGGGCCCACAACAAAGCTGCCGCATTAAGTCCTTACACTTCGCCCCTATTTACGCTTGCTTGTAGGCGTTTTGGGTTAGCCACTGGAGTTTTGCGATGAAGTTTCGTTTTCCCATCATCATCATCGACGAAGATTTTCGTTCCGAGAACACCTCGGGCCTGGGGATCCGCGCTTTGGCCCAGGCGATCGAGTCGGAAGGTTTTGAGGTGCTGGGTGTCACCAGTTACGGCGACTTAAGTCAGTTTGCCCAGCAGCAAAGCCGTGCCAGTGCGTTCATCTTGTCCATTGACGATGAGGAATTCACACCCGGCCCCGACCTGGATCCCGCCGTTTTGAACCTGCGCCACTTCATCGAGGAGGTGCGCCGCAAGAACCTCGACGTGCCGATTTATGTGTATGGCGAGACCAAAACCAGCCGCCATATTCCCAACGACATCCTGCGCGAGCTGCACGGCTTCATCCACATGTTTGAAGACACGCCCGAATTCGTGGCCAGGCACATCATCCGCGAAGCTAAAAGTTACCTCGAGGGCGTGCAGCCACCATTCTTCAAGGCCTTGCTGGACTACGCAGAAGACGGTTCATACTCTTGGCACTGCCCGGGTCACTCGGGCGGCGTGGCGTTTTTGAAGAGCCCGGTGGGGCAAATGTTCCACCAGTTTTTTGGCGAGAACATGCTGCGCGCCGATGTGTGCAATTCAGTGGAGGAACTGGGCCAACTGTTGGACCACAATGGCGCGATCGGAGCCAGCGAGCGCAACGCAGCACGCATCTTCAACGCCGACCACTGCTTTTTCGTCACCAACGGCACCAGCACCAGCAACAAGATGGTCTGGCACCACACGGTGGCACCCGGCGATGTGGTGGTGGTGGACCGCAACTGCCACAAGTCCATCCTGCATTCCATCATCATGACGGGCGCGATCCCGGTGTTTCTCAAACCGACACGCAACCACTTCGGCATCATCGGGCCGATTGCGCAGAGCGAGTTCGAGCCGGCTGCCATCCAGGCCAAGATCAAGGCCAATCCGCTGCTCCAGGGGGTTGACGCCAAAAAGGTCAAGCCCCGCGTGTTGGCCATCACCCAGTCCACCTACGACGGCGTGCTCTACAACACCGAGACCATCAAGTCCATGGTGGACGGCTACGTGGAGAACATCCACTTTGACGAGGCCTGGTTGCCCCACGCCGCGTTCCATCCCTTTTACGGCACCTACCACGCCATGGGCAAAAAACGCGCCCGGCCCAAAAATGCGGTGGTGTACTCGACCCAGTCAATCCACAAGCTGCTGGCGGGCATCAGCCAGGCCAGCCACGTGCTGGTGCAAGACTCGCAAACCGTCAAACTGGATCGGCCTTTGTTTAATGAGGCTTACCTGATGCACACTAGCACTAGTCCTCAGTACAGCATCATCGCCAGCTGCGATGTTGCCGCAGCCATGATGGAGCCGCCCGGCGGCACAGCACTGGTTGAAGAGAGCATCGCCGAGGCGCTGGACTTTCGCCGCGCTATGCGCAAAGTCGATGAGGAGTATGGCGACGACTGGTGGTTCAAGGTCTGGGGGCCGGACAAACTGGCAGACGAGGGCATAGGCCGCGCCGCCGATTGGGTGCTCAAGGGCGAGAGCAAAAGCATCAAGGCCCATTGGCACGGCTTTGGAAAGATTGCCGCTGGATTCAATATGCTCGACCCGATCAAGGCCACCATCGTGACGCCGGGCATGGACCTCAACGGAAAGTTCGCCAAGACCGGCATTCCGGCCAGTATCGTGACCAAGTTTTTGGCCGAGCACGGGGTGGTGGTGGAAAAGACCGGGCTCTACAGCTTCTTCATCATGTTCACCATCGGCATCACCAAGGGCCGCTGGAACAGCATGCTGACCGCCCTGCAGCAGTTCAAAGACGATTACGACAAGAACCAGCCGATGTGGCGCATCTTGCCGGAGTTCTGCAAAAAGCATCCGCGCTACGAAAAAATGGGCTTGGCCGATCTGTGCCAGCACCTGCACGCCATGTACGCCAAGTACGACATCGCCCGCTTGACGACCGAGATGTACCTCAGCGACCTCACGCCCGCCATGAAGCCCAGCGAGGCCTATGCCCATATTGCGCTGCGTAAAACGGACCGGGTGGAGATAGACCATTTGGAGGGGCGTACTACCGTCGGACTCGTCACGCCCTATCCACCGGGCATTCCCTTGCTGATACCCGGCGAGGTGTTCAACAAGAAAATTGTGGATTACCTCAAGTTCGCGCGCGAGTTCAACACCCTTTGCCCCGGTTTTGAGACCGACGTGCACGGCTTGGTGGAAGAAGAAGACGCCAAAGGGGTGAAGCGTTACTTTGCCGACTGCGTGCGGGCCTGAGCCCGGCTCGAACCTGCCAGCACCCGGCTAGGGCGAGGCCGCAATCCAGCGCGCAGACGGGACCAGCGCAGCAAGGTCGTTGCCAGGAGGGTCCTGGCAATAGCAGGCCCACATGCGTTGCAACAGCGCCTCATAGTGAGCCACATAGCCTGCGATGTCGCACAAAGGCGAAGCGGCCATACGCTCGCGCAGCGCACTGCGTTGATTTCTCAACGCCGCGCTTGTACCAGCCAACGCCACCGCGGCCGCCACATACGCGTCTTCATCGTCCGCAACCCACGCCGGCTGCCCCAGTGTTGCCATGAAGCTCGCTCCCATGCGGCTGACAAAATTGCCACCGGCCAGCGCCACCACCGGCACGCCCATCCACAGCGCCTGCAAGGTGGTGGTGCCACCGTTATAGGGCGTAGGGTCGAGGGCGATATCGATGTCACCGTACGCCTGCATCATGTCGGCCAGGCCACTAGGGCCACGCAGCAGCAAGCGCGCGCCCGCGATGCCGTGCTGCGCAAACAAGCCCACAAAGCGCTCTTGCACACCAACATCGCCCAAGGCTGGAGCTTTGAGTAAGAGCTGCGAGCCTGGCACCGCATGCAAGATGCGGGACCACAGCGCGACCGTCCTGGGCGACAACTTCATCGCATTGTTAAAGGAGCCAAACACCACAGGTTCATGTGGCGCACGCGCCGGTGGTAGCGGGTAGCTGTCCACCGGTGCCCAGCAAAAAACGCTGTGCGGTAGCTGCGCGATCCCCTCGCTGAAAAGGTGGGCGTGCTCGCGTGGGCTTGTCACTGCATCGCCGATGAACCAGTCGATGGTGGACAGACCGGTGGAGTGGGGGTAACCCAAAAAAGTGGCTTGCACTGGCGCAGCGCGCATGGCAAGTACACCCAGCCGGTGGCTGGCGGTATGGCCTGCCAGATCGACCAAAACATCCACCCCATCGTCAACGATGGCTTGCTGCAGGGCTGCGTCGCTCAGAGCCGCAGCCTCCAACCATCGGTCGGCGCAGGCGCGGGCTTGCTGGGTGTATACGTCATGCATGGTTCCAGTGTGATAGATGCAAACTTCAAACTGGCCGTGATCGTGGCGCAGCAGTACGGGCAGCATGAAGAGGTTCACCGGATGCTGGCGGTGCAAGTCGCCAGTGACATAGCCGAGGCGCAGGCGTCGAGCTGTCGTACGGGGGTTACCAAACACTGTTTTCCGCACCACTCGGGCCTCAATGGGGGCGCACAGGCGGCGGTGCATTTGGGCTACTTCGGCGTTGGGCAAGTCGTCTTGGTAAAGCGCGCTCATAGCCACGCTGGACGCCAAGCGCGACAGCGGGTCACCACCTGTAGCCAGCGCTACTTGCATGCCATGCAGATGGGCTTTCGCGTCCCCCATGCGACCCGGTAGAGCAGACGACAGCAGCTGTGCTTCCCGGTTGTTCGGGTCGAGCGCGCCAATGCGGTCCAAGGTCTTGCTGCAATCCGCCAGCGCATAAACTTCCGACTGGATCTTTGCCAAGGCCAGCAAGATCGGAACAGAGTCCGGGCGCAGGCCTAGCGCTTTGTTCAATACTTCAATCGCTTCTTGCCAGTAGTTGTATGCGTACACCTTGGCCGAGAGCAGGAGCAAAAAGTCCGGGTTGTTAGACAGCGAGGCGCGGGTGAAGGCCTTCTGTGCGGCAACCCGCTGGCCGACGCGCTCAAGGGCCTCGCCCAGCGTCATCATGGACCCGTAGCGCACCGGACGGACATCCAGCAATTGCGCCAAGGCCGCGACTGCACCCGGCGCATCCCCCGCATGCAAGCGCCACACGCCCGCCCAGTGCTGTGATTCGCCGGCAATCGGCTCCAATCGCACCGCGTTCGCCAAAGCTGTCCGCGCCACATCCTGTTGGACAAGGCCGACCTGCGCCTGCATCTCCTGCAAGCGCGCCGAGTACAACCAAGTGAGCCAGTCTCCAGGACACCCGCGCAGATGCATTGCGTACTGCGCGACCACTTCGGCGATGCCGTCCAACGTAGGACGCCCCAGCAGGCCATCACCGGCGCTGGCGTCATGCCACGTGTCCAGTTGCAGCGCTTCCAGCTGTGCGAGCAGGTCGGGAGCCAACCGATGCGCCTGGCGCGCCGCGTATCCCGCCTGCCACACCAGGTCCAAGGCCGCATAACACTGCGCCAAAGCCAGCCAGGTGACGCCCTGCAGTGGCGATCGGCGCAGGCGTTGCCAGAGCGTGGCAATGTTGTCGCCTTCGGTGAAACGCATTGCGGTGAGATCTGGTCGGCTTAGGAGCGCGTGGGCCCTCTTAGCCGCGGATCAGGCCCAAGGCAGGGGCCCAGCACGCCAGGCGCACTGCGCCAATCTGCTGGTTCAAGGCAACCAGCATCTGCGCAGGTTCGACGCGAATTTCCCGGGTGCCACCTTTGCGAAAACCGTAGAAATACAGGTCGAACATTCTCGGGGAGTAAAGAAAGTGGAAGTACTCAAACCAGCCCTGTAGGTGGAAGGTGTTCATGAAGTCTTCGGCGTCGAGGTTGCGGTAATGGTCCCAGCCTTGGGCGTGCGTTAGCGGCGACATACTGATACCGGTGCGCGCCGTTCCGTGCTCGGGCCGCCCGGTGGAGGCGCAACTGAATGCGACCAACCCACCGGGGCGGGTCATGCGCAGCATGTTGGCAAAGGTTTCCACCCAAAATGGGTTGTGCTCGAAGCACTCGGCGCTCAGCATTGCGTCGAAATGCCCACTGGGCAGGCCCACAAGCTGGCCTTGCACCACCTGGTCCACACCGGGTCCGGGGCCTAGATCAAAACCTGTGTAATCACACTCTGAAAAGAAGCCGCGCACCGAGCCGTTGATGTTGAGCGAACCGACTTCTCCAACTCTGACACGTTCAAAGAACTGCGGATAGAGCCGCTTGAGTTGTCCAAAAAAAGCCTGCTGCTCTGGGTGCGCCATCAGACCACCGTCTGCGTTACTTCAGTATCTATCAGCAGCTGTGCATACAGCCCCTGGTTGTAGACGTTGTAAGTCACGCCGCCATGGGTCACGGTGCCCACCGATGGGCCCCATCCGCTTGCATTCACAACATCCCCCGCGTCGCCGTCGATCACCAGTTGGTGGCGCTGCTCGGGGTTGGCGCCGTTGGCGCCTCCCGCCGCAAGGTTGTAGGTGCCGTCAGCCCAACCGCTCGCGTTGTTGAAGCTGTTCATGCCTGCCATGTCCAGCACATCGCTCAGACCCACGGTCAGGGTGTTGTTGCCGCTGCCGGTCAGGTCGATGCGCTCAATCGACTCGATGCGTGAGTGGCTGCCAGGCGTGCTGCCGCCTTGGTTGGCGATGTTGGCCAAATTAAGTGCGATGCCGCTACCGTCGAGACGGAACGTGTCGATACCGGTGCCGCCGTCCACGCGGGCCAGCTGGCCGTCCGTGACGCCCGCTGCCAGCTTGGCCACGTTGTCGGCATTGAGCACAAAGGTGTCATCCCCCGAGCCACCGTAGAGCACGTCGGCGCCCCCGTTGCCGCTCAAGGTGTCGTTGCCTGCGCCTGCAACCAAGGTTTCCGATACGCCGCTGCCGACCAGCGTGTCGTTGCCGCTCGTGCCCAGCTGGTCCACTGCCGTTTGGTTGAACGCGCCAAAGACGGATCCAAATATGACGTAGCTGCGCCCGGCATTGGCGCCTGCGGCGGGGTCGCTGAGTCGGGCCCCAACAATCAAGTCGTCCAAACCGTCGCCATTGACGTCTCCAGCAGCAGAAACCGACAGCCCGCTGTTGTCGCTGGCACCCTGGCCATTGATCACAAAACCGCCGTTGCCTGCTGCCACGGCCGACAAGTTGACTTCGGTGCTGCTGGTTTTGCCAAACACCACATAACTGCGCCCGGCGTCGGTGCCGCCAGGACCGAGGTCGCTGCCTGCCGCTGCAACAATCAGGTCGGCTAGGCCATCGCCGTTGATGTCGCCCGCACTGGCTACGATCTTGATGGCGTCTGTGGTCGCAGCGGCGGCATCGGCTGCGCAGTGGCCGTTAATGACAAAGCCATTCCCCGTACCTGCCGCAATGGCAGACAGGTTGACTGCCGAAGCACCTGTTTGCCCAAACACGACATAGTTGCGGCCAGCGTTGGCGCCTCCTGCGGGGTCGCTATTGGGTGCAGCGACAAGCAGGTCCGCCAAACCGTCACCGTTGACATCGCCCGCGCCTGCGACAGTGAAGCCACTGGCGTCGTCGGCACACTGGCCGTTGATGACAAAGCCATTTCCAGTCCCAGCGGCTATCGCCGACAGGTTCACCACTGTGGTGCCGGTTTGCCCGAACACCACGTAGCTGCGTCCAGCATTGCTACCGGCTGCCGGGTCGCTGTTGACCGCACCCACGATCAGGTCAGCCAAACCGTCGCCGTTGACGTCGCCTGCGCCGCAGACGCTGACGCCACTGTTGTCGCCAGCGCCCTGGCTGTTGATGACGAATCCACCTGTCCCAGCCGCAATGGCCGTCAGATTGACCGCTGCAGTGCCGGTCTTGCCAAACACCACATAGCTTCGTCCAGACACGTCACCGTTGGAATCGTTGTCCCGGGCCGAGACGATCAAGTCCGCCAGGCCGTCTCCGTTGACATCGCCCGCGCCAAAGGCGCCTAGGCCGAAGGCGGTGTCTTGCGCACATTCGCCATTGATGACGAAGCCTCCGCTGCCAGCCGCAATCGACGACAGATTGGTAAAGGTCGTATCAGTCTTCCCAAAGATCACATAGCTGCGCCCCGAGTTAGCGCTGCTTCCATTTCCTCCGAAGTCACTCCCCGGCGCACCGACAATCAGGTCTGCTAAACCGTCGCCGTTGATGTCGCCCGCTGCAGCTACGGTGGCCCCCGACGAGTCACCTCCTGTGTGGCCATCGATGCGGAAGCCTCCAACGCCACCTGCAATCGCCGAGAGGTCAACATTCCCGCCGTCGGCCTTTCCAAACACGACGTAGGTGCGCCCAGAATTGCTAAGGGTGCCGGGCTGGCCTTGGTTGTTGCGGAGTGCACCCACCAGCAGATCGGCAAGACCATCACCGTTCACGTCGCCCGCGCCGGCAACACTGAAGCCGCTTTGGTCGCTGGCGCCTTGTCCATTGATCACAAAGCCGCCGAAACCCGAGGCGACCGTGGAGAGGTCGAGGCTAGACCCAGAGACGGGTCGCGTAGCGAAGTTGAGGGTGGTCGAATTGGCAATGCCGGCATAGGCATTACCCACTGCATCTTGCAGCACGCCAGACGCGATCTGTACGTTGTAGTTGCCGATCGGGTTCAGGTCGGCTGTCGGATTGATGGTCACCGTGGTCCCACTGATCGTGACCTGGCTGACGTCATTGATCGAGATGGTGCGGGTGTCGCCCGCACCGTCGCTGATGACGATGTTGCCCGCACCTGCCTGCACCGTTTCATTGAACGTCAGCACGATATTGCTGCCAATAGCCACCTCTGAGGCGTTGTCTGCGGGGGTGCTGGCGACAAGCGTAGGCGCCAGCATGTCCACTGCCTGCACGCTCTGCGTGGCCGCCGTGTTGCCATTGCCCGCCGCATCGTTGGCAGCTGTAGCGGCTACATCGACCGTCACGTTCCCCTCGAAGCCCGGTGTGGGTGTGACCACCAAGGTGTACTGCGTGCTGCTGACTGCGGTGAACGTGCCTTTGCTGCCGTTGAGCACCGCAATGTCAGCAGCCGTAAACCCTGTCACTGCCTCGCTAAACGTAAACGTGTAGGTGATATCGCCACCGGCTACGTTGCCCGTTCCTGCTTCGTCGTCGGTGATGACAACGGTGGGCGCCAGTATGTCCACTGCCTGAACACTCTGCGTGGCCGCTGTGTTGCCATTGC
>NZ_JBIIGC010000006.1:0-162790 GCF_044236835.1 Rhodoferax sp.
ACTGCTAGGGTGTCCGCCTTCAAAATGGAATGCTGTCCGCCATCATCGTGGAAGGGTGTCCGCGATGACGGTGGAACGCTGTCCGCCATCAGCATGGAATCGTGTCCGCCATCGCGTGGAATACGCACCATGCCCATCCCCGAGACCTGTCCTTGCCAGCCGACCAACCCCTATGGTCGCAGCAAGCTCAGGGTGGAGGACCTGCTGCGCGATCTGTGTGCCTCTGACCCGCGCTGGAGTGTTGCGCTACTGCGCTACTTCAATGCCGTGGGCGCGCACGAAAGTGGCCTGATCGGCGAGGACCCGACCGGCGCCCCCAACAATCTTTTGCCCTACATCGCCCAAGTGGCAGTGGGCAGGCGGGTGGAGCTTTCGGTGTTTGGCGACGACTACCCGACGCCCGATGGCACCGGCGTGCGGGACTACATCCATGTGATGGACTTGGCCGAGGGCCATTTGCGTGCCTTGGGCGCACTGTACGACCGCGTTGGTGCGCGCGTGTGGAACCTGGGCACCGGCAAAGGCCACAGCGTGCTCGAGATGATCCAGGCCTTCGAGGCTGCCAGTGGCAAGCCTATTGCGTACCGCATATCGCCCCGGCGCCCCGGCGACATCGCCACCAGCTTCGCCGACCCCGCCAAGGCGCAACGCGATTTGGACTGGAAGACCATCCGCGGGTTGCAGGAGATGGTGCGCGATGCATGGCGCTGGCAGTCCTTGAACCCGAATGGGTTCAAGGGGTAGGGCGGCGCGGCGTGCGCACGGGGGCAGGGCTTGCCTCAAAGCGTGAGCCCTCATAAACTCCTTACCTCAAAGTAAGGAAATGGAGTGTTAGATGTCAACTGCCACAATCACATCCAAAGGTCAGATAACCATTCCCGTGAGCGTCCGTGACGACCTCAAGCTCGATGCGGGCGATAAGGTGGAGTTTGTGCACATCGCGCCAGGCCGCTACGAGCTGGTGGCATCAACCCATGAGGTCACCGCCTTGAAAGGCATGTTCGGGCGGACCAGCAAGCCAGTTTCTATTGAGGACATGAACGCGGCCATCGCTCTGCGTGCGGGGGCGGCAAGGTGATTGGCCTCGATACCAACGTCCTGGTGCGCTACATCATGCAGGACGACCCCGAGCAGTCCGCAAAGGCCAGTCTGCTCATTGAATCGCTGGATCGAGACCGGCCTGGTTTTATCTCGACGGTTGCCGTGGTGGAGTTGTACTGGGTGCTTACCGCGTCGTACGCACTGACTGGCCAGCAGGTGGCGCAGGCCTTGGACGCCATTTTGCGAACCAAGCAATTCGTGGTGGAGCGGGCTGATCAGGTCACGCGCGCTTTGCGGCTGTTTAACCAAGGCGGAGCAGATTTCGCGGATTGCTTGATTGGCAGCGCCGCCACCGCCGCTGGGTGCGACAGCACGATGACCTTTGATGTCAAGGCGTCCAAGCACGCCGGCATGACGCTCATCTCCTGACTTGGTTCTGCCACATACCTGGGGCACACTGCCGATTTTTCTCAGGCTCAATTTCACGGAGATGACATGAAGGTTTTTCACACAGTAGCGCGCCGCACGGTGCTCTTGGGTGCTGTACTGGCTGCGGCGGGTCACGGTTTGGCGTGGGCGCAGGCGGGTGCAGCGGCGTATCCGGAGCGGCCGGTCAAGATCGTGGTGCCGTTTGCGCCCGGCGCTGGCACCGATGCCATGGGGCGGCTGATGGCGCAGAAGCTGGGCGAGGCGCTGGGTGCCAGCTTCGTGGTGGAGAACCGCACCGGCGCCTCGGGCGCGATTGGCACACAGCACGTGGCGCAGCAGCCCGCCGATGGCTACACCCTGCTGTTGGTCGCGTCGCCGTTCACCACCGTGGCGGCGTCCTTGCCAAATGCGGGCTATGACCCGCTCAAAAGCTTCACCCCGGTGGGCATGATCGCCAGCGGTCCACTGGTGTGGGCCGCAAACAAAGACCTGCCCGCCAACACCATGCAAGAGTTGGTGGCCCTGGCCCGCCAAAAGCCCGGCGCGCTCAACTACGGCTCCGCCGGCGCGGGTGGCGTCAACCACTTGGTGTTGGAGTTGCTCAAGGTGAAAACCGGCACCTTCATCACCCACATTCCCTACCGCGGCGTGGCTCCGGCGGCGGTCGACATGGTGGCCGGCCAGGTGCAGTTGGTCACCGGCACCATCCCCGCGCTGCTGCCGCTGATCAAAGATGGCCGCATCAAACCTTTGGCCGTCACCAGCGCGCGGCGCTCACCAGCCTTGCCCGAGGTGCCCAGCATGTCGGAGGCGGGCTTCCAGGGCTTTGACGTACTCAACTACTTTGCACTCGCCGCACCTGCAGGCACGCCGCCCGCTGTCATCGAGAAACTCAACGCAGCGCTCAACAAAGTGGTGGCGCTGCCTGATGTGGTGGCGCGCTTCAAGGTCGACGCTGTCGAGGCCATGCCTGGCACACCTGCCACACAAGCCCGCTTTATCGAGGCCGACTACCAAGCTTGGCGTGAGGTGGTGCGCACCCAAAAGTTGGTGCTGGAGTAAAGCAGCGCCGCGACACTGGGCCAATGCGTGGCCCATGCAGCACGCGCGGCACAAAGCAGTACCGCGGGAGTGGCAAAAAAGCGACGGCGGGCGCAGATTCTTGCGGCAAAATGCCCGCAAACGAACGAGCTACGAGGTAGACGCACCGCTTGTAGTGTTCCGACCAGCTCGTATTGGCTTTTGCGTACTGCACCGGATGTGGGATAGGGATTGAACAGATGAAAACCTGTGTTGTTCGACTGGCTCTTGCTTTGCCAGCGCTCTTGTGGTGTGGAGCGACATTTGCACAAGTTCCAACAGATACGAACGTGGTTGTTCCGGATGTATGGGACTTGGTATCCACAACAGGTCCCGACGCCTCCGATTTCGCTGCGAGGTGCACGGGCATGCCTCCAGCTGAATTGCAGAAAATGATCAAAGAAGCGGGAAGCGATTCAAACGTTACACACCGGGGGGCAAATCGCATCAACCCCTATTTGATTATCAACTCAAAAAGTATAGTGTGTGTGAAAACGTCAGCCAAAGGTTTTCCAATTCTTCCCATTGAAGTTTTTCGAAATACGGTTCGATTCAATGACATGACCCCTGACCAAGAAAAGGGCTTGTGGACATTTATATCGACCGAACTCTCGCTAAAGGGAGCTGCAGTTGCTTTGGTAAAGAACAGCGCCGGAAATGCTGTGCAGGTTGTTTATCTTTTTTCTAGCCATAACCCATCGCGCGTCTATTATCAAGGGACATTCCTTCGTGCCACGGAGTTCAATGAGTCAAACTACCAAGCCGTTTTCTATTCACCCGGCAATGTGACCACAACATCTCGCGGTAGGTATTCTGAGAATTACAAGTTTATTCACGACATCGATTAATTTTTCACTCGGAGATACTGATGCCTTCAATTCAAAGATTTGTTTCCATTGTCCTCGCAGCGGTGGCTTTAGGTGCATTGGTTGGCTGCGCTAACGATGTCAAGAAGCGTACTGACGGGTACATTCGGCCTGCGTCCAGTGCAAGCGTAAAGTTTTACGTTCCGGCGACTTTGCCTCTTTCTATCAGGAGTTCTAGCCCAATCAATGAACTCGATCGTGTGCTTGCAAGAGAGCAAACTCGTTCGATGCTCAGGCTGATCGAAACTGAGTTGAATTCGCGGTTTGCTGCAGCTGTGAGTCAAGGAGGTATCAAGTCCGGCGATGACTTGGTTATTGCCGTTGACGTCGAAAGCCTGGAATATCGCTTTGGACCGGGTGGAGTATTCAATGTGCGGGCCATATACAAGAATCCACCTGCTGGTTCCGCGGTGTGGTCATTTGAGCTCACGCCGGGCGTCTTTCCATCGCCTCAGCAGGCCGCATCGGAGATTTCTAGCAGGATCATGCGCGAGATCCAATCCACCAGCATGATCGGCCCGCCAGTAAAGAAGTGACTTTTTATTCCTCGCATTTGTGCGCCAGCCGAGCTGCAACCGCGGGAACAGCGTGGTGCGCTGAAGGTGCTCGCAGGCGTATTGGCTTTGCAGTCGCTGCCCTGGATGGAAGCTGTTCAGGGGCGCTAAAGCTGATCGATGCCGTTACCCGCCGCAGCCGATCCACCAGCCTCGCTGGGAAGTGAAAACCGGTCGGTCGTGCGGGTATAGAAGCTGGCACCAAAGCGTGCCACTGGTGCGTATTCGCGCAGGTTGACGCGCCAGGCATGGGTGTCGATCAAGCCATCGCGTGCAACCAGCCAGCGCACACGCCCAATGAAGACGTAGCGGCTTTCGGTTGCCAGGGTTTCATGCAACACACATTCAAAGGCGACCGGCGCCTCCTGGATGCGCGGTGGCGCCACCGTGCGCGAGGGCACTGGCGTTAAGCCCACGGCGCTGAGTTCGCTCACATTGGATGGAAACGCATGTCCGCAGGCATGCATTTTTTCTGCCATGGGCTCGTCCGACATATGCACCACAAACTCTTGGTTGTGCAAGATGTTGGCGGCGGTGTCTTTCATCCGGCCATCGCTGAGCCGGTTGATGCTGATCATCAGGATGGGCGGGTCTTCCCCCACCATGTTGAACATGGAAAACGGTGCGGCGTTGGCCACGCCGTTTTCCCCGATCGTGGTGACCAAAGCAATCGGTCTGGGGACGATCAGACTGGCCATCAGCTTGTAGCGCTGGTAGCCGGTGATTTCCTCAAAGTTAACTTCGGTCATGGTGCTTGGCGACTATACGATCACCTCCACCTTGGCGCGCTTGGCCACTGCAGTCCAGGTCGAAATTTGTGACCGAATGAGTTTGACGAACTCGTCGCCCGTCACAGGGTCTTTGCGTGGCAGGGTTTGCAAGTCCGACAAGCGGGCAGCGATGTCGGGCTTGGCCAGTATCTCTGGCACCAAGGCGGTCAGGCGTTGCACGATGGGCGCAGGCAGGCCGCTGGGCCCCGACAGACCCAGCCATTGCGAGCCAGCCAGCGAAGGAAAGCCTTGCTCCGCAAACGTAGGAATGTTGGGGAATGCTGGCAAGCGCGCTGGCGTCGACACACCCAAGGCGCGCAGGGAGCCTGCTTTGAGCTGCGTCACGTTGGTGGTTACGGGGTCGAACACGCTGTCGATCAGGCCGCCCATCAAGTCTTGCATGGCGGGTGCACTGCCTTGGTAGGGCACGTGGTCGTGCTCTTTGGCCTGACCATCAATCTTGAGCAACTCGCCAAACAAGTGGTTGGCCGAACCGATGCCAGACGAGCCATAGCGCACCGGTTTGGTCTTGGCCGCTTCGACATACTGCGCCAGCGTTTGGTAGGGCGAGTTGCCGCGCACGATGAGCATCATCGGTGCCTCGACCAGCATGGCCATGTGGGTGAAATCGTCTACTGGATTGAACGGCATGGTTTTGCGCGTGGCCGTCGCGTAGATGTGGACCGAGGCGTGGCTGACCAGCAGCGTGTAGCCATCTGCGGGCTGCTTGGATGCCCAGTCGGTGCCAATCAATCCACCGGCACCGGCGCGGTTGTCGACCACCACCGATTGGCCCAGGGCCTGCTGTAGATGCGGGGCCATCAATCGCGCCACCGTATCGACCAGACCGCCCGGCGGGTACTGCACAGCCAAGCGGATCGGGCCGCGGGTGGGCCACGCGGGGCTTTGGGCCGCAACCCAAGAAGGCACGGCGAGGCTGCTGGCAGCGGCACTGGCGATCAGTAAATCGCGACGTTTCATACAACACTCCAAATAAGTTGAATACACTGATTCATGCTTGCGCGTTGGCGACATGCCCACGCAAGTTGCACAGAGCAATATCAATGCCAGATCTGGTCGCAGCAAGTTGGTTCGAGTTGCACCTGCATTTGTACCCAAGACGCCGCTTGGCTTGACGACGATGGAAACCACACAAAAGCGCCTGCTCCTCATCAACCCGAACACCACGGTCGCGGTGACACAACGCCTGACTGCGTTCCTGCAAGATGCATTCCCCAATTCGATGCATCTGGATGCGGTGACGGCCAACTTTGGTGCCCGCTACATTGCCTGTGAAGCCAGCCACGCGGTGGCGGCGCATGCCGCGCTCGACAGTTGGGCGCAATACGTGGCCAGCGCCGGCGCGCCCGATGGCGTGCTGATTGGGTGCTTTGGCGACCCGGGCCTCTTTGCGCTGAGGCAATCGAGCGCCTGCCCAGTCACTGGCTTGGCCGAGGCGTCATTCATGGAGGCTGCTGCCCATGGAGCGTTTGCAGTGGTGACCGGTGGGCAGCGCTGGAAGCCCATGCTCAGCCGCCTGGCGCACAACCTGGGCTTTGGACAGCAGCTCCACCACATTGAAATCGTGCAGCCCACTGGCGCACAGCTGATGGCCGACCCCACGATGGCCTTGGCATGCCTGGGCGCTGCCTGTGATGCTGCTCAGGCGAAGGGCGTGCAGGCCATCATCATCGGCGGGGCAGGCCTGGCAGGTTACGCGCAATTACTGCAAGCCCGCAGCGCGGTGCCCTTGATCGACAGCGCGGCAGCGGGCGTGCGCGTCTTGCTAGGCGGTGGTCTGCCAGAGGCTACGGGCCGCAACGGCTTCGATGCGGACTGGGGTACGGTGTCAGCGCCTATGCAGGCGCTGAAAATTCGCTGATTCGCCGCACCGCCAGCGCGTATTGCGCAAGGCGGCACAAGGCGTCGCAAGGTCAGGCCTTCGGGTCCTGCTCCAACGGCACCTCGGGCGTGAGCACCGGACCGGTTCCGCTGAAGCGGTCTAGCAGCAGGTAGAGCACCGGGGTGATGAACAAGGTGATGGCCTGCGAAAACACCAGTCCACCCACCACCGCCAGGCCCAAGGGCTGACGCAGTTCGGCGCCAGCGCCGATGCCCATCGCAATGGGAAGCGCACCCATCAGCGCGGCCATGCTGGTCATCATGATGGGGCGAAAGCGCAGCACGCAGGCTTCGCGGATAGCTTCGCGCGGCGTCATGCCGTGGTGGCGCTGGGCGTCCAGCGCAAAGTCGATCATCATGATGGCGTTCTTCTTGACGATGCCGATGAGCAGCACAATGCCGATGGTGGCAATCAGCGTCAGGTCCTGGCCAAACAGCATCAGCGTGGCCAGCGCGCCCACCGCCGCCGAGGGCAGGCCGGCAAGAATCGTCAGCGGGTGGATGTAGCTTTCGTACAAAACCCCCAGCAGCACATAGATGACCAAAATGGCCGAGATGATCAAGATGGCCTGGCTGCCTTGTGAGTCTTTGAACACCGCCGCGTCACCGCCGTAGCTGGTGATGACCGAGGCGGGCAAGCCGATGGCGTCCCGCGCGGCGTCGATGCGGGCGGTGGCATCGCCCAGGGCTGCGCCGGGTGCGAGGTTGAAGGACACGGTGACCGCCTGCAGCTGCCCCACGTGGTTGATGGCGGTGGGGCCCACGCTGCGCTCCACCGTGGTGAAGGCAGACAAGGGAACCAGCGTGCCGGTGGAGGAGCGCACATAAACAGACCCCAAAGCAGCTTCGTCTTGCTTGGCGTCCGGTGCGACTTCCATGATCACTTGGTAGCTGTCGATGGGCAGGTAGATGGTGGACACCTGGCGCTCGCCAAACGCGCTAAACAGGGCGCTGCGAATCGCCTCGATGGACACGCCCAGCGCATTGGCGCGGTCGCGGTCGATCTTGAGCTGGGCTTGCAGACCGCGCAGCTGGGCGTCGCTGGTCACGTCCCTGAAGAGCGGGTCGGCGCGCAGCTGTTCTTGCAACTTGGTGGCCCAGACGTTGAGCTCATCGGCTTTGACGCTTTGCAAGATGTACTGAAACTGCGCCTTGCTCTGGCGCCCGCCGAGCTGCAGGTTTTGGGTGGCACGCATGAACACGTTGAGGCCGACGATGCCACGCAGTTTTTTGCGCAGGCCTTCAATCACTTTTTTGGCCGGTTCGCGCTCGCTGGCGGGCTTGAGGGTGACGAACATGCGGCCGGTGTTTTGGCTGCTGCCACCCACCGCAGCGACCACCGTGGCCACATTGGGATCGGCGCGAATGACGTTGGCCGCGAGCTCTTGCAGGCGCACCATTTCGGTAAACGACACGTCTTCGGCGGCCTCGGTTTGCACCTGGATCTGGCCAATGTCTTCCTCGGGGAAAAAGCCCTTGGGAATGACGATAAACAACCAGGCGGTGGCCACAAAAGTCGCTGCGGCTACGGCCAGCACGGTGTTGCGGTGGCGCAAGGCCCAGTCGAGCATGTGGGTGTAGCCCGCCAGCAATGCGTTGAAGCCCGTCTCAAAACTGCGCACCACGGCACCGGGCGGCTTTTTGTGGCCTTCATCGGTCAAAAACTTGCTGGCCAGCATGGGCACCAAGGTGAGCGACACAAAGGCCGACACCACAATCGCCAGCCCCACCACTACCGCGAACTCATGGAACAGCAGTCCGATGACGCCGGGCATGAAAAAGATGGGGATGAAGACCGCAATCAGCGAGGTCGAAATCGAGATGATGGTGAAGCTCACCTCGCGCGCGCCACGCAGCGCCGCCTGGAACGGCGGCTCACCGCGCTCCACGTGGCGGATGATGTTTTCCAGCACCACGATCGCATCGTCCACCACCAAGCCGACCGCCAGCGTCAGGCCCAGAAGCGAGATGTTGTCCAGGCTGTAGGACAGTCCCCACAGCAGCGCCACCGCCCCCACCAGCGACACCGGCAGCGACAGCGCCGGAATGACGGTGGCCACAAATCGGCGCAAAAACAAAAAGATGACCAGCACTACCAGCACGATGGTGCCAATCAGCGTCAGGCCCACGTCGTGCAGCGCCTCACGGATGGACAGCGAGCGGTCGTTCAAAGGAGTGAGCGACACCGATTGCGGCAACTGGCTTTGCAAAGCGGGCAGGGCGGCGCGGATCAGGTCCACCACCTGCACCGTGTTGGCGCCAGGCTGGCGCAGCACCGCCAGGGTGATGGAGGGTTCACCGTTGAAGGTGGCCCAGCTCTTGAGCGACTCCACACTGTCTTCCACCTTGGCCACATCGCGCAGCCGCACCGGGTTGCCGCCCCGGTTGCTGATGATGAGGCCCTCAAACTCTTCTGCATTGCGCAGTTGCCGGTTGGCTTGCAGCACCAGCGTTTGGCGGGGGCCCTCGAGCGTACCCACCGGGGTGTTGACGTTGGCCGCGCGCAGGGCTGCAGACACTTCGTCCAGCCCAATGTTGCGCACCGCCAGCGCTTGTGGGTCGATGCGCACCCGCACCGCATAGCGCCGCGAGCCAAAGGTGGTGACTTGGGCCACGCCCGTCACGGTGGACAGCGTGGGTGCAATCAGGTGGTCCGCATATTCCTGTAGGTCGGAGGGTGACAGCGAGGGCGAGCGCAGCGAGATCAACAGAATGGGTGCATCGGCCGGATTGACCTTGCGGTAGGACGGCGGGTTGGTCATGTCCTGCGGCAGCGCGCGCTGGGCCCGCAACAAGGCGGCCTGCACATCGACCGCCGCAGCGTCGATGCTGCGCGACTCTTCGAACTCCAGCGTCAGCGAGGTGCTGCCCAGCGTGCTGGTGGAGCTGATGGTTTTGAGCCCGGGCACCGTCTGGAACTGCTTTTCTAGCGGCAGCGCCACCGAGCTGGCCATGGTCTCCGGGCTGGCACCGGCCAGCGAGGCCGAGACGTTGATGACGGGCGTGTCGTAACTGGGAAGCGCCGCCACCGGGATGTTCAAGTAGCCGATGACGCCCGCGGCCACGATGGCCAGGTTGAGCAGCACCGTCATCACCGGACGGCGGATAAACAGTTCGGAGATGTTCATGGCGCGCTGGCCTTGCTGGCGGTGCCAGTTGCAGCCGCTGGCGCTGCGCCAGAGGAGGGCGATGCAGCACCTGTCGAACTGCCGCTCGGGGCACCGGCCGGTGCATCCGCCGAGGCGCCCGGCGACGGGGCAGACGCTCCCGCCGCAGGTTTGCCGCCTTTGCCGTCTTGCGCCTCACGCGGGCGCTCTACCACGGGCGAGTTAGGCCGCAGGTTTTGCTTGCCTTCCAGCACAACAACCTCTCCCGGCTTGAGGCCCGTGACGGCTGCATTGCCGCCCTCCGAATACACCACTTTGATGGGGCGCAGCACCGCCTTGCCGTCTTGCACCGCGTACACGATGGTGCCACGCGCGCTCTGAATGACCGCCGTTTGGGGCAGCACCACCGCGTCTTTGAGCAGGCCCACCGTCTGGCTGACCTGCACGAAGGCGCCGGGCCACAGCGCGAAGTTTTTGTTGGCGAACTCCGCCTTGGCCTTGACGGTGCCGGAGTTCGGGTCCACTTGGTTGTCCACAAACTGCAGCCGGCCCTTGAAGCTGCCGCCGTTGTCGGCCAGCGTGGCGTTCACCTCAGAGCCACCGCCCTTAAGGGCGGACAGCGCGTCGGGTAGGTTGCGCTGGGGAATGCTGTAGGCCACTGCGATCGGATCGAGCTGGGTGATGGTGACCAGCGGCGTGGTGTTGGCCTGCACCGCGCTGCCCGCCGACACATTGACGGCACCTGCGCGACCCGATTGCGGCGCGTTGATACGGCCATAGGACAACGTCACCCGCACTGCATCGATGGCCGCCTGGTCGGCTGCCACGGTCGCGGTCTGGGCATCCACCTGCGCTTGGGCGGTGTCGACCGCGCCTTGCGAGACAAAGTTCTGGGCAAACAATTGGCGCGCGCGCTCGAGCTGGCGCCGGGCATCGGCCAGCGCGGCGCTGTCTTTGGCAAGCTGGGCGCGGGCTTTGGCGAGGTTGGCTTCGTCCACCCGGGTGTCCAAGGTGAATAGCAATTGGCCCGACTTGACGAACTGGCCTTCAGTGAAATGCACTTTGCTGACGGTGCTGCTGAGCTGAGCCCGCACGTCCACGCTGCGGATGGGGGCCACCGTGCCGCTCGCTTTGAGGGTCACGGGCATATCGCGCTTTTGCGCCTTGACGGTAGTAATGGACACCGGTGGCTGGGGTGCCGAAGCGCCAGCGGCGGGTGCGCTAGCGGCAGCGCCGCTCGATGCGCCGCCGGGAGCGCTGGCTGAAGCTGCGGGGCCCGCCGATGCATTCGGTTTGTCTGAGCAAGCCGCCAGCAGGGTGGCGATGAGAAGGGTCCAGGGTAACAAGCGGCGTGCAGTGGTCATGGTGCTCCAGCGATGTGGGGGGTCTAGTCTTTGGCGCCCAGTGCCAACGCCCGTTCGCGTGAGGCAGTCCGA
This sequence comes from Rhodoferax sp., assembly GCF_044236835.1. GTDB lineage: Bacteria > Pseudomonadota > Gammaproteobacteria > Burkholderiales > Burkholderiaceae_C > Allorhodoferax. The sequence continues at coordinate 11,186 of NZ_JBIIGC010000006.1, forward strand.
GCGGTGTCGTCGGGTGGTTGGGTGGGCCAACCTTGCAAGTGGTTCTGGCTGATGGCCCCCAGTGCGGCTATCCAATCCGGCGCGTCGTTGAGGCAGGCGATGTAGTGAAACGCTTTGCCACCGGCGTTCAGAAACGCGTGGCGGCCTTCCATGTTGATTTCTTCCAAGGTTTCCAGGCAGTCGCTGGTAAAGCCAGGGCAAACCACATCCACCCGCGCGACACCGGCTTGACCTAAGGCGATCAGCGTGGGTTCGGTGTAGGGTTCGAGCCACTTGGCGCGGCCCAGGCGCGATTGGAAGGTCACCTTGAACTGGTCGGCAGCCAGGCCGAGCTGCTGCGCCAACAGCCGCGCGGTTTTGAAGCACTCGCAGTGGTAGGGGTCGCCCAGGTGCAGGGTGCGCTCAGGCACGCCATGGAAACTCATCACCAACTGGTCGGGGCGCCCGTGCTCCTGCCAGTGCGCCTGGATGCGCCCGGCCAATGCGGCGATGTAGCCTGCATCGTCGTGGTAGTGGTTGACGAACCGCAGCTCCGGGATGGTGCGGGTGCGCTTGGCCCAGTCGTACACCGCGTCGAACACGCTGGCGGTGGTGGTGGCCGAGTACTGCGGGTAGGCCGGCACCACCAGAATGCGGGTGACGCCGTCGGCCTTCATGGCGTCAAGCTGGGTGGAAATTGCGTTGCTGCCGTAGCGCATGGCCGATCGCACCCGCACCGCGTGGCCTTGCGCCTGCAGCCGGTCTTGCAGCAGCGCGGCCTGCTTGTCGGTCCATAGTCGTAGCGGGGAACCCTCGGGGGTCCAGATGCTGGCGTACTTGGCAGCCGACTTGGCCGGTCGCACCCGCAAGATGATGCCGTGCAGGATGGCCAGCCACACCAGCCGGGGAATCTCGACCACCCGGTCGTCGCTCAAGAACTCGGCCAGATAGCGCCGCACCGCCTTCGGCGTGGGCTCGTCCGGCGTGCCCAGATTGCACAGCAGCACCTCGGTGCGCGCTGGCTGGCCGTGGGAGTAGGGGGGCTCTTTGGAAACGGGCATGCGGTATTCTCCCGCACATATGCTGGATATTTCGCGAATCAGGGCGATTAGCCTGGACCTGGATGACACCCTGTGGCCGATTTGGCCCACCATCGCCCGGGCCGAAGAGCGTCTGCAACAGTGGCTGAGCCAGCATGCACCCCCTACCGCCACCTTGTTTGCCGACCCGGATCTGCGACTTGGTCTGCGCGAGGTGGCTTTAGAGCGTCTGCCGCACTTGGCGCACGATCTCAGCGCCATTCGCCAGGAGATGATTCGTCTTGGGCTAGAACGCAGCGGCGCCGACCCCAGCTTGGCCTGCGACGCATTTGCGGTGTTTTTTGCAGCCCGTATGGAAGTGGACTTGTTCGACGACGCACTGCCCGCGCTGGCGTGGCTGAGCCAGCGCTACCCCGTGGTAGCCCTAACCAATGGCAACGCGGATGTACACCGGGTGGGTATTGGCCACTTCTTTACAGCCAGCCTCAGCGCACGTGAGGTGGGTGTGGGCAAGCCCGATGCACAGATTTTTTTGGCTGCAGCCCAAAGATTGGGACTCTTGCCCGAGCAGATATTGCATGTGGGCGACGACGCGGTGCTCGATGTGGTGGGTGCCCAAGGCGTCGGCATGCAAACGGTGTGGATCAACCGCGACGAAGCCCCTTGGGGCCAGCACCCGCCACCGGACGCCACCGTCAGCAGCATGTCTGTGTTGTGCGATTTGCTTTCCGACCCTGGCCGCGGACCGGCGCTATAGATCGGCGGGTTGCAGCGGCTCTTTACAGCGGTGGCTGCAGTGTGAGCGTGCTTCGGGTGTGTTTGGAAATGTCTTGCGGCGCCAGCCACATGGGTGCATAGCCGCCCGTCAGGTAGCGTTTGGACTGGTCTGCGTGGTGCCGGTCCATGGGCACACCGCTTTGTCCCAGCGGTCCCATGGCCTCGCCTTGGCCGGGGTTGCCAAAGTCGACGAGTTTGCGGGCTGCGGGCCCGGCCGTGGCGGCCCAAGGACCGGGCCCCAGCGGGCCCCACACGGTGTTCGGGGCCTCGCGCCCGCCGGGCAGCGCAAAGGGTCCCACATTCAGCATCCAAGCCAGCGGCGTCTGTCGACCTAAGGGGTGGCGGTGGGTCAAGCTGTGGTTGTGGCCCCAGGTCCACTCCGTCAGGTGGGTTCCGTACAGCGCTTGCAGGTGGCTAAAGGTGCGCGACCAAGCGATGCGCACGATCTCGAACCGGTTTTCTTGCTGGGGCGTGCGCACATCGTCCCACCACGCCGACTGGACTTGCGTTAGAAGGGCAGGTAGCGCGTGGTCCAGCGCTGGGCTGGCCAGCAGGTTGGCAAACTGCATCGCACCAAGCTCATCGGCGAACGCAGCATTTGCCAGCTCGAAACTGAACTGCCTAAACAGCGTGGGCGCGATGCCGTTGGTGGTGTAGCAACCATCCCACTTTTGTAGCGGCTCCAAGAAAGCTCGCTCGTTGTCATCGGTCACTACGGCCTCCAACAACGGCAAGGCCGAACGCAGTACGCGCTCGGGGTAGCCTGTGCACACGTCGAGCTGCAACTTCTTTGCGGTGTCGAGGGTCCAGACGGTGGCGGGGTCGCTAAGAAGCTGATCGAGCCATGCAAAGCGGTCACCCAGTAGGTAGTCGCCTGGCACTGGCACGCCCGTGCCGCTTTGCGGCAGGTTGTCGGCTGCCACCAGGTAGCCGCGGGCGGGGTTCTCCTCGTGCGGGTTGAAGCTGAAGTGGTAGTCACCCGCCTTCTCCGCCTCGCCTCGGCCTGCATCCAGCACAAACATCGGGTTGACGCCGCCTGGGCGCTGGGTAATGCGGCCCACCGCCCACCAAGCGATGTCGCCTTTGGCGCCGGCCCAGACAAGGTTCATGCCCGGTGAATGCATCTGGCTGGCGGCGTCGCGGGCGCGTTCCAAGGTGTTGGCCCGGTTGAGCGCATACCAAGCACTAAAGAGGGTGTCGGACTGGTAGAAGTTCCACCACAGCGCCAGCGGCGTGCGTCCTGCGGCATCTTGAAACGCGTCGCTGATGACCGGCCCGTGCGGCGCGGTGCGCAAGCGCAAGTGGATGCTAGGCGCATTCTTGACCGCAATCGTTTCGTTGCGCACCTTCAGGTCCACCCATTGCTCTTGGTGCCAGACCTGGTTGGGGTTGCTGGGGTTGGGCTTTTCCGCGACAAGGTCGATCTCGTCGTTGTGCAACATGGTCAGTGTCCAGCCGAAGTCCTGGTTGTGGCCCAACAGGGCAAAAGGCATCAGCGCCTGAAAATGCCCGTACAGCGTAAATCCCGGCGCGCTGAGGTGGGCTTCGTACAGCGAGGCAGGCACCGAGAAGCCCATGTGCGGGTCGCCTGCCAGCAGCGGTTTACCGCTCGCGGTACGTCGACCAGAGACCGCCCAGGCGTTGCCGCTCTGAAAGCGCGGCGCACCCCAGACGGTGCTGGCTTCGCGATTGACCCGCGCCCACTGGTTGAGGCTGCGCCAGTCGCCTTCTGTTAGCGCCACACCTGGGTGCGCGCCTGCTGCGCTGGCTGCAAGGCGGGGTGCCGCCGCGATGCCCTGCGAGCTCCAGTCGGTGCTGAACGCTTCCAGATAACGCACACCGAGTTGGTCGCGAATAAAGGTCATGACCGGTTCGGTCTGAAACGCCGAGCTTGCGCTGTAGGCCCAGTAGCCTGCTATGGCCAAGCTGTCTTCGGGTGTGAAGGGTCGCGGGGCGATGCGCAGCAGGTTGAACTCGACCGGTAGTGGCTGGGTGGCCTGGTATTGATTGACACCGTCTAAGTAGGCCAGCAGCGCCAAGGTCTCTGGGCTGCGCGGGTCCATGGCGGTTGCCATGCGCTTTGCGTGGTGGCGCAGCCCGAGGGCGCGCATCAGGCGGTCGGTGGGGAGTAGGTCGGCACCGAAAATCTCCGCCAGCTCGCCGTTGGCTAAGCGGCGCATCGCCTCCATTTGAAACAAGCGGTCTTGCGCATGCACATAGCCCAAGGCGCGGTAGAGGTCTGCCTCATAGCGGGCTTCGATGTGGGGCACGCCGCGGGCGTCGTACTGTACGGTGACTGGCGCTTGGAGTCTGACCAGTTCGAAGGCGCCATCGCGCACCGGCTGCTTTTTGTGCAGCGTCCAAGCTAAAGACGCCACCATAAACAGCAGCAGCAGGGCCAGCAAACCGACCAAAAGCTTGAGTGTTGTCTTCATGGCGAAGCGGGGTTGCGGCGCAGCGGCGCGCCGTGGGCGCAGTCTAGCTGCGCCGCGGCCACGCCCGCGCGCACCGCACCCTCCAGCGTCGCGGGATAGGGGCCAGCGGTGTAGTCGCCGCAGGCCACCAGGCCAGGTGCGACGGCTTGCATCGGGCGGCGCAGTGCGGGCGTGCAGGCAAATGTGGCCTGCTTTTCCACCACGGTTTGCACTGGCATGAGCGTGTTGCCGTTCAAATGATCCGCAAGCTGCGCCTGGGCTTGCGCCAAAACCTGCTGTTGCACCGTAGCGCGGTCGGCCCGGCTGGCGCTGACTACCAAGGCCAGCAGACCCTCTGGGCCACCGAGTTGGCCGCGGTCGAATACGAACTGGGCCGGGTGCTCTGCGTTGCAGCGCAGTGCCAGCATCGGGGCGGGCAGGCGTACGCCGTTGGCGTGGGCGTACACCGTGGTGATGGCCTCGTACTGCAAAGCCTGGGTGCAGGTGGCCCAGTCGCCCAGTGCGGCTGCCAGCGCAGAGGGGCTGCGGGCTGCGGCAACGGCCAAGGCTTGCGCTGCCGACCTGGGGCCAGTGGCCCAAATGACCGCATCAAATGGCGCACCATCAACCTGCCAGCCCGGCGTGCTGGGCCTGGGCCAGTCTGGCGCGCTGGGCTTTGTGGCGGCATCTGCGTGGGTGGCCGCGGGGGGCAACGCCCATCGAAGATCCGAAACACGGTGCCCTAGGTGCAGCACCGCACCCCGGTGCAACAACCAGCGGGAAGCTGCGTCTGGGAACAACGCACACAGGTCGACTTGAGGCAGCAACAGATTCGAGCTTGCGGGGCCGCCCAGTAGCGCGTCTCGGAGCACCCGGAGAAACACGGCACCACTGGCTTGGTGACTGGGCGTGTTCAGCGCCGAAACGCACAGAGGTTCGATCAGCGTCTCCATGGCACGTGGGCTTACCGTTTGGCAAAGCAGGGCCACGGTGTGTGTGGGGGGGCAGGAAAAACCTTGCAGTTGCCAGCGGGTGGCCGCGCGCAGAAGTGTCCATTTGTCGTATGCCGACCAGCCTGGCAGGGTAAGTAGACCCCACAGCAGGTTGAGTGGATACCCCCGCGCTCCCAGGCGCAGGCCCTGGCCGTCTGGGAATTGCATTCTCAGCGGCATGCGGTACAGCGCCTGCGCGAGGTCCACGCCGACCAAGCGCAGCAGCGCCAGCGTCTGCGTGTAGGCGCCGATCAGAATGTGCTGGCCGTTGTCCAGCACGACAGGGCTGCCATCGGGCAATTGGCAGTGCAAGGCCCGGGCGCGTCCACCCAAGGTGCGCGCGGACTCAAAGACATGGACTTGGTGGCCGGCTTGCGTGGCAGTGACCGCCGCCGCCAGCCCGGCCCAGCCAGCCCCGATTACCGCGACCCGCACGGTGCAAGGGCTTTCACATGCGCCCCAGCGCCTGGACTTTCCAAGCGAGCCAGAGTTTGCGCAGCGGTGTCAGGCGCACCCGTTGGTGTAGCACCTGGAAGTCGTCGGCTTCGATCTCGCGCAACAGAGTGCGGTAGATGCTGGCCATCATCAGCCCGGGCTTTTGGGCACGGCGGTCCTCGGCGGGCAGCAAGGCCAGTGCCTGGTCGTATAAGCCGTGCGCCCGGCGGGCCTGGAACTGCATCAGCGCGCTGAACTCGGCGCTGTGGCGACGCTGTAGCAGGTCGTTGGCCTTCACTCCGAACTGTTGCAGTTCATTGACTGGCAGGTAGATGCGGCCACGCATGGCATCCTCCCCGACGTCGCGAATGATGTTGGTGAGTTGCAGTGCCTGGCCCAGGGTGTGCGCGTAGGCCGTGGTTTGGGGCTGGGTCTGGCCAAAAATTTGGGCAGCCACCTCGCCAACCACGCCGGCCACTAAGTGGCAGTAGCGGCTCAGATTGGGATAGTCGAGGTAGCGTGTCTGGGTCAAGTCCATTTGGCAGCCTTCAATGACGGCGTGCAGATGCCCGGCGGAGATTCCAAACGGCGCGGCATGGGGCATGAGCGCCAGCAGAACCGGGTGGCTGGCTTGGCCCGCGAAGGCCTTGGTGACTTCGCTGTGCCACCAGGCAAGCTTGGTGGCGGCAACTCCAGCGTCGACCATGTCGTCCACTACATCGTCGACCTCGCGGCAGAAGGCATAAAACGCGGTGATGGCGGCGCGGCGCGGTGGCGGCAAAAACAGAAACGCGTAGTAAAAGCTGCTACCCGAGGAGGCCGCTTTTTGCTGAACATAGTCTTGTGGCGTCATGCCCGGATTGTCACATCCACAAAGCGCGCCACAGCATCGTGGGGTAGTCGCTAGCGTGCAGGCGCGGGCGCTGGCGCAGGGTGTCAAAGCCTAGAGCTTCTATCTTTTCGAGGATGCGCAGCCCGCCTTGCACCACCAGCCGCAACTCCCAGCCTGCGCGCCCGCCAATGTGGTGCACCAGCGGCGCACCTTGGAGCATGGTGCTGCGCGCCTGCTGTACGCAATGGGCCACCATGCCCCGCACAGTTTTTTGGGTGGGAGGGTTCCGCAAATGGTCGGGCCGCACCCCAAACCGGTCCTGCAGTTCACGGGGGAAGTAGTTGCGTCCGCGCGCCAAGTCGATGCGGGCGTCCTGCAAGAAGTTAATCAACTGCAACGCGGTGCAAATAGCGTCGCTCTGCGCCAGTGCTTGCGGGCTACTGACGCCGTACAGGGCCAGCAGAAGTCGGCCCACCGGGTTGGCAGAGCGGCGGCAGTAGTCCAGCAGCTCGGCGTGAGTCGCATAGTCGCTGGCTTCGTAGGTCTTGCGAACATCTTGCTCAAATGCGTCCAGTAGGTCGTGCAGCAGTGCCGGCTCCAGGGGCCAGCGCGCGAGCGTCTGTCGCAAGGCTTGCATCTGCGGTGCCCAACGCGGATCCCATTCGGCGCCATCGGGGCTTTGGGGCTGGCAGGCCAGATGCAGCTGCGCCCGGTAGTCGGAGAGTTGTGCAAGCCGCCGGGCTGGCGTGGCGTCGCCCTCGTCGGCGATATCGTCGGCGGTGCGGGCGAAGTGGTACAGCGCGGCAATGGGTGGTCGCAAGTGCGCTGGACACAGCAGCGACGCTACCGGAAAGTTCTCGTAGTGGCCGATGGTGGTGGTGCTGGAGATCTGCGGGCTTGGCTTCATGGGCTGGGATTCTGCCTGCCTGCGGGCCCGGCTTGACAGTCAGAATCGATTCTTCTAAATTACTAACCCGTCGGTCATTAATAAAATGCGAGGCCGAGCACATTCCCCTTGTTTTACAGGCCTGACCATGCCCAAGACCCTACCCGCCGCGATTGCGCTTGCTGTTTCTGTTGTGCTGCTTGCAGCATGTTCCAAACCCGCGCCAGCGCCCGAACCGGTGCGCGCGGTGAAGTTGCTCACTGTCGGTGTGGGTGCGCTGCAAGGCGGCGGCGAGTTCGCCGGCGAGGTGCGGGCCCGTGTGGAGTCGCGGCTGGCATTTCGAGTCGCTGGCAAGGTGGTGCAGCGTCAAGTGGAGCTGGGCCAACGGGTTCGCGCCGGGCAGGTGTTGGCTCAGTTGGACGCCCAGGACTACCGCCTGTCGGTCGACGCCTCTCGCGCTCAGCTCGCTGGCGCTGCAACCAACCGCGACTTGGCGCAGGCGGACTTCAAGCGCTTCAAGGAGCTGCGTGAGCAAAACTTCATCAGCAGCGCCGAGTTAGAGCGCCGTGAGGCCACGCTGAAGTCAGCACAAGCACAGTTCGATGCCGCACAGGCGCAGCTTGCCGGATTGAGTAACCAAGCTGCTTACACCAGTCTGGTGGCCGATGTCGCCGGGGTGGTGACCGCTGTGGAAGTCGAGGTAGGCCAAGTGGTGGCTGCGGGCACTCCAGTGTTTCGCATTGCCAAGGACGGTCCGCGCGACGTGATGTTTTCGGTCCCTGAAGACAAGGTAGCGATGATCCGCGTTGGCTCTGGCGCCAGCGTGATGCCTTGGTCTAGCGCCGAGAGCTTGCCCGCCACGGTGCGGGAGGTGGCGTCCAGTGCTGACCCAGTGACACGTACCTTCGCGGTCAAGTTGGCCATGGACCCCAAATACAGTCTGCCTTTGGGCACCACCGTGACCGTGCGTGCCAATAATTTTGACCATAGTGGTACCCAGGCAATACGCATTCCAACCAGCGCGCTACTTCGCGAGGCCGATTCCACCGCTGTGTGGGTGCTTGACGCCGCCTCGATGGTCGTGAATTTGCAGCGCATCGAGGTGCTGACCGCTGACGGCAATATGGCGGTGGTGGGTGCCGGGTTGAAGCCGGGCATGCAAATTGTGGCTGCCGGAGTGCATGTGCTCTCACCGGGCCAAAAAGTGACTGTGTACCAGGACCAAAATACAGCCGCCACGCCGGCAGCCCAGGCAGGTAAGTGATATGAACGAGACGCAAGAGGCGCACAGCGCAGCCAAGGGCTTTAACCTTTCGAAGTGGGCCCTCGACCACGGTCCCTTGACCCGCTACCTGATGGTGGTGTTGATGGTCTTGGGATGCACAGCCTATTTTCAGCTAGGGCAAGACGAAGATCCGCCATTTACCTTTCGAGCGATGGTGGTGCGCACCTACTGGCCTGGTGCTACCGCGCAGCAGGTGGCCGAGCAGGTGACCGACAAGCTCGAGCGCACCCTGCAAGAGGTGCCCTATGCCGACAAGATTCGCAGCTATTCCAAGCCGGGTGAGTCGCAGATTTTTCTGGAGCTTCGAGACAACTCTACGCCCAGTGAGGTGTCCAACGTTTGGTATACGGTGCGCAAAAAAGTGGGCGATATGCGCACGCAACTTCCGCAAGGTGTAGTGGGTCCGTTTTTCAATGACGATTTCGGCGATGTCTATGGCGTGATTTACGCCATGGAGTCCGACGGCTACAGCTACGCCGAGCTCAAGGTTTTTGCCGACCGAGTGCGCCAAGCACTTTTGAGGGTGCCCAACGTGGCCAAGGTGGAGCTATTTGGCGCCCAGGATGAGAAGGTCTACATCGAGATTTCTCAAAAGCGGCTGTCGCAAATGGGGCTGGACATGGGCCAGGTGTTGTCCCAGCTTAACCAGCAAAACGCGGTGGAAAGCGCGGGCGTGGTGCAGACGCCACTGGACGTTTTTCAAGTGCGGGTGGCGGGGCAGTTCAAGGGCTTGGATGCGTTGCGGGCCATGCCGATTCGCGGCGCGTCGGGCAATCAGTTGCGCTTGGGTGATATTGCAGAGATCAAGCAAGGCTACCTTGATCCCCCTGCGGTGAAGGTGCGCCATCAAGGCCAAGAGGTGATTGGCCTGGGCGTTTCAATGGCTAAGGGCGGGGACATTATTGCCTTGGGAAAAGCGCTCAACGCAGCTTCCTCACGTTTGGAAAGTGAGCTGCCCGCAGGCATTCGTCTGGTGAAGGTGCAAGACCAGCCAAAAGCGGTGTCGACCTCGGTGGGTGAGTTCGTTACCACCCTGATCGAAGCGGTGGTGATTGTTTTGGGCGTGAGCTTTGTGGCGCTGGGATTCCACCGTCGGCATGGCGAACACCCACTGTGGAGGCGTTACTACATCGACATGCGCCCAGGCTTGGTGGTGGGGATCACGATTCCTTTGGTGTTGGCAGTAACGTTTTTGGCGATGTACTACTTTGGCATCGGGCTGCACAAGATTTCGCTGGGATCGCTCATCATTGCGTTGGGCCTGCTGGTGGACGACGCGATCATTGCGGTGGAGATGATGGTGCACAAGATGGAGCAGGGCTATGACAAGGTCCGCGCTGCCACCTTCGCCTACGAGCTCACAGCCATGCCAATGCTGACCGGAACACTGATCACGGCGGTCGGCTTTTTGCCGATCGGCATTGCCAAGTCGGTGACCGGCGAATACACCTTTGCTATCTTTGCGGTCACTGTGATCGCCTTGGTGCTCAGTTGGATAGTTTCGGTGTACTTTGTGCCCTACCTCGGCACCGTGCTTTTGAAAACCAAGCCGCGCCACGCAGTGGAACCGGGTGACGGGATCGATGCTGACGCCCGCGAGCCCAACGAGGGCTACAACTCGGCGTTTTACGTGGGCTTTCGGCGGGTGCTCAACTGGTGTCTGGAGCACCGCTGGACCACGATCGGCGCAACTCTGCTGGTGTTTGCCTTAGGCATTGTGGGCATGGGCAAGGTGCAGCAGCAGTTTTTCCCCGACTCCAGTCGTCTGGAAATTTTGGTCGACATCTGGTTCCCGGAGGGCACCTCTTTTGCTGCCAATGAGGAGGTCACCAAGCGGGTGGAGCAACGCCTGCTCAAGGAGGAGGGCGTGCAGGCAGTGACCACTTGGGTGGGTTCGGGCTTGCCACGCTTTTACCTGAGTTTGGACCAGGTGTTCCCGCAAACCAACGTGTCGCAGTTCATGATCATGTCCAAGGACTTGAAGGTGCGCGAGACCTTGCGAGTGCGGCTGCCCGCCTTGCTGGCCACCGAATTTCCCGAGATTCGCGGGCGCGTGAAGCTGCTGCCCAATGGGCCACCTGTGCCTTACCCAGTGCAGTTTCGGGTGATGGGCCCCGATCCGGTGGTACTGCGTGGCTATGCGGATAGCGTCAAGTCCGCCATGCGTGAGAACCCCAGCACGCGTGGGGTGAACGACAACTGGAACGAGTCGGTGAAGGTGATTCGGCTTGAAGTTGACCAGGCCAAGGCACGTGCCCTGGGTGTGACCAGCCAGTCGATTGCACAAGCGTCCAAGGCCATTTTGTCTGGCACCACCGTGGGCCAGTACCAGGAGGGCGACAAGCTCATCGACATCGTGTTGCGCCAGCCGCTCGAAGAGCGTGATGCGATCACCGATATTGCCAACGCCTACCTGCCCACGGCCTCCGGCAAGTCCATTCCGTTAACCCAGATCGCCAAGCCGGTGTTCAGTTGGGAGCCGGGCGTGATGTGGCGCGAAAACCGCGATTACGCGATGACGGTTCAAAGCGATATCGTCGAAGGCAAGCAGGGCGCAACCGTGAGCGCCGAGCTAATGCCGCGGTTAACAGAAATCAGCAGCCAGTGGCGTCCGGGCTACCGGGTTGAAGTGGCCGGCGCTGTGGAGCAAAGTTCCAAGGGCTCGAGTTCGATCGTGGCGGGGGTGCCCATCATGTTGTTCATCACCTTCACTTTGTTGATGCTTCAGCTGCAAAGCTTTAGCCGGGCGCTCTTGGTCTTTCTTACCGGGCCGCTGGGCATTGCGGGCGTGGCCGGTGCCTTGCTGGTGCTGGATCGACCCTTTGGTTTTGTGGCCTTGCTGGGGGTGATTGCACTGATGGGAATGATCCAGCGCAACTCGGTGATCTTGATTGACCAAATCGAGCATGACCGCAAGGCTGGCATACCGGCCTGGGAGGCCATCGTCGGCTCCACCGTGCGTCGCTTGCGGCCGATTGTGTTGACGGCCGCAGCGGCGGTGTTGGCCATGATCCCGCTTTCGCGCTCGGTGTTTTGGGGGCCGATGGCGGTGGCCATTATGGGCGGCCTGATCGTCGCCACTGTGCTGACGCTGCTGGCCTTGCCAGCCATGTACGCGGCTTGGTTTCGGGTGCGCAAGGACACGCCGGCCGCAGGGTAAACTGCAGCAGTGCGAGCGCGGGTGGCGAAATTGGTAGACGCACCAGGTTTAGGTCCTGACGGTGGCAACACTGTGGGGGTTCGAGTCCCCCCCCGCGCACCACCTTAGTGTGGTCTGACCCAGTGCCTCTATGCAATTCAAGCCACCCAACGCAGACCAGCCGAAGCGAACATCCACCACCGACCGGATTGCGCGGGTTTACTTGAACGCGCTGGGGGACACAGTGGCAGACACGGTGGGCCACAGCAACCGGGAGCGACTGGTGTGGTTAGGTTTGCTGGCAACACCTTTGCTTTTTCCGGTGGCATTGCCTGGTATGGCGTCTGCCGTTGGCCTGTTGTGTGTCGTCGTGTCTGTTGGTGTGTGCCTGGGGCACCCGATAGACCTTCCCGCATGGTTGGGCCAACGTGCCTTGCATCCTCGCGCCAAGAGCTTGCTTACCAGCGCGAGCCGAAAGGCGTTGCACCTGGTGGGCCGGTTTGCTCGACCTCGATTGCTCAGGCTAAGTGACCGCCCCATGCGGTTGGTCAACGGCTTGGTGCTTGCCACAGCCGGCCTGTCGATGGCAGTTCCGGTGCCAATGATCACTTTCGACAACGTGCTGCCAGCCTTGGGCATTGTCCTGATGGCCTGGGGTTTGCGTCTGCGCGATGGCCTGATGGTGCTGGCGGCTTACTTGGCAACTTTGGCCGCGGTGGCGTCTATTGTGTTGTTTTGGTGGGGCGGGACGGTACTGGTCGGCGCCCTGATTGCGTGGGTCACCCGCTGACTGCGTTGGGGAAGTCCAGTGGGCCTTTTTCAAAGCAGGCCTCAGATACAATGCCGGGTTGCTTTGACCAGCTACTTTGCCCAACTGGGCGCGGGCCGAGTCACCGCCATACACCACCCCATTTGTGTGAAATTCTCTGTGTCCGGCGCCCGTGTGCTGGTGCCTAACCCATAACTTCTTTAGGAGACTGACCGTGGCTGTAACTGTTGAAACATTGGAAAAACTAGAACGCAAAATCAAGTTAACGCTCCCAGCCACCGCCATTCAGTCCGAGGTCGAATCGCGCCTGCGCAAGCTCGCCCGAACGGTCAAGATGGACGGTTTTCGCCCAGGCAAAGTGCCGATGAATGTGGTGGCACAGCGCTACGGCTATTCGGTGCACTACGAAGTCATGAATGACAAAGTGGGACAGGCCTTTGCCAGCGCTGCCAACGAAGCCAAATTGCGTGTAGCAGGCCAGCCACGCATCACAGAGAGCGACGCATCGCCCGAGGGGCACATGGCTTTTGACGCGGTGTTTGAGGTGTTTCCCGAGGTAAAGATCGGCGACCTTAGCACCGCTGAAATCGAGAAGGTTTCCACCGAAGTGACAGACGCAGCGATTGACAAGACAGTAGAAATTCTGCGCAAGCAGCGCCGCTCGTTTGCACAGCGCGCCCAGGACGCAGCCGTCCAAGATGGCGACCGTGTGACAGTGGACTTTGAAGGCAAGGTCGATGGCGAGCCCTTCGAAGGCGGGAAGGCGTCGGACTTCCAGTTCATCGTTGGCGACGGCCAGATGCTTAAGGAATTTGAAGATGCGACTCGCGGCATGAAAGCGGGTGAGAGCAAGACTTTCCCTCTCGCGTTCCCCGCCGAGTACCACGGCAAAGACGTCGCAGGAAAGACGGCAGACTTCATGGTGACTTTGAAGAAGGTCGAGGCGGCCCATCTGCCCGAAGTCGACGGCGCTTTGGCCAAGTCGCTGGGCATTGCAGATTCGAGTGTCGACGGCTTGCGCGCCGACATTCGCAAGAACCTGGAGCGCGAGGTCAAGTACCGTTTGCTCAGTCGCAACAAGCAGGCGGTCATGGACGCGTTGGTTTCTAAGGCTGAACTCGAACTGCCCAAGTCCAGTGTGCAGGCGGAGGTCGAGCGTTTGGTTGAGGGCGCCCGCGCAGACCTAAAGCAGCGCGGTATCAAAGACGCCGAAAAGGCACCTATTCCCGAGGACATCTTCCGCCCCCAAGCTGAGCGGCGTGTGCGTTTGGGGCTGGTGGTGGCCGAACTGGTACGTGCCAACAACTTGTCCGCCAAGCCCGAGCAGATCAAGGCCCACGTTGACGAACTGTCTGCCAGCTACGAAAAGCCCGCCGAAGTGGTGCGTTGGTATTACAGCGACAACCGCCGCATGGCCGAGGTGGAGGCTATCGTTGTTGAAAACAACGTCACCGAGTTTGTCTTGGCACAAGCCAAGGTCAGCGAAAAGTCGGTGTCCTTTGACGAGTTGATGGCGCAGAACTGATTTTGATGCGTCGGTTCCGGGTTGGCCGATTGGCCGCCAACAGTGGGGCTTGCAGCAGACTTGCAGTCTGATGCATTGGCCCCACTTGCGTTTTCGGCTGATGGTTTTTGGGTAAAGTCGGCCTTAACCGGCCCTTTTTGGAGTTGCTATGAACTTGAATAATGGTGCGCTTGGCGCAATGGAAATCCAAGCATTGGGCATGGTGCCGATGGTGATTGAGCAGTCCGGTCGCGGCGAGCGGTCGTACGACATCTACTCTCGTTTGCTCAAAGAGCGCGTCATTTTTTTGGTCGGCCCGGTCAATGACCAGACTGCCAACTTGGTAGTCGCCCAGCTCTTGTTTCTGGAGAGCGAGAACCCGGACAAGGACGTTTCATTTTACATCAACTCGCCTGGCGGTTCAGTCAGTGCTGGCATGGCGATTTTCGACACCATGAACTTCATCAAACCGGATGTGTCCACACTGTGTGCTGGAATGGCTGCCAGCATGGGTGCGTTCTTGCTTGCCGCGGGCGCGAAGGGCAAGCGGTTTTCTTTGCCCAATTCCAAGGTCATGATCCACCAGCCCTCTGGCGGTAGTCAGGGGCAGGCCACAGAGATCGAGATCGCCGCCCGGGAAATTCTGAAGACCAGAGAGCAGCTCAACAAGATACTGGCAGAGCGCACAGGGCAATCGTTAGAGCGTATTGCCCGTGATACCGAGCGCGATTACTACATGTCGGCCGAAGAGGCCAAAGAGTATGGTGTGGTCGACCAAGTGATCTCTAAGCGCCCCTGAGTCTCTGGCTGTTCGGCACCTGGCCACAGGTGCCCGTGCGCAAGCTGCGAAGTTGCCGCTCGCGTTTGGTTATCATCAAACTCCCATCTGGATAGAGGCACCGAAGACATGGCCGAAAAAAAAGGCGCGACTGGCGAGAAGACTCTGTACTGCTCGTTTTGCGGCAAGAGCCAGCATGAGGTCAAGAAGCTAATAGCGGGCCCTTCGGTGTTCGTTTGCGACGAATGTATTGAGCTGTGTAACGAGATCATTCGCGATGAGTTGCCTGCGTCGACCATGGGCAAGGAAGGCAAGAGTGACTTGCCAACGCCTGCCGACATCAAGGCCAACCTGGACAACTACGTTATCGGGCAGGAGCCTGCAAAGCGCAGTTTGGCGGTGGCGGTCTATAACCATTACAAACGACTGCGCCACAAAGAGAAAGCCAAAAAAGACGATGTTGAGTTGTCCAAGAGCAATATCTTGCTGATTGGCCCCACTGGCTCTGGCAAAACTCTATTGGCGCAAACCCTGGCGCGCATGCTGGATGTGCCGTTTGTCATGGCCGATGCGACCACGCTGACCGAAGCGGGCTACGTCGGGGAGGATGTAGAAAACATCGTTCTCAAGCTCTTGCAAAGCTGCAATTACGATGTTGAACGCGCCCAACGTGGCATCGTTTACATTGACGAAATTGACAAGATTTCCCGCAAGTCAGACAACCCTTCCATTACCAGGGACGTATCCGGGGAGGGTGTGCAACAGGCCTTGCTGAAGCTAATCGAGGGCACCATGGCGAGCGTGCCGCCACAGGGCGGGCGCAAGCACCCCAATCAAGACTTTGTGCAAATTGACACCACCAACATTTTGTTCATTTGCGGTGGCGCGTTTGCCGGCCTTGAAAAAGTGATTGAAAGCCGCACCCAGTCCTCGGGCATCGGCTTCGGTGCGGTGGTTCAAAGCAAGCAGCAACGCAGCCTCACCGAGGTGTTCAAAGAGGTCGAGCCTGAAGACCTGATTAAGTTCGGGCTGATTCCCGAATTGGTAGGCCGCATGCCTGTGGTGGCCACCTTGGCTGAACTCACCGAGGATGCGCTGGTGCAGATCTTGACCGAACCCAAGAACGCCTTGGTCAAACAGTACGCCAAGTTGCTGGCAATGGAGGGCGCGGAGTTGGAGATTCGGCCCAATGCGCTTAAGGCGATTGCCCGACGCGCCTTGGCCCGAAAGACCGGTGCGCGCGGGTTGCGGTCCATTCTTGAGCAGTCTTTGATTGACACCATGTTCGATCTTCCAAACGCCACCAACATCGAACGCGTGGTGGTCGATGAGTCGACGATCGAAGAAAACAAAGCGCCTCTGCTCGTTTACCGCGAAGCAGCAAGAAAGGCTTGATGCACGCTGTTCGAGTCGTTCGAATTGCGGGGTCTTTCTCTCGATTTACGCCATTTGTGTGGCCTGTGCATCGCGTGACAATGGCCTCGCACTTGAATTTCATGATTAGTCATCCATCTCCCTTGGGTCCATAAAGGTTACGTATGTCCGGTCAAACACCACTTCCCGCAGTCCCGATTGATTTGCCCTTGCTGCCCTTGCGTGATGTGGTGGTGTTTCCCCACATGGTGATTCCCTTGTTTGTCGGGCGGCCCAAAAGCATCAAGGCGCTTGAGGCGGCCATGGAGGCCGAACGCCGAATCATGTTGGTGGCGCAAAAGGCTGCCGCCAAGGACGATCCGGTGGTATCAGACATGTTTGACGTTGGATGTGTCTCGACCATCTTGCAAATGCTCAAGCTACCAGACGGCACCGTGAAAGTTTTGGTGGAGGGCCACCAGCGTGCAACGGTCAACAAGATTGAGGAGGGCAGTTCGCACTTCTTGGCCAGTGTGACGCCCATCGTGACCGCGCTCGAACAACCGGATGCAGTTCGAACCAAAAGCAGTGAGGTTGAGGCATTGCGCCGCGCGGTCATGCAGCAGTTTGACCAGTACGTGAAGCTCAACAAAAAGATACCGCCCGAAATCCTTACGTCCATTTCCAGTATCGATGACGCAGGTCGGTTGGCAGACACCATTGCCGCACACCTTCCATTGAAGCTGGACGCAAAGCAGATGGTACTGACACTCTCGGTGGTGCGTGAGCGACTCGAGAACCTGTTCGAGCAGATTGAGCGCGAGGTCGATATTCTCAATGTCGACAAGAAAATTCGTGGTCGTGTGAAGCGACAGATGGAGAAGAACCAGCGCGACTTTTACCTGAACGAGCAAGTCAAGGCGATTCAAAAGGAGCTTGGCGAAGGCGAGGACGGCGCTGACATCGAAGAGATCGAGAAGAAGATCAAGTCGGCAAAGATGCCCAAAGAGGCATTCAAGAAGGCCGAAGCCGAACTCAAAAAACTCAAGCTGATGTCGCCGATGTCGGCAGAGGCTACAGTGGTTCGCAACTATATCGACGTGCTGTCTGGTCTTCCGTGGGCCACCAAGACCAAGATCAAGCACAACCTCACCAATGCTGAGAACGTGCTCAACCAAGACCACTATGGCTTGGACAAAGTGAAGGACCGCATCCTAGAGTACTTGGCTGTGCAGCAGCGGGTGGACAAGGTAAAGGCACCCATTCTTTGCTTGGTTGGGCCACCCGGTGTGGGAAAAACCTCCCTTGGGCAGTCGATTGCCAAGGCCACGGGTCGAAAGTACGTACGCATGGCCTTGGGTGGGATGCGCGATGAGGCGGAGATTCGTGGCCACCGGCGTACCTACATCGGAGCCATGCCCGGTAAGGTGCTGCAGAGCTTGTCAAAAGTCGGTACCCGCAATCCCCTGTTCTTGCTTGACGAGATTGACAAGCTCGGCACCGACTTCCGTGGCGACCCCAGCAGTGCGTTGCTGGAGGTGCTCGACCCTGAGCAAAACCACAAGTTCGGTGACCACTACGTGGAGGTGGATTTCGATTTGAGCGATGTCATGTTCGTTGCAACGTCCAACTCCATGAACATCCCGCCGGCCTTGCTAGACCGCATGGAGGTGATTCGTCTGTCGGGCTATACCGAAGACGAGAAGACGAATATCGCCACCACTTATCTGCTACCTAAGCAAATGAAGAACAACGGCGTCAAAGAGTCTGAGTTGGCGGTGTCCGAAGATGCGGTGCGCGATATCGTGCGCTACTACACACGCGAGGCCGGCGTGCGTTCCTTGGAGCGCGAGCTGTCCAAGATCTGCAGAAAAGTGGTGAAGGGACTTTTGCTCAAAAAGATGGAGCCCCAAGTGCAGGTGACCGCAGACACCTTGAAGGACTACCTCGGTGTTCGCAAATACACGTATGGACGCGCGGAGCAGCAAAACCAAGTGGGACAGGTGGTTGGCTTGGCATGGACTGAAGTCGGCGGTGACTTGCTCACAATCGAGGCGGCGCTGACGCCTGGAAAAGGTGTTATCACACGCACGGGTTCGCTCGGAGATGTGATGAAGGAGTCAGTGGAGGCAGCCAGAACTGTGGTGCGCAGCCGCTCCCGCCGATTGGGTATCAAAGATGAAGTGTTCGAGAAAAAGGACATTCACATTCATGTGCCCGACGGTGCGACCCCTAAAGACGGTCCGAGCGCTGGAGCAGCCATGGCCACCGCGTTTGTGTCTGCTCTGACTGGGATTGCGGTTCGTGGTGATGTTGCAATGACCGGTGAAATCACCCTGCGAGGAGAGATAACCGCCATCGGCGGCCTTAAGGAAAAGCTATTGGCTGCTTTGCGGGGCGGCATCAAGACGGTGTTGATACCCGAAGAAAATGCCAAGGATCTGCAAGACATTCCGGAAAACGTGAAGAACGGGCTGGAAATCGTTCCTGTGAAGTGGATCGACAAAGTGCTGGAGTTGGCGCTGGAGTCGTTGCCTGTTCCCCTGCCGGAGGATGACATTTTGGCGCCCGTGGAACCCGTGCCCGCAACCGTTCAGCCCCAGGATGCCCCGGGCTCGATCAAGCACTGATGGTCAGGCACCAAAAAAAGCTTCAACAAGCGCGGAGATGCAAAAATCCGCGCTATACTACAGGGCTTGAAACGCGGGAATAGCTCAGTTGGTAGAGCGCAACCTTGCCAAGGTTGAGGTCGAGAGTTCGAGACTCTTTTCCCGCTCCAGATTCCATAAGAAGGGAAGCAACCGCTTCCCTTTTTCGTTGGGTTCTGCGGCGCGGTAGCAAAGCGGTTATGCCCCGGATTGCAAATCCGGTTAGTCCGGTTCGACTCCGGACCGCGCCTCCAAGATTTCTGGTCATCCAAGCCCTGTTCTCATGCAAGTGCAGGGCTTTTTTGTTTGACAATCTAAGCGACAGCCTGAGTGGTGAAATAGGTAGACACATCGGACTTAAAATCCGCCGCTTCGTGAATAACGGGCGTACCGGTTCGATTCCGGTCTCAGGCACCAAACTACACCACCTCCGACCTCAAGCCACCATGACACGATATAACGCACCCTATGAAATTCATGTCCATGGTCAGGTGCAGTTACGCTCGGATGTCAATTTAGACCAGTTGCAGGATGCGCTAAGGCCTCTGTGGCGCTACGCCGGTTCCACCTCTATGGCCGAAGGTGCTGCCAGCACGTACGAGGACGAGCCGGGCATTCAGTTCGACGCGCAAGACCACACGCTGCAGATCTGCTGGACCGTTCATGGCGACGATGACTTTCGACAGACCTTGGACGAGGTGTGTATGAATCTCAACGACATCGCCGACACAGGCGCTGCGGTTGAGGTGACCTTCTACGACGCAGAGTTCGACGAAGAAGCCGAGAGCAGCACAGCGCAATCGCGCGATGACTTTTTGATGTTGTTTGTTGGTCCGAATCCAGCCGCCATCATGCAAGTACAAAGGGATTTGCTGGTGCAGGACTTAGTGAATTTGATGGAGCGTCACTTTGACGGATCTGAGCTTGGCGGCGTGGTTGCAGAGGTTGATCGCTTGTTCTCCCAGCGCTTCGATGCCTTGGTAAGCTCCCTCGAGATTGGTAAGCCTCCCAGAGGTTTTGGCGGAGGCTCTGGCGGGCATGGCGGAGGCAGAAAACCGCGACATTTGCACTGAAGCCGGCGTTGGCCGCCAGCGTCAGCTGGTCTATACTGGTCCGGCCGTTCGGGGCCAAAGGCAATACACATGGATAGCGACCGTTCCGGTCCAATGCACTAGCAAACATGCTAAAGAAAATCAACGTGAGCCAGATCACGGTAGGCATGTACCTCAAGGAGTTCTGTGGCTCTTGGATGGAGCATCCGTTTTGGCGCAGCAGCTTTGTCATCACGGACCCCAAAGACATCGAGTCCATCTTTTCTAGCAGCATCAAGGAAGTATGGATTGATACATCCAAAGGTTTGGATGTTCCGACTGGTGGGTCGGCCATTTCCGAAGCCGAAGCAGATGCGCAAATTGATGCAGAGCTTGAGCGTGCCGCCGAGCAGACGCGCGATGTGGCGCCAGTGTCGGCTGCTGAGGAGTTTGAGCGCGCTGCCAGGATTTGCGCTCAGTCCAAGCGTGCGGTCATTTCGATGTTCGAAGAGGCTCGGATGGGCAACGCGGTGGACGCCGGCAATGCGATGCAAGTCGTGGAAGAGATATCGGATTCGGTTGCCCGCAATCCGGGAGCGCTCATCAGTCTGGCCCGACTCAAGACTGCCGACGATTACACCTACATGCACTCGGTCGCGGTGTGCGCCATGATGGTTGCCTTGGCCAAGCAACTCGGATTGGACGAAAAGCAGACCCGGTTGGCCGGGATCGCCGGCCTGATGCACGACTTGGGTAAGGCGGCAATGCCCAACGATGTTTTGAATAAGCCTGGCAAGTTGACCGATGGGGAGTTCGCCATCATCAAGGGGCATCCCCAGGCTGGCTACGAACTGTTGTTGACCGGGACCAATGTTGATCCCGTCACCTTGGATGTGTGTTTGCATCACCATGAGAAGGTCGATGGTTCTGGCTATCCAAAGGGCCTCAAGGGTGATCAGATCAGCTTGATGGCGAAAATGGGTGCCGTATGCGATGTGTACGACGCCATCACATCCAACCGTCCTTACAAGGCAGGTTGGGATCCCGCGGAGTCTATGCGGCGTATGGCAGAGTGGACCAACGGGCATTTCGACGCGCGAGTTTTTCAAGCCTTCGTCAAGAGCTTGGGTATCTACCCAATCGGCTCACTGGTGAAGCTAAGCTCGGGATACTTGGCCGTGGTGGTCGAGCAAACTGGCAAGTCGCTAACAATGCCCTTGGTCAAGGTGTTCTACTCGACCCAGTCGGAACTCAGGATCACCCCGCGTATCGTGGACCTGTCACTTGCAGGAACCAACGAGAAGATACTCAGTCGCGAAGATCCCAGCAAATGGAACTTTCCCGACCTGAAGGAGTTGTGGTCGGGATTGTTGGGCTCCTAGGCTGCGTTCCTGGTCACCGCGTCGCTAGCAGCCCCGAGTAATCGGCATGTTCACTGGCTTCGAGTCGGTTGAGTACTTTCCCAACTCAAGTTTGGCAACCGCATTGCGGTGCACCTCGTCCGGTCCATCGGCAAACCGCAGCGTTCTGGCGCAAGCATAGCTGTATGCCAGAGGAAAGTCCTCGCACATACCGCCGCCACCGTGGGCCTGCATGGCCCAATCGATGACGTCGCACGCCATGTTGGGCGCCACCACCTTGATCATCGCGATTTCGTTGCGGGCAAACTTGTTGCCGGCTACATCCATCATCCAGGCCGCCTTCAGGGTCAGCAGGCGCGCCATATCGATCTTGCACCGCGCCTCTGCAATGCGTTCTTGGGTCACTGTCTGTGCAGCCACTGATTTGCCGAAGGCGATGCGCGCGGATGCGCGGCGGCACATGAGCTCTAGAGCGCGCTCAGCCAGCCCGATCAAGCGCATGCAATGGTGGATGCGGCCGGGTCCCAATCGGCCTTGTGCGATCTCGAAACCCCGGCCCTCGCCAAGCAGAATATTCTCGAAAGGTATTCGGACGTTGTCGAAGAGGACCTCCATGTGGCCGTGTGGCGCGTCGTCGTAGCCAAACACGCTGAGAGGCCGCACCACCGTTAAGCCTGGCGTATCCGCTGGCACCAACACCATGCTTTGCTGCGCATGACGTGCCGCTTCGGGGTCGGTTTTTCCCATGGTGATGTAGATGGCGCAGCGCGGATCCCCCGCGCCGGAAATCCACCACTTGCGGCCGTTGATCAGGTACCCGTCGGCTTGGCGCTCGATGCGGGTGGAAATATTGGTAGCGTCGCTCGACGCCACTGCAGGCTCGGTCATGGCAAATGCTGACCTGATCGTGCCTTCTAGAAGGGGCTTGAGCCACTGGGTTTTGCTCTCGGGCGACCCGTAGCGAGCGATGGTTTCCATGTTCCCGGTGTCGGGGGCTGAGCAGTTGAACACCTCACTGGACCACGGTACCCGCCCCATGATTTCTGCCAGGGGAGCGTACTCTTGGTTGGTCAGACCGGCTCCGGGAAAACCCGCCGCTTGCGCACTGTCGACTGGCAAAAACAGGTTCCACAGCGCCTCGGATTGTGCTCTGCGCTTGAGGTCTTCGATGAGATTGAGTGGGGTCCAGCGCTTGCCAGCCGCAGTGTTGGTCGCAATTTCTGCGTGGTACGCAGCCTCAGCGGGGTAGATGTGGTCCTCCATGAAACGCTGCAGCTTGCTCTGTAGTGCTTTGGTTTTTGGAGAGTAGTCAAAATCCATGGTGTGTCCTTATGGGGTGGTTTGGGGCGGTGCGCGCGTCGCAACGATGCGCCGTATGCAGGTTCGCGGGTCAGGCCCTTTGTGCCAATTGCCAGGCCATCCATGCCAACGG
Organism: Rhodoferax sp.; assembly: GCF_044236835.1. Taxonomy (GTDB): domain Bacteria; phylum Pseudomonadota; class Gammaproteobacteria; order Burkholderiales; family Burkholderiaceae_C; genus Allorhodoferax. Next base: position 33,841 of record NZ_JBIIGC010000006.1, read on the forward strand.
CCTTGCACCGGCCGCTGACTCGATCGCCTGGGCACTGGATGCGGTACCCGTTTCCACGCGTTTGGCGATGCCTTGCAAAATCGCCGCCAGCCGGAAAAGGTTGTAGGCGAGAAAAAAGTTCCAGTCGGTCTTCAGGTCCTGGGGCTGAGCCAAGCCACTTAGGTCACAGTATTGGCGAATGTACGTGTCCTCGCTGGGGATGCCTAAGTCCGCCAGGTTCAAGCCTCCAATGCCCCGAAATGCCCCCGGTGCGATGTGCCAGGTCATGCAGTGGTAGCTGAAGTCCGCAAATGGGTGGCCCAAGGTGGAGAGTTCCCAGTCCAGTACCGCGCACACTTTTGGGGCCTCGTGTTCGAACATCAGATTGTCCATGCGGTAGTCGCCATGCACGATGCCCACCAGCCGATCGTCCCGCGCCAGGCTGGGGATGTGGGCCGGCAGCCACTCCATGAGACGTTCCATCTCCTCGATTGGTTGGGTCATGGACGCCAGGTATTGTTGGCTCCAGCGCTTGATTTGACGCTCGAAGTAATTGCCGGGCTTGCCATAGTTCACTAGGCCCTGCCGGACATAGTCGACTGTATGCAACGCGGCAATGACGCGGTTCATTTCTTGGTAGATGGCAGTGCGTTCCTGGGGCGACATGCCTGGCAAGGCTTGGTTCCACAGCACCCGGCCCTCACGGTATTCCATGATGTAGAAGGCGCGGCCCAGTACCGACTCGTCCTCGCATAAAGCGAGCATTTCTGGCACCGGGACTGCGGTCGAACGCAGAGCGCGCATGACGGCAAACTCACGCTCAATGGCGTGAGCGGATGGCAGCAATTGGGCTATGGGGCCGGGCTTCATGCGCATGACATAGCGTGCGCTTGGCGTGACCAGTTTGTATGTAGGGTTGGACTGCCCCCCTTTGAAAATCTCAACCGTCACCGGTCCCCGAAAGTTTTCTATATGGGCTTGCAGCCAAGCTTGCAGCGCCTCGAGGTTCAGGGCATGTTTGCCCAACGCAGCCTGGGTGCCAATGAAGTGATCAAAGTCGGTCATGGTCGATCTCATTAGGGCGAGCGGTCGGATTCTGCAATTCTCATGAGCGCGTGGCGGTCACGCACGACCAGACCGCCCGGCTCGATACGGATGATCTCTTCGCGTTCGATCGACTTGAGCTCTTGGTTCACGCGTTGCCTAGATGCGCCAAGCAGTTGCGCGAGTTCTTCTTGTGCCAAATGCAGACCAATGCGGATGTCCGCGCCCTCGCTCAATGAGGGAACCCCGTAGGAACGCACCAAGTGGAGCAGCTGTTTGGCCAGGCGAGCGCGCAGTGGCAGCGTGTTGAGATCTTCCACCAGTCCATAGAGCTGGCGGATGCGCCGCGCGTGCAAGCGCAGCAGCGCCTCATACAGTTCCACATGGTTCGCCAGAATTTTTCGGAAGTCCGCTTTGGCCACGCACAGTACCGTGCTTTCTCCATGCGCATAGGCATCATGCGTGCGCCGGTCGCCATCAAAAATGGAAACATCGCCGAACCAGATGCCAGGTTCAACGTAGGTCAGCGTAATGAGTTTGCCCGAAATGGAAGTAGAACTCACCCGTACTGCGCCTTTAGCGCAGGCGATCCATTCCTCTGGAGGTTCGCCCCGGGCTGCGATCAGTTCGCCATCGCGGTAACGCTTTGCATAAGCACAGCGCAAGATGTCATGGCGCAGCGAAGGCGATAGCGTGCTAAACCAGCGACCTGCGTTGATCGCCGATCTCTCATCAACGGTGAGTATGGGTTCATCCATCGCTGGGGTAACTGCAACAACACGTAGGTCCGAACATCAGTAGCCTATTGTCACTGCCGAGTCCCGGTGGGTATCCGCTGCATGTCGCCAGGGTGTCAGGGGCGAGCTGCTGCGGCCTGGGACTGCTGACACTGTCGTCCACCCGAAGGCCTGTGCAGGTAAGCCAAGCGCCACCCGCAAGCCTGCACCACAGGCCGGGCCTATAAATGTTCGAATGCAATCAATGTACGCTGGCGTGTGCCAGAATGTTGACACCTTATGAGCCGATTTTGCAATCTTGGCAAGCCAATCGCAGCCGCTGCTGTGTTGTTCGCGGCACTGGATGCTTCGTCTTTGACCTTGGGGCGGATGCAGGGCGCAGCAGTTCTGGGCCGGCCGCTTGACGTGTCCGTGGTGGTGCAGCCGGGCTCCTCGGGTGACGCCGCTGTTGCGTGTTTGGATGCCACCGTGAGCTATGGTGACGCAAGACAGCCCGCTAGCACCATCAGCCTGGGAGTGGACCCACGGCCGGACCAGAGCCTACTCGTTAACGTCTATGCGCATACATCGGTGAGCGAGCCGGTGGTGACCGTGGAGCTGCATGCAGGTTGTGGGACCAAGATCAGCCGCCAGTACATTCTCTTTGCCGACCCGGTGGGTACCGCATCTGTGCCGGTCACCCCATTGACCCAGGCGCCAATACCGGGGGCGAGGTTGGGGTTTGAGGTCACGGCCAGCACACCGACGGTAGCAACAGGCAAGCCGCAACCGACGCAATGGCCAGCTAGCGTGGCTTCGTCAGTGCCACCGCCTGCATCCAAGGTGCAGACACCAGCTGTCGTGAAGGCGCCCGCACCGAAAGCTGAGCGCGCACCGGCCGTTGCAGCCAAAGCGTCAGTAGACAGTGTTTCTGCCGTGGTGGAAGATCTGCGACGTCGATTGGATGCCTTGGAGCAATCGAGCAACCCTTCAAGCACTGTTCCCGAGCCCAGTGGCCCCGCATTGCAAGCGCTGGAGACCAATTTGAAGGCGCTGCAGGTTGCCACCGCCAAGAATCAGGAGAATGTTCAGCGCCTGAAAGATTCCATCGGCACGGCGGATCCCCCAGCCCACACAAGCCAACTTATTGCCTTGGCGGTTGGTGGCCTGGCGATTGCAGCTTTGCTGGCGCTGCGGTGGCGAAAGCAGCGTGCTACCTCGCCCCCGTGGTGGGAGCCAGCCGAGGCCCCGTCAGAGGAACAGGTGCTGTTGCACGGCTTAGCCGATACGCCGGTGAACGCACCTGCTGCAGAGTCTGTGCCTGCTGCGCCCGCGCAAATCTCTTCCCACCGCGACAGTCCGACAGGCTTGGAAGTGGATATCGTGTTGGGGGACTCAGATTTTCAAGGCTTGGTCGTATCGACGCCGCAGACAACCCAAGGCCCTGCAGCCGCTGCAACCTCCGATGCAGGACTCTTTGGTGAGCGCGATGCGCCGCCGACGGACGCCCGTTCTGGCCAGATGAAAGAAATGCCTGACGTTCGCCAACAAGCCGAGTTTTTTGTCGCCCTGGGGCAGCATGAGGAAGCCACCAAAGTGCTAGAGGCGGGGATCAAGGAAAGCAAAGACCCGATCCCCGTGGTGTACCTCGACTTGCTCAGCTTGTTGCACACCCTCAGCCGCCGCGAGGAGTTCGAACGCTACCGTCATCAGTTCCAGCAGCAGTTCACCGGCTTGCTACCGGACTACAGCAACTTCTTGGCGGAAGGCAATGGTTTGGAGGTCTACACAGAGACTTGCGGACAGATTGAGTCTCTGTGGCCTTCCCGCGATGCGCTTGTCTACATTGAATCTTGCCTACTACGTCAACCTGATGACCAGCCCGAACAAGGGTTTGATTTGCAGGCATTCAGAGATTTATTGATGTTGCATGGCGTGCTACGCCATCTCGGTTCGGCTCCCGATTCACAACCTGTTGCAATTACTACATCTGACCGAAAGGGGTCGATGCCAAAAGGCACTGAGCTGGAGCGGGACTCTCAGTTAAACCTCACCGAACCGTTTCCGCCAATTGGAGATACTGAACAAGTTGCTCCTAGCACGTCAGACTTTGAGCTGACTGCACCGCCCAACAACTTGATCGAATTCGACATGGGCGAGTTGGGTAACGCCAAAAAAACCAGCGGCCCACAGAGTTAATGCTCTCGGTCAGCGGCGCACCTGCAGTGCCCCAGGGTTGATGATGTTTGTGGGAGTTCCCTTAATGAAGTTCACCACGTTATCAAAGGCTGCGCTGAACAGCAGTTCATAGTTGTTTTGCTCAACGTAGCCAATGTGGGGTGTGCAAATGCAGTTCTCGAGTCGCAACAGCGCGTGCCCTTGCAATATGGGTTCGTTCTCAAACACATCCACTGCGGCCATGCCTGGTCGACCACGGTTAAGCCCTGCAATCAGGGCTTCGGGTTGTATCAGCTCCGCGCGCGACGTGTTGATCAAGATTGCAGTGGGTTGCATCAGTGCCAAGTCTTCTGCAGTCACTATGTGCAAGGTCTCGGGGCACAACCTCAGGTGCAGGCTGAGTACATCGGATTGCGCGAAAAAATCAGCACGGTTGGGTGCCGAAACGTGGCCATCCTGGGTTGCCGCAGCGCGGGACGACTCGCTGCCCCAAACAATGACCTGCATTCCGAATGCCTTGCCGTAGTTGGCGACCCGCTTGCCGACCCGGCCGTATCCCCACACACCCAAGGTCTTGCCTTCAAGCACACTGCCGAGCCCGAAGTTGGAAGGCATAGCACTTGCCTTCAGCCCCGATTGCTGCCAAGCGCCATGCTTTAAGTGGCCGATGTAGTGGGGCAAACGCCGCATGCTTGCCATTACCAGCGCCCACGTCAACTCGGCAGGTGCTACTGGGGAACTGGTACCTTCAGACACCGCAATGCCGCGCGCTGTACAAGCTTGCAGGTCAATATGGCTACCGACTCTGCCGGTTTGAGAAATCAACTTCAGCTTAGGCAGCTTCTCGATCAACTGCCGTGTCATCTGGCTGCGCTCACGAATCAGGACCACGATATCCGCGTCCTTGAGGCGCACGGAGAGTTGCCCTTGTCCCTTGACTGTGTTGGTGTACACCTTGGCTTGGTACGCTTCAAGCTTGCCAGCGCATTGGAGCTTGCGCACCGCATCCTGGTAGTCATCTAGGATCACAATGTTCATGCCCACGATTGTGCCCTGAGACCTGACTGCGGCGGCGGCCCTGCCATGCGCTCACTAAGTCACTGGACGGAGCTCACCCATGACTGACGCCGCTGGCCCTTCGCCGATGCCTAGCGCAGCGAAGCCTCGTGAGCGACTAGCCGGTCAAGTTCTGCGCACACATCTGCCATGCGGCCTGAAATCACCATTCTGCCGACGCTGCAGCGTGTTTGCCCAGACTCTACAACCCGAACCACGCGCAATGGTCTGATCGGGACTCTTGGGCGAAAGTTGCATGGATTGGGCCGCACAATCGCGACCTGTTGTACAGCCAGTGGCATGGTGTGACCCCTGCCATCAGAGAAAAAAGTAGGGGGATGTGAGCGGACGCTTGGCAACTTTGCAGCGAAGGCTAGGCGGGCAGAGGTGTACAACTTGTGCAGGATAAGCATGGTCGGGTGCATTGAAGGGGGCTCCTTGTTGGACTTACATCAACATCGTGTTGCGAATCAGGCCAACTGCCAGTCCTTCTACCTCAAATGCTTCACCAGGCTCTACAACGATGGTCTGGAAGTCTGGGTTTTCGGGGTGCAGTTCGATTAGATGTTTGTTGCGGCGAAATCGCTTGACAGTGACCTCGTCCCCCAGCCGCGCAACGATGATTTGCCCGTTTTTTGCGTCCTTGGTGGCTTGCACCGCTAACAAGTCCCCGTCCATGATGCCAGCGTCTCGCATCGACATGCCGCGCACCTTCAGCAGGTAATCAGGTTTGCGCTGAAACAAACTGCTTTCAACGTAGTAGGTTTGGTCAATGTGTTCTTGGGCCAAAATCGGTGAGCCAGCAGCCACACGCCCTACCAGGGGCAACGAGAGCTGTGCCAAACCTGGCAAAGGCAAGGAAAACTGCTTGTTTCTTGACTCATTGATGGAGCGTAGTGCATCGCTACGGAGCCTGATGCCGCGCGATGTGCCGCTGACCAGTTCAATAACGCCTTTGCGGGCTAGCGCTTGCAGGTGCTCTTCAGCAGCGTTGGCTGACTTGAAACCCAACTCGTTGGCGATTTCTGCGCGGGTTGGCGGCGCCCCGGTGCGGGCGATTGCGCTTTGGATGAGATCCAAAATTTGTTGCTGTCGTGCAGTAAGTTTGGGGCTTTCGAGCATGGCGTCTCCTGGTGGGAATATGGGAAACTAACTGGTGCTATCAACATACTGGTTTCTTAACCAGTAACTGTATTTTCAGACAGTTTTTGTCTTTTTGCAAGCAAAGGATTCGCATGTCGAAGAAAGTGGTGTTTTTGGGGACGGGTGGAACGATTGCGGGGTCTGCTGCGTCGTCCAGCGACAACGTGAGCTACAAGGCGGCCCAGCTTGGGATTCAAGATTTGCTGGATACCTCTCAAGACTTGCAGCGCTCACTTGTCGGCTGTATTGCGCAGGCCGAGCAGGTCTTTCAGATCAATAGCAAAGACCTAGGATTTGGGCATTGGTCGCTGCTGCTGGGGCGTTTGCAGTTCCATTTGGTGCGCCCCGATGTCGTCGGTGTCGTCGTCACGCACGGGACCGACACACTGGAGGAGACAGCTTACTTTCTTCACCGGGTCCTACCGATGGAGCAGCTGACGCACAAGCCGATTGTGCTGACTTGCGCGATGCGCCCGGCGAGTTCCAGCCAGGCCGATGGGCCGGCCAATTTGGCCGATGCTACTGCCGTGGCGACCTCTGGTAAGGTCAGCGGCGTGGTGGTCGTTTGCGCAGGAAAAGTTCACGCTGGCGCTCTTGTACGCAAAGTGCAGCCATACCGAGTAGATGCTTTTGACTCGGGTGAGGCTGCTCCAGTTGCGTACGTCGAGGAAGGACGGGTGCGGTTGGTGTCGCAATCCGAGCCACTTGGGCTGCAACCAATCCCGGGGGCTGCCTTGCATGGCACATTGATACCTCGCGTTGAAATTGTCACCAGCCACAGCGGTGCAGGCGGCGCTATGGTGCTTGATATGGTCCGAGCGATGGATACGTCAACAGATCCTTTGCGCGGCATTGTGGTTGCAGGCACCGGCAACGGCAGCATTCATTTTGAGATGGAACGGGCTTTGCGTGTGGCCGTTGGACGCGGTGTTTGGGTCTGGCGCACCAGCCGCTGCGCTGGCGGCGTGGTGGTGGATGCGTCCGCCGGTATCCCTGAGGAGTTTCCGTCGGTGGGCTTATCTCCGGTCAAGGCGCGCATTGAGATGCAGCTTCAGCTTATGTCAACGGCGCCATGAGCACCGTGCCAATCTCGGGAGTATCCGGGCGCAGTCTCAGGAGGTGAGCGCCTTAAATACCCGCTCAGTGATTGCGTCCACCGATCCTTCTCCGCTGATTGAGCGGTACTTTGGCGCGGCCGCCGAATTTTTGCGGGCCCATTCAGAATAGTAGGCCACCAAGGGTCGGGTAAGTGCGCTGTAAACCTCTAGTCGCTTTTTGACGGTTTCCTCTTTGTCGTCCTCGCGCTGAAGGAGCGGCTCGCCGGTAATGTCATCGATGCCTTCTATTTTGGGCGGATTGAATTTGATGTGGTAGGTGCGACCTGAAATCGGGTGAGATCGGCGGCCACTCATGCGTTCGATGATGGCGTCAAAAGGAACATCAATTTCAAGCACATAGTCCAAACGCACACCGGCAGCTTTCATCGCATCGGCCTGCGGTATGGTGCGCGGAAACCCGTCAAACAAGAAGCCGTTGGCGCAGTCGGCCTGTGCAAGGCGCTCCTTGACGAGGTTGATGATCAAATCATCGCTTACGAGTCCCCCAGCGTCCATCACGGCCTTTGCCTGTACACCCAGCGGGGTTCCTGCCTTGACGGCTGCACGCAGCATGTCCCCCGTCGAGATCTGGGGGATACCATATTTGCGGCAAATAAAGGTGGCCTGTGTACCCTTACCAGCGCCAGGTGCGCCCAACAAAATCAGTTTCATGGAGACCCTCGAATTGAACCTAAGCCCGGCCAGTCAGTTGACAAGATTGACGGTGCAAGTTGACCGGCAAATGCTTGCGAGAATAGCACGCCCAGACTGTGGGCAACCTTACAGCACGCCAGCTTGTGCTGCGTAGATTTGTCGCACCCGCACCAGGTCTTCGGGCGTGTCCACACCGCCCTCTGGCGCCTGTTCGCAAAGGTGCACCGCAATTCGGTGACCGTGCCAAAGTGCTCGCAGTTGTTCAAGCGCCTCCGTGGTCTCAATGGGCGCTGGAGCCAATGCCGTGAATGTGCGAAGAAAGCCTACCCGATAGGCATATATTCCGATATGGCGCAAGGGCGCAGGTACGGGTAGCGCATCCTCACTTCGGGCGAATAGGTCGCGTGGCCAAGCAATCGGTGCCCGGCTGAAATACAGTGCAAAACCCTTTGCGTCGGTGACCACCTTGACGATGTTTGGGTTGACAAAGTCTCGTGCTGACACGATGGGGTGCGCAGCGGTGCCCATGCTGGGCGCGTGCACTCCCCAGACCAACTGCGCCACTGCGCTCACCAGTTGGGGGTCAATCAGGGGCTCATCGCCTTGGACATTGACAACAACTTGCTCGTCTTGCAGACCGAGCAATTCGCAGGCCTGAGCCAGCCTATCGGTTCCGCACACATGGTCTATGGCGGTGACCACCGACTCGATACCGTGCCGGGCACAGGCTTGCACAATGCTGGTGTGGTCTGCGGCAACCACGACACGGGTGCCTTGCGGCACGCCGCTTTGCACCCTTTGCGCCACGCGCACCACCATCGGAATGCCGCCAATGTCGGCCAAAGGCTTGTTGGGTAACCGGGTGGATGCCAGCCGCGCGGGGATCAAAACCGTGTACTGCATCAAGCGCCTACTGTTCCAGCTCGGCGTCGGTGAGCGTGCGTGCCTCTTCTTCAAGCAAGATGGGTATACCGTCCCGAACGGGATAGGCCAAACGCGCGCTGCGCGACACCAGCTCGGCGCGTTCGCTGTGGTATTCCAAACGGCCCTTGGTTACCGGGCAAACGATCAACTCAAGCAGTTTTTTGTCCATGCTGTGATGATAACTTTGCAGCCCATAGCGGTTCCAGCAGCCGATCCAAGTCGTCCCAAAACGGGGGGTCCATCGTCTGCTGTAGTGGCACTGCCCATGCGTGGGGTGCGACCTGCCAGAGTTTTGCGGCGTCCTTCTCGGTACACAGCAGTGTGAAGCTTTGCGCAAGCTGCACATCGAATCCGGAAAAGTCAGCATGGTCACGTAGACCCAGCGTACCTGCCAGCGGAAGTTGGAGCGCCCGAAGCATCGAAAAAAAGGCCTCTGGCTGGGCAATACCTGCGACTGCGAAGAGCGGTTTCTCAATCTGCAAGGCAAGTTCCTGCAAGGCGCGTTGGGCGCCGCTTGCACCCACGGCGTACGGACCCAAGCCGCGGTGCGCACGGTGGCCGTTGAACACGGGGCGCGTGCCGGTATGAAGCACCAAGGTGGTTTGTGGCGACTGGCCAGCCGCGGCCAGCAGCGTACGCGGCCAGGGCTCGCGCAAGGGGCCGGCAGGCAAAAGCTTACCGTTGCCACAACCTCGGTTGTCAAACACGCAGATCTCTGCGTCCCGGTACAGGCCGTAATGCTGCAGCCCGTCGTCACAAATCACGAGTTCAACATCCGGATGCATTTGCAGCAGGTGCTTCGCTGCAAGATAGCGGCTTGGACCTACCCACACTGGTGCTTGGGTCGCCCGAAAAACCAGCAAAGGCTCGTCGCCGACATCTTGCACTCTGGATGCGGCATCCACCCGGGCATAGCGTCGCGTGCCACGCCCGTGCCCCCGCGACACCACGCCAACACGCCTGCCTTGGCCTTGCAGGTGTTGGACGATGGCAATGGTCGTGGGTGTTTTTCCAGCGCCACCGACGATGACGTTGCCCACCACCAACACCGGCACGGCTGCCTTGTGGCAGTGAACCATTCCCGTGCGGTAAAGCATCTGTCGCAACCCAAAGACGGCACGGTACAGCCATGCCAAAGGCAACAGAGCCAGGGAAAGCCTGCCGTCGTGCTGCCAGCTGGTTTCCAGCCAGAGGGCGATTGCATCGGTCCAGCGTTTGCTGAGGAAATTCGCAAACCTAATCTGCTTAGGAGCCGGCTGCGGCATGACCTTCAACGCGCTGTTCCACCTTGGGCGGACTGGGTTGCGAAGGTGATCTGGTGGAGTCCGGCGCTGCGGGCAGCTTCCATCACTGTTACCACGGACTGGTGCTTCGCCTGTGCATCCGCGCTGATCACCAAAACAGTGTCCTTGCCCGCTGTGGCAGCTTGGGATATCGCTGCTGCTAGCGACTGCACGCCACGGCCCAAAACAGGCTTGTTATCCACGCTGATGGCGCCCTCAGCACCCACTGCAACCACGAGCTCATTGGGGCGTTGGCGCATGGGCTCGACATCGGCAGTTGGCACGCGCACCTGCAACTGTGTGAATCGGCTGTAGGTGGTCGAGAGCATCAAGAAAATCAAGATCACGAGCAACACGTCGATGAACGCGATCAAGTTGATCTCTGGTTCCTCTATGCGGCGCCGTCGGAAATTCATGGTCTTGGAGAGCTTATCGACGGGGTTGCCGCAGGTGACGAGCCAAATGCTGCGCTGCGAGCTCGAGGGTCAACACATAGGCGTCCACCCGGGCGCGAAAGTAGCGCCAAAAAATCAAGGAAGGAATGGCCACTACCAGACCGAATGCGGTGTTGTAGAGCGCAATTGAAATGCCCTGTGCCAGCTGCGCAGGATTGCCGCCACTTAAATCGCCAGGCGTCTGCGAGCCAAAGATTTCGATCATTCCCACTAAGGTACCAAACAAGCCCATCAAGGGCGCTGCCGATGCAATTGTGGCCAAGGCGGTGAGGTGCAATTCAAGCCGTTGCACTACTGCGCGACCAGTCGACTCCATCTGTTCGCGCAGTTCTTCCGAACTGCAAAGTGGGTCGGCTTTAAGGGCACGAAAGCCGCTGGCCAGCACCTCTCCCAATGCCGAATCATTCTCCAGTTGTGCGACGACTTCGGGGCTAGGCAGTCCATTGCGCGCCACACCCAAGACCTCGCTTAGCAGATGCGGCGGCGCAACTTTGCTGGTCTTGAGGCTGATGAAGCGCTCAAAAATGATCGCCATTGCCAGCACGGAGCTCGCAATCAGGGGCCAGATCGGCCAACCAGCGGCTTGTATGATGGAAAGCAAAAGTGGGCTCCGAGCAAAGATGGGCTTACGAATTATGGCCCACTGCACATCGCGCGCTTGTTCCGTTTTATTGGCAACCTACAAGCGGTGTGGACGACGTATATGGGCGCACTAAAGAAGTCTGTCAATCGATCTATGGCGTGTTCCATTGAACTCCAATGCTGCAAATGCGGCCCTCTATGAGCAGACCGGAACCCTCTGAATCCGGCACGTTGCCGCGCATTTGGCAGGTGGGCGCTCTGTGTCGCGCGATTGCAGATGCGTTGAACAGCCGCTTCAATCCGGTGCGCGTGGTCGGCGAGGTGTCTGGTTTCGCGCGTGCAGTCAGTGGCCACTGCTACTTCTCCCTGAAGGATTCATCCGGGCAACTGCGCTGCGCAATGTTTCGTCGCGCCGCCGAACGCATGGCCTGGGTACCGCGTGATGGGGACTTGGTTGAAGTGACTGGTACCGTAGGTGTATACGAGCCGAGAGGCGAACTTCAACTGGTGGTGGATAGCTTGGCACGGGCTGGGCAAGGAACTTTTTTCGAGCGCTTTGCCCAACTCAAGGAGCAGCTGAGCAAAGAGGGTTTGTTCGATGCCCGGCGCAAGCGTTCGTTGCCCCCCATGCCGCGCGGCATCGGTGTGGTCACATCGACCGGGGCTGCGGCGTGGCACGACTTGGTGACCGCTCTGCAGCGTCGCGTGCCCCATATTCCGGTGGTGCTCGTCCCCTCTTTGGTGCAGGGCGCGGGTGCCGCCCAAGACATCATCCGCGCCTTAGAAAGTTTGTATCTTCTAAGCCAAGGTGGAAGAGCTCCTGAGGTGGACCTGATACTGCTGGTGCGGGGCGGCGGATCACTGGAGGATCTGTGGGCATTCAACGATGAGCAACTGGCCCGCGCCATTGCGCGCAGCCCGGTGCCGCTGGTGTCTGGCATCGGGCATGAAACCGACTTCACGATTGCGGACTTCGTGGCCGATTTGCGCGCACCTACGCCCACTGCCGCGGCAGAGTTGGCCAGTTTGCCCACTGCGGCCATACTGGCCGACCTTGGCGAGTTCCAGCGCCGATTGCAATCCGTCATGCAGCATGGGGTAGACCGCGAAGCGCAGCATGCCGATCGCCTGGCCGCCCGCTTGGGCCGCCCCTCCGGCTTCATTGCTCGCCAGGCGGTGTTTCTGACTGGCTACGCGCATCGGCTGCGTTCGGGCCTGCAAGCGCAAATGCATTCGCTGATGACCAAGCCGCAGCAGCACAGGCGGACGCTACCTGCAGCCGCTTTGCAGGCGACGCGCCTGCGGCGTGAGGCACTTGGTGCTTTGGCTGTGCGCTTGGAAGCGCAGAACCCATTGCGCGTTCTAGAGCGAGGCTACGCCTGGATCGTTCAAGAGGATGGGAGGTCCGTCACCACGGTCCGTCAGGCTCAGGTGGGCTTGCGCTTGATGGCAACCCTGGCAGACGGAGCGGTTGATCTGGAGGTGCTGCGTGTGCACTCAGATTAGTTTCTACAATCGGCGCATTTGCAACCAACTTTGAGGCTCCCAATGGAACATACCCTGCCTGCATTGCCATACGCCATTGACGCATTGGCTCCCGCCTACTCCAAGGAAACCCTGGAGTTCCACCACGGCAAGCACCACAACGCCTATGTGGTCAACCTGAACAACCTGCAAAAGGGAACCGAGTTTGAGAGCATGGCGTTAGAAGACATCATCAAGAAGTCCAGCGGCGGCATCTACAACAACGCGGCGCAGATTTGGAACCACACCTTTTTCTGGAGCTGCATGAAGCCCCAGGGTGGTGGTGAGCCGACGGGCGCACTGGCTGCGGCCATTGCCGCAAAGTGGGGAAGCTATTCGGCTTTCAAGGAAGCGTTTGTCAAGTCAGCAGTGGGTAATTTCGGGTCGGGTTGGACCTGGCTTGTGAAGAAACCTGACGGTTCGGTAGATATCGTCAACACCGGTGCTGCCGGAACACCTTTGACATCCGCAGACAAGGCGTTGTTGACGGTGGATGTCTGGGAGCATGCCTACTACATCGACTATCGGAATATGCGCCCGAAGTTTGTCGAGACTTTCCTTGACAAACTGGTCAACTGGGAGTTTGCCCAGGCCAACTTCGCGTAAGTGCGCAGAGCCCCTCCAGAGCCGACGCTTGCGTCGGCTTTTTTGTTGAAGCGCTACTTTTTGAAGGGCGCGCCGGATATCTTTGAGCCCACCTGCAGGCCCTTTTTACCAAACCATCCTTGGTTCATTTCCAGCACAAAACGCACTGGCCGCGCAGAGCAATGAGATTCAGTGGTTTGCGGTTTCATATTCGCCAAGTTCACGATGGTGCCGTCGTCTGCCAAAAAGGCGGCGGTCAGCGCAATGAATGTGTTTTTCATCCAAAAGCACTGCGTGCTCGCTTGAGGAAAAACAAAAAGCATGCCCTCATGCGGCGGCATGTCTTGACGGTGCATCAGCCCAATGGCCCGTTGCTCAGGGGTGACAGCCAGTTGTGCATCGATCTGGTGGAACCCGGCAAGCAGCGTCGTTCGCTCAAGCGCAAGCTGGGGTTTGTCCTGGGCGATGGCCGAGAACGCCAGGAACAAAAACACCACGCATGTGGAACGGAGGAAGATTTTCATGGGCGCATTGTCTAACAAGAGGTATCCAGCGCAAGTCGGTGGGTCCCGAATGACTTCTGTGTCCACCCACCGACTGGTTTGCTGGATATCGATGTCCTCGCTTGACGGGACTAAAATTTAACTGCCTAAGCGCACCTTGCGGGTGAACTCAACGCTGCAATGTCGGCAATTGACCCTTGATCTTTTCTTCCCATGTCCGAATACCAACACATCAAGATCCCTTCCGAGGGGCAGCCCATTACCGTGAATGCGGACATGTCGCTGAACGTGCCTAGTAACCCTGTCGTTGCCTACATCGAAGGCGATGGCGTCGGTTTGGATGTGACCCCAGTCATGCTCAAAGTGGTCGACGCTGCGGTCCATAAGGTGTATCTGGGTCAACGAAAGATCCACTGGATGGAGGTGTTTGCTGGTGATAAGGCCACCCGGGTCTATGGACCAGATGTCTGGTTGCCTGACGAAACGCTGCATGCCTTGCGGAGGTACATCGTGTCCATCAAGGGGCCATTGGCGGCCCCCGCCCGCGGTGACATCCGGTCGCTGAACGTTGCGTTGCGGCAGGAACTGGATTTGTATGTGTGCTTGCGACCAGTGCAATACGTCCAGGGCGTTCCCTCACCGCTCAAAGAGCCAGAAAAAACCAATATGGTTGTTTTCCGGGAGAACTCGGAAGACATTTACGCGGGCATTGAGTTTGAAGCGGGTAGCACAAGGGCCCAGCGAGTTATCGCGTTCTTGCATGATGAGATGGGGGTCAAAAAGATTCGATTTCCCCAGACCTCTGGCATCGGCATTAAGCCGATGTCAATAGAGGGCACTGAGCGGCTGGTGCGCCGTGCGATTTTGTATGCGATCGACAATGACAAGCCCAATGTGACCATCGTCCACAAGGGCAACATCATGAAGTTCACCGAGGGCGGTTTTCGGGATTGGTCCTACCAACTGGCCCAGCGCGAGTTCGGTGCGCAGTTGATCGATGGTGGACCTTGGTGTGTGTTGAAGAACCCCAAGAGCGGCAAAAAGATCATCGTCAAGGACGTGATTGCAGATGCGTTTTTGCAGCAAATTTTGCTGCGCCCGGCCGAGTACTCAGTGGTTGTCGCGCCCAACCTGAACGGAGACTACATCTCCGATGCCTTAGCCGCGCAGGTGGGCGGTATCGGCATCGCTCCCGGCGCTAACTTGTCGGACACAGTGGCATGCTTCGAGGCCACCCATGGCACAGCGTCAAAGTACGCTGGCAAGGACTACGTGAACCCAGGGTCCCTGATTTTGTCCGCCGAGATGATGCTGCGCCACATGGGCTGGCGAGAAGCTGCCGATTGCATTTTGAGGTCTATGGAAAAGGCGATTCTGAGCAAAAAGGTCACCTACGACTTCGCCCGCCTCATGGATGGCGCCACCCAGGTGAGCTGCTCAGGCTTCGGCCAAGTGATGATTGACCAAATGTAATCACTCCAAGTCGCTGGGGTGGCTACTATGCGGGGGCGCTGCCACGAAGAACGGCCAAGCCGGAGTCGCCAAAGCGGTTCAAGACTAGGAATTGGCTTGATTCCCAGACTTGTGTCTCCACATCGCGTGGGTGAGTCACCATTGTGCAGTGACCGATAGAATCGTTTGCATGGCCTCAGACAAACCGAAAGCCCCTCCCACCGTTCCCCTGCGCGAGCCGGACCGCGAAGGCGGATTTTCGGTCGTTTTGGAGCGCCGCACCGAGAAAGTCAAGCCGCCGCACATGTACCAAGTGGTGATGCTCAACGATGACTACACCCCTATGGAATTCGTGGTGGTAGTGATCCAAGAGTTTTTTGGCAAGGACCTGGAGCAGGCAACCCAGATCATGCTGAAGATTCACCTCGATGGGAAAGGGGTGTGTGGTGTCTATTCCAAGGATGTGGCGGCCACCAAGGTGGACCAAGTGCTTGAGGCCGCCCACAAAGCAGGGCACCCATTGAAATGTGTTAGCGAACCCGTGGAATTTTGAACACAGATCCGCCCCTTGCGCCTCCATGCTTCGAAAACGGATTACAGTCAATTACCAACGCTAGGCAGAAGGAACTCACATGATTGCCCAAGAACTCGAAGTCAGCTTGCATATGGCGTTCGTCGAGGCGCGCCAGCAACGCCACGAATTCATCACAGTTGAGCACCTGCTACTGGCGTTGTTGGACAACCCCAGCGCCGCCGAGGTACTGCGTGCATGTTCGGCCAACATGGACGATCTGCGCAAGTCGCTCTCGAACTTCATCAAGGACAACACCCCCCAGGTTGCGGGTACTGAAGATGTGGATACGCAGCCCACCTTGGGTTTTCAGCGAGTGATCCAACGCGCCATCATGCATGTGCAGTCCACCGGAAGCGGCAAGAAAGAAGTGACCGGTGCTAATGTGTTGGTTGCCATTTTTGGCGAGAAGGATTCGCACGCGGTCTACTACTTGCACCAGCAGGGCGTCACTCGCTTGGATGTCGTTAACTTCATCGCGCACGGCATCAAAAAGAGCGACCCGCCCGAGGCCTCCAAGTCGTCCGAGTCACCCCCTGAAGCGGAGGAGGGTGGTGCGGAAAAGGGCGAAAAGACATCCCCGCTGGAGCAATACACCGTCAACCTCAACCAGCTGGCCAAAGACGGCAAGATGGACCCCTTGATTGGCCGCGAGTATGAGGTAGAGCGCGTCATTCAAATTCTGTGCCGCCGCCGCAAGAACAACCCCCTGTTGGTTGGCGAAGCCGGTGTGGGCAAAACGGCCATTGCGGAAGGATTGGCCTGGCGCATCACGCAGAGCGATGTGCCCGAGATATTGGCAGAGGCGGTGGTGTACTCCCTTGATATGGGCGCGCTTCTCGCTGGCACCAAATATCGTGGTGATTTTGAGCAGCGTCTAAAAGGCGTTTTGAAGGCACTCAAGGACCGGCCCAATGCGGTTCTCTTCATCGATGAAATTCACACCCTGATCGGCGCCGGGGCCGCCTCTGGCGGGACGCTAGATGCATCGAACTTGCTCAAGCCGGGCCTGAGTTCCGGGCAGCTCAAGTGCATCGGCGCGACCACCTTCACCGAGTACCGCGGTATCTTTGAGAAGGACGCCGCACTGTCTCGACGGTTCCAAAAGGTGGATGTGGTCGAGCCTTCGGTTGAGCAAACTGTGGAGATTCTCAAGGGCCTCAAATCGCGGTTTGAAGAGCACCATAACGTTAAGTACGCGGTAGCGGCTCTACAGGCTGCTGCCGAATTGAGCGCCAAATACATCAACGATCGTCATCTGCCCGACAAGGCGATTGACGTCATCGACGAGGCAGGCGCCGCGCAGCGCATCTTGCCGCCTAGCCGGCGCAAGAAAACCATCAGCAAATCCGAGGTGGAGGAGATCGTCGCGAAGATCGCCCGCATCCCCCCGGCTAACGTGTCCAACGACGACCGAGACAAGCTCAAGACCTTGGAGCGCGATCTCAAGAGCGTGGTGTTCGGACAGGACAAAGCGCTCGATGTGTTGGCCTCAGCGGTCAAGATGGCTCGCTCAGGTCTGGGTCGGGCCGACAAACCCATCGGGTCTTTTTTGTTCTCGGGTCCCACAGGCGTGGGCAAGACCGAGGCAGCTAAGCAGTTGGCGTACATCATGGGTATTGACCTGATTCGCTTTGATATGAGCGAGTACATGGAGCGCCATGCAGTGAGTCGTCTGATTGGCGCCCCCCCGGGCTACGTGGGATTTGACCAAGGTGGTTTGTTGACCGAGGCGGTGACCAAAAAGCCTCACTGCGTTTTGCTGCTTGATGAAATTGAAAAGGCCCATCCGGACATCTTCAATGTGCTGCTGCAGGTGATGGACCACGGCACCTTGACCGATAACAACGGGCGCAAGGCAGACTTTCGCAATGTCATCATCATCATGACAACCAATGCGGGCGCCGAGACCATGAACAAGGCCACCATCGGCTTTACCAACCCACGTGAGGCGGGTGACGAAATGGCGGACATCAAACGCCTTTTCACACCCGAATTCCGCAACCGGTTGGATGCGACAGTGAGCTTCAAGGCGCTTGACGAAAACGTCATCCTGCGGGTGGTGGACAAGTTCTTGTTGCAGCTAGAGACCCAGCTTGCCGAGAAGAAGGTGGACGTGACTTTCACCGATGCCTTGCGCAAGCACCTTGGCAAGAAGGGTTTCGATCCGCTGATGGGTGCCCGGCCAATGCAACGCCTGATTCAAGACACCATTCGCCGCGCTTTGGCGGACGAACTTTTGTTTGGTCGGCTCACGGACGGTGGCAGATTGACCGTCGACTTGGACGGTACTGATGAGAGCAAAACCGAGGTCTTGCTCGACATCCAGCCGCTACCCAAGAAAGAAGGCAAGTCCAAGCCGGAAGAAGCTACTGCGAGTTGAGGCGCTGTGGTTATTCATCGGCTTGATCGCTGAAAGTGTCCAGTGAAATGAGTCTGCTTAAGGGATCAGGTACGCCGCCCGTATCTGCTCCACCCGCTTGCGGTTGACGCCAAAGTCACGCCGGCCTAGGCGGCTGGCCGAGCGAACGTGGATGGTATTGCTGGCACGGTCAAGCCAAAATTCCACATCGTCTGTGAAGCGCAGTAGCGGCGTTTGGCACTGTGCGTAGAAATAGTCGGTTTGGCGCTCCACGATGCGCACCCCGTCCATGGATTGCAAAATCTGCTCAATTTTTTTGACTGACGCCTGTGCGTCCTGGCCAGCCTCGAAGGAGGCGATGCTTGCGTAGCGTTGTTGGGGGTGGTCCGGGTACAGATCCGCTTGGCTGCTCACACTGTTGGGCGACAATGACGGCGGCTTAAGGCGGCCCTCCTTGACACCTAGATTACGGGGCGGTTTGCCCTCGAGCAGCCCAAACCGGCCTGCGATGACGGTGACCATGCTGGCACCCAAAATGACCAATACAACGATCCCAATGACATTCATCGTGCTTGCTCCTGATGTAGAACCGACGCCCGAAATGTCGGGCCATCGCTCCACGCAGAATACCGCATGCCCACACCCGGCCTCTGTTCGCTGGATGCTACGTGGGGTGGCTGTGATTCTCGCTCTAGTTCTCTCCGCTTGCTCGACTACGCCGGTTACAGAACCTGCGCCACCCACGACTGCCGTGCCTGTGCCAGCGGCCAAAGTACCTCCACGTATTGGATTGGCGCTCGGCGGCGGCGCCGCCCGTGGTTTTGCCCACGTGGGCGTCATTCAGGTGCTGGAGGAGGCCGGCATCAAGCCTGTGGTGGTGTCTGGAACCTCTGCCGGTAGCTTGGTTGCCGCCCTGTACGCCAGTGGCAAGTCTGGTGGGCAATTGCAGCAAGTTGCCGAGGCCATGGAGGAGGCTACGTTTGCTGACTGGACGTTGCCCATCTTCAACCGCGGCGTCCTGCGCGGCGACGCCTTGGCCCGCTATGTCAACGCACAAGTTGGATCGCGGCTCATTGAGGACATGGTGATACCGTTGGGCATTGTGGCGACCGACCTGCAGTCCGGTCAGGACGCTGTCTTCCAGCGGGGCGACACCGGAACTGCAGTACGCGCTTCGAGCGCGGTGCCGGCTCTTTTTCAGCCGGTGCGAATATCGGGGCGAGAGTACGTGGATGGTGGCCTCGTGTCGCCAGTGCCAGTCCGCGCGGCCCGACGGATGGGCGCCGAGTTGGTGATTGCGGTCGACATTTCCAGCGCACCAGAAGGCAATCTGGCAAGCGGCACCTTGGAGATTTTGCTGCAGACCTTTGCCATCATGGGGAAAAGCATCAACACATTCGAGCTGCGAGACGCCGACATCGTTGTTCGACCCTTGTTAGTCGGTGTATCCAGCGCAGATTTTGGCGCCCGCAAGCGCTCGATCGAAGCGGGGCGACAGGCCATGCTGCAGGCGCTACCTCAACTGCGCGCCGCCATCCTCGCCAAGACTCGTTAGCGCCGGCTTGAGGACCGGGGGAATGACAAGGCTACTGGCGCCGCAGGTCCCGTGTGAAGGGGAATTCTTTGCTGGCCGCCACATGGATCGTTGCAGGTGGCACCACCAGCTCGCCGGGCGTGTGCCCCATTGGCAAGAACCGCGACAGTCGGCGGCTCTCGGCTTCGTAGGCATTGACGGGAAAGCTCGCGTAATTCACTCCGCCGGGGTGTGACACACAGTACTGGCAGCCGCCCAATGAGCGATTCATCCAAGTGTCTACGATGTCGAAGGTCAATGGCGCGTGGATGCCGATGCTGGGATGCAGGCTGCTGGGCGGGTTCCAAGCCTTGTAACGCACACCGGCGACAAACTCGCCTACGGTGCCGCTGTTTTGCATCGGTAATGCGGCGCCGTTGCAGGTGATGGCGTAGCGGCTCTCGTTGAGGCCGGTCACCCGCACCTCGATGCGCTCCAGCGACGAGTCCACATAGCGCGCTGTGCCACCACCGCCACTTTCCTCGCCCATAACGTGCCAAGGTTCCAGCGCGTTGCGCAGCGTCATTTCGATACCGGCGGTTTGCACTGTACCCACTACGGGGAAGCGGAACTCGTAGTGCGGCGCAAACCAGTGCGCATCGAAGGCATAGCCCGCCAAATTCATTTCGGAAATGACGTCTTCAAAGTCCATCTTGATGAAAGTCGGCAGCATGAAGCGGTCGTGCAGTTCGGTGCCCCAGCGGGTGGCTGGAGCCTTGTAGGGCGTCTTCCAAAAGCGTGCCACCAAAGCGCGCAGCAGAAGCTGCTGCGCACTGCTCATGTGCGGGTGCGGCGGCATTTCAAAGGCGCGCAACTCCAGCAGACCCAAGCGGCCGGTGGCGGAGTCGGGCGAATACATCTTGTCAATCGAAAACTCGCTGCGGTGTGTGTTGCCGGTGGCGTCGATCAGGATGTTGCGCAGCGTGCGGTCCACCAACCACGGGGGCATGCTTTGGCCGTACAGCGCGCGGTTCTTATAGATTTGCTCAACGGCGATCTCCAACTCGTACAGCTGGTCATTGCGGGCTTCGTCCACGCGCGGTGCCTGGCTGGTTGGGCCGACAAACATGCCACTGAACAGGTAGCTCAGTGAAGGGTGGTTGTGCCAGTAGAGCAGCAGGCTGGCTAGCAGCTCCGGTCTGCGCAGAAACGGGCTGTCGGCGGGTGTCGCACCGCCCATCACGAAGTGGTTGCCTCCACCGGTTCCGGTGTGGCGGCCATCGGTCATGAACTTTTCGGCAGACAGCCGGCATTCGAAGGCAGCGTTATAAAGAAACTCGGTGTTGTAGACCAGATCTTTCCAGCTGCTCACCGGATGGATGTTGACCTCGATCACGCCCGGGTCAGGGGTGACCTGCAGGAGTTTGAGGCGTGGGTCGCGCGGCGGTGGGTAGCCCTCGAGCACGATCTTGACCTTGAGTTCGGTCGCCGTGGCTTCAATGGCGGCGAGCAAATCGAGGTAGTCCTCCAGCAACTCCAGCGGTGGCATGAAAACGTACAACACGCCGGACTTGCTGCCCACGGCTTCGGCCTTGGGACCGTTGGCGCGCCGCGGGTCGCGCACTTCAACACAAAGCGCAGTGCGGGTGATCCAGTGGGCGCTCTCCCCTAGTTGCGGTGCGCGCGCAAAGTTTGCAGGCTCAGGCTGGCTGCCACTGCGGGCGTTGGCCGCCACGCTGCTACCCGTGCCGCCCGCATTGCCGGCATTCTTAGCGCCTATGCTGCTTTGCATTTTTCGCACCGCTTCGCTTGGTGCTGCGTGACCAGCCAAGTACGGCGTAGCACGTGTTGTAGACGCCGCAGCAATTGCGCTGGCCGGTGACGCAGCGGGTCCGTTTGCCGCCGAACCCTCACCAGCGGCGCCGCCCGCAGCTTGTGTCCTCTGGGCGCCCATGGCACCGGGCGCATAGCGTGCCGCGAAGCTGGAATGCGTCGGCAATGCGCCTCGCTCGGTGGCCGGGTCGCGCTCAATCAGGTACGGGTAGTCGCCCTCGCTGACCCACGGAAGCGAGTCCAGCGGCAGACGCAGTCCCATCGGCGAATCACCGGGCACCAAGTACATGCGCTCGTCCCTGAAGAACCAGGGACCGGTAGTCCACTCGGGGCCGGTCAGGCGTGGGCCTGCGCTTGGCTTGACCGGCAGCACATAACCGACCACCGAATCGAGCTTTTGCTCGAACACTCGGCGCAGGCGCGAGCGCTCCATCTCATCCTCGAGTTTGGAGTTAAAGGGGTCGACGTTTACCGGCAAGCGGCGTTCGCGCCAAAGGTAGTACCAAGTGTCTTCGTAGGCCGGTTGCACGTACTGGTCAGTAAGACCGAGCTTCGATGCCAGTGTACGGACGAAGCGCCCCGCTTCTTCGCTGCGGTATTGGGTGGGGTCCCGCTCGTCGGTGAACAGATCGGGATTCTTCCAAACCGGTTGTTTGTCGGTACGCCAATAAATGTTAAGCGCCCAGCGGGGCAGTTGTTCGCCGGGGTACCACTTGCCTTGGCCGAAGTGCAAAAAGCCGCCTTGACCGTACTCGTCGCGCAGCTTGTGTACCAGGCTGGTGGCGTAGCCACGCTTGGTGGGGCCCAGTGCGTCGGTGTTCCATTCGGCGGCGTCACGGTCGGCCATGGCCACGAACGTGGGCTCGCCTCCCATGGTCAATCGCACATCCCCTGCGACCAGGTCTTGATCGACCGTGTCGCCCAGCGCCATGATGGCCTGCCACTGCTCGGGCGTGTAGGGTTTGGTGACCCGGGGCGATTCGAAAATGCGGGTGACCTGCATGTGGTGGCCAAACTCCACCTCGCACTCGTCAACACCGCCTTCAATCGGCGCAGCGCCTGAAGGCAGTGGTGTGCACGCCAGCGGAATGTGGCCTTCGCCTGCCAAAAGACCAGAGGTCGCATCCAGACCGACCCAGCCCGCGCCGGGCAGGTAGACCTCGCACCAGGCGTGCAGGTCGGTGAAGTCCACTTGGGTTCCGCTGGGGCCATCCAGCGATTTGACATCCGGGGTGAGCTGAATGAGGTAGCCCGACACAAAACGCGCCGCCAGCCCGCAGTTACGCAAGAGCTGCACCATCAGCCAAGCCGAGTCCCGGCAGGAGCCCGAACCCTTGGCCAGCGTTTCTTCCGGGGTTTGCACGCCAGGCTCCATGCGGATGGTGTAGGCGATGTCGGTGTGCACCATCTGGTTGAGGTCCACCAGAAACAGCACGCTGCGGCGCTTGGTGGTGTCGATCTTCTTAAGGCAGTTGGCTACCAACGGGGTGAGCGGATCGGCGTGCAAGTAAGGCCCAAGCTCTTGCTTGAGTTTGGCCTCGTACTGGAATGGAAACTCCTCGGCATCAGGCTCCAGAAAAAAGTCGAACGGGTTGTACACCGCCATTTCGACGACCAAGTCCACCGTGACCTTGAACTCCTTGGTTTTTTGTGGGAACACCAAGCGCGCTTGGTAGTTGGCAAACGGGTCTTGCTGCCAGTTCATGAAGTGGGTCGTAGGCTCGATCTTGAGTGAGTACGACAAAACCTTGCTGCGGCAGTGCGGCGCTGGACGCAGGCGCACGACCTGGGGCCCCAGTTGAACCAGCCGGTCGTAGCGGTAGTGGGTGACGTGGTTGAGTGCGACGTGAGTGGACATGTGCGGGGCTCGGTGGGTAGTGCCAAAGGCTGACGGCTTGCGGTCGATGGTAGCAACAGTGCGTGTTCGGGCGTCTGCTGGGCCTGGGTTGAATTAGCAAGAGCCGCGCCACGCCGCAGGGCAGCCGCCCGAGTTCGATTGCGAATGCGGAGCATTTGCCCAAGGGGCGTGCTGTTGCCAACGCTACATTGCCGCGGCCGCAGTGATGCCGGTGTGCCTTCCACGCCGGCGCTCGCTGCGCTCCAACCGAAAGCCCACCGCGTGCCTGATCGAGCGACTTCTGCGATCTCTGACCGTGCGGCCACCCCGCGCCATCTGCCCTTGTTCGCCGCTGGCTTGGCCTGGCTATTGGGCGTTGCGCTGCAGTTGCAACAAACTGCACTCTGGGCCACTTGGGCTTATGGCGCCATGCTGTTTGGCGCAGCGACGGCCTGGGGACTGGGCACGCAGCGCCAGCTGCACGGTGCTCTGCGAAACGTGCTCATCTTGTTGGCGTGGCTGACGGTGGGCTTTGCAGCCACAGGTGTGCGCGCTGGGTGGTACGCATGGGGTGCATTGGACCCGGCGCTGGAGGGGCGCGATCTGCTGGTCACTGGCGTAGTCGAAGACCTGCCCCAACGCAGTGACGTGGGCTTGCGTTTTCGCCTGCGGGTGCTGCAGGCCACACTCCAAGGCGAAGCTGTACAGCTGCCTAACAAGCTGGATTTGGGCTGGTACGCAGGGGTCTACGCGCGGGGCAGCGATTCGGTGGGGCTGCAGCGCCAGCCTTTGCCGCTGCAGCCGGGTGAACGGTGGCGCATGGTGGTGCGGATCAAGGCGCCGCACGGCGGGGCAAATCCGCACGGTTTTGACTACGAGCTGTGGCTGTGGGAACAAGGCGTGGGCGCAACCGGCTATGTGCGCGCCGGGCCTGCAGATCCAGCGCCACAGCGCATGGCGCAGACCTGGCGGCAACCTGTGGACCAGTTACGCCAGCGCGTGCGAGAGGCGATTTTTGCATCCGTTGAGCCAGCGTCCACTGCGGGGCTGTTGGCGGCGCTGGTCGTGGGTGACCAGCGTTCGGTTGAGCCGCAGGATTGGGACGTGTTTCGCAGCACGGGCATTACCCATCTGATGAGCATTTCAGGCCTGCACATCACCATGTTTGCCTGGGCAGCCGCGCTGTTGGTGGGCTCCCTCTGGCGGCGCTCCGTCACGCTGTGCGGCTGGTTCCCCGCGCCCAGCGCGGCGGTACTGGGTGGCATGGCGCTGGCGGTGGCGTACGCCGTGTTTTCAGGCTGGGGTTTGCCCGCACAACGAACTTGCCTGATGTTGGCCATGTTCGGCGCGTTGCGTTTGCGGGGGCTGCGCTGGCCCTGGCCCCACGTGTGGTTGCTGGCGGGTGTGGTGGTCGTGGCGTGGGACCCGTGGGCTTTGCTGCAGCCCGGTTTTTGGCTGAGTTTCGTGGCGGTGGGTGTTCTGTTTGCGAGCAGCGCGCCCGTGGTGGCGTTGGAGGCAGCACCGCAGCGGGTGGCGCTGCGGATTGCGGCTTGGTTGGCGGAGCTGGCGCGGGTGCAGGGGCGACTGACGGTGGCCTTGGCTCCGCTGACCTTGTTGTTTTTTGGTCAGGCATCGGTGGTCGGCTTATTGGCCAATCTGTTTGCCATTCCATGGGTAACGCTGGTTGTGACGCCGTTGGCCCTGCTTGGGGTGGCGGTGCCCGGCGTGTGGGGTGTGGCCGCGGTGGCGATGGACCTATTGGTTACGGTGCTGCGCGGGATGGCGACTTGGCCATTGGCCAGCGTCGTGCTGGCCATCGCACCTGCCTGGGCAGGCGGCTTGGGCACACTGGGCGCGGTGATTTTGGTGCTGG
This sequence comes from Rhodoferax sp., assembly GCF_044236835.1. Taxonomy (GTDB): domain Bacteria; phylum Pseudomonadota; class Gammaproteobacteria; order Burkholderiales; family Burkholderiaceae_C; genus Allorhodoferax. Next base: position 59,005 of record NZ_JBIIGC010000006.1, read on the forward strand.
CCTTGCCCTGGCATCTGCGGGTGTGTGGCCTGGCGATGTTGCTGCCCCTGCTGCTTTGGCAATGGCCCGCGCCCGCGCCTAGCCACTTTGCGTTGTTGGCAGCGGATGTGGGGCAGGGTAATGCGGTGCTGGTGCGTACTGCTCGGCATGCGCTGCTGTACGACGCCGGCCCCCGCTACAGCTTGGAAAGCGATGCGGGCGACCGGGTGCTGGTGCCCTTGCTGCAGGCGCTGCAAGTTCCGTTGGATGTACTGCTGCTCAGCCACCGTGACGCTGACCACACCGGCGGCGCGGCGGCGGTGTTGGCCGTGCAGCCCGATGCCCGCGTGCTGAGTTCCATCGAGCGGGACCACCCGTTGCAGGCTGTGCGCACCGTGCAGCGCTGCGAGGCGGGCCTGGCTTGGAGGTGGGACGGTGTGCTTTTTGAAATCTTGCACCCGCGCTCCCAAGACTACCCCGGGCCTGGCGCAGCGCTGCCGCGACCGAACACCTTGTCGTGCGTGTTGCGCATTTCAGGTGGACAGCATGCTGCCCTGCTGGTGGGCGACATTGAAGCTGCCCAGGAGGCCGCCCTGGTACACCGTGGTGCACCGCTGCGCGCCGATGTGCTGTTGGTGCCGCATCACGGAAGCAAAACTTCCAGCACGGCGGCGTTTCTGGATGCGGTGCAGCCCCGGTTTGCTTGGGTGCAAGCGGGCTACAGAAACCGCTTCGGACACCCGGCAGCGTCGGTTCTTGGCCGCTACACCGAGCGTGGCATTGCGGTGCACGACTCGCCCCACTGCGGGGCTATGGCGTGGTCCACGGAGGTGCCTGCAGAGGTGTTATGCACCCGCTTGGTGCAACAACGCTATTGGAACCACAGGGTGCCGTGATGCCGTGGCCGCGCGGCCCTGACCTCGTGCCGGTGGGGTTTGGTATGCTGGTGTAAAGCTTGCTTGACCCAGCGCAGCGACCGAGGAAACTGAGGCCCTATGCATAAATTCGACGAGATGTACACCCAGCTCCCCTACGAGTTTTTTACGAAAGGGGCACAGATTCGGGACCACTACAAGATCTACGACGAATGGCTCGCGAGGCAGCCTGGCGACATGATGGCCAAGCGACGCGAAGAGGCAGAGATGATCTTCCGTCGCGTCGGAATCACCTTTGCGGTATACGGCGAGAAGGACGAAAGCGGCGCCGGCACCGAGCGCTTGATCCCGTTTGACCTCATCCCACGCATCATTCCCGCTCACGAATGGCAGACCATGGAGCGTGGACTGGTACAGCGTGTCAATGCACTCAACCGGTTCATTCACGACATCTACCACGACCAGGAGATCATCAAGGCGGGTATCGTGCCGCGCGAGCAGATCGAAGGCAACGCCCAGTTTCGCCCGGAGATGGTCGGCGTGGATGTGCCGCACGGCATCTATTCCCACATCTCCGGCATCGACATCGTGCGTGCACCCGACGCGCAGGGCAAGGGCGAGTACTACGTGCTGGAGGACAACCTGCGGGTGCCCAGCGGCGTCAGCTACATGCTGGAAAACCGCAAGATGATGATGCGTCTGTTTCCCGACCTCTTCAGTGCCCACCGCGTCGCTCCAGTGGCGCACTACCCGGACTTGCTGCTGGAGACTTTGCGCGCCAGCAGCCCGGCGACCACCGCCGAGCCCACCGTGGTGGTGCTGACGCCGGGCATGTACAACAGCGCCTACTTTGAACACGCGTTCTTGGCCCAACAAATGGGCGTGGAGCTGGTGGAAGGCCAGGATTTGTTTGTCAAAGACAACTTTGTCTATATGCGTACCACCCGTGGTCCACGCCGCGTCGATGTGATTTACCGCCGGGTCGACGACGACTTCCTCGACCCGACGGTGTTTCGCCCCACTTCCACGCTGGGCTGCGCTGGTCTGATTGGTGCGTACAGGGCGGGTAACGTGAGCATTTGCAACGCGGTGGGCACGGGCATTGCGGATGACAAATCCATCTACCCCTACGTGCCGCGCATGATTGATTTCTACCTGGGCGAGAAGCCCATTTTGAACAACGTGCCCACTTACATGTGCCGTAATCCGGACGATTTGGCATACACCTTGGACAACTTAAAGGACTTGGTGGTCAAGGAGGTGCATGGCGCCGGCGGCTACGGCATGCTGGTGGGGCCTGCGGCCACTCGGGCCGAGATTGAGGACTTTCGCAAGGCCGTGCAGGCCAATCCCAGCGGCTACATTGCACAACCCACTTTGAGTCTGTCGAGCTGCCCCACCTTCGTGGAGACTGGCATCGCACCGCGCCACATCGATTTGCGGCCTTATGTGCTCTCTGGAAAAACCGTGCAGATGGTCCCCGGCGGGTTGACCCGCGTGGCCTTGAAGGACGGCTCATTGGTAGTCAACTCCTCCCAAGGAGGAGGTACCAAAGACACATGGATCTTGGAGGCAGATGCGTCGCCCGCGGTTGCCTCTGCTTCATCCGCTTCGCAGTCCCAAAAGCAATAAATCTCAGGCGCAAGGAACTTCGTATGCTGTCAAGAACCGCTGACCACCTCTTTTGGATGTCCCGCTACACCGAGCGGGCTGAAAACACCGCACGCATGTTGGATGTCAACTATCAGACCTCCCTGCTGCCACAGTCGGACGCGGTGGCCCAGGTGGGCTGGCAGGGCCTGCTCTCTATCAGCGAGCTGACTGGCGCCTACACCGAGCGCTATGGCGCAGTGACCGCCCGTAACGTCATGAACTTCATGGTCAAGGACGAGCAAAACCCCTCGTCTATCGTGTCGTGCCTGGGTGCCGCGCGTGAGAACGCGCGTGCCGTGCGCGGGGCTCTCACTACCGAGGTTTGGGAGACACAGAACCAGACTTGGCTGGAGGTCAAACGCATGATCAACAGCGATGTGTTTGCCGCCGACCCGTCGCAGTTTTTTGAGTGGGTTAAGTTTCGCTCTCACCTATCGCGCGGTGTAACGGTGGGCACCATGCTCATGGACGAGGCGCTGCATTTCATGCGCTTGGGTACTTTTTTGGAACGTGCCGACAACACCGCGCGTTTGGTGGATGTGAAGTTTCACGCGGTTCAGAGCGATTTCTATGGCGCGGCCAACGAGCGCGACCAAGAGTATGACTTCTACCACTGGAGCGCGATACTGCGCAGCGTCTCGGCCTTCGAGGTGTACCGCAAGGTGTACCGCGATGTCATTCGCCCTGAGCGGGTGGCCGAGCTGCTGATGCTCAAATCCGACATGCCGCGCTCGCTGCATGCCAGCCTCAACGAGGTGGTCAACAACCTCGTGCTGGTCAGCAGCAATCCTGAGGGTGAAACGCTGCGCCGTGCCGGCAAGCTGCGCGCTGAACTCAAGTACGGTCGTATCGATGAAATCCTGGCCACCGGACTCCATGCTTACCTGACCCAGTTTCTCGACCGGGTCAATGACCTAGGTTCTCACATTAGTCGCGAGTTTCTGGTCTCTAACGACGGCTAAGCTCAGGACAAGGTGCAAATCCCGAGATAATGCGGCCCCACAGGAGCCCCAATGTCTGTCGCACAAATCGACCAAGAGCTTGAGCTCGCACGAACCCACGGCCCGGTCAAGGACATCGTTATCCCGCCGTGCCCGGATTTGCTGCTGGAGTTGCGCAAGGAGTTCGATCAAAAGGACCCCAACCCCGTTGAGATCGCCCGTATTGCGAACAGCGACGTGGCCATGGCAGCCGCGTTGATTCGGGTCGCCAACAGCCCGATCTACGCGCGGTCCCGCGGCGCTGCCACCGTGGGCGAAGCTGTTGCCATGCTCGGTGTCTCGCGGACCGTGCAAATCCTCACCGGTTTTTTGCTGCGCAACACGATTCGCACCAATTCGCCGTTGATTGAGCATTTTTGGGAAACTTCCACGCGGCGCGCGTTGGCCATGGGGTTCATTGCCCGCCAGCTGTACGGCGTAGACGCCGATGTGGCCCACACCTGCGGCTTGTTTTGCCACGTCGGAATTCCGATTCTCTTGCAGGGCCTCAAGGGCTACTCAGGAACCCTGGCTGAGGCGATGGCGCGGCAAGACCGATCCTTCACCCAGACGGAGAACGCATCCCATCGCACCGACCACGCGGTCGTTGGAGCCATCGTAGCCAAGACCTGGCGCTTACCGCCAGTCATCGCCATGGCGGTGCGCCTGCACCATGACTTCACGATCTTTGCCAATGGGCAACTCCCATTGCAAGCGCGCACTTTGGTGGCTATTGCCTTGGTCGCTGAGCACTTGGTGGTGGGCCACGAGGGTGTTCCTGCCTTGCAAGAGTGGGAGCAACACGGCGCAAGCTGCCTGGAATTCATCAATGTCACCCAAGCGGAGGTGGAGTCCTGGGTTGACGCCCTGCACCCACTTTTTGAAAGCGTGGCACTCGCCTAAGCCGGAGTTGCTCTCGCTAGGGCAACACCTGCGGCACCACCACCGCGTCGAGTTCAAGCGAACGAATGGTTTGCGCTGCCTTGTCGGCCTGCGCCTGCGAGTTGAACGGACCGACACGAACGCGGTTGAGCAAGCCCTTGCTGGAACGAACCTTGTCACGCAGCACTGGTTGCCCGGCTTTGCGTAGAACATCGGCGGCCCGACGCGCGTTTTTCTCGTCCGCAAATAAGCCTATATTGACCAAGTAGCGCGTCTCTGGCACCACGGCGCGCTGCGACGCCGGCGCTGCCGGTGCGTCACTTTGGAGCGGCACAGTGGATGGCAAAGTAATCGGTGCCGGTGGTGGTGTTGCGTACGGAGATGGCTTTACGGGAACAGGTGGCGGCTCGGATGGCGTGGTTGGTGGTGGCGGCTCTGGTGATGGCTGCGCCGCGGCGGCGATGGGTGGCACGGTGGAGTCGCGCACCGCACCAGCGCTCGCATTGCCGCTGCTGGTTGGTTCCACCGTGCTGGGTTTTGCGTTCGTCCCCTCGACCGCGCTGTGGGGTAGGGCCAGATAGATCGCCAGCAAGGCACCCACCAAGACCAGGTTGCCAGCAATCACTGACAGCAATCGGCGGCGCGCAGTGCCTTCGCGGCGCAGCATGTCACATGCGTCCTCCAAACGGTCATGACGTTCCAACGCCAGCCCAATCTTTCTAAAGCAATACTGGTATAGCAGAGCATTACCGTAGAGCCCGGGAACACCTACTGCAATGGCCGCCACCACCGCCAGTAGGCCAAGTTGCTCCGCCATCGACAGCTTGAGCACAAGCTGCCCCAAGCCGACCGCCAGCAGCACCAGCGCAACCAAGCCACCCGTGTAGGCGAGTGCAGCGCCCCAAAGCTGGCGCAGCACCATCCAGTTCACCGTGCACAGACCGGCCGCCCAGTTCCAGCGGGGGCCGGTGCGACCCGCCGCATCAAAACTTGCGAAGGCACGCAAGTAGTAGTCTGTGTTCAGTGGGCCCAGTGCCGCGCGGTACAACTCGAGCGTCGCGCTCTTGTCGGACTGGTCCAAGGTGGTGGCGTTCGGGGCGTCGGCAAGCGGTGGCATGACAGCGACCTATTTTTGCATGGCCTGCGCCACTTCCTGACCCAGAGTAATCACCGCCATGGCGTAGTAGCTGCTCCAGTTGTAGCGAGTGATGGCGTAAAAGTTGTCGGTGCCCGCAACATAGTCGGGTGCCTGCGCTCCATTCTGTAGTTCTATCAAGGCCAACTTGCCAGCGTGCTGCAGGCCCACACCCAAGGGGGTTGTGCCTTTGGCGACCATCTCGGCGGGTGTCCAAGTGGGGCGGATGTCAGGCTCAAGCAGTGTCGGCAGGTCCAACTGGGGCGGGTGAAACTCCACCGGGTAGTGTGTGGGCATGCCTGCTTGCCAATGGAAGGCTTTGAGGTAATTGGCTACCGAGCCGATCACATCGGCGGGGCTGTGGAACAGGTCGACGCGGCCGTCGCTGTCGAAATCGATCGCATATTGGGTCCAGCTCGAGGGCATGAATTGGGGCATACCCAATGCGCCGGCGTAGCTGCCGCGCAGCGCCTGGGGGTCGGTTTGGGTGCGGTGGGCCAGTACCAAAAAGGCTTCCAGTTCGGCCTTGAAAAACGCGGTGCGTGCAGCCGCTCTGGGGTGGGCCGTAGGAAAGTCGAGCGCCAAGGTAGTGAGCGCGTCCATCACACGGTGGGTGCCCGTGTGGCGCCCATAAATGGACTCCACTCCCACAATACCCACCACGATGGCAGGCGGAACACCAGTGACTGCTTCGGCACGCTCCAGGCTTTCGCGGTTGGCTTGCCAAAAGCGCACGCCTGCTTGGATGCGGATGGGTTCGATGAACCGGCTTCGGTACAGGTTCCAGTTTTTGGGGGTGCCCACTGCAGGCGCGGCAATTGCTCGGACCACACTGGCGGAGAAGCGTGCTTGCCCGATATGGTGTTGTACCCAGGCGCTGTCGAGGCCGCGTCGCTGTGCAATCTCGTTGGCCAAGGCCATGGCGTCTGCGCGATCTGCGTAGCTCGGCCCAAGCGCTTGCCCTTGGGCAGCTGTCTGCGATGTCTTTTTGGCGGCGGGCTGACCCTTTGCATTAGCTGCCAGCGAGGCGGTGTACAGGCTGGCCGCCAGCACCAATGTGCTCGCACGCAGTACGAAAGTGAGAGTGAGATTCAGCAGCATGGCGGTGGTTTCATCGGGGTGCTGGGTAGGGTGGCCACTCCAGTTGCTTGAATTCTCGCCGCAAGCGGGCCAAAGCCGAGCCGCTGGGCTGGACCGTGCCGTTTTGCGATGCCATGGGCGCAGCGTCCGGACCGTATCGGCTTGCCTCCATGCGCAGGCACCAGGCGCTTACCGCTGCAACGCGAAGTGCGATCGGGTCGGCCGCGCCGCTGGTGGCTGGGGTGGCATGCACCCCTTGCACGATCTCGGCGAGTGTGCGCGGCGTGGGCTGTGCTGGCACCGGATAGCCAGCTTGGCGCATGCGTTGGTGTGCCGCATGCAGCAAACGCAACCACGGGTCCTGGGTACGTTGGGACATCCGTGCCCACACCAAACCTGCCAGGCTGCTGGCCACCATTACCGAGAGCAAGAGGTACGCCAGGTCTTCCCAGGTGGGGGACGCAAACCCGAACTGGCGCAGAAGCTGCAATTGCTGGGACTGGGTGTAGTTCAGCACCCATTGGTTCCAGCGGCTGTTAGCCGCATCCCACAGATTGCGCAGGTTCAGCGCGAACGCAGGGTTCACGTTGACGAGTGCTTCTGCCAGCACGCCCCGGTTGGCCTCGAGGCGCTGTGCAGTGCCAGTTCGTCCGGGGGCGACGGCGGCAGTGGGGTCTACACGTACCCAACCCTGTGTGGCAATCCACACCTCGGCCCAGGCGTGGGCATCGCTTTGGCGCACGGTCCATAGTCCGTCGACGGGGTTGACCTCGCCGCCCTGGTAGCCGGTGACCACCCGCGCTGGCACATCGAGTGCGCGCATCAGGACCACGAAGGCCGACGCGATGTGCTCACAAAAGCCCTGTTTGCGGTCAAACCAAAACTCGTCAGCGGTATGTTCGCCAAACACACCAGGCTCTAAGGTGTACTGGTAACCGCCGCTGCGCAGCCGCGCCAGCACCGCCTCCACCAGCACCGCGCCGGTGGCCTGCGTATAGCGCGGATCGCGCCGCAGGTCGGCGGCCAGCTGCAGGGTGCGCGGGTTGTACCCCGGGGGGAGCGTGAGTTCGTCTTGCAGCGCTGTCACCGCCTGCATGGGCCCGTACTGAAACTCCACATGGCTGCTTGCCCGGTAACGCACCACGCCGGCCAAGGGCTGTTCAGTACTCCACTGCAAGGCGGGCGACATGCGCACGCTTTGTCCGCGCAACTGAGGCGCTTGTGGCGTAGCGTCCAGCGTGAGCAACCAGGGGCGGTTGTTGCCCTCCAGTGTGACTTCATAGTCCACCGGAGCACCGCGCGCCTGCAAGTTGGTTGCAGGTTGCATGGAGGCGGCAAACGCAGAACGCAGGGGCCGCCACTGGCGTCCGTCAAAGTCCGACAGCACCGGCCCGCGAAAATACAGGTCTTTGCGCTGTGGTGGCGCACCATCAAACTGGATGCGCATGGCCACGCTGCTGTCGAGCGCCAAGCTGGCGACACTGCCCACCTGCATGCTGCCTGACAAGCCGCTGCGCCCCTGCATGGCGTCTTCGGGCATGCCCCACAGCGGCGCAATGCGCGGAAAAAGCAGGAACAGCACCAGCATGATGGGTGCGCCTAGTAGCGTCATGCGCGCCGCCATGCTGGCAGCTTGCCGCAAGGGTGGTTTGCCCACCGGCATGTGGCTGTTGACCAGAGCCGTCAACAGCCCAAGCAGGCCGACCACCATGCTCACTGCGATCGGCAAGCTCTGCGAATAAAAGAAGTTCGAGAGCAGGGTGAAGAAGCCCAAAAAAAACACCACAAAGGCGTCGCGCTGCGCGCGCAGCTCCAGGGTTTTGAGCGCCAGCAGCACCACCACAAAGGTGGTTCCAGCATCGCGGCCCAAAAGGGTGCGGTGGCTGACGTAAGTGGCTGCGGCGGTGCCAACCAGCAGGCACAGCAACCACCAGCGCGAGGGCAGGGGCTGGCCCTGCCACGCGATCATGCCGCGCCACAACAGAATCAGCGCGGCCAGCGTGCTGCACCACATGGGCAAATGGCCGGCGTGCGGCGCGATGACCCAGGCGATGACCGCAAGCAGAAACAAGGTGTCGCGGGCTTCCCGTGGCAGATTGTGGAGGCGCTGCATTCACTTGCCCCTGGTTCCCTTGGGGTAGAGCGCCAGCGTCCTCAGACAGGTCCTCAGGTGCTCTTCGCCGCTGCCCGGTGCAACTTCTTGGAGGCCCAGCCGCAACCCGAAGTTGCGTTGCTGGGCATGCGCCGCCAATGTCCACGCACACAGTCTGGCCAGGCGCTGCTCAAGGCCACCCGGCAGTCCGGCAAAGCTACCGGTGTGCGCCATGTCCAGCCACAAAATCCCACCGTGCAGTGGTTCACGGTCCCTGCTCACCAGCGTGTCTGACTTGGCAGCCTTTTTCCAAAGAATGGTCTTGGGTGGATCGCCGCGGCGGTAGGCGCGTACGCCGTCGAAATCTCCATCCTGTTGCAGGGGGCTGCGCGCTGTGGGGGTGTCCTTTGCTTTGTCCAGCGGCAGCGCAGGGGCATGCGGCTCCGGCTCCGGATAGACCAGCACCTGGGCGGCGGGTCGCCACACCGTCCACACTCGAAACGTACCCAGCGGGAACCGGGTTTCGATACACAGCGGCGGCAGCGCCTGCAGGCCACGCCGTTCGGTGCGAAAGCTGATCTGCGCGGTGGCCGAGCCCTGTGCCGGCACATCGTTCCAGCTCCAGTGCGTCGTGCCCCATACGGCAGCGCCCACGCCGTAGCGCATTCGTTTGCCTTGGCTGATCAACTGGACCTGCAATGTGACGGAGCGTCCGGCATACGTGGCCGGCGGTGCAAGCAGGTTCAAGCGCAGCCCACGCAGGTTGGAATGGCCTAAGTGCATGCCTACCAAGGCGCTGCCTGCCAGCAGGAACGTCAACAGGTAGCCTAGGTTGAGCTGGTAGTTGATGCTAGCAACCAGCAAAACCAGCAACGTCAATCCCAACGCCCAGCCCGGGCCGCTGGGAACGATGTAAACATTGCGCTGTGTGAGCGTGACAGTGTCGCGCGGCGCGATGCGGCGCAATAAAAAGCGCCGCATGCGGCCTCGGACCCCTGACGTCAGCAGGTCTCTGAAAAGCGGCACGTGAACCTGGGCGTCCATGACGAGGTGGGCGTTCTAGCGGGTGTGCAGTTGGGCGCGCAAACTCATGTGCAATCAAGTGCGAGTGGGCGGTGGCAAATGCGCTTATCTGGATGTGCTGCAGGGCATGCAGTGGGGTGAGCGTCGCGGCTAGGGAAGCGGCACCGCGCGCAGCATGGCCTGAACTTGCGCCAGCGCACCCAGCCCAGCATCCACGGTGGGGATGAGGCGGTGGCCCATCGTTTGCGGCGCGATGGCCAGTACGTCGTCGGGGGCGACGTAGTCGCGCCCACACAGCAAAGCCTGCGCCTTGGCGGCACGCAACAAGGCAATGCCGGCGCGCGGGCTCAAGCCCTGCACGAACCATTGCCCATTGCGGGTGGCAGCCACCAGGTCTTGTAGGTAGTCCAAGAAGGGCTCCGCGACGTGCACCTGCGCCACCAGGGCCTGCAGTTGTGCCAGCGCGCTTTGGTCGAGCAGATTGGGTAGACGCTCGACCATGTGGCGGCGGTCCAGGCCCGCCAGCAGCTCGCGCTCTGCGCGACGCTCGGGGTAGCCCAGTGATATGCGCATCAAGAAGCGGTCAAGCTGGGACTCCGGCAGCGGGTGTGTGCCGACCTGGTCCAGCGGATTTTGGGTGGCGATGACAAAGAACGGGCTGGGGAGCAGTCGGGTTTGCCCCTCCGTGCTGACTTGCCTTTCTTCCATAGCTTCGAGCAGCGCGCTTTGGGTTTTGGGGCTGGCGCGGTTGATCTCGTCGGCCAGCAGCACCTGGGAAAAAATCGGCCCAGGATGGAAAACAAATGCCTCTTTGGCGCGCTCGTATACCGACACACCCGACAAGTCGCTGGGCAACAGGTCCGATGTGAATTGCACCCGCGAAAACTGCAATCCAAAGGTGCGTGCCAAGGCATGCGCCAAGGTGGTTTTGCCTACACCCGGAACATCCTCAATAAGAAGGTGTCCACCGGCAAGTAAACAGACCATGCAGCCCTGAATCTGCGCCTGTTTGCCAACAATCACCGTGTTAAGCTGATCGCGTATTTTCTTTAGCGTAAGTGGAGCGTCCATTGCATGACCTTACCCGAAAATCCATCGCCACCAATCGAAACTGTGAACAAGACCGGCTACTTCTACCACCCCGCGTGCCGCAAACACGAGATGGGGCAAGGGCACCCGGAGTGCCCTCAGCGGCTTGACGCCATCGAAGATCGTTTGCTGGTGAGCGGCGTGGGTGATTTCCTGGACCGACGCGAGGCTCCGCCAGCGCCTATCGCAGATTTGGAGCTCGCACATGGGCGCATGCACATTGCAGCACTGCGGGGCTTGACCGACCAGCTTCGCGAGGACGCAATGGCTGGCGGGCCTACCCATTCGCAAATCGATCCGGATACCTCAATCAATGCATTCACTTGGGACGCCGCCCTACGTTCCGCTGGTGCCGCCATTGCAGCAACCGACGCGGTGATCGCCGGTGAGATGGAGAACGCCTTTTGTGCGGTGCGCCCCCCGGGTCACCATGCGTGCCGGGACCGGGCCATGGGTTTTTGCTTCTTTAACAACGTAGCCGTCGCTGCCCGCTACGCGTTAGAACGCCATGGCCTGCAGCGCGTGGCCATCGTGGACTTTGATGTGCACCATGGCAACGGTACCGAAGACATCGTCGCTGGTGATTCGCGCATTTTGATGGTGGGCTTTTTTCAGCACCCGCTCTATCCGTACGAGGGTGCAGAGTCATCGGCAGCGAACGTGCTCAATGTACCGGTGCCCGCCTACACCCGGGGCGACGCGGTGCGTGCGCTTGTCAATGCGCAGTGGCTCCCCAGACTGGACGACTTTGCGCCAGAAATGGTTTTTGTCAGTGCCGGTTTCGATGCCCATCGCGAGGACGACCTAGGGCAACTGGGTTTGGTCGAAGCGGATTACGCGTGGATTACCCAACGTCTCAAAGAGGTCGCCCATCGGCACAGCAAGGGGCGCCTGGTGTCTTGCTTGGAGGGTGGGTACCACCTGGGCGCGCTGGCACGCAGTGTCGAAGCCCACATTCGTGTGTTGGCAGATATTTGATTTTTTATGGCACTGGTTCAGAAGGTTCCGGCACCGCAGCCGATCGACGATTTCGAAGGTTGGTTGGCCGCGTTCTCGCAGCCCACTGTGCTGCTCGAGTTGCTGTTATTGGGTTTAGCCGCCTTGCTTGCTTGGGGTGCTGTTGCAGGGCTGCGCCGGGCGTTGGGCGCAATGGATCCGCGTTCGATTTGGTTGGGTCGCAACAACGTAGATGGCGTGTTGTTCCCCTTGTTGTGGCTTTTGCTCGCCTTTTTCGTGCGCCATGTGTTGGGGCATTTTGTCTCGGTGGCGCTGCTAAAAGTCGCAATTCCCGTGTTGCTCTCGTTGTTGGCGATTCGCTTGGGTGTCAAGGTGTTGCAGGCGGCGTTTTCAGACAAACCCTGGGTGCGTTTGTTGGAGCAGACCATCTCTTGGGCGGCCTGGCTAACGATGGTGCTGTGGGTGACCGGCCTGCTGCCAATAGCGCTCAATGAGCTCGACCAAATCAGCTGGAAGGTGGGCGACTCCTCCTTGTCCGTTCGCAGCATGCTGGAGGGCTTGCTCACAGCCAGTGTGGTCCTGATCGCAACCTTGTGGCTGTCCGCGGGCATTGAGACACGCCTGCTGCGCAATGCCAGCGGCGGCGAGCTCTCCTTGCGCAAAGCGGTGAGCAACGCCACGCGTGCCCTGCTCATGTTTGTCGGGCTTTTGGTTGCGCTCTCGGTGGTGGGCATTGACCTCACAGCGCTGTCGGTGCTAGGCGGCGCCATCGGTGTTGGCATTGGCTTTGGTTTGCAAAAGCTCGCCGCCAACTACGTCAGCGGCTTTGTGATCCTTGCCGAGCGAAGTATGCGTATCGGCGACAACGTGCGGGTGGATCAGTTTGAGGGCGTGATCACCGAGATCAATGCACGCTACACGGTTGTGCGCTCCCTCACCGGACGCGAGTCGATTGTTCCCAATGAGATGCTGATCACGAGCCGGGTGGAGAACCTCTCGTTAGCCGACACCAAGGTGTATCAAAGCACCTCTGTGTCAGTGGGTTATGAAAGCGATGTGGCACAGGTATCTGAATTGCTGCTGCAAGCCGCCTTGGCCCAGGCCCGGGTGCTGCGCGATCCGGGCCCGGTGGTGCAGCTGTCGAACTTCGGCACCGATGGCCTGGAGTTCACGGTGGGCTACTGGATTAACGACCCGCAAGCCGGTCAGGGGAATTTGCGTTCCGACATCAACGTCGCAGTTCTTGCGGCCTTGCGCGCCCACGGCGTCACCATCCCGTATCCGCAGCGGGTGGTGCACCAGCGCTGAGCGTGCGCGAGTCTATGCCCGGTGCCGGGCCTGCTCGGTGGCTGCAGACCGCTCGCTATAATAAAAAGCACGGTCGTTCTTTTTTCTGGTTTGGGCCTTGTGCGCGCTGGGCGCCGAGTTGCAGACCGACAGCGACCTCTAGAATCAGTCGATTGACGTAAACGTCAATTCAGTGTCCCTTTTTAACGTCTGGAGCGGTATTCATGAAAGTCCTGGTCAGCGTCAAACGCGTGGTTGACTACAACGTCAAAGTGCGAGTCAAGTCCGATGGCAGCGGCGTCGACACCGCCAACGTCAAGATGAGCATGAACCCCTTTGACGAAATCGCGGTGGAAGAGGCGGTGCGCCTCAAAGAAAAAGGCGTGGTCACCGAAATCGTTGCCATCTCCTGCGGCCCCGCAGCCTGCGCCGAAACCTTGCGCACTGCGCTGGCCATCGGCGCCGACCGCGCCATCTTGGTCGAGAGTTCTGAAGAACTCCAACCCCTGGCCGTGGCCAAGCTCCTCCAGGCCCTGGTCGCCAAAGAACAACCCGGCCTGGTCATCCTGGGCAAGCAAGCCATCGACGACGACTGCAACCAAACCGGCCAAATGCTCGCCGCCCTGGGCGACTGGCCCCAGGCCACCTTTGCCAGCAAAGTCGAAGTGGCTGACGGAAAACTCCTGGCCACCCGCGAAGTCGATGGCGGCTCCGAAACCCTGAGCTTGAGCCTGCCCGCCATCATCACCACCGATTTGCGCTTGAACGAGCCCCGGTATGTGACCCTGCCCAACATCATGAAGGCCAAGAAGAAGCAGCTCGACACCGTCAAGCCCGAAGATTTGGGTGTAGACGTCGCCCCGCGCATCAAAACCCTCAAAGTCTCTGAGCCGCCCCAGCGCAGCGCCGGTATCAAGGTGGCCGATGTGGCCGCTTTGGTAGACAAACTCAAGAACGAAGCAAAGGTGATCTAAATGGCATCCCTCGTCATCGCCGAACACGACAACGCCACCCTCAAAGGCGCCACCCTCAACACCGTGACCGCTGCCCTGCAGTGCGGTGGGGACGTGCACCTGCTGGTAGCAGGCCACCAGGCCCAAGGCGCTGCCGCCCAGGGCGCGCAGATCGCTGGTGTGGCCAAAGTCATCCACATCGACGACGCCGGCTTGGCGCACGGCCTGGCCGAGAACGTCGCAGCCCAGGTGCTGGCCTTGGCTGGCAACTACAGCCACATCGTCTTTGCTGCCACCGCTTCGGGCAAGAACATCGCACCACGCGTGGCCGCCAAGCTCGATGTGGGCCAAGTCTCGGACATCACCAAAGTGGTCAGCCCCGACACCTTTGAGCGCCCCATCTATGCGGGCAACGCCATCGCCACGGTACAAGCCAGCGACGCCACCAAGGTGCTCACCGTGCGCACCACCGGCTTTGACCCGGCAGCCGCCAGCGGTGGCAGTGCCACCGTCGAGGTGCAAGCGGCCGCAGCGGCTGCCAGCAGCGTGCAGTTTGTGCGCAGCGAGATCGCCAAGATGGACCGCCCCGAACTCACTGCGGCCAAGATCATCGTCTCGGGCGGGCGCGCACTGGGCTCCAACGAGAAGTTCATGGAGGTGATGACGCCGCTGGCCGACAAGCTCGGTGCGGCCATGGGTGCGAGCCGCGCTGCGGTGGATGCGGGCTACGCGCCCAACGACTGGCAGGTGGGCCAGACCGGCAAGATCGTGGCGCCCCAGCTGTACGTGGCTTGCGGCATCAGCGGTGCGATCCAGCACCTGGCGGGCATGAAAGACAGCAAGGTGATTGTGGCCATCAACAAGGATGGCGAGGCCCCGATCTTCAGCGTGGCCGACTACGGGCTGGAGGCGGACTTGTTTACCGCGGTGCCGGCTTTGGTGGCGGCGTTGTAAGCCTAGACCATCTTCAAGAAGCGCATCCGCAACGGTGCCCTTTTTTTCAAGCAGACAGGAGACACCCATGAGCTACACCGCACCCGTCAAAGACATGCTGTTCAACATGGCGCACATCGCGCAGTTGGACCAGATCGCGCAGATTCCCGGGTTTGAAGATGCAGGGTTGGATACAGCCCAAGCCGTGCTGGAAGAATGCGCCAAATTCAACCAAGACGTCTTGTCGCCGCTGAATTGGGAAGGCGACAAAAACCCCTCCAGCTGGAAAGACGGTGTAGTCACCGCCACCCCCGGTTTCAAGCAAGCGTTTAAGCAGTTTGTGGATGGGGGCTGGCAGGGTTTGCAGCACCCGGCAGATTTTGGCGGACAAGGTTTGCCCAAGACGATTGGCGCGGCGTGCATCGAAATGGTCAACAGCGCCAACCTCAGTTTTGCTTTGTGCCCCTTGCTCAGCGATGGGGCCATTGAAGCCTTGTTGACTGCCGGGTCGGACGCACTCAAATCGGTGTATCTGGAAAAACTGGTGAGCGGGCAATGGACCGGCACAATGAACCTCACCGAACCCCAGGCCGGCAGCGACCTGGCTCTGGTGCGCACCCGCGCTGAGCCGCAGGCCGATGGCACGTACAAGGTGTTTGGCACCAAGATTTACATCACCTGGGGCGAGCACGACATGGCCGAGAACATCGTCCATCTGGTGCTGGCGCGGGTCCAGGGCGCGCCCGAGGGTGTCAAAGGAATTTCACTGTTTGTGGTGCCCAAGTTTTTGGTTCAGGCCGATGGCTCTGTGGGCGCGCGCAACGATGTGCAGTGCGTGAGTATTGAACACAAGATGGGCATCAAGGCCAGCCCGACCGCGGTGTTGCAGTACGGCGATGCTTTGGCTGGCAGCGTTGCCGACCAGCAGGGCGCGGGCGCCATAGGTTATCTGGTGGGCCAGGAGAATCGGGGCCTGGAGTACATGTTCATCATGATGAACGCGGCCCGCTATGCCGTGGGCGTGCAGGGCATTGCGATTGCCGAACGCGCCTACCAAAAGGCAGTGCAGTTCGCCAAAGACCGCGTGCAAAGCCGCCCGGTGGATGGTTCGGTAGCAGGCAGCGCACCCATCATTTACCACCCCGATGTGCGCCGCATGCTGATGACCATGCGCGCCTACACCGAGGGCTGCCGCGCGATGGCCAGCGCCGCCGCCAGCGCGTTCGACGCCGCGCACCACCACCCGGATGCCGAGGTGCGCAAGGTCAACCAATCGTTCTACGAGTTCATGGTGCCGCTGGTCAAAGGCTTTAGCACCGAGATGAGCCTGGAGGTCACCTCCTTGGCGGTGCAGGTGCACGGCGGCATGGGCTTTATCGAAGAAACCGGTGTGGCGCAGTACTACCGCGACGCCAAAATTTTGACCATTTACGAAGGCACCACCGCCATCCAGGCCAACGATTTGGTGGGTCGCAAAACCGCCCGCGACGGTGGCCAGACCGCGCGCGGTATCGCTTCTCAGATCGAGGCGACCGAAGCTGCCCTGGCCGCAAGTGGCACACCGCACGCGCTGGCCCTGCTGCGTCGCCTCAAGGCTGCGCGTGAGGCCTTTTTGGACGTTGTCGGCTTTGTCGCCGGAAATACCAAAGCCAGCCCGAACGCGGTGTTTGCCGGCAGCGTGCCCTACCTTATGCTCTCGGGCAACCTGGTGGCGGGCTGGCAGATGGCGCGTGGTTTGCTCGCCGCCCAGACCCAGCGCGAAGCGGGGCAGGACGCCGCCTTCATGCAGGCCAAAGTGGAGACGGCGCGCTTTTACGCCGACCACATTTTGAGCAAGGTGCCCGGTCTGCGTGACAGCATCGTTGAAGGTGCGGACAGCGTCACGGCCTTGGCGCTTGACGCGTTTTGAGGCCCTGGCTGGCCGCACTGATTTCTACCAACCCTGGAGCCCGCATGTCGAAACTTCCCGCCGCATTGGCCAACCTGCCGTTCCCGGTGATCGGCTCGCCGCTGTTCATCATCAGCAACCCCAAGCTCGTGATCGCCCAGTGCGTTGCCGGCGTGGTGGGCTCCATGCCCGCGCTCAATGCGCGCCCGGCCGAGCAGTTGGAGGAGTGGTTGATTGAAATCACCGAGGCCTTGGCCGCCCACGATGCGGCCCATCCCGAATCGCCCGCGGCGCCGTTTGCGGTTAACCAGATCGTGCACAAAAGCAACGAGCGCTTGCAGCACGATATGGAGCTGTGCGTGAAGTACAAGGTGCCCATCATCATCACCTCGCTGGGCGCGCGCGAAGACATCAATGCCGCCGCCCACAGCTACGGCGGCGTGGTCCTGCATGACATCATCAACAACAAGCATGCGCATAAAGCCATCGAAAAGGGCGCCGATGGCCTGATCGCAGTGGCCGCAGGTGCCGGCGGCCATGCCGGTGTGAAGAGCCCATTTGCTTTGGTGCAGGAAATTCGCCAGTGGTTTGATGGCCCTCTGGCCTTGAGCGGCTCCATTGCCACCGGTGATGCGGTGCTGGCGGCGCTGGCCATGGGCGCGGACTTTGCGTACATCGGTTCAGCCTTTATTGCCACCGACGAGGCCCGCGCTGCACCGGCTTACAAGGAGTGCATTGTTGCCAGCGACTCCGACGATATCGTCTACAGCAACCTGTTCACCGGCGTGCACGGCAACTACCTCGCGCCGAGCATCCGCAATGTCGGTATGGACCCGGACAACCTGCCAGTGAGCGACCCCAGTGCGATGAACTTTGCGGGTGACAAGACCAAGGCTTGGAAAGACATCTGGGGCTGCGGCCAGGGCATTGGCGCGGTAAGCAAAGTGCAACCGGCCGCCGACTACATCGCCCAACTCAAGCGCGAGTTCGCTGCCGCCAAGGCGCGCATCCTCTAGCGCGCTTTGCCAAGTTCCCATTGCCGTTGTCGCTCGCGTGCGCCGTTTTTCTGCGCGTCGCTGGTCGTGGCGTAACAGCGCGGGCAGCTGACGCCAACCTCAAAGTAGGGCGAGCTTTGCGCACCCTCTGGCAAGGGTTGGCGGCAGGCCCGGCACAGCTGGTGCGGGCCGGGCACCAGGCCGTGTTTTACAGACACCCGCTCGTCAAACACGAAGCACGCGCCTTGCCACAGGCTTTGCTCCGCCGGAACCTGCTCCAGGTATTTCAGAATGCCGCCCTCCAAGTGGTACACCGACTCGTAGCCCAGGCTGCGCAGGTAGGCGGTGGACTTCTCGCAGCGGATGCCGCCGGTGCAAAACATCGCCACTTTGGGCTGGGATGGCGGATCGGCAGCGGTGCTGCGCCGCTGCGCTTGCCAACGCGCGATCCAGGCTGGAAGGTCAGAAAAGGTGTTGATCTGGGGATTGATGGCGCCTGCAAAGGTGCCAAGCTCGACCTCGTAGTGATTGCGGGTGTCGATCACCACCACATCGGGGTCCGAGATCAGTGCGTTCCAGGCCTCGGGTTTCACATAGGTACCGGCCATGCGGCTGGGGCTGATGCCGGGTACCTGCATGGTCACGATCTCCTTTTTGAGTCGCACCTTCATGCGGTGGAAGGGCGCCCGTTCGGAAAACGACTCTTTGTGCTGCAGGTCGGCCAAAGGTGGGTGGTCGCGCAGGCGCGCGAGCACCGCATGCACGTCGTCTGGACGGCCTGCGATCGTGCCGTTGATGCCTTCTGGTGCCAGCAGCACCAAGCCCTTGACGGCCCGGGCTTCACAGGTTGCGAGCACCGGTGCACGCAGTTCCTGACAGTGGGGCAGGTCGACAAACTTGTAGAACGCTGCGGTCAGGAACGCATCCATGGTGGGTGTCCTGTCAAGGGTTGTCGGTCTGCCACCGCTTGGATTGCGCGCCAACAACCCTTTGCCGCCTAGCTAAAAAAGCTCCGAAGCCGGTCGGTCCAACTGTCACCCGTGGGCGAATGTTTGCTTCCGCCGCGCTTGAAGGACTCGTCGAGCTCTCGCAGCAGCTTGCGCTGGTGTTCGCTAAGTTTGACCGGTGTTTCCACCACGATGTGGCAATACAGATCCCCGGGGTAGCTCGCACGCACACCCTTGATGCCTTTGCCGCGCAGGCGGAATTGTTTGCCGGTTTGGGTGCCTTCCGGAATGTCGATGGCTGCTTTACCAGCCAGGGTAGGCACATCGATTTCACCGCCCAAGGTCGCGGTGATCATGCTGATGGGCACAGAGCAATGGATGTCGTCGCCATCGCGCTCGAAGATGTCGTGCTTCTTGAGCCGGATTTCGATGTACAGGTCACCGGGCGGGCCGCCGTTGGTGCCTGGCTCGCCGTTGCCCGCGCTGCGGATGCGCATGCCGCCGTCAATGCCAGCGGGGATTTTCACCTCGAGTGTTTTCTGGCGTTTGACCCGGCCCTGGCCTTGGCAGGCGATGCAAGGCTCTGGAATGACTTTGCCCACGCCGCGGCAGGTGGGGCAAGTTTGCTGCACGCTGAAAAAGCCCTGGCGCATTTGGACCGAACCTGAGCCACTGCAGGTGCCGCAGGTTTTGACCTGGGTGCCGGGCTTGGCGCCGGTGCCTTTGCACACCTCACAGTGGTCCCAGCTGGGGATGCGAATTTGGGCGTCTTTGCCGCGCGCAGCCTCTTCCAGGGTGATTTCCATGGCGTAGCTGAGATCGCTACCGCGGTAGACCTGGCGGCCACCGGCGCGTCCTCGCTGCTGCCCAAACATGTCGCCAAAGATGTCACCAAAGGCCTCGGCAAAACCACCGTAGCCTTCAGCGCCACCGCCAGCTCCCCGGTTGGGGTCCACGCCCGCATGGCCGTACTGGTCGTAGGCGGCGCGCTTTTGGGCATCCGATAGCATCTCATAGGCTTCTTTTGCCTCCTTGAAGCGCTCCTCCGCCACCTTGGACGCGTCGCCCTGGTTGCGGTCCGGGTGGTGCTTCATGGCCAGCTTGCGGTAGGCCTTTTTGATGTCTTCTTCCGAGGCGTTTTTGGCGACGCCCAGAATCTCGTAATAGTCTCGTTTCGCCATGTTTTTCTTGCGCCCATCTACAACACAAAAGCCGCGTTGAGCCACCCAAGGTGTTCAACGCGGCGCGCTTTGGCGGGCCTCGCCAGGAGGCAAATCAGCCTTTTTTGACTTCCTTGACTTCCGCGTCCACAACGTTGTCATCGTTGGGCTTGGACGACTGCGACGCCTGCTCGGGGCCAGCATCTTGCGTGCCAGCCTCTGCGTCTTGCTTGGCCTGCATGTCGGCGTACATTTTTTCACCCAACTTTTGGCTGGCGGCCATGAGCGCAGAACTTTTTTCTTGAATAGAAGTTTTGTCCTCGCTCTTGAGGGCGTCTTCCAAGTCTTTGATGGCGGCCTCGATCTTTTCCTTTTCGCCAGCGTCGAGCTTGTCACCGTACTCGGTCAGGCTCTTTCGCACGCTGTGTACGTTGGCGTCCGCTTCGTTTTTGGCCTGAACCAGTTCGAGCTTCTTCTTGTCGTCTGCGGCATTGAGTTCGGCATCTTTCACCATTTGCTGGATCTCGGCCTCAGACAGCCCAGAGTTGGCTTTGATGGTGATCTTGTTTTCCTTGCCGGTTCCCTTGTCCTTGGCGCCCACATGCAAGATGCCGTTGGCGTCGATGTCAAACGACACTTCGATTTGCGGCGTGCCGCGCGCGGACGGCGGGATGCCTTCGAGGTTGAACTCGCCCAGCATTTTGTTGGCGCTAGCGATTTCGCGCTCGCCCTGGAACACCTTGATGGTCACGGCGGGCTGGTTGTCTTCGGCGGTAGAGAAGGTCTGCGCGAACTTAGTCGGAATCGTGGTGTTTTTCGTGATCATCTTGGTCATCACGCCACCAAGCGTTTCGATGCCCAGTGACAGCGGCGTCACATCCAGCAGCAGCACGTCCTTGCGGTCGCCCGACAGCACCTGGCCTTGGATAGCTGCGCCCACTGCCACCGCTTCATCGGGGTTCACATCTTTGCGCGGTTCGCGACCAAAGAGTTCCTTGACCTTTTCTTGCACCTTGGGCATGCGCGTCATGCCACCGACCAGAATCACGTCGTGGATATCGGCCACCGAAACGCCTGCGTCCTTGATGGCGGTGCGGCAGGGCGCGATAGTGCGTTCGATTAGCTCTTCGACCAGGCTCTCGAGCTTGGCGCGGGTGAGCTTGATGTTGAGGTGCTTCGGTCCGGTCGCATCGGCAGTGATGTAGGGCAGGTTCACATCGGTTTGCGAGCTGCTGGACAGCTCTATTTTGGCCTTCTCAGCCGCTTCTTTGAGGCGCTGCAATGCCAGAACGTCCTTACCCAGGTCCACGCCTTGCTCTTTCTTGAACTCAGCAATGATGAAGTCGATGATGCGTTGGTCGAAATCTTCGCCGCCCAAGAACGTGTCGCCGTTGGTCGACAACACTTCGAACTGCTTCTCACCGTCTACATCAGCGATTTCAATGATAGACACGTCAAAAGTGCCGCCGCCCAGGTCATACACCGCGATCTTGCGGTCGCCTTTTTCACTCTTGTCCAAGCCGAAGGCCAGCGCTGCCGCAGTGGGTTCGTTGATGATGCGTTTGACATCCAGGCCAGCGATGCGACCAGCGTCTTTGGTGGCCTGGCGTTGCGCGTCGTTGAAGTACGCTGGAACGGTGATGACTGCTTCAGTGACGGCTTCACCCAAGTAATCCTCGGCGGTCTTTTTCATCTTGCGCAGCACATCGGCGCTCACCTGCTGGGGGGCCATGCGGTTGCCGCGCACCTCCACCCAGGCGTCGCCGTTGTCGGCGGCGGCGATGGTGTAAGGCATCAGGTCGATGTCTTTCTGCACTTCCTTCTCGGAAAATTTGCGTCCGATGAGACGCTTGACGGCATACAAGGTGTTCTTGGGGTTGGTCACCGACTGGCGTTTGGCAGAGGCGCCGACCAGCACCTCGCCGTCTTCTTGGTAGGCGATGATGGACGGCGTGGTGCGCGCGCCCTCGGCGTTTTCGATCACTTTGGGGGTGTTCCCTTCCATGATGGCCACGCAGCTGTTGGTGGTGCCGAGGTCAATTCCGATGATTCTTCCCATGGGGTACTCCTGCATTTATTGAATTCAGATGAAAGGGATGTGCGGGCGAATTTGCGGGTTTCAAGTTGTATTTGTCCCTGAAATCCGCAGCGCCCGCACCCGCAAGCGACGGTGCGAGCCGCTATTTGGGCGCTGACACCGTGACCAAGGCGGGTCGCAAGGTGCGCTCGGCGATGGAATAGCCTTTTTGGAGCACACCCACCACCGTGTTGGCCTCCAGCTCGGATGGCACAACGCTGATAGCTTGGTGCAGCCGCGGGTCAAACCTGGTTCCCGGGGCAGGCGCAATCGCGACGACTTTGTTGCGCTCCAGCGCTGCGATCAGTTGGCGCAGCGTGGCCTGCGCGCCCTCGCGAATTTGCTCAGCCGTGGCGTCCTTCACGACCAGCCCGGCTTCCAAGCTGTCTGCTACGGGCAGCAGACTTTCAGCAAAGCTTTCGAGTGCGAACTTGCGGGCTTTGGAAATCTCGTCTTCGGCACGGCGGCGTGCGTTTTCGACGTCTGCTTTGGCCCTCAGGTATTGATCGGCGAGCTCGGCACTTTTGGCTTGTAGGTTGGCCAACTCGGCCTGTACTTTGGCGAGGGTGTCTGCTTCGTGCATGGCCATGGCGGCGGCGAGATCCTGCGCACTGGGAGCGATAGATGCGGTGGCTTCAGATTGTTGCTGGGGGGTGGGTTCGGTCATACGCTGCGATGGCTGTTGATCGGTTGGGCACATCTGGGGTCCATGCGCCCGAATTCAAGAGGGCATCCGCCGGGGAGGTAGCAGACGCCATATCGTCTGGCTTAGTCGGACAAGCCCAGCAGTTCAACCTCAAATTTGAGAGTGGCGTTGGGTGGGATCACGCCACCGGCGCCACGGGCGCCGTAGCCTAGGTCGGCAGGGATGAGCAAGGTACGTGTGCCCCCCACTTTCATACCTGCCACGCCCTCGTCCCAGCCGCGGATCACCATGCCCGCGCCTAAACTGAATACAAAGGGGTCGTTGCGGTCTTTGCTGGAGTCGAACTTGGCGCCTTGCAGGCCTTGGTTGTAAAGCCAACCGGTGTAGTGCACCGTCACGTCGTGGCCAGGCGCCGCAACCGGGCCGCTGCCCTCAGTGGTGTCTTCGTATTGGAGTCCGCTGGCAGTGGTGTGCATTTTTTGTGTGAAATTGGAGTGGCTTGGAAGGGTGCTGTGCGGATTGCACGGCAACGGTCAGGACCAGCGTTCATTGGAAGGCTGGCGCGGGAATTATGCCGCAGCGCTTAGGGCGTATCGTGGTGCGCAATTGGAGCTGACCCGCAGGGCGACCAAGGTGTGTGTTGGGTGTGAGCCAACTCGGGTTTTCGCCTTGTCAGGTGCACGGTCCGGTGATAAGGTGGATCACCCCTACAAAGCACGCTGCGGAGAACTTCATGGAATACAACTTTGACCAAGTTCACAACTACTACGAACGGCTTGTGTTCGAGGAGGTTGCACGCTGGTCGCAGGCGCCGGTGTACCACGCGTTCAGTGCTGACATGTTGGCCGATGTGGCCTGTTTGGCGCTCAACCGCCTGCCGGTGCGCTACGTGCGCCACGATGTGGACATGATGTTCTACCTAACAGAGCAGGAGCGTCAGGTGATCGAAGACTCGATGCAAAAGGTGCTGACATTTGCTTTTGCATTTGTGCAAGAGCGATCGGCCAGATCCTCACGCTTGGGAGAGTGAACGCAGTTGGGGTTAGGGTAGCCCCAGCGGATGCGCCGTCAACAATCCGCGCAGCGAGTTGCAAACCACTAGCTGCTCCGCCCGCGCCACGTCATCGACACCCAGAACCGTCTGCGCAACCGACGAAAACCGATGCAGCACCCGTTGGCGCATCACGCCCGGCAGCACGCCACAGGCCAGTGCCGGTGTACACCAGCGCCCATCGATACGCACCAGCAGATTGCTGCGCGCGCCTTCGGTAACCTGCCCGGCAGAGTTCACAAACACTGCATCAAACGCACCTTTCGCCATTGCAGCCGCCATGGCGCGGTCATAGCTGCCGCGCAAAGAGGTCTTGTGCTGTAACAAGGCGACCTCGGTTGGATCAACCGGGTGGTCGGCCCACACCAGCCGCACCGGCACATTGGGCAGGGGATCGAGCGCTGCGTGGGCGATGCGCATGCTGCCGTCGTGCGACAGATCGACCCGAACCCGGTGGTCGGTGTTTGCGCATAGCAGGCCGGCATATTGGATCAGCTGATGCGCGAACTGCGCTGGGTCCAATCGAAAGCCCAGGGCACGTGCGCTGGCGGCGATACGGGCTTGGTGCAATGCCAACTTGCATGGTTTGCCTTTGCGCACCAGCACCGTCTCGAAAAGCGTGAAGCCTGGATCGACTTGGGTCAGAAAGCGCGCTTTCACTCGGGTCTCATCGAACTCGCTGTGCTGCTCAGAGTCCAGCACAATGCCGCCGCCTACGCCCAAGGTGGCGGGGCGGGTGGCGTGGTCGAGATTGCCCAGCGTCAGCGTTCTGATTGCAACCGAGAGACAAAAGTCTCCGCAGTGCGCTCCGGCCGCGGGGGCGTTGACCCAGCCGATCGCTCCGCAGTACAGGCCACGTGGAGTGGACTCGAGCGCGGCGATGCAGTTCATGGTGTGGATCTTGGGAGTGCCTGTGATCGAGCCGCAGGGAAACAGCGCACGCAGAACGTCGGGGAACCGCAGATCGGCGCGCAACTCGGACTCCACGGTGGAGGTCATCTGGTGCACGGTGGCGTATGTTTCCACTGAGAACAGACGCGGTACCCGCACCGAGCCCGTGGTGGATATGCGCCCCAAGTCGTTACGCAACAGGTCCACAATCATCACGTTCTCGGCCCGGTTCTTCGGGTCGGTGCCCAGCCAGTAGCTCATCTGCGCATCGGCCGGCGCCGTGGCAGCCCGTGGCGCGGTGCCTTTCATCGGGCGGGTGGTCAAGTGGCCTTGGTCATTACGCACAAACAGCTCTGGCGAGCACGACAGCACCCAGCGCAGATTGGCGCTTGAGGTTCCGAAATCCGAAACAGGTAGTGCCGCCAGGGCACCAAACGCAACAGGCTGCAGCGCGCGCAACCGCCGGTACAGACCGATGGGGCTGCCGTATTGGGCGCCGTGCATGCGATAGCTGTAATTCACCTGGTAGGTCTCGCCTGCACGGATGAGGTCGAGAATCTTTGCGACACCGCAGTCGAACTCGGTTTGGGTCACGCTGGGCATCCAATCGACGACACCGGCGCAGCTCGGCGCCCCACCGCCGTCCTGCTCGGCGAGCCAGTCGTCCACCGCCGCAGCCGCCAGTTGCGTGCATTGGTTGAACAGCAGCACTCGCAAGGCGCTGGAATCTCCCTCAGTCAAACTGCGGGTTCCCGCGCCCAACAGTTTTGCGCCCCACTCGTAGTCCACAAGTACCGCAGCATGTAGCCCTTGGGCCTGGTCAGTCTCCACCTGGCTCCAAAACGCGTCTAAGGTCGTGGGGTCGGTGCACATGTGCTGCTTTACCAAGCCGGTAAAGAGCCTGCTGCTGGGGCGCGACTCCGTCGCATGACAGTCGTCCAGCAGCACGAAGCAGTTGTCCAAACAAGCCCCCTGTGTCATGCACATGTGCGGCGCGTGCCCCCCGACAAGATGGCTGGCGGCATGCACCTGCGTGCAAATTACAGCGTGTCGGTGAAGCTGCGCAGTTTGTCCGAGCGGCTGGGGTGCTTCAATTTGCGAAGGGCTTTGGCCTCAATCTGGCGGATTCGCTCGCGTGTCACATCAAACTGCTTGCCCACCTCTTCAAGGGTGTGGTCGCTGGTCATCTCGATTCCGAAGCGCATGCGCAAGACCTTGGCTTCGCGCGGGGTCAGGCTGTCCAAGATGTCTTTGACCACGTCGCGCAAACCGGCTTGCATGGCGGCTTCCATGGGCGCGGTGTTGGCGCTGTCCTCGATGAAGTCGCCCAGGTGGCTGTCGTCGTCATCGCCGATGGGTGTTTCCATCGAGATCGGCTCCTTGGCAATCTTCATAATTTTTCGGATCTTGTCTTCCGGAATTTCCATGCGTTCGGCAAGCACCGAGGCGTCTGGCTCGAAACCGAACTCTTGAAGGTGCTGGCGGCTGATGCGGTTCATCTTGTTGATGGTTTCGATCATGTGTACCGGAATGCGAATCGTGCGTGCCTGGTCCGCAATGGAGCGGGTGATCGCCTGGCGGATCCACCAGGTGGCATAGGTCGAGAACTTGTAGCCCCGGCGGTATTCGAACTTGTCCACCGCCTTCATCAATCCAATATTGCCTTCCTGGATCAGGTCCAGGAACTGCAGGCCGCGGTTGGTGTACTTTTTGGCAATCGAAATCACCAGCCGTAGGTTGGCCTCGATCATTTCCTTCTTGGCCGCGCGGCTGGAGGACTCGCCCTCGTTCATGCGTTTGTTGATGTCTTTGAGCTGGTCCAAAGGCACCACCACCCGCGCTTGCAGGTCGGTGAGCTTTTGCTGCAAGTCCTGCACTGGTGGGATGTTGCGCGCCATGATGGCGCTCCAAGGTTTGCCGCTGGCGGCCTGCTTTTCAATCCACTTGAGGTTGAGCAGTTGGCTGGGCACCTTATTGCCGTTTTTGTCGCGGCCACTGAAGTCGGCGATGAAGCTCTCTTGCGGGTAGCCACATTTGTCCACAATGATGCGGCGCAGCTCGCGTTCCTTTTTACGCACATCGTCGACTTGGGCGCGCACCATGTCACATAACTTTTCGATGGCCTTGGCGGTGAAACGAATCGTCATGAGTTCGTCGCTCAGCGCCCTTTGCGCCTTTACGTAGGCGGGTGTGCCGTAGCCCTCTTTGTCATAGATTTTGTGCACCTTTTCGAACAGCTCGCGCATGCGGTCGAAGCGTTCGAGGGCTTGTTTTTTGAGTTCTTCCAGTTTTTTGGTGAGCGCTTTGGAGCCGCCCTTGCCGTCGTCGTCATCAGCCTCGTCAAACTCGTCAAAGTCTTCCTCGGCCACATAGTCGTCGGCTTCGTTGGGGTTGGAGAAGCCGTCCACGATGGTGGTGATCACCACCTTGTCTTCCCGGATTTCCTCCCCCAAGCGCAAGATTTCTGCAATCGTTGCTGGTGAGGCACTGATGGCTTCCATCATCGCCATCAGACCGCCCTCAATGCGCTTGGCAATTTCGATCTCGCCTTCGCGGGTGAGCAGCTCGACGGTGCCCATTTCGCGCATATACATGCGCACCGGGTCGGTGGTACGGCCGAACTCGCTGTCCACGGTGGACAGGGCCGCCTCGGCCTCTTCTTCGGCCTCCTCGACGGTGGCGGCGGTGGATACGTTGTTGTTGAGAAGAAGCGTTTCTGCGTCCGGGGTTTGCTCGTAAACCGCCACGCCCATGTCGTTGAGCATGGAAATCACCACTTCGAGGGTCTCTGCGTCCACCAGCTTGTCGGGTAGGTGGTCGGAGATTTCGCCGTGCGTCAGGTAGCCACGGGTTTTGCCGAGTGTGATCAGCGCCTTGAGCCGCGCCCGACGCTTTGCCATGTCCTCCTCGGAAAGCACCGTCTCATCCAAGCCAAACTCTTTCATCAAGGCTCGCTCTTTGGCCTTGCTGATCTTCATGCGCAGCGGCTTAGCCTTCTCGTCGCCAGTGACGACTTCAGGTTCACCCACCAAGTCGGCTTCAATGTCAGACAGGTCTTCATCATCGGCCGACGGCGCCGCCGCAGTCGCAGCCTTGGGCTTACGGCCACGCTTGGCGCCAGTTTGCGGTGGTGGGCTGGACTCCGCCGCAACGGTTTTTGCAGGACGTGCTGGTGTCTTTTTGGCAAGCTGTTCCTGCGCTGCAACGGCAGTGGCGGCCTTGGTTCTCGCAGCGCTTGGCTTGGCTTTGGATTCCGGCACGGCGGCTGGCAACGGCTTTTTGGTGGCTTTGGCCGCGGTGGTCTTGGGGCTGGCTTTGGTATTGGTATTGGCTTTGGGGCTAGCTTTGGGGCTGGACTTGGCGGGCTTTTGGGCGGGCATGCGAAAACCTTAAGACAAAAAACGGTACGAGGGCTGGGTCCGACACAGCACCCAAAGGGGCGGGTCAGGTTGCGGGGAAATCGACATTTCCTGACGGCAAGATGGGCGGGCGATCATTTGGTGTGCAGTCCTTGCGGAAGGGTGGCCGGTGCGACATGTGGTCGGTGCGTGGCCTGGCCCGGAGGTGCTGCTGTCGCTCTTGCGCGAGTCAGCCGAGGATTATACGTTCGGATTGGGCTTGGATGAGTTGGAGGCGGCGGTCGCGCAGCATGCGGTAGCGTTGCAGGGCCTGTGGATCCGTGTTTGCAGCGTCAATCGCCTCGGTTTCTTGCGTTTTGAGTCGGTCGATCAGCATGCGATTGAGCAGATCGCGCAACTCTTGCGCCGATTCGTGCCCTTGCGAAGCGGCGTCAGCGCCTTGCGCCATCAGCCGCAACGCCATCGACTTGTGCGCGTGGCCTTCTAACTCGACTTGCAATGCGTCCCAAACCAAAGGACCATGTTCGTGCAGTTGGCTATCGAGCCAGGACAGCAGCGGCCCATGAGGCTCGGGCAAGCTGCACAGCAGGCTGTGGTCCTCGTTGGTCAGCGTCGCCCAAAGTGCAGAATTGCCCAGCAAGATACGTACGGCGTGGTCGGCGCGACTTGCCGGCGCCACTCTGCCGCCCAACCGCAGTCGCGCGCCCACTGTGCCGTTGCTGTCGTTGCCCCTGGCGTAGCTGCTTGCGGCGCCGAATCGGGCCTCGCCTTGGCCGGCGCGCGGCGGGCCACCGCCGCGCGCGCCGGCCGACGCTGGCAACCACAGCGCCGATAGTTCAGCAGTGCTGAGTTGCACCCGTTCGGCGATCTCGGCGAGCAGCTGCAGCTTGAGGGCACCTTCGGGCAATTGCATCCACATGGGCTTGGCATTGCTTGCCACGTGCGCACGTCCCTCGGCCGTGTGCAAGTCGCAGGCCTCGCTGGCCGACTCGACCAAGAATCGGCTCAACGGCATTGCATCTGCCACGTACTTGGCGAACGCGTCTGCACCGTGTGCGCGGATGAAGCTGTCTGGATCGTGCTCTGGCGGCAAGAACAAGAACTTGATGCTGCGCACATCACTGGCGTAAGGCAGCGACACCTCCAAGGCCTTTCGAGCAGCGCGCCGTCCTGCCGCATCACCGTCGAAGCCAAACACCACTGCGTCGGTGAACCGAAAAAGTTTCATCACATGGTCTGGCGTACAGGCCGTGCCCAAGGTGGCTACGCTGTTGGGAAAGCCGAGTTGTGCCAGGGCCACCACATCCATGTAGCCCTCGGTGACCAGCACAAAGCCAAACTCGCGCAGTGCGCCGCGCGCCTCAAACAAACCGTAGAGTTCGCGGCCTTTGCTAAACACTGGCGTCTCGGGGGAGTTGAGGTACTTGGGCTTTTCGTCGCCCAGCACCCGGCCACCAAAACCTATGCATTCGCCCTTGATGTTGCGAATCGGGAACATGATTCGGTCGCGGAAGCGGTCGTAGCGTTTTTCTTCGCCGCCGGTGTCTTCGGTGTTGCTGATGACCAGCCCGCTGTCCACCAGCAGCGGATCGTCGTAGTGGGGAAACACGCCCGCCAGGGTGCGCCAGCCCTCGGGCGCAAAGCCCAGTGCATAGCGCTTGGCCACGTCGCCGGAGAGGCCGCGGCTCTTGAGGTAGGCCACTGGACGCGGCGCGTCCTTGAGAAACCTGCGGTAAGCGTCGCTGGCTTGCTGCAGCACCGAGTTCAAGGTGGTCTGGCGCTCGCGCAGCGCCTGCTCGCGGGCGCGGTCTTGTGGCGACACATCGTCTTGGGGTACTTGCATGCCAACATCTTTCGCTAGGTCGTGCACCGCCTCGACAAAGGTCATCCCCGCGTAGTCCATCAAGAAGCTGATCACGTTGCCGTTCTTGCCGCAGCCAAAGCAATGGTAGAACTGCTTGGTAGGGCTGACCGAGAAAGAGGGTGACTTCTCACCATGAAACGGGCACAGGCCCATCAGGTTGGCGCCACCTTTTTTCAGCTGCACCGAGCGACCCACGACATCCACGATGTCGGCGCGGGCAATCAGGTCTTGCAAGAAGGTGGTGGGAATGGCCATGGGACGTGGCCGCTGTCAGGCTTTGGCTTTAGGGGTACGGCCCAGGCTGTAGAACTCGGGGTTAGGCTCCATGCCAGTGACATTGGCCACCCGGTTGGAGAGGCCAAAAAACGCGGTGATGCCGGCGATGTCCCAGATGTCTTCGTCGTCAAAGCCGTGCGCATGCAGGGCCAGGAAATCGTCGTCGTCAACGGTGTGGCTGGCCTGGCACACCTTCATGGCGAAATCCAGCATCGCCCGCTGGCGGGGGGGGATGTCGGCTTTTCGGTAGTTGATGGCGACTTGGTCAGCCACCAGCGGCTTCTTTTCGTAGATGCGCAAGATCGCTCCGTGGGCTACGACGCAGTACAAGCAATGGTTTGCCGCACTGGTGACGGTGACAACCATCTCGCGCTCACCGGCCGTGAGGCTGGAGCCTTCGCGCAGCATGAGTGCGTCGTGGTAGGCAAAAAAAGCCCGCCATTCAGCAGGCCGGCGCGCCAAAGTAAGAAACACATTGGGAATGAAGCCCGCCTTGTGCTGCACCTCCAGAATCTTGGCCTGGATGTCTTCGGGCAGGGTGTTGAGGTCCGGTAGGGGGTAGCGCACAAAGCTCTCCAGTGGTGGGCGCTGATTATGCGGTGCTGTCCCCGGGCAGCGGGCTTGGTATCGCGCCAGGCCCAGCGGTTGCTGGCGTCGTTGGGGGGTGCAGGTACATGGATTCAAACTCGGCCGCTGACATCGGGCGCGCAAAGCAGAAGCCTTGCCCGAAGTCGCAACCTGCAGCCCGTAGCAGGTCGCGCTGCTCTTCGGTCTCCACGCCCTCGGCAACGACGCGCATGCCGAGTTCGTGCGCCATGACGATGATGGCTTTGCACAGCGCAAAGTTAGTCGATCCCTCGACCAAGTGCCGTACGAACGACTGGTCAATTTTGATGTAGTCGATGTCGAACTTTTGCAAATAGGCCAATGAAGAGTAGCCGGTACCAAAGTCATCTAGCGAAACTTGGATGCCTGCAAGGCTGAGCTCCAGCAGCTTGTCGCCCACGGTGGGGCTGCTGTCGAGCAGCAAGCCTTCGGTGATCTCCACCACCAGGCAATTGCCGGGCAAGCCCATCGCTTGCAATTGCATCGCCCAAGACGCTTGGCCTGTGTGGTGCTGTTGAAACTGAACCGGCGAGCGGTTGATGCTGATCTGAAAGTCGGGATGCAAGCGCTCGCGCCACCGCTGTACCTGCCGTGCTGCTTGCTGGAACACCCATTCGCCAATGTCGACAATGAGTCCGCTCGACTCGGCAATCGGTATGAAGTGGCTGGGGCTGACCGGCCCGCGTTGGGGATGCTCCCAGCGTATGAGCGCCTCGGCTTTGTGGATGTTGCCAGTGGCGAGTTCCACAATGGGTTGGAACACCACCTGGAATTGGGATTGCGCGAGCGCGATGCGCAAATCGCTGGCCAGACGTACCCGGGTTTGGGCCGCCTGTTGGAGCGCCGGGGTAAAAAAACTGAAACGGTTTCGACCTTCGCCCTTGGCGACATAGAGCGCTTGGTCCGCATTCTTAAACAGGTTTTCAATTTCGGTGGCGTCCAGCGGGTACAGCGTGACGCCGACACTGGCCGAAACAAAGACCTGCTCGACCCCCAGCTGGAACATGCCGTTCATCGCGATCAGAATCTTTTGCAGCAGGGGCTCCAGGTGTTCGGGGCTGCTGATGTCGCTGAGGATCACTGTGAACTCGTCGCCGCCCATGCGCGCGACCGTGTCCGAACCTCGCACACACTGCTGGAGGCGGCGCGCAGCTTCCACCAGCAAGCGGTCGCCGTGGTCGTGCCCCAGGCTGTCGTTGACTTCCTTGAAATGATCCAGGTCGATGAACAGGATGGCAAGCTGCTGATTGTCCCGTTTGCACTTCTTGATTTCCTGCTCTAAGCGGTCACGAAACATGCGACGGTTGGGCAGGCCGGTCAGCGTGTCAAAAAAGGCCTGCTGCCGGATCAGCGCTTCGGTGTTTTTGCGTTCGGTGATGTCGGTGTGGGTGCCGATCATTCGCAAGGGACGCCCTTGCGCGTCGCGGCTGATCACCATGCCACGGGTCAGCACCCATTTCCAGCTTCCATCCTTGCACTGGATGCGATGCTCGTTGGAATAAGTCGGGGCGCGGCCGTCAAAGTGGGCACGCCGATCGGCCTCCATTTGCTCAAGATCGTCCGGGTGCGTTCGATTGTCGAGCTCAATGGCCTGATTGGGCACTTCTCCTTCTCTGTAGCCGTACATCTCAAGCAGGCGGCGGGAATAGAACTCCACACCGGTAGGGATATGCCAGTCCCACACGCCATCGCCGGTACTCTCCAACGCCAGCTTCCAGCGGTTTTCAGTGTCTTGCAGCACCGCATGGGCTTGCTTGCGCTCGGTGATGTTCTGGAGCACAGAGGTTCTTGACAATAAACGGCCGTCGCTCCAGCGGGACTCACCCACTGCATGCAACCAAATGCGTCTGCCGGTCGCGGTGATCGCTTCAAGCTCCAGGTCGTGTGCGCTGGGCCTTTCTCGGTCGAGAATGTGGGACGCCACCAGTTTGCGCATGGAATCCGGGGTGAAGAATCGCCCGGCTGTGGCCAAGGCCCCAGTAGGTTGGTAGGCGTCGGGACTGACTTCCAAAATTCGGTAGACGCCTTCGGTCCAGAAAACCTGGTCATGTGCGACATCGACCTCCCATCCACCAATTTGGCCCAATGCCTGGGTGGACGCCAGCAAGCGGTCCAAGCGCTCCCGCGCCGCCTGGGTCTGCACATGCTCAGAAACGTCGGCAAAGGTGCGCACGGCGCCACCATGCGGTAGCAGGTGGGTCTTGACTTCCAAGGTCCGGCCATCGCGCGTGGTGCGCACGTACTGCCCGGGGGCGGTGCTCACGCCCATGGTCAGCGCGTGGGGGCGGGCGCCTTTTTCCACCCACTGCGCCTGGGGTCCAAAGTCGCCGCGCTCCAACTGCAGTTGCACAATGTCTTGCAGCACAGGGCGGCGCCCCAGGTAGTCGGCGGACAGATCGAGTAACTCACAAGCCCGTGGGTTGAACGACACCAGTTGCATATGCGCATCGAACACAAAAATGCCTTGGCTGATGTTGCCCAGGGTGTCATGCAGCAGCTGGGCCTGCTCGGTGATTTTGGCCTCGACCAGCTTTCGGTCGTTGATGTCGGTGTGGGTCCCGATCATGGTGACCGGTGTGTTCTGGGCATCGCGTTCCACCACCATGCCTTGGGTCAATATCCAAGTCCAATGCCCGTTCTTGTGCTGCATCCGGATATCGGCTGAGAAGCTCGTTGCACCGTGCCGCAGATGTTGCTCGACCGCGGCCCTGTGGATCTCTCGGTCGTCGGGATGGATGCGGTCGCTGAAGTCTTGGTAGCTCTTGCAAAGTTCGCCAGGCTCGTAGCCCAGGAGCTTCTCCCATTGGGCCGAGTGGGTCTGCCGATTAGAGGGGATATGCCATTCCCAGACACCAGCGCCCGTGGCCTCAAGCGCAAGCTGCCACAGCGGGCCGCTTGCATCCGACTTCCGGAGCTCGGTTGCCTCAGTCAGCGGGGTGCTTGGGGCCGACATCGGTCGCAGCTACGAGGGGCATTGTCGCGTTCGGATGGGCGGCTTCGGTTGCGCGCTTACTCCGTCGAAACAGGCGCAACATCCACTGCGAAAAGTCATCCACGTAGGTGAACACTGCAGGGATGACCAGCAGACTCAGGAATGTGGACGTGATCAGTCCTCCGATCACCGCAATCGCCATGGGCGAGCGAAAGCTCGAGTCCGCCGCGCCAAAGCCGATGGCAATCGGCACCATCCCCGCACCCATGGCCACCGTGGTCATGATGATGGGCCGGGCGCGCTTGTGGCAGGCGTCCATCAAGGCATCCCAACGGCTCATGCCGGGGACGGCTGGATGTCCCTCTTTTGCAGGGCTGCCGCGCCGCGCGAGGATCGCGTACTCCACCAGCAAGATCGAGTTTTTGGTGGCTACGCCCATGAGCATGATCAGGCCGATCAACGAAGGCATGGAGAAGCTCTTGTCCGCCAGCAGTAGCCCGACAAAGGCCCCGCCCAGCGACAGCGGCAGCGCCGCCAAAATCGTGATGGGGTGCAGCACACTCTTGAACAGCAGCACCAGCACCACATAGATGCACAGCACGCCAGTGAGCATAGCCAGCCCGAAGCTGGCAAACAACTCGCCCATGACCTCGGCATCACCGATTTCGAGTACCGACACGCCTGCGGGCAGGTTCTTGATGGAGGGTAGTTCCTGCACCTTGGCCGTCACCTCACCCAAGGGAACGCCAGAGAGTTCGATCTCAAAGTTGATGTTGCGCGAGCGGTCGTAGCGGTCGATCACGGCGGGGCCACCCGCAACCTCCAAGGTGGCTACTTGGCTGAGCAGCACAGGCCCATGCGTGCCGGGCACGGTGAGTCGACCCAGCAACTCCAGGTCGGTACGGGCCGCGCTATCGAGCTTGACCACAATCGGAACCTGGCGCTGGCCGAGGTTGAGTTTGGAAAGCGCTTCGTCAAAGTCCCCCACCGTGGCGATGCGCAGCGTGTCGCCGATGGCCTGGCTGCTGACACCCAAGTCGGCAGCGGCGGCAAAGTTGGGCCGCACAGCAATTTCCGGCCGCACCAGGCTGGCGCTGGAGGCCACGCTACCCAAACCCGGTATGGTGCGCAAGTCGCGTTCCACCGCCTGCGCTGCAGCACCCAAGGCGTTGGCATCTTCGCCGGTCAGCACCAACACATACTTCTCGCCCGAACCACCCAAGCCCACCTTGCTGCGCACGCCGGGGATCGGCTCCATCGCGGCACGCATTTGTTGTTCGATGCCTTGTTTGCGAGGGCGCTCGCCCCGCGGCTCTAGTAGCACGGTCAGCGTGGCTTTGCGAGCTTCTGCGGCACCTTGTGGCGCAAATGGATCGCTGCCAGCCGCGCCGCCGCCAATCGTGGTGTAGATGCTCTGAACATGGGGCACCTGCATCAGCCGCAAGCGGGCGTCTTCGGCGACCGCCATGGTTTGCTTCAACGTGGCGCCAGGAGGCAACTCCAAGTACACCTGGGTTTGCGAGTTGTCGTCGGGCGGTATGAAGCCTTTGGGTAAGTAGGGGATCAGCGCCAGCGAGCCCGAAAAAAACGCCGCCGCCGCGAGCGCTGTGAGCCCTCGGTGCTTGACGCACCAGGCGGCCCAGCGCATGTACACCCGCATCCAACCCGGCTCGCGCTCGGCAGTGACCAGCGGCTTGAGCATGTAGGCCGCCATCATTGGCGTCAGCGCCCGCGCCACCAGCAGTGAGGCGGCCACTGCCAGAGCCGCAGTCCAGCCGAATTGTTTGAAGAACTTGCCAGGGATGCCCGCCATGAACGCGGTGGGCAAGAACACGGCGATTAGCGTGAAGGTGGTGGCGATCACGGCCAGCCCGATCTCGTCGGCCGCCTCCATCGCTGCTTGGTATGGCGTTTTGCCCATGCGCAAATGGCGCACGATGTTTTCTACCTCGACGATGGCGTCATCCACCAAAATGCCGATCACCAAGGACAGCGCCAGCAGCGTCACCACATTGAGCGTGAACCCCAGATAGTGCATGCCAATAAAGGCGGGAATGGCAGACAGCGGCAAGGCCACGGCCGACACAAACGTGGCGCGCCAGTCCCGCAGGAAAAACCACACCACCAGCACCGCCAGCGCCGCGCCTTCGTAGAGCAGGTGCATCGAGCCGTCGTACTCCTCCTGCACCGGCGTCACGAAGTCAAAGGCCTCGTTGAGCACGATGTCCGGGTGCTGTGCGCGAAGCTCGTCGAGTGCCTTTCGTACACCGGCACCCACCTCGGTTTCGCCCGCGCCCTTGCTGCGCGCCACTTCAAAGCCCACGACGGACTTGCCGTTGAGCAAAGCGGCCGATCGGGGCTCGGCCACGGTATCGCGGATGGTCGCCACTTCATCGAGGCGGATGCGCCGGCCGTCGGCCAACGAGATTTGCAGTGACTCAAGCTCGCGCGCTGAAGCCACGGTAGCCAGCATGCGCACAGGCTGTTCGGTGCCGCCCAAGTCGGTGCGGCCGCCCGCAGACTCCATTTGCACCGTCTTGAGTTGGCGCGAGATCTCGGATGCGCTGGCCCCCAGTGCCTGGAGTCGGGCTGGGTCCAGTGCCACTTCGATCTGCCGATCGGCACCACCTACCCGGTTGATGGCGCCCACGCCCCGCACGGAGAGCAATTGGCGGGCGATGGTGTTGTCTACAAACCAGCTCAGTGCCTCCACGTCCATGTTGGGCGAGCTCACCGTGTAAGCCAGCACCGGCGAGCCCGCCAGATTCACTTTGTTGATCACGGGGTCGCGCACATCGGCCGGCAGGCTTGAGCGCACTTGCGTCACGGCAGAGCGCACATCGTCGAGCGCCTCCTGGCCCGACTTCTCCAGGCGGAATTCGGCGGTGATGGTGACGCCGCCGTCTTGCACCCGGGTGGTGATGTGCTTGAGTCCCTGGGTGGTCGCGATGGCGTTTTCCAGCTTGCGCGCTACTTCGGTTTCGAGTTGCGCAGGCGCAGCGCCTGGCAAGGAAGCGCTGACGGTAATGGTGGGAAGGTCCAGGTCAGGAAAGTTCTGCACCTTCATGGCGTTGAAGGACAGTAAGCCCGCGAACGTGAGCATCACGAACAGCATCAAAGACGCCACCGGATTTTTGATGGACCAAGCCGAGACATTCATGGACTTGACTCCTTACTTCGGGCTGGCTGCGTTATTGACCCGCACCGTGTCACCGTCATTCAAGAATCCGGCCCCTGTCACGGCAATCGTTGCGTCAGGGCCAATGCCGTCAGTGATTTCCACTGACTCGTTGATGCGCCGGCCAATCTGCACTTTTCGCTGTGCCACTTTGTTGCTGGCATCGATCCTGAACAGGTAGTTGAAGCCATCCCGCACCACCACCGCCTGCTGTGGTACCACCAAGGCGTTGGAGTTGCCCAACTCGAACTCGCCCCGCGCAAACATACCCGCCTTGACGCCGGAAAGCGCCCGCACTGGGGTGCTGAGGTCCACATACACCAGCGCCGCGCGGGTCTGCGGGTCCACCGTCGGTCCGACTTTGCGCACCTTGCCAGCGACGGCGGTGCCGGCCGCTGTGGTAACGCTCACTTTGCCCCCGGTTTGGATGCGCGCCAGCTCGGTGGCAGTCACCTCGGCGCGCCACTCTAGGCGGCCCTGGCGGATCAGTCGAAACAACTCGCTGCCGGGGTTGGCCACCGCGCCGACGGTGGCGCTGCGTGCCACCACCATGCCGCTGTCCGGGGCCAGCACCTGGGTCTGCTGCAGCCGCAGCTCTTGCTGCTGAAGGTTGGCACGGGCGCTCTCCAGCCGCGCTTGCGCGGTGAGTTCGCCGGTGAGGTATTGGCCGGTCTGCTGGCCACTGAGCGCACCAGTGTTCGCTAGTGAGCGGGCGCGTTCGGCGTTGGCGCTGGCGTCGGCAAGGTTGGCCGATGCCTCGGCTGCGGCTGCGCGGGCCTGCGCCAAATCAGCACGTACGCTCTCCGATGCGAACACGGCCAGCACCTGGCCCTTGGTCACCCAATCGCCCACATCGACACGCACGTCGGCCAGGCGCAGGCCGCCCACCTCAGCGGCGACACTGGCCTCCTGCCATGCGGCAACGTTGCCATTGGCGGACAACTTCAACGGCCAGTTGGTCTGCGCTGGCCGGGCGGTTGTCACTGTCAAAGAGGGTCTGGCCTGGGCCTGTGCTGCTGGCGCATTTTGCGCTTGGCTCGTCGAGTGCAGCGCCAGGCTCACGCCGGCAGCCGCTAGGGCCAGGGTGGCTGCGCCTGCTACGGCGGTGCGGTGAAGTGCAATAGTTTTCATAGTCTCGTGGAAACAGATCGATGGGTATGAACAGAGGTGGGGGGCTGGGTTGTGGCGGTCTAAGTTAGGGCGTGGTTGGCGCCAGATCGGCGCCCAGTGTCCAGCCCCCGCCCAAGGCGCGGTACAGGCCAATCCATGCCTCGGTGCGTTCGAACGCCAAGGCGTGCCATGCCGATTGGGCAGCTAGGGTCGCACGGCGTGATTCCTCCAAGTCCAGCAGGCTCAAAGCGCCTGCGCGGTAGCCTGCCTCGTTGGCTTGCAAAGCGGTGGCATACGCGGCACTCGCCCGCTGGGCATCGGTCATGCGGCTTTCGGTGCTGGCGAGCGCAAGGAGCGCGTCTTCCACCTCACGCACCGCTTGCCGGGCTTTGGCACGGTACAGCGCAGCGGCCTCGTCGTAGCGGGCCTGCGCAGCGGCTTGGTTGGCGCTACGGCGGCCGCCATCAAGCAAGGGGATGGTCAAGCTGACCGGCCCGACGGACCAGGTGCTGAGATCCGAATCGCCCAGCGCGCTGCGGCTGCTGGCCGAGCCCACCGAGCCGGTGAGCACCAAACGTGGGTAGCGTGCGGCGAGCGCTGCGCCCACTTCGGCACTGGCTGCAGCGACTTCGCGTTGGGCTGCGTATACGTCGGGCCGCTGGGTCAGTACCTCAGCGGGCACGCGGGCCACGCTGATCATGGCGTTTTGTGAGGTTTGGGCCCGCGCTGCGTGGAGCTTCGTCTGCAATGCTTCTTCGGACATGGCGGTAAGTGCCACCAGCCCCTTGCGTGTGCTCTCGCATATTGCTTGCTGGTGGGTGGCGCGGGTGTTGCTTTCGGCTGCGCTGGCCTGTGCCAAGGCGGCTGCGCCACTGGCCATCAACCCAGCGCGGGAAGCCAGCTCCTGCAGCCTGGCGGTCTGGGCGCGCGAGGCGGCATCGCTGCGCAGTGTTGCCAGAATTTGCTGACAGGTGGTCCAGTTGAAGTACAGGGTGGCCACTTCGGCCGCAACGGATACTCGTGCCTCATGCCATTGTGCATGGGCGCCTTGCAGCCTGGCGCCGGCTGCAGCACTGGCCTGGCGGTTGCCGCCAAACAGGTCCACCTCCCAAGAGGCTTGCAGTGCCGCTTGGGCGGTGGTCGCGGGCGCGGGGTTGGCAGCAGACACACCACGCAGCCCAGTCAGCGAAGCCTCGAGATTGGGTTGGCTGGCTGCGTCGGTGCCACGCACCGTCGAGCGCGCCTGCAGCACACGGGATTGCGCGCTGGCCACCGAGGGGCTGGCAGCCTGGGCCGCTGTGATGAGCTCAACCAACACGGGGTCGCCCAAGCTTTGCCACCAGTTGCGCAAGTCGGTGACGCTGGCGCCGTGCGGCAGCGTCGCGTGCCATTGCGCCGGCGTGGGCAGGGAGGCGGCCGATGCCGCCGTGTCAGCGTTGGGTGCCGTTGCGCAGCCGGTCAGTGCGCACACGGCAAGCAGTGAAACGAGGCGAGTGGGGAGTTTCATCGGTCAATGGTGCGGGCAAAAAACGGCGCGGTCACCACGCTTGGGCATCGAGCGGGCGGACAGTGATGCATCCAGAGTGGGCGCAGTTGCTTTAGCAAGTTCGAAAGCCGGGTACGACGGGTCCGCAATGGTTTGCATCGGTTGAGTGTACAAAACGTGACATTTTGGATTGGCGTAGCAGGCGGTATCCGAAGAGGCGTGCAATTCCCGTGCATGGTGCACGGTTGGCCCGGGGATTGCTTGGGGTTCTCTTGGGCTTGGGGCCCCGCAGGATTTTGTACCGGTTCGGCCAGTGCCAAGCCCCATGGCTAGGGTGCGGCATGGCTTGGGTAGTATGGGTGGCCGCGGGCGAGAAGGTACAGTTGGTTTTTTTGGAGCACCACGCAGTGAACAAAATTTATCCCAGCGCCGCAGAGGCGCTTAAAGGCATCGTGCGAGACGGTCAGTTGCTGGCGGTAGGCGGCTTTGGCTTGTGTGGCATTCCAGAGGCCTTGATCGACGCGCTGCGCGACAGCGGCGCCAAGAACCTGACCGCGATCTCCAACAACGCTGGGGTGGACGGCTTCGGGTTGGGCAAGCTGCTGGAGACGCGCCAGATCAAGAAGATGATTTCCAGCTACGTGGGCGAGAACAAGGAGTTCGAGCGCCAGTACCTGGCCGGTGAGTTGGAGCTGGAGTTCACACCGCAGGGCACCTTGGCCGAGAAGCTGCGGGCTGGCGGCGCGGGCATTCCGGCGTTTTTCACCAAGACCGGAGTGGGCACCATCGTGGCCGAGGGCAAAGAGTTGCGTGAGTTCGATGGGGAAACCTATGTGATGGAGCGCTCGCTGGTGCCCGATGTGGCCCTGGTCAAGGCCTTTCGCGCCGATCAATCGGGCAACTTGCAGTTCCGCTATACCGCGCGCAATTTCAACCCGGCAGCGGCCATGGCCGGCAAGGTGACGGTGGTCGAGGTCGAAGAGATTGTGGAGACCGGTGCCATTGAGCCTGACCAAGTGCATCTCCCTGGCATTTATGTCCACCGTATCGTGCTCAACGCCCGGCCTGAAAAGCGCATCGAGAAGCGCACGATATCTGAAAAAGCAGCCGCGTAGTGCGCGTGCTAACCCCCCAAACAGGAGTCTGATATGAGCTGGAGCCAAGACCAAATGGCCGCGCGCGCTGCCCAAGAGCTGGAAGATGGTTTTTACGTCAACCTGGGCATCGGTATCCCCACCTTGGTGGCCAACCACGTGCCATCCGACAAGGAGGTGTGGTTGCAGAGTGAAAACGGCATGCTGGGCATTGGCCCGTTTCCAACCGAGGACGCCGTCGACGCCGACCTCATCAACGCCGGCAAACAGACGGTCACCACCATCAAGGGATCGAGCATTTTTGGCTCAGACCAAAGCTTTGCCATGATCCGTGGCGGCAAGATCAACCTGAGCATTCTGGGCGCAATGCAGGTCAGCGAGAAGGGCGATCTGGCCAACTGGATGATCCCAGGCAAGATGGTCAAGGGCATGGGCGGCGCGATGGATTTGGTCGCCGGCGTCAAGCGTGTAATCGTTCTGATGGAGCACGTCGCCAAGAAGAAAGACGGCACCGAGGACCTCAAAATCTTGCCCCAATGCAACCTGCCGCTTACTGGAGTCGGTGTGGTGGACCGCATCATCACCGACCTGGCTGTGATGGACGTCAGCCCCCAAGGCCTCAAGCTTGTCGAGCTTGCTCCGGGAGTCAGCAGGGATCAGGTGCAGGCCAAAACCGGAGTGACGTTGCTGTAGCAGCCTACGGACGCACGAATCGGGGCTGGTCTCGCCATGTCCTGGCCTGAACCACGTGTGAGGGCGTGTTCGGCGGGTAAGATGCCACAGCGCCCGCGGAGCGCTACCGGGTACGAAACCACCCATCCAACAACTGCACGCAAGTCATGTCCAAATCTTTGAAGTTGCTGTCTTTTTTGTACCTGATCGCGTTTTTGGGCACCGGCTCGCTGATGGTGGTGATCGTCAACGCAGACGAGTCGTCCGCGCCCTGGATTGCCACGCTGGTACGCAACCATGGCATTGTGTTTGCCTGGCATCTGGTGTGCTGGATGATTCTTGGGATGTTCACCAACTACTACTGGGACCTGTTCAACATCGGTAAGGGCGTTGCCGCCATGCAGGCGCCGCGCATCCTGTTGCCGCTGATGGTTTCGCCATTCGTTTTTTTGCCGACCTACCACCTTTGGTTGGCCTCAAGCTCCCAAAGCTATTTGTTGTTCGCGGTAATCGCCATCCAGAGTGGATTTTTCTGGCAAGCCTTGTTTACCAAGCTGTCGCCCTTGGAGCGTGCGACGAACATCCCATGGACTGCGGGAGGTGGCGGCCGCTCGGCCGCCAAAGCAACGGCGGCGTCAGCCCAGGACGCAGGCTAACAAGCGCGGGGCTTGCAAACTTTCGAGGAAGTGGTCGGGGTGCGGGCTTGTGGGCTTCCAGCAGCCGGATAGCTGTGTCGGCCGCTGTGGGAGTTGACGAGCCTTGACCCCGGCACTGGCTCCACAGTTAGGGCTGCTTGGTTCCCCACCTGACCCGGTTGGCCGCTTCACCATGCGGGAAGGCCCGTCGTCGCGGATTGTAGCCCCCTTAGAATCCAACCATGTCCTACCTCGTGCTCGCCCGCAAGTACCGCCCGCGTGGCTTTCCCGAAATGGTGGGGCAAGACCATGTGGTGCAGGCGCTGGTCAATGCATTGACTACGCAGCGGTTGCACCATGCCTACCTTTTCACCGGCACCCGGGGCGTTGGCAAGACCACGGTTTCGCGGATATTGGCGAAGTCGCTCAATTGCCAGGGCACAGATGGCACCGGTGGCATTACCGCCAACCCCTGCGGCGTGTGCCAGGCCTGTACCGATATCGACGCGGGGCGCTTCGTGGACTACACCGAGTTGGACGCGGCCTCCAACCGCGGCGTCGACGAAGTGCAAGCCCTGCTGGAGCAAGCTGTCTACAAGCCAGTGCAGGGGCGCTTCAAGGTGTTCATGATCGATGAGGTTCATATGCTCACGAACACGGCGTTCAATGCCATGTTGAAAACCTTGGAAGAGCCTCCTGAGTACCTGAAGTTCGTTCTTGCGACCACCGACCCGCAAAAGGTGCCGGTCACTGTTCTTTCGCGTTGCCTGCAATTCAACCTGCGTCCTATGGCGCCCGAAACCATTTCTGAGCACTTGCAGCGGGTGCTCAGCTTAGAGCAGGTGGCGTGCGAGTCCGTAGCGTTGCGCTTGCTCGCCCGAGCCGCTCGCGGTTCCATGCGTGACGCACTGAGTCTGACCGACCAGGCGATTGCTTTTGGCTCCGGGCGCATCGACGAAGTGACGGTGCGCCAGATGCTAGGCAGCGTGGACTCGACGTTTGTTTTTCAGCTGATTGGCGCGTTGGCCGATGGGGATGGCAAGGCAGTGGTGGATGTCTGCGAGTCGGTGCGTCTGCACGGCTTGAGCGCTGCAACGACTTTGGAGGAAATGTGTACGGTGTTGCAGCGCATGGCGGTGCTACAGGTCCTGGGGGAGTCGGCCAGCCAGATTACTGATCCTGAGTTCTCCGAAGTGGCGGGCCTAGCTGATCGCATGCCGGCCGATGAAACCCAGTTGCTCTACAGCATGTGCCTGCAGGGGCGTGCCGAGCTCGGACTCGCCCCCGATGAGTACGCCGCCCTGACCATGGTCTTGCTGCGGCTACTGGCCTTTAAA
This sequence comes from Rhodoferax sp., assembly GCF_044236835.1. GTDB lineage: Bacteria > Pseudomonadota > Gammaproteobacteria > Burkholderiales > Burkholderiaceae_C > Allorhodoferax. The sequence continues at coordinate 102,127 of NZ_JBIIGC010000006.1, forward strand.
CCTCGGGCGGCTCAAAAAAAAACTCTAGCGAATCCTGAAGTTACTGCCAATGTGCGTTTACCCGTTGGCCAACGACTGCCGGTTCGTGACAGCGGCAACGCTGCAGCCGCAGCTGCGGATGTTGATATGGATGTTGGTGTGGCCACTGGCATGCGTGTGGGTAGGGGTGACACAGCCCATATTGCAACCCCCAAAGCCAAGGTTGCCGCACCATTGGATGCGGCGTCCAGTGTGGTCGCGGTGCCGGTACGGGTGCAGACCGAAGGCCGCGCAGCTGTCCTACTAGCGCACCAGCCTCCTGCTTTTGTGCCCACCGAGGAGGGTGACTTCTGGTTCTGCAGCGTGCAGCAGCTGGTGGCCCAAGGCGCGGTTTCGGCCATGGTGCGGGAGTTGGCCTTGCAGTCCCAACTCGTTGCCCGGGACACGGACCAATGGGTGCTGCGGGTAGAACGTGAATCGCTGAACCAGCCGGTGGCCCGAGAGCGGTTGACAAGCGCCTTGCGCAGCATCGGTTTTGAGGTGGCCCTTGCTGTGGAAGTGGGGCGTGTGACCGACTGTCCGGCGCGCCGGATCTCGGATGCATCGGCTGAGCGCCAACTGGCCGCCGAAAAAATCATCATTGAAGACCCCTTCGTCCAAGGCATGATGCGCGACTTTGGCGCGAAAATCGTGCCCGGCTCCATTAAGCCGCTCTAGTACCACCACTATCCAAGGAAATCCATGTTCAACAAAGGACAACTCGCTGGCCTCATGAAGCAGGCACAGGCCATGCAAGACAACATGAAAAAGGCCCAAGATGAGCTCGGCAGTATGGAGGTCACTGGCGAGTCGGGTGCCGGTCTGGTAAAGGTCACCATGACCTGCAAACACGACGTCAAACGTGTCGCAATCGACCCTAGCCTTTTGGCCGACGACAAAGACATGTTGGAAGACCTCGTTGCAGCCGCATTCAATGCCGCGGTGCGCAAGGCCGAGGAAGTCTCTGCCGAGAAGCTGGGCAAGGTCACCGCAGGCATGCCTGGGTTGCCAGGCGGTATGAAGCTCCCCTTTTGATTCCCCTGAGCACTGCCCCTGGGCTGTATGTCTGACTCCAACGCCGTCGAGGCACTGGTGCAGGCGCTCAAGCGCTTGCCGGGGGTGGGTATCCGTTCGGCCCAGCGCATGGCGTTTCATTTGCTGCAGCACGACCGTGCTGGCGCACAAGTGTTGGCAACTGCTCTGCAGGCGGCAGCGACCGAGGTACAACATTGCGAACGCTGCCACACCTTCACTGAGCATGCGATATGCGCCATTTGCAGTGACCCTAGGCGGGATTCCGGATTGTTGTGTGTGGTGGAAACTCCGGCAGATCAGTCCGCGATGGAGCGCACGGGCGCTTATCGAGGTCTGTACTTTGTACTGATGGGCAAGCTCAGCCCGCTAGATGGTCTGGGTCCGGCGGAGCTGGGCCTGAACAAGTTGTTTGACCGCGCGGCGGATGGCCTTGTTCGGGAAGTCATTCTTGCTACCAATTTCACCGCCGAAGGCGAAGCTACCGCACATGTCATCAGCGAAGGCTTGCGCCAGCGCGGCATCAAACCGACGCGCCTCGCGCGCGGCGTTCCCGTTGGCAGCGAGCTGGAATATGTGGACTTGGGCACCATCGCGCACGCGCTGGTAGACCGGCGTTAGCGCTGCGAGTGCAGCCCACTGCGGTTTTCTCTTTGTTTGAAAGGTTCTGTTGCTATGCCCGCCTACTTCACTCTCGCCCATTGGTGCATTTTTGCAATCGCCATGTTGCCCATTGCATGTGCTGGCATTGCCAAAAGCGGCACGTTTGGCAAGCCGCGCAGCCAAGGCGGTTATGACAACAACAACCCTCGAGCTTGGTTGGCCAACCAGGTCGACTGGCGTGCCCGGGCCAACGCGGCGCAGGCCAACACCTTTGAGGCGATGCCGTTTTTCTTTGGCGCCGTACTGGTGGCCCATCAACTCGGTGCGCACCAAGGCCGGCTCGATCTGCTAGCCTTTGTATTCGTGGTACTGCGAGTTGTCTATGTCGCGATGTACATCGCCGGCTATGCCAATGTGCGCAGCCTGGTCTGGACGGCTGGGATGGTGGTCAACATCGCGATCCTTTTTGTGGGTTATCGCTAGGGCTTTTTCAGCGGCTGTTTGGGCTTGGCCTGGGCCTTGACTTTGGGCTTCGCCTTTGCCCTTGCCTGGGCCTTGGCAGTTGGCGCCTTCTTTCTTGCCGAGGGCGCTGTCACATAAACCACCACCGCTTGCTTGGGTTTGAATACGGTGGTGCTGGCGACTTGGTTCCACTGCGCGACATTGGCAGGCGTGGTTTTGTAGCGGCGTGCAATGGAGGCGACCGTATCGCCCTTGGCCGCCCGTACTGTGATGCGCTTGAGGCTGACCTCGGGAGCCAATGAGAGTTGGCCATTGTCCGCGACGTGGCCCGACACGTCCTGGTCCAAGTGGGCGGCTCTGGGGACCAGCAGGCTCGATCCGGGTCGAATCAACATGCGTGCAGGGATGTTGTTCACTGCCCGAAACTCAGCCTCGCCCATGCCAAACTTTTTGGCGACATCGGCGGCACGCAAGGTGCTCGGCGCCACCCAAACTGTCCAACTTGCCAAGCGTCCACCGGCATAAGCATCGAGGTTGGTTTGAAAGATGGCGGCGTTGTCCCAGGGGAGCAAGATTAGCGGCGTGCCCGAGGCCAAGATGACAGGCTTGTTCACAGAAGGGTTCAGGGCCCTGAAATCATCCAAAGGCACCTCAGCGAGCTTGGCGGCTAAATTGACGTCAATGTCCCTGCGGATCGTCACGGTTTGAAAGTAGGGGTGGTTCTCAATCAGCGGAAGGGTGGAGTTGAACGCTGCGGGGTTGGCCACGATGTTCTTGATCGCCTGCAACTTGGGCACATAAAACCGGGTCTCCATGGGCATGTTGATGTCGGTGTAGCCCGTGGGCAGGCCAGCCTTTTTGTTTTTGCCGATGGCCCGGCCCACGCTGCCTTCGCCCCAGTTATAGGCGGCCAGCGCCAAGTGCCAGTCACCAAACATGCCGTAGAGCCGCTGCAGGTAGTCCAGCGCCGCGCGTGTGGAAGCCAGCACATCGCGCCGGTCATCCCGAAATGCGTTTTGCTTGAGCTCAAAGTGCTTGCCGGTGGCCGGCATGAACTGCCACATCCCAGCCGCTTTGGCACTGGACACCGCTTGCGGATTGAAGGCACTCTCCACGAAAGGCAGGAGCGCAAGCTCCGTTGGCATGCCGCGCAGTTCCAACTCTTCAACGATGTGGAATAGATATTTGCGCGAGCGCTCGGTCATGCGAAACAAGTAGTCGGGTCGGGCGCTGTACCACTGCTCCCGATCCCGTACCAAGTTGCTCTCTAGGTCGGGCATGGCATAGCCACGCCGAATGCGATCCCACAGATCCACCGGTGGGGACATGGCAGTTACGCTATCCGACGTGGTCCGAAACTCCGACATGGCAGTAAGCGGACCGGTGTAGCGGCGCTCCGGCAAGGGCGCTGCGCTGGGGCGTGCTGTCAGATTGGGAGTTGTTGGTGATGCTGCACTTGCGCTGCGAGCCAAAGGCCCCACCGTGCGCTCCTGAGGGGGGGGTGCAGGGCTTGGGCTCTGGCTTGCGCAAGCTGTCAGCAGCAGGACGGCCAAGAGGGCAAAAAGTTTGAAGGGGTTCATGCGTCAGCAAGGGTGGTGAGCGCGGGCTCCCTGACTACAATCCAGCCGCCCCAATACAAGGACCGTCGCCGACATGTTTGCCTTGTATTGGATGGCCAACTTCCCCGCGATTGCCAACTTTTTTTGTTGCAGGGCTGCGGGATCTTCGGAACAGAGCTAGCAGCACATTGGACATCATGGGCGCTGTGATTATAGGTTTGCACGACTGGTACCAGACGCCTGCCGGACGCTATATGCATGCATGGGAGAGCCGCCAAGTCGATCACTTGGTTGCCGACATCTTTGGCTACCACGCGCTGCAAATTGGTGCGCCCGAGCTGCATGCGTTGCGGGCGAATCGCATGCCCCACCAGTGGTTGGCCTGTGGCCAGTATCCGGAGCCCGACTTGGTAGAGGTATCCGACGCTCCAGGCAGCGCACAACGCGCGGCGCTGGTGACGGACTGCACCGCCTTGCCGTTTGCCGCCAGCAGCCTGGACCTGGTGGTTTTACCCCACACGCTGGAGTTCAGCCGCGATCCCCACGCCACGTTGCGCGAGGCGCAGCGGGTCTTGGTGCCAGAAGGGAAAGTCGTCATTGTCGGTCTGAACCCCACTAGCCTGTGGGGCGCCAAGCAGAGTCGTCAGCGCTTGTGGAGGCGCTTCGGAATGGGCGCAGACTTTTTGCCCGAGCAGGGCGAGCGCATCGGTTACTGGCGTTTGCGCGATTGGTTGCGGCTGCTGGACTTCGAGCTGGAGCGCGCCGAGTTCGGTTGTTACCGCCCCGGCTGCACGTCCGACCGGTGGTTGCAGCGCTTTGCCTGGATGGACCGTGCCGGTGCCCGCTGGTGGCCTATTCTTGGTGCGGTGTACTGCGTGGTGGCGGTCAAGCGTGTGCGAGGCATGCGCTTGCTGGAGCCAGCCTGGAAGTCCCAACCTGCAGGCGCGCGCAAGCGCGTACCGGTGGCCAACCGCGCAACCGATTTCCGTGGCCAAGAGCAATGCAAATGAACCAGGTGGTGATTTACACCGACGGTGCCTGCAAGGGCAACCCGGGTCCGGGCGGTTGGGGCGTCGTATTGCGCGCACCTGATGGCTCCGAAAAGGAGTTGTTTGGTGGCGAACTGAACACCACCAACAACCGTATGGAGATGACCGCAGTCATCGAGGCCCTGGCTGCCCTCAGGTACCCCTGCGCAGTTACCTTGCATCTGGACAGCCAGTACGTGCTCAAGGGCGTGACCGAGTGGTTGGAGGGCTGGAAGGCCAAAGGCTGGAGAACGGCAAGCAAGCAGCCGGTCAAGAATGTGGACCTGTGGCAGGCGCTGGATACGTTGGTGTCTACATCCGGTCACCGTATCGACTGGCGGTGGGTCCGCGGCCACTCGGGCGACCCGGGCAACGAGCGTGCCGACGCCTTGGCTAACCGGGGTGTTGAGTCGGCGCTGAGTGGGCGCTAGCGCCTTGTGCACAGCGCTGGGTGGCAACTGAATTGAACTAGAGATATCCCTCGAACATCATCACGCGGACCGTTTCACCAACGGCCACATTGCCCTGGTGGTGCTCCAGCACGATCAAACCGTTGGCCTGTGCCATGGAGCTCAATACGCCAGAGCCTTGCTGGCCGGTGGTTTGTACCTGCAGGATTCCGTCTGGGCCAGTGCTTACCCAGGCTCGCTGGAACTCGGTGCGGCCTGGCTTTTTGCGAATTGGCTCTACGGTGCGAGCTTGCAGCAACGGCAGTGGTTCGGCCTTGCAGCCCATCATTCGTAGCAGGGCAGGGCGCACAAAGGCGAGGAAGGTCACCATCACTGCCACCGGGTTGCCAGGCAGGCCAAACAGTACTGCGTTTCCAATGCGTCCCACCGCCATCGGACGGCCCGGGCGCATGGCAATCTTCCAGAATACGACACCGGCATCGCCACCTGCCAGCAGCCGCATGACGGCCTTGGTATGGTCAGCCTCGCCTACGCTGACGCCGCCGCTGGTGATGATCGCGTCGGCCTGCTGCGCCGCTGATTCAAAGGCCGCGCGCAAGGCGTTGGGTTCGTCTTTAACCACGCCCATGTCCAAAAAGTCGACGCCACCAAGACCAGACAGTAATCCGAAAAGCGTGTATCGGTTGCTGTCGTACACCGCGCCCTCGCGCTGCGCTTCGCCTAGGCTCAGTATCTCGTCGCCAGTAGAAAAGTAGGCAACCTTGGGCCGGCGCACGACCGTCACTTCGGCGATGCCTAGGCTTGCGATCAAGCCCAGATCTGCTGGACCCAGGTGCCGCCCGGCCGACAATGCGACACGGCCTTTCGGTAGGTCTTCCCCACGCAGCCGGCGGTTGTCCCCTTGTTTAACTGTGCCTGCGGCGATATGGATACAACCGTTGGCGGTTTCCACCAGCTCCTGCGGCACCACGGTGTCAACGCCGGCAGGCAGAACTGCCCCCGTCATGATCTTGAGGCACTGGCCCGGTCCGAGATGGGCGCTCCAAGCAGTGCCCGCCAAGGCGGTTCCCACCACAGTCAGTCGCAGGGTGCCGCCGCGTAGTTGGGCACCATCGAAGGCGTAACCGTCCATGGCGGAGTTGTTGTGCGCTGGCACATCGATGGGCGAGACCAGGTCGACGGCGAGTACGCGCCCCAGGGCGGATTTGATAGTGACCTGTTCGCAAGCCTGCACAGGCTGAACCAGCGCCGCTAAGAACTGCAGAGCCGCGTCGGCATGCAGTGCGTGGGGGTCGTAGCCTTGCAGTGCGGCTGCGATGTCGGAGATCGATTTCATGGTTGGTGGGTTGGTACACCGGGTGCGGTGTCCAGTGCGTGCAGCTCGTCGAGTGAGTTTGCGTTGGCAAAGGCCTCTTCTTGGTCGTGCGGCTGGTCAAAGCGCACTTGGGCGCAGGCATGGCTTGCCAGCCAGGCGCCGATTTTGCGACCACCAGCTTCCAGAAACGCCTGCAGGCTGTCGCCCACCTGCGGCAAGGTTCGCATGAGGCAAAACACTGGCTGGGGGCGCAGCGCAGTGCTGCTGCCCGCGGGGGCGCCGGCCTGCGCCTGCGGCCCAATAGCCACGGCCAGGGTGGCACCTTGGTCCTCCAGCGCCGCTCGCATGCGCGCTAGCAGGTCCAGCGGGAAAAACGGCGAGTCGCACGGCACGGTCAGCAACAGTTCATGCGAGCCCTGCGCTTGGCGCAGGCCCGCCAGAAAGCCCAACAAGGGGCCAGCAAATGCTGGCAGCCCCACGCCGGTCTGGTCGGGCCACAACGGCAGGCCCCATGCGGCGTAGAGGCTGGTGTTGCGGTTGGCATTGATGGCGATCTGGTCCGGCGCAACAGGCACTTGCTGGCGCAGCCGTTGGACTGCGTGCTGCGCCAGCGGCAGGCCACGAAATGGTTGCAAACCCTTGTCTGCGCCACCCATGCGGCTACCGAGTCCGCCGGCCACGACGAGGGCACACACGCTGCCTTGCAAAAGTGCAACTTTCCGCATGGGTCAGCCGCCGATATAACTCATTTCAACCCGCCGTGGTCCGCTCGCTGATCCCTGTGCAGGCTGCGCAGCGCGCAACTCGGAGTAACGGTCGTTGCGAGCGGCCCAAATGTGGCCGATTGCGGATGCCAAGTCGGCGTCAGAGCCGCCGCTGCGCAGGATGCTGCGCAGGTCGTGGCCTTGGTTGGCAAATAGACAAAGGTACAACTGCCCCTCGGTGGACAGGCGGGCGCGGTTGCAGTCCGAACAAAACGCCTGGGTCACGCTGCTGATGAAGCCAACTTCGCCGGCGTGCACGTCGTGCTGGCCCGAGCCATCTGCATGGCCCCAACGCTGCGCGGTTTCGCCAGCGGTGGTGGGCGCCAGCGCCACCAAGGGAAACTCGGTTTGCAAACGCGAGAGCAGGTCAGCCGAAGGAACGACATCACCCATGCGCCAGCCGTTGGTCGTGCCCACATCCATGTACTCGATGAACCGCAGAACCACGCCGCTGCCCTTGAAGTGCCGCGCCATGGGGATCACTTCGTGGTCGTTGGTGCCGCGCTTGACCACCATGTTGACTTTGATGGGCCCCAGCCCCGCAGCGCGCGCAGCCTCGATGCCTTCGAGCACCTTGGCTACTGGAAAATCCACATCGTTCATTGTGCGAAAAACGGTGTCATCGAGCCCGTCCAAACTGACAGTGAGCCGTTGCAAGCCGGCTGCCTTGAGCACCTTGGCCTTGTGCTTGAGCAGGGCACCGTTCGTGGTCAATGTGAGATCTACCGTCGTGCCGTCTGGCGTGCGCAGGGCCGCCAGTTGTTCAATCAACACTTCGATGTCTTTGCGCAGCAGGGGTTCGCCTCCAGTGAGGCGGATCTTGCGCACGCCGTGGGCCACGCATTGACGGGCAATGCGGGTGATTTCCTCGAAACTCAGCAGCGATCGCTGTGGCAAGTACGGATAGTCCTTGTCAAACACTTCCTTGGGCATGCAATAGCTGCAGCGGAAGTTGCAGCGGTCGGTCACGCTAATTCGCAAATCCCGCAGAGGTCGACCCCGGGCGTCCTGCAACAGGCCGTTTGTCGCCATTGGGTTGGCGCGTATCCAGGCCACGGCGGGCGGGGGCGGCACTTGGAGCCGCTGGTCAATCAACGCAATCGTGCGGGGAGGAATTATTTCTGCCATCGCATGATTGTCTACGCGCCAGCGACTAAGCGGAGCCACTGCGGGTGCAAAATCCTAAGGATTTCCACCATGTAATGCCCCGTGCCCACCCCCTCAAACGGCGATGAAGCGACTGTTGCTGCCCAAAGCGCATTTGTGCTGCGTGCGGTAGGCCGGTCCGACTTCGGTTGCGCTCGGCGTTGGCATGGTTGTTACGCCGCAGCACAGATGATCTGCCGGCTGCTTGTGGCTCTATGCGTGGGATTTGGCGGCAGCGTCTATGCGATGCACACGGTATATCTGGTGCAAAGTGACCGTGGCGAAGCAGTCGGCTTGGCTGCTCAGGCTTTGGTGAGCCACTTGGTAGAAAAGGGTACGGCTGCCTCGGAAATCCGCAGTGTGTTTGCTGACGACCCGGAGTTGTCTGTTCTGCCACACGAGGGTGTGCGGGTGGTGGTTACCGTGGGCAGTGCGGCGTTGCGCGCGGTGTTGGCGCGGCCGGGACGCACCCCAGTGGTAATCGCAACCCTTGTTCCTAAGCATACCTACGAGCGGGAGCTGGCCCTGTCTCCTAGACGAGGGGTCTTTTCCTCGGCGGCGCTGTACCTGGACCAACCCATAGGCCGCCAGCTTGATTTGCTCGCCTTGGCGCTGCCCAAAGCGCGCCGCGTCGGTGTGGTGTGGGGCGAGGAGTCAATGTCACAGCAGCAGGTCTTTGCGGTGACTGCCCAGCAGCGTGGTTTGGAGCCAGTGGTTGGCATGGCGACGGGTGCCACCGCGCTAGGCGCCGCGCTTCGAACAGCGCTGCAAGACGCCGATGCCTTTGTCGCGCTACCAGATGGGCAGGTCTTTAACGCCAGCACGGTGGCCAGCGTGTTGATCACCAGCTATCGCAGTCGTGTGCCGGTGCTCGCCTTTTCGCCTGCGTGGGTCCGCTCGGGTGCATTGTTGTCCTTGCACACCAGTGCACCACAGGCGGGTACGCTGGCCGCTAGCATGGTGCGCGCCTACTTGCAAAGTGGTGTGCTGCCGCCCAGCCAATACCCCCAAGAGTTCGAGGTTACCGTCAACGATTTGGTGGCCCGCTCCTTGGGTTTATCGCTCAACGCAGCTGACTTGCACGCACGTTTGCGTGCACTGGAGAAGCGCCCATGATCGCGCACCGCATCCGCTGGCGCATGGTCTGGGTGGCTGTCCTGCCGATCGCCCTGGTGGTGGTGTGCATCGCCGTTGCATTTTGGTTGGGGCGATCCAAAGATCTGAACGATGCGCACCGCCAGCGCATTGATCTGCTCGTGCGCCAAGTGGCGCTCTTTGGCGGCTATGGTTTGTTTTCGGGCGACCGTGCCAGTCTGCAAAGCGTGGTCAACGCGGTTCAGAGCGAGCCTGACGTCGTGGCGGTGCATGTGTATGGAATCGATGGCCAACTGGTTGCAAGCGCAGGCACACCGCCTGTGGACTCTTTGGCAGCCATGGGCCTGCCAAGTTACCAGCGGCAGCGCCAGGCAGAGGGCATTGACAGCCTGCGCGAGCTGATCTTTGCCGCGCGGCTTCCAGTGGATGACTTTTTTCTCGGTGATATGTCCAAGTCATCCACCGAGCCCTTGGTGTTGGGTTCGGTGGTACTGGAGGTCTCGCGCGCCAGTCTGCAGTCGCGCAAGTCCGATGCACTGCTTACCACCACCTGGCTTGGGCTGTTGGCGATCTTGCTGGGAACCTTGCTGGCGGTCCGCCTGGGCAATGGCGTGGTCGGACCTATTGTGCGCGTTTCGCACATGGTTCGCCGCATCGCGCACGGGGACTTTGCGGTCCATGGCGACGTGCCCGGGTCTGACCCCTTGCATGAACTCCAGAGCTCACTCAACCAGATGGCGATTCGCCTCGCCTGGGGCCGCGACGAACTTGAGCATCGTGTGGCGGTGGTGACTGAGGCCCTGCGCATCAAAAAGGAGCAGGCCGAAAAGGCCACTTTGGCCAAGTCGCGCTTTCTGGCCAGCGCCAGCCATGACTTGCGCCAGCCCACACACGCGCTGGGGCTGTTTGTTGCCCGGTTGCAGCAGTTCCCCATGGAGCCCGAGCAGCGGAATGTGGTTGATAGCCTAGATGCTTCGGTGCGCTCTCTGCAGGATTTGTTGGACGGCTTTTTGGACTTGTCCCGTCTGGAGTCCGGCAGCGTTTCGGCACTCTTCAAGCCCGTGTCAGTAGGTGCTTTGCTGGAGTCTTTGCGGCCGATTCTGGAGCCGATCGCACGGGCCAAGGGTCTGCGCTTGCGCATCCGACCTTGTCCATGGTGGGTGCGAAGCGACCCGGTGCTGTTGCATCGGATGGTCATGAATCTGGCGCTCAACGCGGTGCGGTATACCGAACGCGGAACGGTGTTGATTGCCGGTCGACTTGCCGCCGGTGGCCTCGGCGTTCGTGTGGAGGTTTGGGACAGCGGCATCGGGATTGCCCCAGACCACCAACAAGACATCTTTCGGGAGTTTTTTCAGGTCGACGCCAAGCCCGCGGGTCGCGGCCGCGCTGTGGGGTTGGGTCTGGGGCTGGGGCTCAGCATCGTGGAGCGCACCGCCAAACTGCTGGGCTGCCACATGGAGTTGCGATCAGCCGCCGGCTGTGGCACCCGTTTTTCGATCGTACTTGAGCAGCGCATTGCCGCGGTGCAGGAGCAAGTTGGACCAGTAGAACGCAGGGCAGAGGTCTTTGCTGATCTGGCCGATGTGCGTGTGCTGCTCCTCGAAGATGACAGCGCTGCGCGCTTGGCTGCGGTGACGCTGTTGGAGTCCTGGGGATGTGCAGTGTTTTCCGCCTCGACGACCCAACAGGCCTGTGCGGTGGTGCATACCGAGGGGGTTCCAGACATTATCGTGAGCGACTACCACCTCGGCGGTGGTGACAGCGGATTGCAGGCGATCGCTGCGGTACGCGGGTTGGCCCAGCGCCGCGTGCATGCCTGTCTCATGAGCGGCGACACCGACATCGTGTTGCAGCAAAACGCAAAAAGTGCGGGCCTCACGCTGTTGCAAAAGCCGGTACGACCTGCCAAGTTGCGCAGTCTGCTGCGGCGCTTTGCGGCCTCACCAAGTCCGGGTGGTTCAGCTGCTTCCGAATAGACATTTCTCAGACGACCGGGTCGTATCCCATTCGGGCAGCAGCGACCACCGCTTGCGTTCGGTTTTGAACGTCGAAGTAGCGAAGAATCGCCGCAACGTGGCTCTTGACGGTTTCCTCGGACAGGTGGAGGAGTTCGGCGATTTCGCGGTTGGAAAGACCATCAAGGAGGCCGCGTAGCACCCGCTCCTGGCGTTGGGTGAGTGGCGTCCGTGTGCCTCCCAGAGCAGGTGGCAGGCTACGCAAGTTGCCTTGGAGCTCGTAAGGAAAGTAGATCTCGCCACGTAGCACCTGCTGCACCGCGGAAAGCAACTCTTCGCAAAGGCTGGACTTGCTAACAAAGCCTGCCGCGCCAGCATCTAGCGAGCGGCGCACATTTTGCGCACTGGCAATGCCAGACATCACGATCACTGGCACCTCGGGGTGGCGCTGGCCTAAAGCTACCATCGCATCAAGCCCCTGACAGTCGGGCAAATGGTAGTCCAGCAATATGAGGTCAAGGTCGGGTTCAGAATTGAGCTGCTCCAGCGCTTGCCCACAGCTGGCCGCCTGCAATACATCGATGCCTTCGCCGAGGCCCTTGAGAACTTGGCGCAGTCCCTCGCGCACCAGGGCGTGGTCGTCTACTACAAGGATTTTCACGGCGGAGGGGGCAGTGCTCGCTGCTTGCTTAAGTGGCGCAATGGTAGTGCAAATTGTGGCTGCTTGGCGCGAGATAAGTCGGGTCAATTAGATTCAAGAAGTCGCTTCGCAATTCTTCAAAAAACCCCTACAAAAAAGCCCGCATGAGCGGGCCTTTAGAGAGCGCTTGGTGTGCGTTAGCCGCCGTGCACCTTCATCATCAGCGGCACGATCAGCAAGGCCACGATGTTGATGATTTTAATCAGCGGGTTCACCGCAGGCCCGGCCGTGTCTTTGTACGGGTCGCCCACGGTATCGCCGGTCACGGCGGCCTTGTGGGTCTCGGAGCCCTTGCCGCCATGGTGGCCGTCTTCGATGTACTTCTTGGCGTTATCCCAAGCGCCACCGCCGGTGCACATCGATATTGCGACGAACAAGCCGGTCACGATGGTACCCATCAACAAGCCGCCCAAGGCCTGTGGACCCAGGGCCAAGCCCACCACAATGGGTACCACCACCGGCAGGAGGCTGGGCACCAGCATTTCCTTGATGGCCGCAGTGGTGAGCATGTCCACGGCGGTGTCGTACTCGGGCTTGCCGGTTCCGTCCATGATGCCCTTGATGTCGCGGAACTGGCGCCGTACCTCAACCACCACCGCTCCCGCAGCGCGGCCCACGGCCTCCATCGCCATGGCGCCAAACAGGTAGGGAATCAGGCCACCAATGAACAGCCCGATGATCACCATGGGGTTGCTTAAGTCAAAGGTAATGGCCTTTCCGTAGGCCTCTAACTTGTGGGTGTAGTCGGCAAACAGCACCAGTGCTGCGAGGCCGGCCGAGCCAATGGCGTAGCCTTTGGTTACTGCCTTGGTCGTATTGCCTACGGCATCTAGCGGGTCAGTGATGTCACGTACGCTGGCGGGCAACTCGGCCATTTCGGCGATGCCACCGGCGTTGTCGGTGATGGGGCCATACGCGTCGAGCGCAACAACGATGCCAGCCATGCTCAACATCGACGTCGCGGCCACGGCGATGCCGTACAGACCTGCGAGCGCATAGGACGCATAAATCGCTGCGCAAACGAACATCACTGGCCAGGCGGTTGAACGCATCGACACACCCAGGCCGGCAATGATGTTGGTGCCATGCCCGGTGGTCGAGGCCTGTGCAATGTGGCGCACCGGCGCATACTGGGTGCCGGTGTAGTACTCGGTAATCCACACCAAGGCAGCGGTCAGGCCCAGTCCAACGGCACAGGCGCCAAACAGCCGCATCTGGCTACCACTTTCGGCGATGGCATTGTCCGGTATCAACCAGCCTGTGACGAAGTAAAACGCAATTAGCGACAGGCCACCAGCAACGGCCAAACCTTTGTACAAAGCTGGCATTACGTTCTTCATGCCAGGCGATGCCTTGACAAAGGCGCAACCAACAATGGACGCGAGGATGGATACAGCGCCTAGGGCGAGTGGGTAAAGCACAGCGGCAGTGCTGGCGCCAGTCACCAACAGGGCGCCAAGCACCATGGTCGCAATCAGCGTCACCGCGTAGGTTTCGAACAGGTCGGCTGCCATACCGGCGCAGTCGCCCACGTTATCGCCCACGTTGTCTGCAATCACAGCCGGGTTGCGTGGGTCGTCTTCAGGGATGCCTGCCTCCACCTTGCCCACCAGGTCCGCACCTACGTCAGCGCCCTTGGTAAAGATGCCGCCACCCAGGCGTGCAAATATCGAAATCAAGGACGAACCAAATGCGAAACCGATCAAGGGGTTGAGCAAACTGGCCAGGCTTTTCTCGGGCGTCACGCTGCCAGTGCTCATCAAGAACCAGTAAAAGCCGGTCACGCCAAGCAGCCCCAGCCCAACCACCAGCATGCCCGTGATGGCGCCGCCCCGGAAGGCGACGTCCAGCGCTGGTCCAATGCCGCGAGTGGCGGCCTGTGCGGTGCGCACATTGGCGCGCACTGAAACATTCATTCCGATGAAGCCGCAAGCACCTGAAAGCACCGCGCCCACCACAAACCCGATGGCACTCAGGCCGTCAAGAAATAGGCCAATCAAAATAGCGAGCACCGCGCCCACCACGGCGATCGTTTTGTATTGCCGCGAGAGGTACGCTGCAGCACCCGTCTGGATGGCGGCTGCAATCTCCTGCATCCGCGCGTTGCCTGCGTCTTGGGAAAGAATCCAACTGCGTGCCCAGATGCCGTATCCCACGGCAACCAGCCCGCATGCGAGCGCCAAAATCAGCGCCGAATTGCCAACCATAAGTTCATCTCCTTGTGTTGTGTCGCAAAAGGGGGAGCAACGCTAGCGTGTCCCCGCTGCGTTGCTTCCTCTTCGCTCCGTTTCGCCCAGCAGGGTAGGAGGAGATTGGCCAACACTTGGACTGTACCGTGAAAAATTAGGGCATCTGCCTGGTAGCAAGGGGCCCGTCAGTAAAATCAGGGTTAATCCTTAGCTCCGATTTCATCACCTTAAACAAAGAGACCCACATGTCCCTCGACAACGTCACTCCCGGAAGCAACGCACCCGAGTCTTTCAACGTGATCATCGAAATTCCGATGAACGCCGATCCAGTGAAGTACGAGGTCGACAAGGCCAGCGGTGCAATCTTTGTCGATCGCTTTATGAGCACGGCCATGCACTACCCCACCAACTACGGCTACGTTCCCAAAACGATCTCGGGTGACGGCGATCCGGTCGATGTGCTGGTGATCACCCCGGTGCCCCTCATTCCTGGCGTGGTGGTGACATGCCGTGCCTTGGGGATCTTGAAGATGGAGGACGAAGCCGGTCAGGACGGCAAGGTACTAGCGGTGCCCACCAACAAAATTCTCTCCTTGTATACACAGTGGAAAAAGCCCGAAGATCTCAACCCGCTGCGCTTGAAAACGATCGCGCACTTCTTTGAGCACTACAAGGACTTGGAAGAGGGCAAATGGGTCAAGATTTTGGGCTGGGAAGGGCCTGATTCGGCACACAAAGAAATCGTCGACGGAATTGAGAACTACAAAAGGCAGCATGTTTGAGCCCTGCGCGCGTAGGTTCTAGCACGATGGCCTGGCCTATGGTTCGACCGTATTGAAGCGCTCAGACATGGCAGATCAATTCCTCTCTGGCGACACCACAGGCCAGTACCTGACACTGAGGCTCGGCAGTCAGGAATACGCAATTGCAATTCTTCAGGTGCGCGAAATTCGCTCCTATGAAGAGCCCACCCGCATGGTCAATACGCCACCATTTGTCAAGGGCGTCATCAATCTGCGTGGCGTAATTGTTCCCGTGGCGGACCTGCGGCTGCTGTTGGGTGGCTTGGACGCGAGCTACGACGCGTCCACCGTGGTGGTTGTTCTTATGGTGCAGGGAACGCTAGTGGGAGCGGTTGTCGACGCGGTGTCCGATGTGCTCACCATCGAAGCACAAGAGATCAAGCCAGCCCCGCAGTTCGAGTCGCGTCTGGACCCCCGCTGCGTGATCGGCTTGGTCACGCAAGGTGAGCGAACTTTGCTGGTACTGCGAGTCGACGCGCTCTTAGGCGCGGCCGAGTTGGGTATCGCGGCTTAGGGACCGGTCAATCCGGGTTACGAAATGGTGCGCGCGCCTGCAATTCGTCCATATAGTTGCTAACTCCCTCGTCCTCACGCTGCAGGTAGCGCGCCACTGCATCAGCAAAGTCCGGGTGGGCGAGCCAATGCGCACTGCTGGTTTTCACTGGCATGAGCGCGCGTGCCATTTTGTGTTCGCCCTGTGCGCCACCCTCGAACCGCTCCACACCGTTAGCAATGCACCAAAGCAGCGGTTGGTAGTAGCACGCTTCGAAATGGAGGCAGTCCACCCTCTCCAACGCACCCCAGTAGCGCCCGTACGCTACCCGGGCAGCGCCGCTTGCGTCCCGTCCCAACCCGATCAAGCTGGAGGCGATGGGCGCTCCATCGCGCTCGGCGGTGAACATCAGCCAGGCCTCTGGCAAGTCGACTGCGATGCGGCGAAAAAAATCTCGGTTGAGGTAAGGGGCATTACCGTGCTCTAGGTAGGTGCGTTCGTAGCACCGGTAGAAAAAGTCCCAGTCCGCGGGTTGGATACCGGAGCCCAGTGCATGCCGAAAGCACACGCCAGCTTGCGACACCTTGCGCCGCTCCTGCCGAATCTTTTTGCGTTTTTCTTGTGACAACGAAGCGAGAAACTCTTCGAAACTGGCGTACGCCGGATTTGCGTTGGTCCAATGGAATTGCACGGTGTGGCGCAGCATTAGCCCTCGTGCCGCGCAGGTGGCAATGTCTTCTTTGGCGCCAAACAACAGGTGCAAAGAGGACATGCCAGAGGATTTGCACCAGGACAGCAGCGCTTGCAAAAGCGCGTTGCGCGATGCACTGTCTTTCGCTAACAGACGGGTCCCGGGCACGGGTGTGAACGGCACCGCAACCACCGCCTTGGGGTAGTAGGCCACGCCGTGCTGGGCGTACGCGTTGGCCCATGCCCAGTCAAAAACATACTCCCCAAATGAATGGCCTTTTGTGTACACAGCGCATGCGGCGACCAGAGAATCTGCCTGGTAAAGGCAAATCAGGTTTGTATCCCAACCGGTGGCGGATCTGGCGCAGCCACTGTCATGCAAAGCAGCAAGGTAGGCGTGCTTCATAAACGGGGTGGCGTGGTCTTGGGCGGCTAGCAGCGTGTCCCAGGCGTGTGGGTCCACTGCACGTGGGGAGTCACCAACCCGGATGACATAATCATTCACGGCCTGCGTCCCCTGCCGCAGCGTTGTGGTTCGGTCGGTGTTTGGATATTCGCATTGGGCTTCATGACTCTCAAAATTTGCATCGCGCAACTCAATCTTCTGGTCGGTGATTTGGCAGGTAATTCAGAGAAGATTGTGGCCGCAGCCCAGCAGTCGCATGCGCAGGGGGCAGCGCTTCTGTTAACGCCGGAACTTTCCTTGTGTGGGTATGCCGCCGAGGACCTGTTCCTGCGCCCTGCCTTCATTGCTGCCTGCGATGATGCACTGAATGCGCTGGCCCAGCAGCTAGCGCTGTTTGATGGCTTGACGGTGGTGGTGGGCCATCCCACCGGTGACGACCAGCGCACCAAGTCTGTCGCGACCCAAAACCGGTTCAACGCAGCGAGCGTGTTGCAAGGAGGGCAAATTGTTGCGACCTACCGCAAACGCGAGTTGCCCAACTACCAAGTGTTTGATGAGCGTCGCTACTTCGCGCCTGGCGACGGTGTCTGCGTGTTTTCGGTGGGCCAAGGTGACAGCGTGGTGCGGGTCGGATTGTTGATTTGTGAAGACGCGTGGTTTGAGGCTCCGGCTCGGTTGGCAAAGCAGGCGGGCGCGCAGTTGTTGGCGGTGATCAACGCTTCACCATTCCACGTGGGTAAGGGTTACGAGCGCGAGGAGGTCATGGGTAAGCGCGCCCGCTGCGAGCAACTGCCCTTGGTTTACGCCCATCTGGTGGGTGGGCAAGATGAGGTTGTATTCGAAGGCCACTCGTTTGCCGTCAATGCGGACGCAAGCTTGGGTGGGCGGGCGCCGAGTTTCGTGGAAGACTTGTTTACGGTGACGGTGGACATGACGGAGCTTCCCATGCGGTTGTCTGCATCGGTGGCCCCGCTGCGATCTGAAGAGGCTGACTTGTGGGATGCGTTGGTGCTGGGTGTACGGGACTACATTGCCAAAAACCGCTTCCCCGGTGCGCTGCTGGGACTTTCCGGCGGTATAGATTCCGCCCTGGTGCTCGCTATTGCGGTGGATGCGTTGGGGCCCGAGAAGGTACGCGCCGTGATGATGCCCTCGCCCTATACCGCCGATATCAGTTGGCTGGATGCACGTGAAATGGCTCGACGCTTGGGTGTGCGTTACAACGAAATCTCTATTCTTCCGGAGTTTGAGGCCTTCAAGGCGTCACTCGCGGCAGAGTTCAGTGGGTTGGCGCCCGACACGACCGAGGAAAACATCCAGGCCCGCATCCGCGGAACCTTGCTGATGGCGTTGAGCAACAAGTTCGGCAGCATCGTCTTGACCACCGGCAACAAGTCTGAGATGGCCACCGGCTATTGCACTTTGTACGGCGATATGGCTGGCGGTTTTGCAGTGATCAAAGACTTGACCAAAAGCCAGGTATTCCGTTTGGCACGGTGGCGCAACGCGCACGACCCGTATGGCATGGGTGCTACGCCCATTCCTGAGCGCATCATCACGCGACCGCCGAGTGCGGAATTGCGTGCTGACCAAACCGATCAAGACAGCTTGCCGCCGTACGATGTGTTGGACGCCATATTGGAGCGTTACATGGAAAACGACGAGAGTATTGAGACCCTGATTGCGGCAGGATTTGCGCCATCAGATGTTGAGAAAGTCACCCGTCTGATACAGCTCAACGAGTACAAGCGCCGCCAGGCGCCGGTTGGGATTCGCTTGACCCACCGCAGCTTTGGTAAAGATTGGCGTTATCCTATTACCAACCGTTTTCGAGCTTGACCTGCTGGACTCCCCATGAAACACATCACCGCCATCATCAAACCTTTCAAACTCGAAGAAGTCCGCGAGGCCCTCGCTGCCTGCGGTGCCAGCGGCTTGACCGTCACCGAGGTGAAAGGCTTTGGTCGACAAAAAGGCCACACCGAGTTGTACCGGGGCGCCGAGTACGTCGTGGATTTTTTGCCCAAGGTCAAGGTGGAAGTGGTGGTCAACACCGAGGACGTAGACCGCTGCATCGAGGCCATCGTGAAAGCGGCCCACACAGGCAAGATTGGCGACGGAAAGATTTTTGTGACCAGCGTGGAGCGCGTCATTCGCATCCGGACCGGTGAACAAGACGAGCAGGCCGTCTAGTCGCCAGACCTTGGTGGGTACTTAGGGTTTGCGTAGGCCGGTGCCCACCAGCCGGGTGCCCGCCCAGACATCGTGCAAAAACTGGCCATCGCGGCGGAATCGCGCCAGCGTGGCCCAGACCGCAACCCAGCCTAAGGTCAGTACCGTCATCTCCGGGCCACTCAATGCGAAGAGAGAAACCACCAGCAGCGGCGGCAAGAACCAGACCCAACTGAGCACATAGCGCCCCAGGGCGCGCAGTTGGCTGGCCGGTAGACCGTGGGCGTCCACCAGACGGATGTCCCAGGTCTTCATGGCCAGCGTTTGGCCTTTGGACCAAAACCACACGAAGTAAATCCCAAACACCAAAAACAGGAACGCTTGCAAAGGGTGGCGGTTGTCCATGGCATTTCGGGTTTGGCTCAGGGTTCCGAACAGGTATCCCGCCAAAAACACCACGCCGAAAAGCAAAATGCCCTCATACGTCCAGCACGCCATGCGCCGCCAAATCGGTGGGGCAACCAAGGCCGTTGTGTTCATGAATAGATGCGGGGCAGTGCGTGCCGTGTCATTTGGAGCGGAGCATTATTGCACCGGGGCTACTGCGTCTGGCAGACCACTGCAAAGAGCCCTCGCTACAGGATGCCATAATGCCCGCTGCAAATCTAAACGCAAACGGGTCCTGATCCGACGCAGTTATTGAGTGCGTCCATGGTCTGGGCCCTAAGTCCCGCCGCGACACCACAAGTGTTTGCGAAGGGGCACCCAAGGTCTTTCGTTAGAGAAATTCGCAAAGGTTCATCATGGAAATATCCAAAGCTGAAATCCATTCCGCTGCCGCTGTGGCGGCAAACAAGCCTTCTGGCACGCCTATCGAGTTGCGCGGCGCCGAAATCCTGGTCAAGGCCATGCAGGCCGAGAACGTCAAATACGTGTGGGGGTATCCCGGTGGAGCCGTGCTGCACATTTACGACGCGTTCTACAAGCAAAACACTATCCAGCACGTGCTGGTACGCCATGAGCAAGCGGCGGTGCATGCTGCTGACGGCTATGCGCGCGCCACGGGCGAGGTGGGCGTCGCTCTGGTGACTTCAGGCCCTGGTGTGACCAACGCGGTGACGGGTATCGCCACGGCCTACATGGACAGCATCCCGATGGTGATCATCACCGGTCAGGTGCCTACCCACGCGATCGGTTTGGACGCGTTCCAAGAGTGCGATACGGTGGGCATCACGCGCCCTATCGTGAAGCACAACTTCCTCGTCAAGGATGCCAACGATTTGGCAGACACCCTCAAGAAGGCTTTTCACATTGCCCGCAGCGGCCGGCCCGGCCCCGTGGTGGTGGACATTCCCAAGGACGTGTCTTTCAAAAAGGTGCCCTACGCGGGCTACCCAGAGTCGATTGAGATGCGCTCTTACAACCCGGTGCGCAAGGGGCATGGCGGGCAAATTCGCAAGGCCCTGCAGTTGCTCCTCAACGCCAAGCGCCCCTATATCTACACCGGTGGAGGCGTGTTGCTGAGCAACGCTTCGGCGGAGCTACGCACGCTGGTGGATATGTTGGGCTACCCGTGCACCAACACGCTGATGGGTTTAGGTGCCTATCCGGCAAGCGATCGCAAGTTTTTGGGTATGCTGGGCATGCACGGAACGGTGGAGGCCAACAACGCGATGCAAAACTGTGATGTTTTGTTGGCCGTTGGCGCGCGTTTTGACGACCGGGTGATTGGCAACCCTAAGCACTTTGCGCAAAACGAGCGCAAGATCATCCACATTGACATCGACCCCTCGAGCATCTCCAAACGGGTCAAAGTGGATATTCCGATTGTGGGCGACGTCAAAGACGTGCTCACTGAAATGATCGCCATGGTCAAGGAGTCCGCCGCCAAACCTGACGCCAACGCTTTGGGTGCGTGGTGGGAGACGATCGACGGCTGGCGCCAGCGCGATTGCCTTAAGTACGACCGTAGCAAGTCCGACGTGATCAAACCGCAGTACGTGGTTGAAACCCTGTGGAATATGACCAAGGACACGGAGACCTACATCACCTCTGATGTCGGGCAACATCAAATGTGGGCGGCCCAGTACTACCGCTTCGATGAGCCGCGCCGCTGGATTAACTCGGGCGGCTTGGGCACCATGGGTGTGGGCATTCCTTACGCCATGGGCATCAAGTTGGCCAAGCCGGACAGCGAGGTGTTCTGTATCACCGGTGAGGGTTCGGTGCAGATGTGCATCCAGGAACTGTCGACCTGTCTGCAGTACAACACGCCGATCAAGATTTGCGCACTCAACAACCGGTTTTTGGGGATGGTGCGCCAGTGGCAGGAGATCGACTACGAAGGCCGCTATAGCCACAGCTACATGGACGCGTTGCCCAATTTTGTGAAGCTCGCAGAAGCGTATGGCCACGTTGGTATGCTCATCGAGCGTCCCGAGGATGTGGAGCCCGCTTTGCGCGAAGCGCGCAGGCTCAAGGACCGCACCGTGTTCATGGACTTCCGCACCGACCCCACGGAAAACGTGTTCCCCATGGTCAAGGCTGGCATGGGCATCACCGAGATGCTGCTGGGCTCGGAAGACCTCTGAAGCTTTTATCTTTAACCCATTGACGAATCTATTGTTCGCCAAGCCCGCTGGTTACCGCCACTGGGGGAGGGCGACGAAAAGAGGAGTTCAGATCTATGAAACATATCATTGCAGTGTTAGTTGAGAACGAAGCTGGTGCCTTGTCGCGCGTGGTGGGCCTGTTCTCTGCCCGCGGTTACAACATCGAGTCGTTGACGGTTGCACCGACCGAGGACGCCAGCCTGTCGCGCATGACCATCCAGACTACAGGCTCAGACGATGTGATTGAGCAAATCACCAAGCACCTCAACCGTTTGATCGAGGTCGTCAAGGTGGTGGACCTCACAGAAGGCGCCTACATCGAGCGCGAGCTGATGATGGTGAAGGTACGCGCGGTGGGCAAGGAGCGCGAAGAGATGAAGCGGCTGGCCGATATTTTTCGCGGCCGCATCATCGACGTTACGGAGAAGAGCTACACCATCGAGCTGACCGGAGTCCAGTCCAAAAACGACGCGTTTCTTGAGGCGATCGAGCGCTCGGCCATTCTGGAAACGGTGCGCACGGGATCGAGCGGTATTGGTCGTGGCGAACGGATTTTGCGAGTTTAGTTTTTTACAACGGAGAGACGATATGAAGGTGTTTTACGACAAGGATTGTGATTTGAGCCTGATCAAAGGCAAGACGGTTGCGATCATCGGCTACGGCAGCCAAGGCCACGCACACGCACAGAACTTGAACGACAGCGGCGTGAAGGTGGTGGTGGGTTTGCGCAAAGGTGGCGCCTCCTGGGACAAGGTTGGCAAGGCCGGGCTGACGGTCATGGAAGTCAACGACGCAGTGGGTCTGGCCGATGTGGTCATGATCTTGCTGCCCGATGAGCAAATCGCTGAGGTGTACAACAACAACGTGGCGCCCTACATGAAGCAAGGTGCTTCGCTGGCCTTCGCCCATGGTTTCAATGTGCATTACAACCAAGTCGTGCCCCGCGCCGACTTGGACGTCTGGATGGTGGCTCCCAAGGCACCAGGACACACGGTGCGCAGCACCTACACCCAAGGCGGCGGTGTGCCCCATTTGATCGCGGTGCACCAAGACAAGTCGGGCAAAGCCCGTGACCTCGCTCTGAGCTATGCAATGGCCAACGGTGGCGGCAAGGCCGGCATCATCGAAACCAACTTCAAAGAAGAGACCGAAACCGACTTGTTCGGTGAGCAAGCCGTGCTGTGTGGTGGCGCAGTCGAGTTGGTGAAGATGGGCTACGAGACTTTGGTGGAAGCTGGCTACGCACCCGAGATGGCGTACTTCGAATGCCTGCATGAACTCAAGCTCATCGTGGATCTGATCTACGAGGGCGGCATCGCCAACATGAACTACTCCATCTCCAACAACGCCGAGTACGGTGAGTACGTCACTGGCCCGGAGGTCATCAACGCCCAAAGCCGCGAGGCGATGCGCGCCGCGCTCAAGCGCATCCAGACCGGTGAGTACGCCAAGATGTTCATTCTGGAAGGCCGCACCGGCTACCCCAGCATGACGGCGCGCCGTCGACTCACGGCAGAGCACCAGATTGAGGTGGTTGGAGCCAAGCTGCGCGCGATGATGCCCTGGATCGCGAAAAACAAGCT
Organism: Rhodoferax sp.; assembly: GCF_044236835.1. Classification (GTDB taxonomy): domain Bacteria; phylum Pseudomonadota; class Gammaproteobacteria; order Burkholderiales; family Burkholderiaceae_C; genus Allorhodoferax. The sequence continues at coordinate 125,165 of NZ_JBIIGC010000006.1, forward strand.
GGTGGACCAGACGCGCAACTGATCGGTTTCCAGCGGCTTGACGGGGCCACTTCGGTGGCCCCGCTGGTTTGGGTGAAGCCCTTTGGGCTCGGGGTCGCGCTGCCTTACACTGCCCACCCGTGCCATGCGCGCCGCTTCACATTGAAGCGGTAGCGGACCGCGCATGCACCCGTTGCCCGGAGACCTTATGCAAGATGGTGAAGAGAAAAGTATGTTGGATAGCGAACTGCCTGCTCCGCGGCGACCCCGAAAAGGCATATATGTCCTGCCCAATTTGTTTACCCTTGCGGCATTGTTTGGTGGGTTTTATGCCATCGTGATGGCAATCGGCGGGCGCTTTGACATGGCTGCCGTTGGCATTTTTTGCGCGATGGTGTTAGACAGCCTTGACGGCCGAGTTGCGCGAATGACCAACACCCAAAGCGCGTTCGGTGAGCAAATGGACTCGCTGTCTGACATGGTCTCTTTCGGCGCCGCCCCAGCACTGGTCGCCTTTGTCTGGTCTCTCCATGGCTTGGGTAAGTGGGGCTGGTTTGCGGCCTTTGTGTATTGCGCCTGCGCAGCACTGCGTTTGGCTCGTTTCAATGTGAACACCAGTGTTGTAGACAAGCGCTATTTCCAGGGCCTGCCATCGCCTGCGGCGGCTGCCTTGGTAGCAGGCTTTATCTGGTTGACTAATGATCTGGGCTATTCAGGCGCGGACTTGCGTTGGCCTATGTTTGCCGTGGCGCTGTATGCCGGGTTGACAATGGTCACCAATGTGCCGTTTTACAGCTTCAAGGATGTGGGTATGAAGCGCAGCGTGCCGTTCGCAGTGGTTGTGTTGCTGGCACTGGGTATTGCATTGATCAACATTGACCCGCCCACCATGGTGTTTTCTTTGTTCGTGGTGTATGGTTTGAGTGGCTATGTGGTGTATGGCGTGCGCAAGGCGCGCGGACTACAGACCAGCGTCATCAGCACCTCCACGGAAGAGCCTGAAGAACGTGGCTTGCACAAGTAATCGCAATTTCACAGTAGTGAAACCTTTTGAGAAGTAATACCCATGGCAGACAAGCTGATTATTTTTGACACGACGCTGCGCGATGGTGAGCAGTCCCCGGGCGCATCCATGACGCGCGATGAAAAGCTGCGCATCGCACGCCAACTCGAGCGCCTCAAAGTTGATGTGATCGAAGCCGGATTCGCAGCTAGTTCCAATGGCGACTTTGAGGCGGTCGCGTTGATTGCCAAGACGATCAAAGAGTCCACCGTTTGCTCGCTTTCGCGTGCTAATGACCGCGATATTGCGCGTTCGGCAGAGGCTCTCAAGGGCGCTGCCAGCGCACGTATTCACACCTTCATTGCGACGTCCGCGTTGCACATGGAGAAAAAGCTGCGGATGACCCCTGATCAGGTGTTTGAACAGGCAAAACAGTCGGTTCGGTTCGCGCGCAATCTCGTGGGCGACGTCGAATTCAGCCCCGAAGATGGCTACCGCAGCGACATGGATTTCTTGTGCAGGGTGCTTGAGGCAGTCATTGCCGAGGGTGCCTCCACGATCAATGTCCCGGACACCGTGGGCTACGCCATTCCTGAGCTATACGGCAACTTCATCAAGACCTTGCGGGAGCGCATTCCCAACTCGGACAAGGCGGTGTGGTCAGTCCATTGTCACAACGATCTGGGGATGGCCGTGGCCAACTCCTTGGCCGGTGTGATGGTCGGCGGCGCCCGCCAGGTGGAGTGCACCATCAACGGTTTGGGTGAACGCGCAGGCAACTGCAGCCTGGAAGAGATCGTTATGGCGATAAAAACCCGCAAAGACTATTTTGGTTTGGAGATGGGTGTGGACGCCCGCCAAATTCTGGCCGCCAGCCGCATGGTGAGCCAGACCACCGGCTTCGTGGTGCAGCCCAATAAAGCAGTGGTAGGTGCCAATGCCTTCGCCCACGCTTCCGGCATTCACCAGGACGGCGTGCTCAAGGCGCGCGACACCTACGAAATCATGCGCGCGGAGGACGTGGGCTGGAGCGCCAACAAAATCGTGCTTGGCAAACTCAGTGGTCGCAATGCCTTCAAGCAGCGGTTGCAAGAATTGGGCGTGCAGCTCGACAGCGAGTCCGAAATCAATGCGGCATTTGCGCGCTTCAAGGAGCTTGCCGACCGCAAAAGCGAGATTTTTGATGAAGACATCCTCGCGCTGATCAGCGAGGAATCCGTCTTGCATGGCAGCGACCAGTACGGCTTTGTGTCCCTGTCCCAGCACAGTGAAACGGGTGAACGTCCGCATGCCAGCATTGTGTTCACCGTGGCAGGTAAAGAGGTTGCAAGCACGTCGAGTGGCAATGGGCCAGTGGACGCGTCACTCAAAGCTATCGAAGCCCATGTGCAAAGCGGCGCAGAGATGGTGCTTTATTCGGTCAATGCCATCAGTGGCTCCACCGAAAGTCAGGGCGAGGTCACGGTGCGCCTGCAAAACAGCGGGCGCGTGGTCAACGGCGTGGGCGCCGACCCCGACATCGTGGTCGCCTCTGCCAAGGCGTACTTGAGCGCGCTCAACAAACTACAAACGCAGTCGGAGCGGGTCGCAGCCCAGGGCTAGCGCCCGTGCATGGGTCGCGGTTTCTTTAAGTTTCTTTCGCAAGTGCTTGATCTTGCGAAGGTTTCCTGTTTACACTCGGCTCGTTTGAATGCTGTGGGTCGCTTGGTTTGCCCTGGCTGAATCCCTTAAGGAGCTGTGACGCGGTGAATATGCATAGAGCGTTTCTTTTTGTTGTGCTGGCCTGGATCGGCTTGGCGCCTGCGCTTTCTGTCGCGGCCAGTCGAGACGGGCAAAAGTCAACAGCAAGCGCGAAGCAGCCTGCGCCCAAAGCAGCCGTTGCCAAAAAGTCTGCCGCTGCAAAAAAGGAGCGGGTGGTTAGCAAGAAGACCCAAGCGAAATCGCGCGTTCAAGCCAGCACCGGGTCGCGCAAGAAGAAGTCGCCGGTGCGCGCTGCCAGCAAACCCGCCAAGCCCTCGTACGGCCAGTTGGCGGGCTTGCGAGCGAGCAGCGACCAACTCAATCTCAAGTCCAGTGTTGCGTTTGTTGTGGACCAAGAGACCAATGAGGTCCTGCTGAGCAAGAACGACCAAGCCGTGTTGCCCATTGCCTCCTTGACCAAGCTGATGACCGGTCTGCTCGTTAGCGAGGCGCATTTGCCGATGGACGAGAAGATCGAGATTACGCAAGAGGATGTCGACACTGAAAAGGGCAGTTCTTCACGTTTGGCAGTCGGTACCGTCTTGCCCCGTGGCGAACTTTTGCACTTGGCACTGATGGCCAGTGAAAACCGTGCAGCCCATGCACTCGGGCGGACGTATCCCGGAGGCCTGAGCAGCTTTGTGAGTTCGATGAACGCACGCGCCAAGCTGCTGGGTATGCATGACACGCGCTATGTGGAACCCACTGGCCTATCGAGTAAGAACCAGTCTAGCGCGAGGGACCTGGCTACTTTGGTTAGTGTCGCGCACGGCGACCCGACGCTCAGAGCGCTGTCTACATCCACCGGTCACCAGGTCGAGGTGGGGCGGCGCACACTCCAGTACAACAACACCAACCGGCTGGTGAAGAGCCCATCTTGGGACATTGGACTGCAAAAGACAGGCTATATCTCCGAAGCGGGCCAGTGCCTCGTGATGCAGGCGCGGGTAGCGGGTCGTAAGTTGATCTTTGTCTTTCTGGACTCCGCCGGGAAGCTCAGCCGTATTGGTGATGCTGAACGCGTACGGCGGTGGTTGGAGAGCGGCGCCGCCGCACCCACGTTGGCCACCCCATTGGCAAGCCATTCAGCTGGTGGGCTTCAAACCAGCAACTAGGGCCGGATTGTGGTTTGCCGATTGTGACGGCGGGTTTGCCTTACGGTTTGTGTCCCAAGGTTACCGAGATTTCCTTGGCAGTCTGCTTGAGCTTTGACATCCAAGCATCATCCAAACGGCTCGATGGTGCAGAAATAGATAGGCCCGCGACGAGTTTGTCCTGGTCATCGTAGATGCCAGCTGCAATGCAGCGCACACCAATTTCGAGTTCTTCGTTGTCGTTAGCTTGTCCGTACTGGCGCACCCGCGAGAGTTCGCGTTCCAGCACTTCCAGCGAAGTGATGCTGTTCTTGGTATTCCCCTGCAAGCCGGTTCGCGCAGCATAAGCGCGCGTGCGGAGGGGATCGTCTGCCGCCAAAAAAAGCTTCCCGACCGAAGTAAGGTGCAAAGGCGCACGGCCGCCGATGGCCCGCACGACCTGCATGCCGGAGCGCTCGCTATACGCCCGCTCCACGTAGATGATTTCGTCGCCCTGGCGCATGCTCAGGTTCACGGGTTGCTGTATGTGTTGGTGCAGTTCGCGCATTGGGCCGAGGGCGGCATCGCGTACGTTGAGCCGACCTTTGACCAGATTGCCAAGTTCCAAGAGCCGCATGCCCAGGCGGTAGCTGCCGGGCTGAGAACGGTCCACAAAGCGGCCCGTTGCCAAGTCATTGAGGATGCGGTGCGCAGTCGAAGGGTGCAGGCCCGACTTTTCGCTGATTTCCTTCAGCGAAATCGCCTCTTCGCGAGAGGCGAGTACGTCAATCAGCGTGAACATTCGCTCAATGACCTGCACCACCGGGGTGCTGGTTGGATCGAGGTCGTTCTTGTTCTTCATGGTGTTACGACTTTCATCTTACCCGGTGCGGGGCACGTCCTGCCAATGGCCGTCTCGTAGCAGTTGGGCTGCGGAAAAGTGCATTTTGTAGCGCATTTTGGGGCTCTCCTGGATCCAGTAGCCTAGGTAAACATGCGCCAGTCCCAGCACGCGGGCCTGCTCGATTTGCCAAAGGACGCCGTAGGTTCCAAAGCTCGAAGCGGCTTGGGGTTCAAAGAAGGTGTACACCGCAGACAAGCCGTCGTCGAGGACGTCCAGAATCGACACCATTTTCAAAGTCCCCAATGTGCCGTCGTCGGTCGGTTCTCGAAACTCCACCAAGCGCGAGTTCACCCGACTTTGCAGCAGGAACTGCGTGTACTGGTCCACGCTGTCCTCGTGCATGCCACCTCCCGCGTGTCGGCTGTTCTGGTAGCGCAGGTACAGCGCATAGTGCTCAGCATCAAATCCTAGTTCCTTCACGTGGGCTTGTAGTCCGCCATGTAGTGCGCGTGCGCGGCGTTGGCTGCGGTTGGGCAGAAACTTTTCCGCCACGATACGCAGAGGTGTGCAAGCCTGACAACCATCACAGTAAGGGCGGTAGGTGAACATGCCGCTGCGTCTGAACCCTTGGGCCACCAAGCCGGAGTAGGCCGCACTGTTGATCAAGTGGCTCGGTGTTGCTACCAGGGACCTTGCAGCGCGGTCGGGCAAGTAACTGCACTCGTACGGTGCTGTGGCGTAGAACTGTAACGATTGGAGCGGAAGGTCTCTGAGGCCCGTCACTTCAAATTGCCTCCTGCTGTAACACGTGGGCCCATAACGATGGCGAAAACTGCCAGGCACAGGGCGCCAGTTCCGCTGCGCGGCACACATGCTGCAAAAAAACCGGTCGTGGTAGGGTGCGTGCGCCCATGGTTGCGAGGTGCGGGGTGTCTTGCTGGCAGTCGATCCACTCAATGCCATGACTGTGGGACATACACACCAAAGCAGCCAAAGCAATTTTGGATGCGTCGGTCTGGCGGGAAAACATGGACTCGCCAAAAACAGCCCGTCCTATTGCGACGAAGTACAGGCCGCCCACCAAGCGGCCGTCGATCCATGTCTCTACGCTGTGCGCATAGCCCGCATGGTGGAGTGCCGTATAGGCGTTCACCATAGGCGCAACAATCCACGTACCCGAGCGGCCCTCTCTAGGTTGTGCGCACGCGCTAATGACCTCTTGGAACGCGGAGTCGACCCGGATAGCGCACTGCGCTGACGATGAGAACTTACGCAGGGTTTTTCGCAACGAGCGGTGTAATCGAAAGTTCTGCGGTGCCAGCACCATGCGGGGGTCCGTGCTCCACCACAAAATGGGATCGCCGTGGTTGAACCAGGGAAAAATGCCGCGTGAGTACGCGCGTACCAAGCGCTTAACCGTCAGGTCGCCCCCGGCAGCGAGCAGGCCCGGAGCGCCCGAACCTTGCGGCCATGCGGCTTCGATCGGCGGGAAATCTTCGCCTTCGGCTAACCAGTGCAATGGGGGACTGCTGCGCATCGTGTCGTGATTGTGCCTAAGCATGGCATCGCGCATCGCGCGTGGGGTAGGCGTGCGCTGGCAGGTTAGAATGCCATGGTCGGGGTGTAGCGCAGCCTGGTAGCGCATCTGGTTTGGGACCAGAGGGTCGAAGGTTCGAATCCTTTCGCCCCGACCATATGTCTCCATGTATCTTCTTCTCGCGATCTCTGCCCGTAGCTCAGTTGGATAGAGCAACAGCCTTCTAAGCTGTGGGTCGGGGGTTCGATCCCCTCCGGGCAGGCCACCTCCGCATGCCCGCACTGTCCCGTGACTTCCTTGTGAACATACCGTGCGCTAGTTCTATCTGCCGATTGGGCTAGGCATACGCGCGACCAAAAAAAGGCCCCGTCTTGCGACGAGGCCTTGAAGGGATCCCTGAACCTGAAGGTTTCGAAAGGACCCGAGGAGACAAGGGTGCGGAACTGGTGGTTCGCGTTGCGGTGATTATCTCAGGGTTATCCCTCAGATCTATCCAGCCCCAGTGATTTTGTGTGATCCGTGCACTCAGTCGCGATTCAGCGCTTTTTTGCAGCCGGCTTGGCCGCAGTCGTGGCGTGCGCTGCTACGGCGCTGAAGTTGGATTCGGCCACTTCGGTGGCTTGCTTGACAGCCTTTTGCACCGACTCCAATGCGTTGTTGGCCGCGGCGACCGAACTCTTCATGATGGCGACCATCGATTCGGAGCCGGCAGGTGCGTTTTTGGCAGCACTGTCGATCATGCCCACGAATTGCTTTTGCGCTTGTGCAGCCTGACCTTCAAAGGTCTTGCTGAACTCGGCGCCCGTGCCGGAGGCGATTTCGTACAGGTGGCGGCTGTAGGCGGCGGTCTTCTCGGCCAGGGGCTGGAACAGGCCAGACTGCAGGGCCATGAGTTCTTGCACGTCTTTGGCGCTGAGCACAGATTGGGCGTGGCCAGAGGCCTCAGCCAATGCGGCTTTGGATGCGGTGAGGTTGAGTTCGACGATCTTCTCAACACCCTCGAACGCCTTGCTGGTCAGCCCAAACAGGGTTTCCAGGTTAGCTTTGTGGGATGCGACGATTTGCTCTACGGTCAGTGTGGTCATGGCGGTACTCCGATGGTTACTGTGTGGGTTCACTTGTTGCCACACGACCTAGAGCCTGTTACTGGGCTCATGTTGCGGTGCAGCATGGGCGGAATTATAGGCGTGCTGGCAGGTGGAGCAAGACTTTTTTGTTGCGCTGCATCAAATTAGAGCGGCATTTCTAGAACCGATGGTTTGGGGCCTCTGGCTTGTTGGTATCGGGTGCCAACCCACCACGCGCATGGTGGGGCTCCCGGGCGGGCTGGCAGAATCGGGCGCTTACGGTGCCGCCGTGCTGCGTGCCACCCGACACAACATGACATTGGAGACATTTGTATGCACGCTTCGCCGGTTGACACTGCCATTGAATCCCGCATGTCTACGCGCGCTTTCAAAGCGCAGCCCGTAGAGCGGGCCGTTTTGGAGCAAATTTTGTCGGTGGCTAGCCGCGCACCCTCGGGCACGAATTGCCAGCCTTGGCGCGTTTATGTGCTCACCGGCGCCAGCCGGGACCGCTTGGTGGAGCAGGTGTGTGCTGCGCACGACGCCATGCGCGACGACCCTGCCATCGCGGCCCAGTATGTGGAAGAGTACGACTACTACCCTCAAAAATGGGTGAGCCCCTACATTGATCGGCGGCGCGAGAACGGCTGGGGCTTGTATGGCTTGTTGGGTATCGGCAAAACCGACAAGGACAAGATGCACGCCCAGCAGCAACGCAACTTCCGCTTCTTCGACGCGCCGGTGGGTCTCATGTTCACCGTGGACCGGGTGATGGGGCGGGGCTCGCTAGTGGACTACGGTGCGTTTCTGCAGAGCATCATGGTGGCTGCCCGTGGCCATGGCTTGCACACCTGCCCGCAGGCGGCTTGGAATGGCTTTTCCAAAATCATCTTGCCGCACATTGGCGCGCAGCCCCATGAAATGCTGGTCTGTGGGATGTCGCTGGGCTATGCAGATACGGACGCCTTGGTTAACACATTCCGCACCCCGCGCGTGCCAGTGAAAGACTTCACCACCTGGCTGGACTAAGAGACCGACTGGGTCAGCCGGTCGGTACACTGTCTTTCGGACTGAACGCCCACGCTACAACAACATGATCATTACCAGCCTGCTGGACACCGACCTGTACAAGTTCACCATGATGCAGGTGGTGCTGCACCAGTTTCCGGGTGCGCAGGTGGAGTACCGATTCAAGTGCCGTAACGGTGGCGCCAACCTCGCCGCCCATGTAGAGGAGATTCGCGAGGAAGTGCGCTCGCTTTGCAACCTCCACTTTCAGGAAAGCGAGCTCGCCTATCTGCGCTCCCTGCGGTTCATCAAAAGTGACTTTGTGGATTTCCTGGGGCTGTTCAAGCTCAACGAAAAGTACATCCGCATCACACCGTTGCCCAGTGGCGAGATCGACATCACCATCGAAGGCCCTTGGTTGCACACGATTCTGTTTGAGATCCCGGTGTTGGCCATTGTTAACGAGGTGCACTTTCGCAATACCCAGTCGGTGCCTGATTTCGTGGAAGGACGCAAACGCCTGGATACCAAGATTGGCCAGCTGCGCACAGACGGATTAGGCGAACTCAAGATCGCGGACTACGGCACCCGCCGGCGCTTCTCTCGGGCTTGGCACGAAGAGGTGGTTCGCGTGCTTTCGGCGCGTTTGGGTACCTCGCACAGCCCCGGTGCCGTCCAGTCCGCGCCGGGTCAGTTGGCTGGCACCAGCAACGTGTGGCTTGCAATGAAGTTGGGCTTGACGCCGCTGGGGACGATGGCGCACGAGTACTTGCAGGCCAGCCAAGCGTTGGGCCCCAGGCTGCGCGACAGCCAGACTTTCGCTTTTGAATCCTGGGCACGTGAGTACCGTGGCGACTTGGGCATTGCGCTGAGCGACGTCTACGGCATGAGCGCGTTCTTGCGCGACTTTGACATGTATTTTTGCAAGTTGTTCGATGGCGCCCGCCACGACAGTGGTGACCCCTTCGAGTGGGGCGAACGCATGCTGGAACACTATCTGCACAATCGGGTCGACCCGCTGACGAAGACCTTGATCTTCAGCGACGGGCTGACCGTCCCGCGCACTGTGGAGTTGTACCAGCGATTCAAAGACCGTTGCCGCTTGGCATTCGGCATTGGCACCAACCTGACCAACGACCTCGGCTATGAGCCGCTGCAAATTGTGATCAAGATGGTGCGTTGCAACGGCCAGCCTGTGGCCAAACTATCGGACACGCCGTCCAAGAACATGTGCGAGGATGAAAAGTACCTGGCCTACCTGCGCCAAGTTTTTGATATTGCCCAACCCAGTTGAGCAGCGCGCTGCGCCGGCTGACGCCAACGAAACACATTCACCATGATCCATCCCACGTCAACGACCGCTCTGCCAGCACGCCCATCCGTGCTGGTGACCCGCGCCATTTTTCCTGAAGTGCTCTCGCAGCTGCGTGTGCATTTTGAGGTGGACGCGAACCAGGACGATGTCCTGTGGTCGCCGCAGGAGCTGGTCCAGCGCTTGCAGGGCAAGGCGGGCGCGTTCATGACCGGCACCGAGAAAGTCCATGCAGATTTGCTCGCGCAATGTCCGGAACTCCGGATTTGCGCCAACATGACCGTGGGCTACAACAACTTCGACCTGCCCGCCATGACAGCCGCAGGCGTGCTGGGCACCAACGCGCCTGATGTGCTGACCGAAACCACCGCCGATTTTGGTTTTGCCTTGCTCTTGGCCACGGCCCGCCGGGTGACTGAGAGCGAGCATTTCTTGCGCGCAGGCCAGTGGAACCGCTGGCGCTACGACATGTTCGCGGGTGCCGAGGTCCATGGCAGCACGCTGGGGATCATCGGTATGGGGCGCATTGGCCAGGCCATCGCCAAGCGCGCAGCCTTCGGGTTTGGCATGCAGGTCCTGTACCACAACCGCTCACGCCTGGACGTCGCCACCGAGGCGCAATGCCAGGCCCGGTACGTGGACAAGGACACGCTACTGCGCGGCGCCGACCACGTGATGTTGGTGCTGCCCTATTCGCCTCAAGCGCACCACACCATCGCAGCGCCCGAGTTGGCACGCATGAAGCCCACGGCCACCCTGATCAACATCGCGCGCGGCGGCATCGTGGACGACGCGGCGCTGGCGCAGGCCTTGCGCACTCGCCAGATCGCAGCAGCAGGGCTGGACGTGTTTGAGGGCGAACCTGCGGTCCACCCCGATTTGTTGTCGGTTGCCAACGTGGTGCTCACCCCCCACATTGCCAGCGCGACAGACGGAACCCGCCGCGCGATGGCCAGCCTTGCGGTGAACAACCTCGTCGACTACTTGGTGCACGGGCGCGCCCGCACGCCTTTGAACCAGCCCGTGGCGCGGGCATGAACGACCTGCTTGTCTGGGCTCTATGGACCCTGGTCGTGGTCAATACCTGCGTGGTGCTGGCGCTGCTGCTGCGCATGCGTAGCAGCAGCTACACCCAGCAAGCGCAAGACCAGGAGGCAGAGAAGGAAGCCCAGCGCGCGGCCCAGCAGGCTTTGCTGGGCCAGATCAAGCTCAGTGCCGAGCACACCGAGCGGGTGATGCGCCAAGACATAGGCGATTCCTCACGCAACGTGCGCCAGGAATTGACGCAGTACCTCGCCACCTTCCAGCAAACGCTGGTCCAACAAAGCGCCGAGGCCACCCGCACGCAGAACGCGCAGATCGACGCTTTTGGCCAGCAGCTCGCCCTGCTGCAAAAGTCGGTGTCCGACACCTTGAGCGTGCAACTCAGCCAGGTGTCGGAGTCCAACGCCCGGCGCATGGCGGAGATCCGCCAAACCCTGGAAGCGCAGCTCACCCAGCTGCAAAGCACCAATGCCGCCAAGCTCGACGAAATGCGTGCCACCGTGGACGAAAAGCTGCAGTCCACCTTGCAAGCACGCCTGGGGGAGAGCTTCAAGCAGGTGGCCGAGCGGCTCGAGCAGGTGCACAAAGGCCTGGGCGAAATGCAAACACTGGCGCAGGGCGTGGGTGACCTCAAGCACCTGCTGACCAACGTCAAGACCCGCGGCATGTTCGGCGAGGCGCAGCTAGCGGCTTTACTGGAGCAGGTGTTCGTACCCGATCAGTACGCAGCACAGGTCGCCACCCGCCCGGGCAGCAAAAACGTGGTGGACTTTGCGATCAAGCTGCCGGGCCGCTCGGACAGTGGTGCACCGCTTTGGTTGCCGATCGATGCCAAGTTCCCCAATGAGGACTACGAGCGCCTGCTCGATGCGCAGGGCAGGGCGGACGGCCCGGCCTCGGAGGCGGCGGCCAAGGCGCTGGAAATGCGCATCCGGCTGGAGGCGAAGTCCATCGCCGAAAAATATGTGGAGCCGCCGCACACCACCGACTTCGCCATTCTGTTTTTGCCCACCGAGGGCTTGTACGCCGAGGTGTTGCGCCGCCCTGGCTTGATGGAGCATTTGCAGCGCGACCACCGCGTTACCCTGGCGGGCCCGACCACCTTGCTGGCCATGCTGAGTTCCTTGCAAATGGGCTTTCGCACCCTCGCGCTGGAGAAGCGCAGCAGCGAGGTGTGGCAGGTGTTGGGGGCGGTGAAAACCGAGTTTGGCAAGTTTGGCGATGTGCTGGCCAAGGTGAAGTCGCAAACCGAGTCGGTGCTCAAAACCTTGGACAACGCCGAAGTGCGCAGCCGTGCCATGGGCCGCGCTTTGAAAAATGTGGAGGCGCTGCCCGATGGCCCCGCGCAGCAGCTGATTGCAGTGGACAGAGACCTCGACAGCGAGGGCAGCGCGGGCGCATGACAGAGGCCCACCCCGACGAGGGACCCGGCGCGTGGCCGCTGGTGCGGTTGGTGCTGGGGCAGGTGTGCGTGCATGCCGCCATGACCGGCATGCGCATGGCAGCGCCCCTGTTGGCGCTCAGCCAAGGGCGCAGTGCGCTTTCGGTGGGCATGTTGCTCGCTTTGTTTTCTTTGACCCAAGTGTTCCTGGCCATACCCGCAGGCCGGTTCGCCGACCGCCACGGACTCAAGCGCCCGGTTGGCTGGGCAGTGGCCGCCGCGGTGCTGGGTGCGGTACTGGCGGCGCTGTGGCCGCGCTTTGAGGTTTTGTGTGTCAGTGCCTTGCTGATGGGCAGTGCCACTGGCGCGGCCTCGATTGCACTGCAGCGCCAGGTCGGACGCGCGGCGCGGGATGCGCTTGAACTCAAGCGGGTCTTCAGCTGGCTGGCCATTGGTCCGGCAGTGTCGAACTTCATCGGACCGGTGCTGGCCGGGCTGGTGATCGACTACGCGGGCGTCTGGATGGGAGGCGCAGCCGGAGATACCAACGGCTTCCGCGCGGCGTTTGCTTTGCTGGCCGTGTTTCCCTTGATGACCTGGTTTTGGATCCGCCACGCGCAGGAATTGCCGCCCGCGCCCGTGCAGCCAGGCACTGCCTTGCGTCAGGTGCTCGATTTGCTCAAGCAGCGGCAGATGCGGCGCCTGCTGGTGGTCAACTGGTTGCTAGCTTCATGTTGGGATGTGCACACCTTTGTGGTTCCGGTGCTGGGCCACGAGCGGGCGTACAGCGCCTCGGTGATTGGCACCGTGCTGGGTAGCTTCGCCATTGCCGCCGCCTGCGTGCGCCTGCTGATGCCGTTGGTTGCGGCCCACTTGCGTGAGTGGGTGGTGTTGTCGGTGGCCATGGCGGTCACTGCTGCCGTGTTTTTGGTGTACCCGCTGATGCCTTCGGCCTGGGCCATGGGGCTGTGCTCTGTGGTGCTGGGTTTGGCGCTGGGTTCGGTGCAGCCCATGGTGATGAGTACCTTGCACCAGATCACGCCGCATGCGCAGCACGGGCAGGCCTTGGGACTGCGGTTGATGAGCATTAACCTCTCCAGCGTCGTGATGCCTGTGCTCTTTGGCACGGCGGCAGGCACAGTGGTCGGCGTGACGATGGTCTTCTGGACGGTGGGTGCCGCAGTCGGTCTGGGCGCGCATTTGGCCTGGAAGATCAGGCCTTGAGCTGGGGCCCTGCGCATTGGCGCTCGCATGCCACGCGGCATGCACCGCGTGGCCGCGTCAGTCTTCGGGCAGTTGGTAAAAGTTCTGGATGAAGCGCCAGGCTTCTTCCGGGCTGTCGGTGTAGTGCAACAAGTCTAGGTCTTGCGGCGATACAGCGCCTTCTTCGACCAATACCTCAAAGTTGATCAGGCGTTTCCAGTAGTTGGTGCCAAACAAAATGATGGGTACTGGCTTAGCTTTTTGGGTTTGCACCAGGGTGATGACCTCAAACAGCTCATCGAGTGTTCCGAACCCCCCAGGAAACGCCACCAACGCCTTGGCCCGCATCATGAAGTGCATTTTGCGGATCGCGAAGTAGTGGAACTTGAAGCTCAGTGACGGCGTGACATAGGGGTTGGCCCGTTGCTCGTGGGGCAATGTGATGTTCAGGCCCGGCGTCGGTGCACCCAGCTCGAACGCACCGCGGTTGGCCGCTTCCATGATGCCTGGGCCACCGCCAGTGCAAATGAACAGCCGGTCCTTGAGTGGTCTGCGTGCGCTGTAGCCCGCCACCAGGCGCGCAAACAGCCGTGCGTTCTCGTAATGCACTGCATTGCGCACATGGCGCTGCGCCACCGCAAGTTTCTGTGCATCGTTCGACGCTTGGGCGCGTTCCAACGCTTCTTGGGCCAATTCGGGCGAAAGAAAGCGGGCACTGCCAAACACCACCACCGTGTGCTCTACGCCTTGCTCGGCCTGGTCTAGGTCGGGCTTGAGCATCTCCAACTGGATGCGTATGCCGCGAGTTTCTCTGCGCAGCAAAAACTCGGGGTCGGCGAATGCGAGCCGGTAGGCGTCGGACTCGAGCGCGTGACCACGGTCTGCGTGGGCATGCAACTCGGCCCAGGCGTTAGCCAGCCGGGCCTCTGAGAGGTTTTGGGTGTTTTCCATGGGCGTAATTGTGCTTGTCGGGGGCGGTGCGTGCTCAGGCTGGGTGCACTACGACGAGCCACGCCGTGGCAGTGGTTTTGCCTGGGTTGCGAATGGCGTGGGAGCGGTCGGCTTGGTAGCGCACTGTCTCGCCGACTTTGACACGCTGCTGCGCCTCGCCCGAACGCACCTCCATGCTGCCCGCCATCACGCTCAAGTGTTCAACCGTACCCGGCTCGTGCGCGCCGGATTCCAGCGCACCACCGGCCTGCACTTTGAGCTCGTACCACTCGAACTGGCCCGCCAAGTCGATCGGACCCAAGATACGGAGTTCGCACAAGCCATCCGGGCTGTGCAGCGAGGGTGTGGCGTGGGAGGCCACCACCGCGATGGCGGGTGCGCTCGGTGCCTCGGCCGTTCCCAGTAGGTCCGCCATCGACACCCCGAGTGCGTTGGCCAGACGCCACACCACAGCGACTGTGGGGTTGGCTTGTGCGCGCTCGATCTGCGAGAGCATGGACTTGGAAACACCGGCCATGCGCGACAGCTCGTCCAGCGACAGAGCGCGTGTCTGGCGCAGGGCCGCAAGGGTGTCACCCACGCGGGGCGGCTCTAAGGCAGGGGATGGTTTTTTGCGAGGGGGCATGTTGTTCGTTATATTGGAATAAATTTCGATATACTGAATTTGACGAAGCAATCAAATTCTGCCAGATAAGCTGCCACCTCCGTTGCAAACGCAATTCTTTCGCATGAAGACCACACCATGAGCACTACTGACGCTTTTTATGCCCACCTAGAGTCCGAGCTGGAGGCGACCCGCCAAGCCGGTCTTTTCAAGGCTGAGCGCACCATTTGCACCGCGCAGGGCGCGCACATCGGTATCGTCGGCGCGGGTGGCACGCATCGCGAGGTGATCAACCTGTGTGCGAACAACTACCTGGGTCTGGCCAACCACCCGCAGGTCGTAGCCGCTGCGCAGCAGGCGCTGCAAACGCATGGCTATGGAATGGGTTCAGTTCGCTTCATCTGCGGCACCCAAGACCTGCACAAAACCTTAGAGCAACGCCTCTCGCGTTTCCTCGGTACCGAAGACACCATCCTTTATGCCGCGGCATTCGATGCCAATGGCGGCTTGTTCGAGCCGCTGCTCGATGCGCAAGACGCGGTCATCAGCGACGCGCTCAACCACGCGTCCATCATCGACGGCATTCGGCTGTGCAAGGCGCAAAAGTACCGCTATGCCCACAACGACATGGCCGATTTGGAACGCTGCCTGCAGGAAGCCCGTGCGGGCGGCGCGCGCCATGTGTTGGTCTTCACCGACGGCGTGTTCTCCATGGACGGCACGGTGGCCCAGCTCGATGCCATGCGCGACTTGTGTGATCGCTACGGCGCTTTGCTGGGCATCGACGAATGCCATGCCAGTGGCTTCATGGGCGCAAGGGGGCGGGGCACGCACGAATACCGGGGTGTGTTTGGCAAGGTGGACATCATCACCGGCACCTTGGGCAAGGCGCTGGGTGGCGCATCCGGCGGCTTTACCAGTGCGCGCCGCCCGGTGGTGGAGCTGCTGCGGCAGCGCTCGCGCCCTTACTTGTTTTCCAACACCTTGGCGCCCAGCATCGTGGGTGGTTCCTTGGCGGTGCTCGATATGTTGGAGGCCTCCACCGCCTTGCGCGACAGGTTGGATGAGAACACGCGTTTCTTTCGCAGCGCGATGGCGGGTCTGGGTTTTGACATCAAGCCGGGTACGCACCCGATTGTTCCCATCATGGTGTACGACGCGGTGCTGGCCCAGAAGCTGGCTGCGCGCATGCTGGAGCTGGGTATCTACGTAGTGGGCTTTTTCTTTCCCGTGGTGCCCAAAGGGCAGGCGCGCATCCGGGTGCAAATGGGCGCGCAGCATTCCCGCCAGGACCTAGAGCAGGCCGTAGCCGCGTTTGCTCAGGCCGGGCGCGAACTCAGCCTCATCCCTGAGCAGGTGGCCCGATGACAACGCGCATCTTGATTGTGGGTGCCAACGGCCAAATTGGCACCGAGCTGACACATGCATTGGTTGCCCGCCATGGCAGCGACGCGGTGGTGACCAGCGATCTTGCGCCGGAGGGCCGGGTGCTGGGCTTGCGCCACGAAGTGCTCGACGCCACCGAGGCCACTGCGCTCACCGAGATTGTCGAGCGCCACGGCATTACCCAGATTTACCTGTTGGCTGCGGCCTTGTCTGCGCGCGGCGAACAGCATCCCAAGTGGGCTTGGGACTTGAACATGAAAGGCCTGCTGAATGTGCTGGAGCTGGCGCGCACCCATGGATTGCAGAGGGTGTTTTGGCCCAGCTCGATCGCCGCCTTTGGTCCTTCCACGCCGCGCGACCACACGCCGCAAAAAACCGTGATGGACCCCAGCACCATCTACGGCATCTCCAAGCTGGCTGGGGAAGGGTGGTGCGCTTGGTACCACCGCACGCACGGCGTCGATGTGCGCAGCCTGCGCTACCCCGGCTTGGTCAGTTGGAAAACCCTGCCTGGCGGCGGCACCACCGACTATGCGGTTGACATCTTCCATGCGGCGCTGACCACCGGGCGCTACACCTGCTTCCTGGCACCCGACACACGCCTGCCGATGATGTACATGCCCGACGCCATTCGCGCCACTTTGGAGTTGATGGAGGCGCCCGGGAACTGCGTGCGCGAGCGAGGCTCCTACAACTTGGCGGGTGCCAGCTTCACACCACACGAGATTGCTGCAGCGATACGCCGCCAGCTACCGCTCTTTCAGATCGACTACCAAATTGACTATCGTCAGGCCATTGCAGACAGTTGGCCACGCTCGATCGACGACCAAGTCGCATACAGCGATTGGGGCTGGCGTGCCCAGTACGGACTAGATGACATCGTGGCCGACATGCTGGACAACCTCAGACGGACCTTGTGAGCGTTTTGGCGCAGCCTGGTGGGCTGGCAATGCTTACACGCGCTTGCGGTATTCGCCGGTGCGGGTGTCGATCTCGACCTTGTCGCCTTGCGCGACAAATATCGGCACACCGATCTCAAAGCCGGTGGCAATCTTTGCTGGCTTGAGCACCTTGCCCGAGGTGTCGCCCTTGACTGCAGGCTCAGTCCAGGTGATTTCGCGCACCACGCTGGTAGGCAGTTCCACCGAGATGGCCTTGCCGTCATAGAACACCACTTCGACCGCCATGCCGTCTTCTAGGTAGTTCAGCGAGTCGCCCATGTTTTCGGCTTCGACTTCGTACTGGTTGTATTCCTGGTCCATGCACACGTACATCGGGTCGGCGAAGTAGGAATAGGTGCATTCCTTTTTGTCCAAGATGACTTGGTCCATCTTGTCGTCGGCCTTGAAAACCACTTCGGTGCCGAAGTTTGCGATCAGGCTCTTGAGTTTCATGCGCACCGTGGCGGAGTTGCGGCCACCGCGGCTGTATTCGGTTTTGAGGACGACCATGGGGTCTTTGCCGTGCATGATGACGTTGCCGGCGCGGATTTCTTGAGCGATTTTCATAGGTAACTTGGAGCAGTTGTCACCACTAGTCGGGGCTACTGGCGTGGTTATGCCGCAGTTTGCGGCGGGGCGCGAGAGGCCAAAAAACGAAACCAGGCCAACTCGGCAAAGCCCCAGATTTTAGCGGTTTTTGTGCACCCAACCGAGCAGTTGGCTAGCCAGTTCGTCCTGTTCCATCAGCCTGCTGCGCAGGTCCAGCACGCTCTCGGTCCAGAGTCCAAGATCGCCCAATGGAAGCGGGCAGGGTGGCGCGTGGGACGGCGCATCCATGTGGCGTTGATTCCACGCTTGGTGAAAAAGTCGCACCGAGTGGGGCGGGTTCAACAGGTCCAAGAACGCTTCGAGCTTGGCCAGGTGCGCTCCGTCGTGCTGCGGGTAAATGTTCCAAACAAAGGGCTTGCCGGCCCACACGGCGCGCACCAGCGAATCCTCGCCGCGTACGAAGTTCAGATCGGCGTGCATCAGAAGCGCGTCGTAGTCGTTCTGCGTCAGACTGGGCAGGTAGTGCAATCGCAGCTTCTTGTGCTCGTGCATGGTCCCCCACAAGGCGCGTACCGCCGCCGCGGCGCGTCCAGCCGTCACCAGCAGCAAGGTCGGGCGTTCGCCATGCTCCAGTTGATGAAACAGTTGCGCCAATGCCGGTGGTTCATAACAAAACAGCGAGACTAGGCGCTCGTCCCGCCATGCCACGCCGAGCGCGGCCAATCGCTCTTGGGTTGCGCTGGGTGTGGGCAGTTTGGCAGGCACGTCCAGGCCGCGAAGCACCCCACCGGTTCGGTCGCCAAAGCCGGGGTAGAAGAAGGTCTTGGTCCAACCCTTGGCTGGCCCTTGCATCACCGGAGACGCGAGCAGATGCGAACGCTCCACATAGGCTTCAGCGCTAAGGTATTCCAGGTTGATCCACACTGGCGGCTTGGTCATGCCCAAAGGCTCGGTGTGGGTCCTGGTTCGGATGAATTCGGTGGGGACCTCGCAGCCAAACATCTCCACCCAAACGTCCGCAGCAGGCTGGGCCGCCTCGACCGGGTGCGACCGCGCCAACTCCCAAGGCAGCACGGTGATGCCGTGCCAGCGGCCTTGCAAAGCGCCGGGTGCCATCCAATCCAACGCGCTGGCGTCGTCCACCCAAAGCCGAACTAACTCGCCCCGGCGCGCCAGCTGGGCGCTCAGTCTCCAAGTGACGCCGATGTCGCCATAGTTGTCGATGACGCGGCAAAAGATGTCCCACAGCATGCGCCGCATTGTCCATGGACAATACCGGCCATGAGCCAGGAGCATTCTGAAGAGCTGTTGCGCGAGGTTGCCGCGCTGCCCGCCTTGCCGGGCGTGTACCGCTACTTCGATGCCGAGGGCACCGTGCTGTATGTGGGCAAGGCAATCCACCTCAAAAAGCGGGTGTCAAGCTACTTCCAGAAGAACCACGGTGGCACCCGCATCGGCCACATGGTGGGAAAAATCGCCCGCATCGAGACCACTGTGGTGCGCTCTGAGGCAGAAGCGTTGCTGCTAGAAAACAACCTCATCAAGACGCTCAACCCCAAGTACAACATTTTGTTTCGGGATGACAAGAGCTACCCGTACTTGAAGATGTCGGGGCAAGCCCCTCACGCCAAGGGTGGGCGCGTCGATGCAGCCAACGCAGGGCCGGCCCAGACCCACGCCGGACCCGGCGCCTACGCTCGCGTGTCCTACTACCGTGGTGGAGTGGAAAAAAGGCACCGCTACTTCGGACCCTATCCCAGCGCATGGGCGGTCAAAGAGGCGATTTTGCTGATGCAAAAGGTGTTTCGGCTGCGCACCTGCGAGGACCCGGTGTTTAGCAACCGCACACGACCGTGTTTGCTCTACCAAATCAAGCGCTGCTCGGCGCCCTGTGTGGGTCATATTTCGGTGGCGGACTATGCCCAAGACGTTGCCAATGCCGAACGCTTTCTGCGCGGCGACGCGCAAGAGGTGCTGCACGAGCTGGAGGCGCGCATGCTGGCGCATGCCGACAAGCTCGAGTTTGAGCAAGCCGCTGAGTTGCGCAACCAGGTCGCTGCGTTGTCCAATGTGCTGCACCAGCAGTCGGTGGACAACGTCTCGGACCGGGATGTGGACATCTTGGCCGTCAAGGTGCAAGGCGGCAAAGCCTGCGTCAACCTCGCGATGGTGCGTGGTGGGCGGCACCTGGGTGATCGGCCTTACTTTCCCGCACAGTTGGACGATGCGGCGGCGTTCGAAGTGTTGCAAGAGTCGCAGCAGGCGCCGCCCAAATCGATCGAGTTGCAGGTGCTGGAGGCCTTTTTGGCCCAGCATTACTTGGACATTCCTTTGCCATCGGTCCTGGTGGTGAGCGAGCCGGTCGACAAAGATTTGGTGCATGCTTTGTCAGAGCGCAGTGGCACCAAGGTGATGGCAGTGCACCAGCCGCGTGGGCAACGTCGCGCTTGGCTGGACATGGCGCAGACCAACGCGCAGCTGCAACTTGCACGCTTGCTGGCAGAGGAGGGCTCGCAGCAGGCCCGCACCCGCGCGCTGGCCGAGGCGCTGGACCTGGCGATGGACAACCTCGACGAGCTGCGCATCGAATGCTTTGACATTTCCCATACGGCGGGCGAGGCAACGCAGGCGTCCTGTGTGGTGTTCCAGCGCCACAAAATGCAAAACGCAGAGTACCGCCGCTACAACATTGAGGGCATTACTGGCGGAGACGACTACGCCGCCATGCGCCAAGTTCTGATGCGCCGCTACGCCAAGGTCGCGCAGGCCTTGAACGAGGCCAAACACACAGGCCAAACCCCTACAGGCACAGCACGGCTGCCCGATCTGGTGTTGATCGACGGTGGCAAGGGCCAGGTGTCCATGGCACGTGAGGTGTTTGTGGAGCTCGCGCTGGATGTGTCTTTGCTTGTCGGTGTCGAAAAGGGCGAGGGCCGCAAAGTGGGCTTGGAAGAACTTGTTTTTGCCGATGGGCGTGACAAGGTCTATCTGGGTGCCGACTCTGCCGCCTTGATGCTGGTGGCCCAGATTCGCGACGAAGCGCATCGCTTCGCCATCACCGGCATGCGCGCCAAGCGCGCCAAGGTGCGTATGGGCGGGGGCCAACTCGAGGACATTCCCGGTGTTGGTCCCAAGCGTCGCGCGCGCTTGCTGCAGCGCTTCGGTGGAGTGCGTGGCGTGGCGCTGGCCAGCGCGGAGGACCTCTCCACCGTCGAGGGCATCTCACGCGAGTTGGCTCTGGAAATCTACCGGGCATTGCATTAGCCGTGCCACAATCCCCGCATGTTTTTGACCTTGCCGACCCTCATGACGTGGACGCGGATCTTCGCGATCCCGCTGATCGTCGGCGTGTTTTATTTGCCGGAGTCGGTGGCCAACCCAGCGGAAAAAAACTTGGTGGCCACGTTGATGTTTGTGGTGTTCGCGTTCACCGATTGGCTTGACGGATACCTGGCGCGCAAGCTCAACCAGACTTCCTCTTTTGGCGCATTCCTTGACCCAGTGGCCGACAAGTTTTTGGTCTGTGCGTGCGTGTTGGTGCTGGTGCACTTGCAGCGCGCCGACGTGTTTGTTGCGCTGATCATCATTGGGCGCGAGATCGCAATTTCGGCCTTGCGTGAGTGGATGGCCCAGATTGGCGCGTCCAAAAGCGTCTCAGTGCACTTCATCGGCAAACTCAAGACCACCGCTCAGATGGTGGCCATTCCTTTTCTTTTGTTTGATGGTCAGCTGTTCGGTGTGGTGGACACCCATGCCTGGGGCGTGGTCTTGATTTGGGTGTCTGCTGGCTTTACTGTCGCGTCTATGGCGTACTACCTGCAAAAGGCGCTGCCGGAGATTCGGTCCAAGACCAAGTAGCGCTCACTGGTGTGACGAGTCGGCGACAGCGCTCCGGTGTGCGCCAGAAAATGCCACTAGAATTCGCGTCCGCTTGGCAAGAGCAACGCGATTTGGTCGGGGTCCGCTCTGCCGATTGGGGCCCACCGAAGCACGCCAAAGGGTGTGCGGACGTAGTTTTTTTGCTTGTGTGTTGGGAGCATGCGTGAACAAAAATGAATTGGTAGAACACATCGCCAAGCAGGCCGATATGTCCAAAGCGTCCGCCGCCCGGGCGTTGGAATCCATGACCGATGCGGTGCAGATGACCTTGAAGAATGGCGGATCGGTTTCCTTGGTTGGTTTTGGTACATTCGAGGTCACCGAGCGTGCGGCGCGTGTCGGGCGTAATCCACGCACCAATGCCGCGATTAAAATCGCGGCTACAAAGGTTCCCAAGTTCCGTCCAGGCAAGGCGCTCAAAGACGCCTTGAACTGAGCAAGAGTTTCCGGTGGGGTGATTAGCTCAGTTGGTAGAGCGGCGCCCTTACAAGGCGTAGGTCGGCGGTTCGAGCCCGTCATCACCCACCACCCACCCAAACCAAGGCGAACACGGTTGTTCGCCTTTTTTGTTTTTTTTGAGAGTGAAGCGTATGTTTGATTTCGTCCGCAAGCACACGAAGATCATGATGTTCGTCATGTTCTTGCTGATCATTCCCGCCTTCGTTCTGGTGGGCGTCGACGGGTTTCAGGGTGGCAACTCTTCGGGGGCCACCGTAGCCAAGGTGGGCAGCATCTCGATCTCGCAGCTCGAGTGGGACAACGCGCACAAGGACGAGGTCGACCGCATGCGCGCCGCGATGCCCACGCTGGACTCCAGCTTGCTCGACTCCCCCCAAGCGCGGTTCGCCACCCTGGAGCGTTTGGTGCGCGACAAGGTGCTGATGCTGGCTGCACAAGACCGCCACCTCAATGCCACCGATGCGCAAGTCGCGCGGGAACTCGGCGCCAACCCGACGATTGCGTCACTACGCAAACCCGATGGCTCGCTTGACATGGAGCGTTATACCCAGCTCTTGGCTAACCAAGGTTTGACACCCGTGGGCTTTGAGGCTCGGGTACGCAGCGACTTGTCGGTGCGCCAGGTGGAAGCTGCGATCAACGCCAGTGCGTTCGCATCCGCAGCGCAGGCTGGCATGGCCTTGAACCCGTTTTTCGAGCGGCGCGAGGCGCAGATTGTGAGGTTCTTGCCCAAAGACTATGCGGCCAAGGTGACGCTCAGCGATGCCGATCTGGAGACGTTCTACCAAGCCAATCAGGCGCTGTTCAAGGAAGCTGAGTCGGCCGATGTGGAGTACCTGGTGCTGGATCTCGACAGCGTCAAAAAGTCCATCACCCTCAATGAGCAAGACCTCAAAACCTACTACGTGCAAAACGTGGAGCGATTCAGTGGCAAAGAAGAACGCCGCGCCAGCCACATTTTGATCACCGCGTCCAAAGAGGCACCTCTTGCCGAGCGCCAGAATGCCAAAGACCGGGCTGTGGCCTTGCTTGAGCAATTGCGCAAGCGCCCCGACAGCTTCGCCGAATTGGCCCGTCAGAATTCACAAGACCCCGGGTCTGCAAAAGCCGGCGGGGATCTGGACTTTTTCGCCCGTGGTGCGATGGTCAAACCGTTTGAGGACGCCGCGTTTGCGTTGAAGAAGGGCGAACTCAGCGACGTGGTGGAGTCCGACTTCGGTTTCCACATCATCAAACTCACCGACATCAAGGCACCCCAGCGCAAGCCCTTTGAAGAGGTGCGCGCCGCCATGGAGGCGGACATCAAGGCACAGCAGGCCCAGCGAAAGTACGCTGAGGCGGCAGAGGCATTCACCAACGGGGTGTACGAGCAATCAGATACGCTCAAAGGCGTTGCCGACAAGCTCAGGCTCGCGGTGCAGACGGCCACCAAGGTGGCACGTCAACCTGCGGCCGGCGCGCAAGGACCATTGGCCAACCCCAAACTCTTGGCCGCGCTGTTTGCCACCGACACCCTGGAAAAGCAACGCAACACGGAGGCGATCGAGACCGCGCCCAGCACCCTGGTGTCGGCGCGGGTCACCAAGCACCATCCGCAAAGGACACTTCCTTTTGCTGAGGTGAAGAGCGTGGTGCGCGAGCGATTGTTAGCCGACCGGGCGCAGGCCTTGGCGCGGGCCGATGGCGCGGATAAATTGCTGGCTTGGAAGACCAAATCGGAGGGCGCGCCGTTCCTGCCTCCCCTAGTCGTCTCGCGCGAGCAGGCGCCCACGCTTCCGCCGACCCTTACCGACGCTGTATTGCGCGCTGATCTGACGACGCTGCCCGCCTTGGTTGGCGTTGACCTCGGTGCCGATGGCTACGTCGTAGTGCGCGTCAACAAGCGCATGGACCGCACGCCACCCGAGCCTGCAGTTGCCCAGCAAGAGCTTGCACAGTACGCCCAATGGTTGGCGCGCGCTGAGGGCGCTGCTTACTTGGAAATGCTCAAGAGCGAGTTCAAAGTGCAGTTCAAGGTGTCTCGTCCCGCTGACGGACTGACAGCGCCGAAGTAGTCTACTTTGCGCCCCAGTCGGCGCGTTATAATTCTCCCCACGGTGGCTGTAGCTCAGTTGGTAGAGTCCAGGATTGTGATTCCTGTTGTCGTGGGTTCGAGCCCCATCAGCCACCCCAATCAATGCATTCGAGCCTGCTACCTTCTGGGTAGCAGGCTTTTTTTGTGCGCTTTGCCGGTGTGAGAGCACCAGCACCGTTTGGCAGTTACCTCGGCTTATCCACACCGCTGCACAGCCAGTCCACAACTTTTGGCCAGGTTATCCCCAGCCATTCACTCGACGGTTCTACGTTCGCCGCGTAGCATCCAAGCTTGCAAGGAACCTACATGGCAGCCGTTTTTTCCACAGCCGATGACTTAAGCCGGGACCACCAAGTCGCGCAGCTCCGCGTCCCGCCCCATTCCATTGAGGGCGAGTCCAGTGTCCTGGGTGGCCTGTTACTCGACAACACCGCCTGGGATCGCGTGGCCGATCTCTTGGTTGACAGTGACTTTTACCGCTACGAGCACCGCTTGGTCTACGGCGCCATTGGCATGCTGGTCAATGCGAACAAGCCGGCCGACGTGATCACGGTGTTCGAACACTTGCAAAGCCAGGGCCATGCGCAGGATGTGGGTGGTTTGGCGTACCTGAACTCGCTCGCGCAATACGTACCTAGCGCAAGCAACATCCGGCGCTACGCGGAGATCGTTCGAGACCGCTCGATCTTGCGCAAGCTGGTAAGCGTCAGCGACGAGATCGCGACCCACGCGTTCAACCCGCAAGGCCGTCCTGTCTCCCAGATCGTTGACGAGTCCGAGCAAAAAATATTCAACATCGGCGAGCAGGGCAAACGCAACAAGGAAGGCTTCCAGGCGATGGAATCACTGGTTGTCAAGCTCCTCGACCGGGTGCAGGAGATGGCCGACAACCCCAACGATGTCACAGGCGTGCGGACTGGGTTCTACGACCTTGACCGGCTTACCGCAGGTCTGCAGGCGGGTGACTTGATTGTGCTGGCCGCGCGCCCCTCTATGGGTAAGACCGCGCTGGCCATCAACATCGCCGAGCACGTCGCCTTGAACGAAGGCCTGCCAGTGGCGGTTTTTTCCATGGAAATGGGCGCAGCGCAGTTGGCGGTGCGTATCGTCGGTTCCATAGGCCGCATCGACCAGGGCCACTTGCGTACAGGCCGGTTGACCGATGAAGAATGGCCGCGTTTGACCGAAGCGATTGAGAAGCTGCGCAGCATTTCTCTGCACATCGATGAAAGCCCTGGCTTGAACTCCAGCGAGGTCCGGGCTAACGCGCGGCGGCTGTCACGCCAGTATGGGCAGCTCGGCTTGATTGTCGTGGACTACCTGCAGCTCATGAGCGCAAGCAGCTCTGACGGCGAGAACCGCGCTACCGAACTCGGCGAAATCTCGCGCGGCCTCAAGATGTTGGCACGCGAGCTCAAATGTCCTGTGATTGCACTCTCCCAGCTCAACCGCAGTGTGGAGCAGCGCCCGGACAAGCGGCCGATGATGAGCGACCTGCGGGAGTCTGGCGCGATCGAACAAGATGCCGACATCATTATGTTCATCTACCGCGATGAGTACTACACCAAGGACGCTTGCAAAGAGCCCGGCGTGGCCGAGGTCATCATTGCCAAGCAGCGCAACGGTCCCACCGGCACGGTGAAGCTGGCCTTTTTGCGCAACATCACCAAGTTCGAGAGCCTGGCCAGCGGCGGAGCAGGGGATTACTGAGCGCCGCCGCGCTAGGCGTTCGGTGTTACAGCACCTCGCTGGCGAAATCTGCCAACCGTGAGCGCTCGCCACGGGCCAGCGTGATATGCCCACCGTGGGGCCAGCCCTTGAATTTGTCCACCGCGAAGGTCAAGCCCGACGAACCTTCGGTGAGGTAAGGCGTGTCAATCTGGGCCAGGTTGCCCATGCAGATGATTTTGGTGCCGGGTCCTGCGCGAGTGATCAGCGTTTTCATTTGCTTGGGCGTCAGGTTTTGCGCCTCATCGATGATCACGTACTTGTTGAGGAAGGTGCGCCCGCGCATGAAGTTCATGCTCTTGATCTTGATGCGGCTGCGAATTAGCTCGTTGGTTGCCGCGCGCCCCCACTCGCCTGCGTTGGTATCGGTTTTGCCCAGCACCTCAAGGTTGTCGTCCAGAGCACCCATCCAGGGCCCCATCTTTTCTTCCTCTGTGCCGGGCAAGAAGCCAATGTCTTCGCCCACACTCACGGTGGCACGGGTCACGATGATCTCGGTGTACCTGCGGTCGTCGAGCACTTGGGTGAGGCCTGCAGCCAGCGCCATCAAGGTCTTGCCGGTTCCTGCAGTGCCAGTTAGCGTCACGAAGTCCACTTCCGGGTCAGTGAGCAGGTTCATAGCAAAGTTCTGCTCCCGGTTGCGGGTGGTCACGCCCCAAACCGCATTCTTGAGATGGTTGAAGTCTTTAAGGGTTTTGATCACTGCTGTACTGCCACGGATCTCGATCACCCGCGCATACAGGCTCGGTTCGCCCGGAGACTCGTAATATACAAACTGGTTGATCATCATGCTCGGCACGATGGGGCCATCCACCTTGTAGAAGGTGTGCTGGCCTTGTTGCCAGCTCTCTACGCTGTGTCCGTGCGTGGCCCAAAAGTCGCCTGGCAGCGCCAGCGCGCCGGAGTACAGCAAATCGCCGTCTTCCAAGGTTTTGTCGTTTTGGTAGTCGTCGGTAGCCAGACCGAGCGCGCGCGCCTTGACGCGCATATTGATGTCTTTGGACACCAGCACCACTTCACGTGGCGCATATTTTTTGCGCAGCGCCTCCACCACGCCCAAGATCTGGTTGTCGGCCTTACCCTGGGGTAGGCTGGTGGGCAAGGAGTATTCGAGGGGCTGGGTTTGAAACAGCAACTTGCCTCCGGCGTCGCGGTGGCCGGTGCTGTTGAGTAGAAATCCTGCAGTGATGTCGGCGCCGGGCGTGGCCGCCAGCAGGTCGAGGGTGCGGCTCGTCTGGCGCGCGTTACGGGCCACCTCTGTCATCCCTTTTTTGTGGCCGTCGAGTTCCTCCAGGACGATCATTGGCAGGTAAATGTCATGCTCTTCAAATCGGAACAGGCACATCGGATCATGCAATAGCACATTGGTGTCGAGTACAAACAACTTGGCCGGGCCACTGGGCATACGTTTGGCCTGGCGTTCGGTCGTTGGTATGCCGCGCGCTGAGCCACGCGAAACGCTGGGCGGCAATACCGTTGCGTCGGATACTTCCTTTGCCTTATTCACTTCCTTGGTGCTTGTCTTTTTCAGCTCCACCACAACTGCCGGATTGCGAGTTAATGCGGGTTCCTGTTGTTTGCGTGCTGGCCGGCTGATGCCCGTTGTGCCAAAGGCGCTGGCAGGGAGGCGGTCGGCACGTTTGTTGGGAGCGGGTGGCAGTGGCATGGGGCGTGGCTTTGGCTAAGTGTGGGTTGGGGGAGGTCAGACGTACGCTGGGTGGTAGAAAAGAAAATGCCGCCTGGATTCAAGGCGGCATTTTTGGAGTTGGCTGCTGCGGCATTCAAGAGCATGTGCACCATTATGCACAAGCTGCGTGGCAGCAATATGGCGGGTGGCGGCTTGGCCCCCGCCACTGGATCAGGCCGCCTTTTTCAGCGCCTTGACGGACTTCAAAACCTCGTCCACATGGCCGGGCACCTTTAGCCCACGCCACTCTTCTTTGAGCAATCCGTCGGCGCCAATGAGAAAGGTGCTGCGCTCGATCCCTTTAACCTTCTTGCCGTACATGATTTTGTTTTTGACGACACCAAACATGTGGCACATCTTTTCTTCGGTATCCGCAATCAGTTCAAAGGGAAGCTCCAACTTGGCCTTGAATTCATCGTGCGACTTCATGTTGTCGCGCGACACCCCGAACACGGTTGCACCAGCTTTGACAAAGTCTTTGTACTTGTCGCGAAACTGCATCGCCTCGGTAGTGCAGCCAGGCGTGTTGTCCTTTGGATAAAAGTACAAAACCATGGTCTTTCCCACGTGGCTGGTGTTGCTGACCTTGACGCCGCCGGTTGCGTTGGCTTCGAATTCGGGTAGGGGTTTGTTGACAACGATCGCCATAGGGTATTGATTCTCGCGTGCAGGTGTCAGTCAAAGGGCGCAGGTGCCAGGGCGAAAACGCCGGACACCCAAAACCGCAACCGGCTATTTTAACCGCAATTGAAACTGCAGCCCCGCGCCGGCTTGCCCGTCAAACCAGCAATGCGGCAACAACTCTGCGGCCTTCGCCAGCAAGAAAGTTGTAAGTTCTGCACGCGGCTTGGGTGTCCATGGCCTCCACACCAATGCGTTGCGCATACAGGGTTTGCAGCCATTGGGGTTTAGGAAAGCGCGTGGTCTCGCCACTGCCAAAAAGAACCAACTCCGGTGCCATGGCCACTAGCATTTCAAAGTGCTGTTCACCCAGATCCTCAAAGCGGCTGCATGGCCAAGGCGCAGCGCCGCTCTGCGCATTCACCACCAGACTGTGCCCGTAGCGCACGCCGTTGACCGCCACCCAGCCGGACCCGTAGGCAGTGATCGTTGGGCCTTTGGCGGCGTCGGGCAGAAGCTTCATGGTGGGGTGGTCTTTGCGGCGCGTTGGTGGCGCCAAAGTGGGTGGGTAAGTGTGGTCAAATTATAGGTTTCGCCCCCCAACACGCTGCTGGAGACGCTTTGAAAACCATTCAGAAATCCGCCAAGCTGGCCAATGTCTGTTACGACATTCGAGGTCCCATCATGGACCGAGCGCGGCAGATGGAAGAGGAAGGGCAAAAGATCATTAAGCTCAACATCGGCAACCTCGCCGTGTTCGGTTTCGATTCGCCCGAAGAAATCCAGCAAGACATGATCCGCAACCTGCCGAACTCGGCCGGTTACTCCGACAGCAAAGGCATCTTTGCGGCGCGCAAAGCGGTGATGCACGAGACCCAGCGCCAGGGCATCCGTGGCGTCAACCTGGAAGACATTTACCTCGGCAATGGCGCAAGCGAGCTGATTGTGATGGCGACAAACGGTCTGCTCAATGACGGCGATGAATTGCTGCTGCCTGCGCCCGACTATCCCCTGTGGACCGCTGCGGCGAGCCTTTCGGGTGGTTCGCCTGTGCATTACCGCTGCGAAGAGTCCAACGGATGGATGCCTGACCTGGACGACATCCGCGCCAAGATCACCCCGCGCACCCGAGGCATCGTGGTCATCAACCCCAACAATCCGACGGGTGCGCTCTACTCAGACGCTCTGCTGCATGCCATTGTGGACATCGCCCGACAGCACGGTCTGGTGATTTTTGCCGATGAGGTCTACGACAAAGTCTTGTACGACGGTGCCACGCACACCGCCATCGGTTCGCTGAGTGATGATGTGCTGACGCTGACCTTCAATTCGCTCTCCAAAAGCTACCGTTCGTGCGGCTACCGCGCTGGTTGGTTGGTGGTCTCGGGCGATAAGCGCGCGGCGCGCGACTACATTGAGGGCCTCAATATGCTCTCCAACATGCGCTTGTGCGCCAATGTACCGGGGCAGTGGGCGATTCAAACTGCGCTGGGCGGGCACCAAAGCATCAACGAACTGGTGGGCGAGGGCGGCCGCTTGCGCCGCCAGCGCGACTTGGCATACGAACTAATCACCCAGATTCCAGGGGTGAGCTGCGTCAAGCCCAGTGCGGCCTTGTACATGTTTCCCAAGCTCGACCCTGCTGTGTACCCGATCACAGACGACCAGCATTTCTTCATGGAGCTGCTGCAAGAAACACGGGTCATGTTAGTGCAAGGTACAGGGTTCAACTGGGACCAACCAGACCACTTCCGCATTGTGTTTTTGCCCCACGAGGACGACCTGCGTGAAGCCATCGGCCGGGTCGCACGGTTTCTGGAGACCTACCGCAAACGACACGGCACCTGAGCGACTGATTTTTTCACTGAAGAACTGTATGAAACCAATTCAAGTAGGCCTGTTGGGCATTGGCGTTGTAGGAAGTGGCACATTCAATGTGCTCAAGAGAAACCAAGCCGAGATCCACCGCCGTGCCGGTCGCGGCATCGCAATCACTATGGTGGCTGATTTGGACACTGCACGTGCCCAGGCCGCCGTCGGGCCGGATGTCCGGGTGGTCAGCGACGCGCGTGCCGTGATTGCCAACCCTGATATCGATATCGTTATTGAGCTGATCGGTGGCTACGGCATTGCCAAGACGCTGGTGCTTGAAGCGATTGCCGCCGGCAAGCATGTGGTGACCGCCAACAAGGCTTTGCTTGCGGTACATGGGACAGAAATTTTCGCCGCCGCGTCGGCCAAGGGTGTGATGGTGGCGTTTGAGGCGGCAGTCGCCGGTGGCATTCCCATCATCAAGGCCCTGCGCGAGGGCCTGACCGCCAACCGCATCCAGTGGATTGCCGGCATCATCAACGGAACCACCAACTTCATCCTCTCAGAGATGCGTAGCAAAGGGCTAGACTTTGGTGCGGTGCTCAAGGAAGCGCAGCGCTTGGGTTACGCTGAGGCTGATCCTACTTTCGATATCGAGGGTGTGGATGCAGCCCATAAAGCGACCATCATGTCAGCAATTGCATTTGGCATACCAGTGCAGTTTGACAAAGCGTATGTCGAGGGCATCACCAAGCTGTCCAGCCAGGACATCAAGTACGCCGAGCAACTCGGCTACCGCATCAAGCTCCTCGGCATCGCCAAGCGCCGCCCCGAGGGAATCGAGCTGCGCGTGCATCCAAGCTTGGTGCCTAGCAAACGGCTGATTGCCAATGTGGAAGGCGCCATGAATGCCGTGGTGGTGCAGGCCGACGCCGTGGGCACCACGCTGTACTACGGTAAAGGTGCGGGTTCCGAACCGACCGCCAGTGCGGTGATCGCCGACCTCGTCGACATCACTCGCCTGCACACTGCCGACTCCGCCCAGCGGGTGCCGCACTTGGCCTTCCAGCCCGATGCCATGAGCGATACGCCCATCTTGCCCATGGCTGAGGTGGTCACCAGTTACTACCTGCGGCTGCGGGTGGCTGACCAAGCCGGGGTGCTAGCCAAAGTGACCGGCATTCTTGCGGACGCCGGCATCAGCATCGACGCGGTGTTGCAGCGCGAGGCCGACGAGGTCAGTGGCGGCGACGGCACACAAACCGACCTCATCATCCTGACACACGATTGTGTAGAGGCCAAGATGAACGCCGCTTTGGCCCAGATGCAGGCCCTGCCCACGGTGTTGGAACCCATCACCCGCATCCGCAAGGAAGAGTTGGCCTGATGCGCTACATCTCCACCCGCGCAGCCGGCCCCGCGACCGAAGGCAAACGTTTTTGCGAAATCTTGCTCGAAGGCCTGGCACCTGACGGCGGCTTGTACCTGCCGCAGTCTTACCCGCAGGTCAGCAGCACAACGCTGTCGGCGTGGCGCAAGGTCTATCACGAGCAAGGCTACGCCGCGCTGGCTTTTGAGGTCCTGTCGCTGTACATCGACGACATCCCCGCTAAGGACCTGCGCGCGCTTTGTGAGAAAACCTACACCGCCGAGGTGTTCGGCACCGGCGAGATCGTGCCGCTGCGCCACGTCGAAGACGGCCTGTGGATCGAGGCGCTCTCCAACGGCCCCACTTTGGCTTTCAAAGACATGGCTATGCAGTTGCTGGGCAACCTGTTCGAGTACGAACTGGCGCGCCGCGGCGAAGAGCTCAACATCCTAGGTGCCACCAGCGGTGACACCGGCAGCGCCGCCGAGTACGCCATGCGCGGCAAAAAGGGTGTGCGGGTCTTCATGACCAGCCCCCACGGCCGCATGAGTCCTTTTCAGCAGGCACAGATGTTCAGCCTGATGGACGACAACATCCACAACATCGCCATCCACGGTGTGTTCGACGACTGCCAGGACATCGTCAAAGCAGTCAGTGGCGACCTGGACTTCAAGCGCACACACCGCATAGGCACCGTCAACTCCATCAACTGGGCGCGCTTGTTGGCCCAAGTGGTGTACTACTTTGCCGGGTACATCCAGGCGACGGAGGGTGCCCCAACGCACGGTATTGGCGTGTCCACGCTACCCGCCGAGGCGGACGGAGTCCAAAAGGTCTCTTTCGCAGTCCCCAGCGGTAACTTCGGCAACGTCTGTGCCGGCCATGTGGCGCGGATGATGGGCTTGCCCATTGACAAGCTGGTCGTGGCCACCAACGAGAACGATGTGTTGGATGAGTTCTTTCGCACTGGCACCTACCGCGTTCGGGCCGCGGCGAACACGCATGAGACGTCCAGTCCGTCGATGGATATCTCCAAAGCCAGCAACTTCGAGCGCTTTGTGTTCGACCTGCTCGGGCGCGATGGCCAGCGCACGCAAGCACTGTTTGGCAACGCCGTTCCCAAGCTGGGCTATTTCCAGCTCGGGTCCGATCCGCTGTTCGCACAGGCCGCTACGCGTTATGGCTTTGCCAGTGGGAAGAGCACCCATGCGGACCGTCTACAGACGATCCGCGACACATGGTCGCGCCACGGCATCCTGGTCGATCCGCACACGGCGGATGGCTTGAAGGTTGCCGCTGAGCAGCGCACGGTGGGTGTTCCCATGGTGGTACTGGAGACCGCCTTGCCCATCAAGTTCGCCTCCACCATAGTGGAAGCGCTCGGGCGTGAGCCCGAGCGTCCTGCCAAGTTCGACGGTATCGAGGCCTTACCCAAACGGGTGGTGGAGATGGATGCAGATGTGGACGCCATCAAGGCGTTGATCGCCACCATCTGCCAGCGCTGACGCCATGGTCACCACGCCCCGCGCAACCTTGATGCCGCTAGCAGGGGCGCTTGCGCAGTTGTTGGACGCCGTGGTGCCCGTTGCCAACACCGAACAGATCGACACACTGGAGGCCGACGGCCGGGTGCTGGCGCAGGATGTGGTGTCGGCGCTGCAGGTGCCGCCCCAGGACAACAGTTCGATGGACGGCTACGCGGTGCGCACGCAGGAGGTGTTGCAAGGTGCCCCGCTGCCAGTGTCGCAGCGCATTGCGGCAGGCACGGCCGGTATGCCGCTACAGACAGGCACGGTGGCCCGCATTTTCACCGGGGCGCCCGTTCCCGAAGGCGCTGATGCGGTGGTTGCGCAAGAGGACTGCATTGCGCTGGACGCGTCCGACGACCCGGCCCAGATTCAGATCCATTCCACGCCACTTCCGGGCCAGTGGATTCGCCGCGCAGGCGAGGATGTGCAGCGCGGCGCGGTGGTGCTTGCGCGCGGCCAACGGCTTGGCCCGGCTGAAGTTGGGTTGGCCGCGAGCGTGGGCATGGCATCGCTTGCGGTGCTGCGCCGTCCGCGGGTGGCGCTGTTTTCCACCGGCGATGAACTGGTGATGCCCGGCGCGGTGGCGCCACAGGACATGCCCGTAGGTGCCATTTACAACTCCAACCGGTTTTTCTTGCACCATCTGCTTCGCCGCTTGGGCTGTGTGGTGACCGACTACGGGATCGTGCCCGACCAGCGCCAGGCCACAGTGGAGGCCCTGCGCAGCGCAGCGCAGAGCCACGACCTGATTCTGACCAGCGGCGGTGTGTCCGTTGGCGAAGAAGACCACATCAAACCTGCAGTGCAATCGCTAGGCAGCCTCGACTTGTGGCAAATCGCCATCAAGCCGGGCAAGCCGTTTGCACATGGCCGTGTGGGTGCTGCCCACTTCATCGGTCTGCCTGGCAACCCGGTGTCGAGTTTCGTCACGTTTTTGCTGCTGGTACGGCCCTTCTTGCTGCGCCTGCAAGGTGTGCAGGACGTGGCACCGAAAAGCGTCGCGATGCGCGCCGATTTCGATTGGCCCAGGGCCGACAAGCGGCAAGAGTTTTTGCGCGTGCGCCGTAACGCCCAAGGTGGCTTGAACTTGTTTCCCAACCAAAGCTCGGGCGTTCTAACCTCCCTGGTGTGGGGCGACGGCCTGGTGGACACGCCTGCTGGGCAACCCATTGTCTGCGGCGACACAGTTCGCTTTCTGTCCTTTGCGGAGCTGCTGGCGTGAAGGTGCGCATCATGTACTTTGCCTCGGTGCGCGAGGCCATTGGCCACGCCAGTGAAGAGATGGAAACCCAAGCCACCAACTTGGCCGCGCTGCGTGCCGAACTGGTAGCGCGCGGCGGTGCCTATGCCGAAAGCCTGGCCAATGGACGCGCCTTGCGCATGGCCCAAAACCAGGTCATGGCCGACGAGGCCTCCGCCTTGGTAGATGGTGCAGAAATCGCATTTTTTCCACCTGTGACCGGCGGCTGAGTACCACACCGTGGCCACGTCCCGCGTTGTCATCCAGACCCAGGACTTTGATCTGTCCGCCGAAGTGGCCGCGCTGCGCGCCCAAGATCCCCGCGTCGGTGCTGTGTGCACCTTTGTGGGTACGGTCCGTGACCGCAACGCGGGTGATGCGGGTTCGGTACGCTCGCTGGAGTTGGAGCATTACCCGGGCATGACCGAGAAGTCGATCGAGGCCATGGTCGACGACGCGCACCGGCGCTTCGACATCTTCGGCGCGCGCGTCGTGCACCGCGTGGGCCTGCTGCAGCCCATGGACCAGATCGTTTTGGTTGCGGTGACGTCGGCACACCGGGGTGAGAGTTTCAAGGCCTGTGAGTTTTTAATGGACTATCTCAAAACCCAGGCACCCTTTTGGAAGAAAGAGCAAACCCTCGAGGGCGCGCAGTGGGTGGACGCACGGGTGGCTGACGACGCTGCCCTGGCACGTTGGGGCATCGCGACCAGCAACGCGCTCTGATCTCTTGGCCCCTGTGTGCGCCAGCGCACTTGAAAAGCGGCCCGCTTGCCCCCAAGCTATGGCGCAATCCAAGAACCAGCAAGGGACCTCGCCATGCGTATCGACAAGCTCACCACCAAGTTCCAAGAGGCGCTTAGCGCTGCGCAAACCATCGCGTTGGGCAACGACCATGCGTACATCGAGCCGGTGCATGTGCTGGTCGCGATGATTCGCGAGGACGACGGCCCCAAGGCGCTCATGCGCCGTGCTGGCGTGAATGTGGCGGGCTTGCTCGCCAGTGCCGAAGCGGCGGTGAAAAAGCTGCCGCAGGTGCAAGGCCAAGAGCAAGTCACCGTCGGCCGCGACTTGGTCTCTTTGCTGCAGGCGTCAGAGAAAGAGGCCATTAAACGGGGCGACCAGTTTGTGGCGGGCGAGCTGTTTTTGCTGGCGGTCAGCGACAGCAAACTCGAAGTCGGCAACCTGGCACGTGCCAACGGCCTGACCCGCAAAAGCCTGGAAGCCGCCATCGAGGCGGTGCGCGGCGGCCAGAACGTGGACAACGCCGACGCCGAAGAGCAGCGTGAGTCACTCAAGAAGTACTGCATCGACCTCACCGAGCGTGCACGCATGGGCAAGCTCGACCCTGTGATCGGCCGGGACGACGAGATCCGTCGCGCCATCCAGGTGCTGCAGCGGCGCACCAAAAACAACCCCGTGCTCATCGGTGAACCCGGCGTGGGCAAGACGGCCATTGTCGAAGGCCTGGCGCAGCGCATCGTGGCCGGTGAGGTGCCGGATTCGCTCAAGGGCAAGCGCGTCTTGTCGCTGGACATGGCGGCGCTTTTGGCCGGCGCCAAGTTCCGAGGCGAGTTTGAAGAGCGGCTCAAAAACGTGCTCAAGGACCTGGCCAAAGACGAGGGTCAGACCATTGTGTTCATTGACGAACTGCACACTATGGTGGGTGCGGGCAAGGCCGAGGGCGCAATGGACGCGGGCAACATGCTCAAGCCCGCCTTGGCGCGCGGCGAACTGCATTGCGTGGGTGCTACCACCTTGGACGAGTACCGCAAGTACATTGAGAAAGACGCGGCGCTGGAACGCCGCTTCCAGAAGATTTTGGTGGGCGAGCCCACGGTGGAGGCCACCATTGCGATCCTGCGCGGCCTGCAAGCCAGGTACGAGACGCACCACGGCGTGCAGATCACCGACCCGGCCATCGTGGCCGCCGCCGAGCTCAGCCACCGCTATATCACCGACCGGTTTTTGCCCGACAAGGCCATCGACCTGATTGACGAGGCGGCCTCCAAGATCAAGATCGAGCTGGACTCCAAGCCCGAGATCATGGACAAGAAAGACCGGCGCTTGATCCAGCTGCAAATCGAGCGCGAAGCGGTCAAGCGCGAGAAAGACGAGGCCTCGCAAAAGCGATTGGAGCTGATCAACGAGGAGATCGGCACCTTGCAAAAAGAGATCGCCGACCTCGATGAAATCTGGAAAGCCGAGAAGGCGCAGGCCCAAGGCTCCAAAGCGATCATGGAAGAGGTCGAAAAGCTGCGCTTCCAGATCGACGAGCTGACCCGCAAGGGCGACTTCAACAAAGCCGGTGAACTGCGCTACGGTACCTTGCCCGCACTCGAAAAGCAGCTCAAGGACGCGCAGGCGCTTGAGGCTGGTAAGGCTAAGAACGCCAAAGACGGTGGTCGCCCGCAACTGCTACGCACCATGGTGGGGGCCGAAGAAATCGCCGAGGTGGTCAGCCGGGCCACAGGCATTCCGGTGTCCAAAATGCTGCAGGGCGAGCGCGAAAAGTTGCTGCAGATGGAAGGCAAATTGCACCAGCGCGTGGTGGGCCAGGACGAGGCGATTGCCGCGGTGTCCAACGCCATCCGCCGCTCGCGCTCGGGCCTGTCCGACCCGAACCGCCCCACCGGATCGTTCCTGTTCTTGGGGCCCACGGGCGTGGGCAAGACCGAGCTGTGCAAGGCCCTCGCAGGTTTCTTGTTTGACAGCGAAGAGCACCTGGTGCGCATCGACATGAGCGAGTTCATGGAGAAGCACTCCGTGGCCCGTCTCATTGGCGCCCCCCCGGGCTACGTGGGTTACGAGGAGGGCGGCTACCTCACCGAGGCGGTGCGACGCAAGCCCTACAGCGTGCTGCTGCTCGACGAAGTGGAAAAGGCCCACCCGGATGTGTTCAACGTGCTCTTGCAAGTGCTGGACGACGGCCGCCTGACCGACGGCCAAGGGCGCACGGTGGACTTCAAGAACACGGTCATCGTGATGACCAGCAACATCGGCTCGCACCTGATTCAGAGCATGGTGGGCAAGGATTCCGACGACATCAAAGAGGCGGTGACCGGCGAATTGAAGAACCATTTCCGTCCGGAGTTTTTGAACCGCATTGACGAGACGGTGGTGTTCCACGCGCTCGATGCAGCCAATATCGCTTCGATTGCCAAGATCCAGCTGCAGGTGCTGCTGGCGCGCTTGGCCAAGTTGGACCTGACCCTGCAGGTCTCGGACGCTGCGGTGGCCGAGCTGGCCAAGGTGGGCTTCGATCCGGTGTTTGGTGCGCGGCCTTTGAAGCGCGCCATTCAGCAGCGCATTGAGAATCCGCTTTCCAAGCTGCTGCTCGAAGGCAAGTTCAGCCCCAAAGACACCATCCGGGTGGATGTGGATCCGATCCGCTCGCCGGGGCAGTTCAGCTTCCAGTAACGCGCCGCCCGGGTTGGCGCTGGCGCTAACATCGGGCGATGGTGCGACTCGAAGTCGCGTCTGTAGCTGAACTAATCAGCCTTACAAAGTGCAGTCTCCTCTGGGAGTCTGCGGTTTTCTCCTCTGGAGAGAGCCGACCGAAGGTCGCGGTTTGCTTGCAAACTGTGACCGTGAGCCCGTCTTTGC
>NZ_JBIIGC010000021.1:0-53598 GCF_044236835.1 Rhodoferax sp.
CTCCTTCCCATCCCGAACAGGACAGTGAAACGCTTCTGCGCCAATGATAGTGCGGATCCCCGTGTGAAAGTAGGTCATCGTCAGGCTATTACAGCCAAAACGCCCCATCGCTCGATGGGGCGTTTTTTTGTTTGTAAATCCGCTATCCTTCGCCTATTGAAACAACGGGCGGTGTGCCCATCCCCTTCGTGTCAGATCCACATACTATGCGCCATGCAGACAGAGAGGACAAGCGCTCTTTTCTGCAAAGACTCGCTGAATTTATTCATCCTGGACCCGATTCAACTGATGAGCTGATCGATACGCTGGTCGAGGCGCAAGAGAACAAAATTATCGGACTGGACTCACGCATGATGCTGGAGGGCGTCATTCGCATGGCGGACATGACCGCTGGAGACGTGATGGTTCCCGCGACCAGGATGGATGTGCTGGATATCAAGAGCTCGGCCGACGACCTCATGCACCAAGTAATCGACACCGCCCATTCACGATTCCCAGTGGTAGAAGGTGATCGCGAGAACATCATTGGCATTTTGATGGCCAAGGACTTGTTGAAGCTACAACGTGCGCCAGAGCTCAACATTCGCGCGCTGCTGCGTCCTGCGGTGTTTGTCCCAGAGTCCAAAGGGCTAAACGATCTTTTGCGAGACTTTAGGGGTAACAGAAACCATCTTGCGATCGTGATCGACGAGTTCGGACGCGTGGCTGGTCTCATCACAATTGAGGATGTGCTGGAGCAAATCGTCGGCGAAATCGAGGATGAGTTTGACATTGCTGAGGACGAAGGGGACATCTTTGGCTTGGCCGATAGGACCTACCGCGTGAGCGGCGATACGCCCATTGAGCGGGTGGCTGCGGCCTTCTCAGTCGAACTGCACGCGAGCGACGACGCACAATCCTTTGAGACCATCGGTGGCCTCATTGCCCACGAGATGGGCCACGTCCCCAAGCGTGGGGAGCGTCACCAGATTGGCGGCCTGGAGTTTGTGGTGCTGCATACCAAGGGCGGCGCGGTGCGTTGGTTCAAGGTTTCCCCGACCGCGCTTTGACCGCAGCAGTTTGGACTTTGTTGGTGATGCTTGCTGGCTTGTCCGGCGCAGCGAGCCTGGCTTGGCCATTCGCATACCTTCTCCCTCATGGACAACCTAGTTGGTGGCTGCAGATCATTGGGATGGTTGTGCTATGCAGCGCATTGCTGAGGGCGCAAAGTGCCAAGACTGCATTTGGAGTGACCTATTGCTTCGCGGTGTTTTGGTTGGTTGGGACCTTTTGGTGGCTTTTCGTCGCGATGCACCAGTACGGCGGCTTGCATCCGGGCTTAGCAGCTTTTGCCACCCTGTTGTTGGCAGCCGCATTGGCCCTGTACTACGGTGCCGCTGCCCTTGCTTACCACTACTTCAGGCCACGTAGAGCCTGGGCATCCGCCGTTCTCTTTGGTTTCTTGTGGACTGCGGCAGAGCTGGCGCGCGGCACGTGGTTGACTGGCTTCGGCTGGGGTGCCGTAGGGTATGCGCACACCAGTGGCCCTTTTAGCTGGGTGGCTCCATGGATGGGCATGTACGGCGTCGGCCTCATCGCAGCGCTGGTGGCGATGGGCATCGCACAACGTCCGACTTTCAGCCGCAGCCAGCTCGCTTTGTGCGCAGCGATTGGACTTGCGGCCGTTTGGCAACCTACGGCCGAGCACACCCAAGCAGCCGGCCGCATCCAGGTCGCATTGCTACAGGGCAACATACCGCAGAACGAAAAGTTCGAAACAGACACTGGTGTTGCAACTGCATTGCGGTGGTACGCGCAAAACAGTTCCGGCATCAAGGCTGACCTCCTCGTGTGGCCAGAAACCGCCATACCCTTGCTGCCGCAAGACCTCCCACCAGGTTATTTGGACGATTTGCGCGGGCAACTCACTGGGGGCGGTGCGGCTTTGCTGACTGGCATCCCACTGGGCGCCTACGACCAGGGTTACACCAACTCGGTGGTGGGCATTCGACCGGCTAGCGAGGCTGTATGGCGCTACGACAAGCACCACCTGGTGCCCTTCGGGGAGTTCATCCCGCCGCTGTTTAAGTGGTTTACCCGCATGATGAACATCCCCTTGGGGGATTTCAACCGCGGCACGCTTGACCAGACCTCCTTCGAATGGAAGGGGCAACGCCTGGCAGCACACATCTGCTACGAAGACCTTTTCGGCGAAGAGCTGGGCGTGCGTTTTCGCGAGGTCGATCACGCCCCAACGGTGTTTGTGAATTTCAGCAACATCGGATGGTTTGGAGATACGGTAGCCATCGATCAGCACCTGCAGATTGCGCGGATGCGATCGCTGGAGCTGCAGCGCCCGTTTGTGCGTGCTACCAACACCGGGGCTACTGCCATCATCGACCACCGAGGCCATGTCACAGCGTCGCTGCCGCGGCTCACAAAGGGCGTGCTGGTGGGGGAGGTGCAAGGGCGGGTTGGTACCACGCCGTATGCATGGTGGGTGGCGCGTGCCGGCTTGTTGCCCTTCTGGGTCGCCATCGCTGCTGCCCTTGGTCTGGCGCTTCTTAACCGGCGCCGGGAGCGCCGACCCTGACCCCGTAAAATCGGGCCTTGTACACGCTGCGAGCGCCCGCGCGCGCCGACCCATGCTCACTTTTCAGCAAATCATTCTTCGTCTTCAGGACTACTGGGACCGCCAAGGTTGCGCATTGCTGCAGCCCTACGACATGGAAGTGGGCGCTGGAACCTCGCACACAGCCACTTTCTTGCGGGCCATAGGGCCAGAGCCATGGAAGGCAGCCTATGTGCAGCCCAGCCGACGCCCCAAGGACGGGCGCTATGGCGAAAACCCCAACCGACTGCAGCATTACTACCAATACCAAGTGGTGCTCAAGCCCGCTCCAAGCAACATCCTGGAGCTGTACCAAGGGTCGCTGGAAGCCTTGGGATTCGATCTCAAAAGGAACGACATTCGCTTTGTAGAAGACGACTGGGAAAACCCCACGCTGGGCGCCTGGGGTTTGGGCTGGGAGGTGTGGCTCAACGGCATGGAGGTCACGCAGTTCACCTATTTCCAGCAGGTGGGCGGCATCGATTGCAAGCCCGCCACCGGAGAGATTACCTACGGCCTGGAGCGTTTGGCCATGTACCTGCAAGGTGTCGACAACGTCTACAACCTTCGCTGGACCGACACCATGCTTTACGGTGACGTGTACAAGCAAAACGAAGTGGAGCAGTCCACCTACAACTTCGAGCACAGCGACGCCGAATTTTTGTTCACCGCATTTGCCGCTCACGAGCGCCAAGCCAAGCACCTTATTGGCGTGCAGTTGGCCTTGCCCGCGTACGAACAGGTGCTCAAGGCCGCGCACAGCTTTAACCTGCTCGACGCCCGAGGCGCCATCAGCGTGACCGAGCGTGCGGCCTACATTGGGCGCATCCGCAATCTGGCACGCGCCGTGGCCCAGAGCTACCTGGAGAGCCGCGAGCGCCTGGGTTTTCCCATGGCCCCGCGTGCATGGGTGGAGCAAATGGCTAAAAAAGCTGCGTAGCGCCCTTGGGTGCTGCGGTACGCACTGCGCGCGCCGCTTTAACGATTGAGACTATGAACAACTTGTTGGTTGAACTGTTTGTTGAAGAACTGCCCCCGAAGGTCCTGCGCAAGCTAGGAGAGTCTTTTGCCCAGGTGCTTGCGGATTCGCTCAAAACACAGGGCCTCGCCGCGCCCGACACCGTCGTCACCGATTTCGCCTCACCGCGCCGTCTGGGTGTGCACCTCACAGGGGTGCGTGATCAAGCCGCCAGCCGCGCGGTTTCGGTCAAGCTGATGCCGGTGGCCGTGGGCCTGGATGCAGTCGGAGCCCCCACACCGGCCTTGATCAAGAAGCTCGCTGCACTTGGCGTCGACGCCAGCGCCGTGCCACAACTCAAGCGCGCTATGGATGGCAAAGCGCAGGCGCTGTTCTTCGAAAACACCCTCGCCGGTGCCACCCTGGCCGAAGGATTGCAAAAGGCGTTGGCCGAGGCCATCGTCAAGCTGCCCATCCCCAAAGTGATGACCTACCAATTGGAAAGCGATTGCGACTTGCCGGGTTGGAGCAGCGTGAGTTTTGTGCGCCCCGCGCACGGGCTGGTGGCGCTTTATGGTTCTCAGGTGGTGCCGGTGCAGGCGCTCGGCCTGCGCTCGGGCAACACCACCCACGGACACCGCTTCGAGGCCAAAACATCACCCATCACGATTTCGCATGCAGACCACTATGCAGACGCGTTGCGGGAGCAGGGCGCGGTGATCGCCAGCTTTTCTGAGCGCCGCGCCGACATCGCGCGGCAACTGCAAGCGGCAGCAGACCGCATCGGCCACGGCGTGCGTCCGATTGACGATGAGGCCCTGCTCGAAGAAGTTACCGCGCTGGTGGAGCGCCCCAACGTGCTGGTCTGCACCTTTGAGCCGCAGTACTTGCAGGTGCCGCAGGAGTGCCTGATCCTGACCATGAAGGCCAATCAGAAATACTTTCCCTTGTTGGACGCCCAGAACAAGCTCACCAATCAGTTTTTGGTGGTCAGCAACGTCTCGCCCTCCGACAGCAGCGCGGTGGTCGGTGGCAACGAGCGGGTGGTGCGCCCCCGCTTGGCCGATGCCCAGTTCTTTTTTGACCAGGACCGCAAACGCACGCTGGAGTCTCGGCTGGAAGGCCTCAACAAGGTGGTTTACCACAACAAGCTTGGTAGCCAAGGCGAACGCAGCGAGCGGGTGGCCGCCATCGCCCAGGCCATCGGCATACAGCTTGGCGACAGCGCGCTGGCGCACCGCGCCGCCACGGCCGCGCGCCTGGCCAAGGCCGACTTGCTGACCGACATGGTGGGCGAGTTCCCCGAACTGCAGGGCACCATGGGCGGCTACTACGCCCGCCATGATGGCTTGGGCGACGACATCGCGCTGGCCATTGAGGACCACTACAAGCCCCGCTTTGCTGGTGACAGCTTGCCCCGCAACAGCACAGCCGTGGTTGTGGCCTTGGCCGACAAGTTGGAAACCCTGGTAGGCATGTTCGGTATCGGCAACCTGCCCACCGGCGACAAAGACCCGTTCGCCCTGCGTCGCCATGCTTTGGGCGTGGTGCGGATGCTGGTTGAACTGCAGCTGCCACTGGAGCTGGGCCAGCTTCTCGCCTGTG
This sequence comes from Rhodoferax sp., assembly GCF_044236835.1. Lineage (GTDB taxonomy): Bacteria > Pseudomonadota > Gammaproteobacteria > Burkholderiales > Burkholderiaceae_C > Allorhodoferax. The sequence continues at coordinate 5,154 of NZ_JBIIGC010000021.1, forward strand.
CCATGCCGGTCTTTGGCGAAAAGATTGTCGACGCCTCCGAGGCCTTGACCGAATTCATCTACGACCGCCTCAGCGGCTCCCTGCGCGAGCAAAGTTACAGCGCGCAAGAGGTGGACGCCGTACTGGCGTTGCGCCCGCCCCGCCTAGGCGACGTGGCCAAGCGGCTTGTTGCAGTGCGGGCCTTTGCCCGCTTGCCAGAGAGCGCTGCTCTCGCCGCCGCCAACAAGCGCATTGGCAATATTCTCAAGAAAACCGAAGCGGTTGATGCCCACGTCAGCGAGGTGCTGCTGCAAGAGGTCGCCGAGAAGGCGTTGTACGCCACCATGCAAACCGTCTTGCCGCAGGCTCACGTCCAATGGCAGAGAGGAGACTACTCCGACTCGTTGCAGACGCTAGCCGCCTTGCGCGACCCGGTCGATGCGTTCTTTGCCGATGTGATGGTCAACGCCGATGCCACCGATCTGCGGCTCAACCGCTTGGGCCTGTTGCACAGCCTGCACCTCGCTATGAACCGCGTGGCCGATCTGTCCAAACTGGCGACCTAAGGCGCGCACCTGCCATGAAACTCTGCATCCTCGACCGCGACGGCACCATCAACGAAGACAGCGCCGAGTTCGTCAAGTCGCCAAGCGAGTGGCAACCTTTGCCCGGCGCGCTCGAAGCGATTGCCAAACTCAACCACGCGGGCTGGCATGTGGTGGTGGCCACCAACCAGTCGGGCTTGGGTCGGGGTCTGTTTGATGTGGCGTCGCTGAACGCGATGCATGCCAAGATGCACACCATGCTGGCCACAGTCGGCGGCCGTGTCGACGCGGTGTTTTTCTGCCCCCACGCGCCGGAAGACGGCTGCAACTGCCGCAAACCAGCGCCGGGCTTGTTCGAGCAGATTGCAGAACGCTACGGCCTGGACCTCAGCGGCATGCCCACGGCCGGTGACTCGGTCCGCGATCTGGTGGCCGGTGCAGCGGTAGGCTGCAAGACGCATCTGATTTTGACTGGCAAAGCTGGAATCTACCGGCACCGCGCGCTGCCCGAGGATCTGCCGGCAAACACGCAGGTACACCACAACCTGATGGATTTCGCTAACCACTTGGTGATTGCGGCATGAAGACGCTGCCCATGGTTTTTCTTCGCTCGCTGCTCCACATGCTGTGGATGCTGGTGACCGTGGTGCCCTGGGGCATCATCATGCTGGTGGCCTCGGCGCGGATCCGTGGCAAGCGCCTGTGGTGGATGGCGGTGCGCTGGCTGGGTTGGGCCGTTGGCGGTGCGCGGCTGATTCTGGGCATTCGCACCCGGGTGATCGGCTGGGAGAACCTGCCGCAGGGCGAGCACGACCCCGCAATTCTGTTGGTCAAGCACCAGTCCACCCTGGAGACTTTCTTGATGCCCACGCTGATGCCCCATCCACTGGCCTATGTCTTCAAGAAGGAGCTGCTGCTGGTGCCATTTTTTGGCTGGGCCATGGGGCGGCTGGACATGATCCACATCGACCGCAGCCAGCGCGCCAGCGCCTTCAACAAGGTCGTGGTGCAGGGCAAGGCCTTGTTGGCGCAAGGCATCTGGATCATCATGTTTCCAGAAGGTACCCGCATACCGCGTGGTCAAAAAGGCGTTTACAAAACCGGAGGCACCCGGCTGGCAGTTGAGACAGGCGCGCCAGTCATTCCGGTGGCGGTTACCTCGGCGCGCTGCTGGCCGCGCAAGGCGTTTATCAAGCGGCCGGGTGTGGTCGATGTGTCGATTGGCAAACCCATCCCCAGTGTCGGCCGCGAACCCGAAGAGCTGATGCGTGAAGTCGAACAGTGGATCGAGTCGGAAATGCGCCGGCTTGACCCCGAGGCCTACGCTGACTGACGCTTTGCGCGAAGCCATGCAACCGCTGCTGCGCTTCACCTTGGATTTGTTTGGCAACAGCCCGGTCGTGCAGCCGCCGGCGCCAACCGTGCAGTTTTCCCACAAGGAGGCCAACCGGCGGATTGCGCTCTCGGGTGCGGTGGTGGCCTACCGCTTTGTGCGCGCCCGCAGACGCACCATCGGTTTTGTGGTGGGGCCCGACGGCCTGACGGTGCGCGCGCCGCGCTGGACACCGGTGGCCGAGATGGAGGCAGCGCTGCAAGAGAAAAAAAGCTGGATCCTGCGCAAGCTGCAAGAAGCACAGGCCCGCAGCGAGCACCAAAGCGCACTGCGCACTGTGTGGGCTGATGGCATGGAGCTGCCATTCCTGGGGGCACCGCTGCGGGTTCGGGTGGTCTCCAGCCCGGTGTCGGCTGGCCTACGCGTCCGATTGGCGGCTCCAGCAGATCCCGGCGTGCCGGCTGAACTTGCTGTCGCTTTGCCTGAGGGCGCAACACCCGAGCAGTTGCGCGATGCGGTACAAGCGTGGTTCAAGGAGCAGGCCTACGCTCACTTGCGGCAACGGCTGGACCATTTTGCGCCGCTGTTACAGGTGCGGTGGCGCAGCCTGCGCCTGAGCAATGCGGCCACCCGTTGGGGTAGCGCCCGGGCCGACGGTGCCATTGCGCTGCATTGGCGTTTGCTGCACTTCCCGCACGTGGTCATCGATTACGTGGTGGCGCACGAGTTGAGCCACCTGCGCGTGATGAACCACAGCCCCGCCTTCTGGGCGACGGTTGCCACCGTGGTGCCCGACTACGCCAAGCTGCGGCGCCAACTTCGCGTCGACGCACTGCCCGCCTGGTAGGACTGAACACCTGCGCGTCCGCGCTATGGGATCATGCTTAGCGCACGGTCTTGGCGTCCTGGCCAAAGAGCACGCTTCTTGAATCGGCGTTCACTGTGGGTGCCACATTGATGGTTTGGGCCAGCTGGTACGCGCGCAGCACCGAAGGCCGCTGCGCAATGCGGTGGAACCACGCAGCCAGGTGCGGAAAGTCTTCCAAGCGCTGGCCTTGGCGCTCGTAGGGCACCACCCAGGGGTAGCAGGCCATGTCGGCAATGCCGTAGTCGCCCGCGATGTACTCCCTCCCGTCCGACAGGTGCTTGTTGAGCACGCCGTACAAGCGTGACGTTTCCTTTACGTAGCGCTCGATGGCGTAGGGCAGCTTCTCGGGCGCGTAAAGCGCAAAGTGGTGGTTTTGCCCGGCCATGGGCCCGAGGCCCCCCATTTGCCAGAACAGCCATTGCAGCGCCTGATTGCGGCCGCGCAAATCTTGCGCAATGTGCAGCCCGGTTTTGTCGGCGAGGTATAGCAGAATCGCGCCCGACTCGAACAATGCGATGGGTTCACCGCCGTCCGTGGGTGCGTTGTCGACGATCGCGGGAATCCGGTTGTTGGGCGCGATGCGCAGGAATTCGGGTTGGAACTGTTCGCCCTTGGAGATGTTCACCGGATGAATTCGGTAGGGCAAGCCGGCCTCTTCGAGAAACAGCGTCACCTTGTGGCCGTTCGGCGTGGTCCAGTAGTAGAGATCGATCATCGCAGTCCTCAAAAAGTTGGTGGCCCCCGGTTTGTACCCGATGCGCATGCAGGTCGACGCTGCGCCCGCGTTGGCATCGCCGAGTTATGGGCCATAATTGACGTTTACGTAAACGTCAATTGCAGATGCGCACCATCGGATGAGCACCACTTATTCCATCGGCGACCTGGCACGCGAGTTCGATCTCACCACCCGCGCCATCCGGTTCTACGAAGATCTGGGCCTGCTCCAGCCCGAGCGCCGGGGGCCAGCCGGACGCCAGCGGGTGTACAGCGGGCGCGATCGCACCCGCCTCAAACTCACCCTGCGGGCCAAGCGCCTGGGCTTGAGTCTGACTGAAGCCAAGGACATCATCGATATGTACGACAGCCCGCGCGACACCGGCGCGCAGCTGCAAAAGTTTCTGGATGTGCTGGCCGCCCACCGCGCGCAGATCGAGGAGCAAATGGCCGACCTGCAAGCCAACCTGGAAGAGATCAAGGTGCACCAGCGTGAAGCACGCACCTTGTTGGCAGGCGCTGCCAAGGCCCCAGCCAAAAGTCCAGCCAAAGCAACCAGGACGCAAACCGCTAGGACCCCATCTGCCATGACCAAGACCGGCAGGGCCTGACGTAAACAGGCCATTGCGACTTGCACAACCCATTCCTAAGGAGCACACCATGCGCATGCCAGGCCTGAACTTCCAACTCGGCGAGGACATCGATGCACTGCGCGAGGCGGTGTTCGAGTTCGCCCAGACCGAAATCGCGCCGCGCGCCGCTGCGATCGATCGCGACGACCAGTTCCCCATGGACCTGTGGCAAAAAATGGGCGCCCTGGGCGTGCTGGGCATCACCGTCGATGAGGCTTACGGTGGTGCCAACATGGGTTATCTGGCGCACATGGTGGCCATGGAAGAAATCTCCCGCGCGTCGGCCAGCGTCGGTTTGAGCTACGGCGCGCACAGCAACCTGTGCGTTAACCAGATCCGGCGCAACGGCAGCGCCGAGCAGCGCCATAAGTACCTGCCCAAGCTCATCAGCGGCGAACATGTGGGCGCCTTGGCCATGAGTGAGCCGGGCGCCGGCAGCGATGTCATGGGTATGCGGCTGCGGGCTGAAGACAAGGGCGGCTACTACCTGCTCAACGGCAGCAAGATGTGGATCACCAACGGCCCCGACGCCGACACCTTGGTGGTGTACGCCAAAACCGAATCCGCAGGCGACAGCGCCTCGCAGTCCGGTGCGACGGGCCCGGCCGCCGGCCACACCGCAGGCCGTGCGTCGGGCGGGCGCAGCATCACCGCGTTTCTGATCGAAAAAGGCATGCCTGGTTTTTCGATCGCACAAAAGCTCGACAAACTCGGCATGCGCGGCAGCCACACCGGCGAGCTGGTGTTCAAGAACGTGGAGGTGCCCACCACCCAGATTTTGGGCGGTGTGAACCAGGGCGCGAAGGTGCTGATGAGCGGGTTGGACTACGAGCGCGCTGTGCTCAGCGGCGGCCCGCTGGGCATCATGCAGGCGGTGATGGACAACGTGGTTCCCTACATCCACGACCGCAAGCAGTTTGGTCAAAGCATTGGCGAGTTCCAGCTCATCCAAGGCAAGGTGGCCGATATGTACACCGTGCTGCAAGCGGCGCGCGCGTTTGCCTACACGGTGGCAAAAAACCTGGACCTGCTGGGCGAGCAACATGTGCGCCAAGTGCGCAAGGACTGCGCCAGCGTGATCCTCTGGACCGCCGAAAAAGCCACCTGGATGGCCGGCGAGGGTGTGCAGATTTTTGGTGGCAACGGCTACATCAACGATTACCCGCTGGGCCGCCTCTGGCGCGACGCCAAGCTCTACGAAATTGGTGCCGGCACCAGCGAAATCCGCCGCATGCTCATCGGGCGCGAATTGTTTTCTGAAACCATGCAATGAAGTCTGACCTGCAATCCCTGTTTTCCAGCAACCGCGCGTGGGCCGCGGAGATGGAACGCCAGCGCCCCGGTTTCTTCACCGGGCTGGCCAACCAGCAGCGCCCCAAGTACATGTGGATCGGCTGCTCCGACAGCCGCGTGCCCGCTAACGAGATCATTGGCCTCGCGCCAGGCGAGATTTTTGTCCACCGCAATGTCGCCAATGTGGTGGTGCACTCCGACCTCAACGCCCTGTCCACCGTGCAGTTTGCGGTGGAGCGGCTCAAGGTGGCGCATGTCATGGTGGTGGGCCACTACGGTTGCTCGGGCGTGCAGGCGGCTTTGGAGGGCGTGCGCATCGGGCTGGCCGACAACTGGCTGCGCCACGTCCAAGACGTGCGCGACCGCCACCGCGGGGTGCTGGAGATGCTGCCCGAACACGCCCATGTCAACGCCCTGTGTGAGCTCAATGTGATCGAGCAGGTGGTCAACGTGGCCCAAAGCACCGTGCTGCAAGACGCTTGGGCGCGCGGCCAACAGGTCACCTTGCACGGCTGGGTGTACGGCGTGCACGACGGCCTGTTGCAAGATTTGCATATGACGGTGACCGGCACCGACGATCTGGATGCGCTGTACCGCGAGGCGGTATCGGGTGTGCGGCTGCTGCCGCGCCACAGCGCAGTTGCTGTCTAGGCCAACGCCAACGCCATTTTTGTGTTCTGCCCGCGCCAATTACAGGAGCCCCCGCATGTCTGAATCCGTCGTCATCGTCAGCGCCGCCCGCACCCCGATGGGAGGGTTCCAAGGCGACTTCGCTTCGCTGGCCGCCCACGATCTGGGAGGCGCTGCCATCCGCGCCGTGGTAGAGCGCGCCGCCAGCGGTTCGCGCTTCACTGCGGAACTGGTGACCGAGGTGCTGATGGGCAACTGCCTGATGGCAGGTCAGGGCCAGGCGCCCGCGCGCCAAGCGGCGCTCAAGGGTGGCCTGCCCCAAAGTGCCGGTGCAGTCACGCTCTCCAAGATGTGCGGCTCGGGCATGCGCGCGGCCATGTTCGCCCACGACATGCTCTTGGCGGGCAGCCATGACGTGCTGGTGGCTGGCGGCATGGAGAGCATGACCAACGCGCCACACCTGTTGCCCAAGGGTCGCAGTGGCATCCGCATCGGCCACGACCGGGTGCTGGACCACATGATGTTGGACGGCCTGGAAGACGCCTACGAACCCGGCCGCTCCATGGGCACCTTCGGCGAGGACTGCGCCGCCAAATACAGCTTCACCCGCGCCAGCCAAGACGCCTTTGCCACCGAAAGCGTGCAGCGCGCGCAAACAGCCATCGCCTCGGGTGCGTTCAACGCGGAGATCACACCGGTCACCGTGACCACCCGGGCCGGCACGCTCGCCATCCGCACCGACGAAGGCCCGGGCAAGATCCGGCTCGACAAAATTCCCACGCTCAAGCCCGCCTTCCAAAAGGACGGCACCATCACCGCCGCGTCGAGCAGCTCTATCAACGACGGCGCCGCCGCCCTGGTGCTGATGCGCAGCAGCACCGCAGCCGACCTAGGTTGCCAGCCGCTGGCGCGCATCGTCGCCCACGCCACCCACGCGCAAGCGCCCAACTGGTTTGCCACCGCGCCGGTGGGTGCGGTGCACAAGCTGCTGGCCAAGGCCGGCTGGGCCGCCACCGACGTGGATTTGTGGGAAGTCAACGAAGCCTTTGCGGTGGTGCCCATGGCGCTGATGGCCGAGCTGCAGTTGCCGCACGAACGGGTCAACGTCAACGGCGGTGCTTGCGCGCTGGGCCACCCGATTGGCGCCTCCGGCGCGCGCATCCTGGTCACGTTGGTCCATGCACTCAAGGCGCGCGGTTTGAAGAAAGGCGTGGCCACCTTGTGCATTGGCGGTGGCGAGGCCACGGCAGTGGCCATCGAGTTGCTGTAACCCAGTTTGGCAGGACCCCACATGCTGCTCACCCCCGACCAAGAAATGATCCGCGAGGCGGTGCGCGCTTTCGCGCAAGAGCAGCTCTGGCCGCAGGCCGCGCGTTGGGACAAGGAGCACACCTTTCCGCGCGAAGCCCTGCAGGGCCTCGCCGCTTTGGGCGCCTACGGCGTGTGTGTGCCCGAAGAGTTGGGTGGCGCCGGGCTGGACTACACCTCGCTGGCCTTGGTGCTGGAGGAAGTCGCCGCGGGCGATGGCGGCACCAGCACGATTCTGAGCGTGACCAACTGCCCGGTGAACGCCATCTTGCTGCGCTACGGCAGTGCCGACCAAAAGCGCCAGTGGTTGGAGCCGCTGGCGCAAGGACGCATGCTGGGCGCGTTCTGCCTGACCGAGCCGCATGTGGGCTCCGACGCATCGGGCCTGCGCACCACCGCCACGCGCGCGGGCGACAGCTATGTGCTGCAGGGCGTCAAGCAGTTCATCACCAGCGGCAAGAACGGCGATGTCGCCATCGTGGTCGCAGTCACCGACAAGGCCGCTGGCAAGCGCGGCATCAGCGCGTTCTTGGTGCCCACCAACACGCCGGGCTACCAAGTGGCGCGCCTGGAGGACAAGCTGGGCCAGCACTCCAGCGACACCGCGCAAATCAACTTCGACAACTGCCGCATACCCGTTGAAAACCGCATTGGCAAAGAAGGCGAAGGCTATGCAATCGCCCTCGGCGGCCTGGAAGGCGGGCGCATCGGCATCGCCGCGCAAAGCGTGGGTATGGCGCGCAGCGCCTTCGAGGTGGCGCTGGCTTACGCCAAAGACCGGCACAGCTTTGGCCAGCCCATTTTCAACCACCAAGCGGTGGGCTTCAGGCTGGCGGACTGCGCCACCCAAATCGAAGCCGCGCGGCAACTGATCTTCCACGCCGCAGCGCTGCGCGATGCGGGCCGCCCTTGCCTGAAGGAAGCTGCCATGGCCAAGCTCTTCGCCAGCGAAATGGCCGAGCGCGTGTGCAGCGCGGCCTTGCAGACCCTGGGTGGCTACGGCTACGTGGGCGACTTTCCGGTGGAGCGCATCTACCGCGACGTGCGGGTGTGCCAAATTTACGAGGGCACCTCGGACGTGCAAAAAATCATCATCCAGCGCGCGCTGGCCTGATGCAGCAGCCAGCTTTGCGAGCGCACATGCCAACGCACACGCCAATCCCCGCAGCGCCCCAGGTGGCTCCCCACGTTCCACTCCACTCGACGCCTCACATGGCAGAGTCCAGCAACGCACTGCCTGCGGGCGTGGCGGTGCTGGAGCGCGGCTGGCTGTCTTCCAACTGCATCGTGTTGGTGGGCGCAGACCATGCGGCCGTGGTCGACAGCGGCTACGGCCTGCATGCGCCGCACACCCTGGCGCTGGTGGCCGCAGCACTGCAGGGGCGCGCCCCCGACCTGCTGGTCAACACCCATTTGCACAGCGACCATTGCGGCGGCAACGCCGCCTTGCAAGCCGCGTACCCGGCGCTGCAAACCCTGATCCCGCCGGGGCTGGCCTCTGAAGTTGCGCGCTGGGACGAGGACGCCTTGGGCTATAGCACCACCGGCCAGACCTGCCCGCAGTTTCGGTTCGACGCCACCTTGTGGCCTGGGTCCGAGCTGCGCCTGGGCATGCACACCTGGCAGGTCCATGCCGCGCCGGGTCACGACCCGCACTCCGTCGTCTTGTTCGAGCCCGCCAGCCGCACCCTGATTTCGGCAGACGCGCTGTGGGAGCGCGGCTTTGGCGTGGTGTTTCCCGAGCTCGATGGCATTGCTGCCTTCGACGAGGTGGCGCAGACCTTGGACCTGATCGAGGCGCTGCAACCCGCGCTGGTGCTGCCCGGCCACGGCGCGCCGTTTTCGCGGGGCATTGCCGAGGCGATTGCTTACGCCCGCAAGCGGCTCGATGGCTTCGCCGCCAGCCCGTCCAAGCACCGCCAGTACGCAGCCAAGGTGCTGCTCAAATTCAAGCTGCTGGAAGCGCAGCGCATGCAGCGGGACGCGCTGACCGACTGGGCCAGTCGCACGCCCTACCTGCGATCGGTGCTGGCCCAGGAGTACCCTGCGCTCACTGTGCACGACCAGGTCGCGCGGGTGATCGACGACCTGCTGCGCTCGGGCGCAGCCAGCGTGGACGGCAACTGGGTCGCCAATGCCGGATAAGCCCCCACTTTTTTGAAAGTCCCCTATGCCCATCACCCGATCCGCCAGCAGCCTCGTAGCGCAAGCCATGGCCGAGGTCACCACCTACACCGTCGCGCAGGTGCAGGCCCGGCTCAAGGACCCCAAGGTGCAGATCGTGGACATCCGTGATGTGCGCGAGCTCAAAGGCGGCACCGTGGTGGGCGCTTACCACGCGCCGCGCTGCATGCTGGAGTTCTGGGTCGATCCCGAGTCGCCCTACTTCAAGCCAGTGTTTGCCAGCGAGACCACCGAGTTCATCCTCTATTGCGGCGCCGGTTGGCGCAGCGCCTTGGCCGCCAAAACCCTGCAAGACATGGGCATGCGCAACGTCGCGCACATCGACGGCGGCTACACCGAGTGGGTCAAGCAAGGTGCACCTACCGAGACGCGCAGCCAGAGCTGAGCCCACCCAAGCACCACGCGCCCGACCCATCCACCGGAGACACCATGCCCGCGCTAGACACCCAACTCAACGCCCGCAGTGCCGACTTTCTGGCCAACGCCGCCGCCATGCGCGCGTGGGTGGCAGACCTGCAGGCGCGCATGGCGCAGAGCGCTTTGGGCGGCGGCGAGGCCGCACGTGCCAAGCACACGGCGCGGGGCAAGCTGCTGCCGCGCGAGCGTGTGTCCATGCTGCTGGACCCCGGCACCCCGTTTCTGGAACTCTCGCCCCTGGCAGCACTGGGCATGTACCCCGACCGCGACGGCTCCGACAGCGCGCCCTGCGCGGGGGTCATCGCTGGTATCGGCCGCGTCAGTGGGGTCGATTGCATGGTGGTGTGCAACGACGCCACCGTCAAAGGCGGCACCTACTACCCGCTCACTGTCAAAAAGCATTTGCGTGCCCAGGAAGTGGCAGCGCAAAACCACCTGCCTTGCATCTACTTGGTCGATTCGGGCGGTGCGAACCTGCCCAACCAGGACGAGGTGTTTCCCGACCGCGACCACTTCGGGCGCATCTTCTTCAACCAAGCCAACATGAGCGCGCGAGGCATTGCGCAGATCGCGGTGGTGATGGGCAGCTGCACCGCTGGCGGCGCCTACGTACCGGCCATGAGCGACGAAACCATCATCGTCAAAAACCAGGGCACCATTTTTCTGGGCGGCCCACCGCTGGTGAAAGCCGCCACCGGCGAGGTAGTCAGCGCCGAAGATCTGGGCGGTGGCGATGTGCACACGCGCCTCTCGGGCGTGGCCGACCACCTGGCCCACGACGATGTGCATGCGCTCGCCTTGGCGCGCGAGGCCGTGGCCCGGCTTAACACCAGCAAGGCAGTGCCCGTGCGTACCCAAGCGCCCCGGCCGCCGCGCTTTCCCGCAGAAGATCTGTATGGCGTGATTCCGGTGGACACCCGCAAGCCCTTTGATGTGCGCGAAATCATGGCCCGCATCGTCGATGGCTCGGAGTTGCACGAGTTCAAACCGCGCTATGGCGCCACGCTGGTGTGTGGCTTTGCCCACATCGAGGGCATGCCGGTGGGCATCATCGCCAACAACGGCATTTTGTTTTCCGAGTCAGCGCTCAAGGGCGCGCACTTCATCGAGCTGTGCTGCCAGCGCAAGATCCCGCTGGTGTTCTTGCAAAACATCACCGGCTTCATGGTGGGTCGCAAGTACGAGAACGAAGGCATCGCCCGCAACGGCGCCAAGATGGTCACCGCGGTGGCCACCGCGGCGGTACCCAAGTTCACCGTCATCATCGGCGGCAGCTTTGGGGCTGGCAACTACGGCATGTGCGGGCGCGCCTTCGGTCCGCGCTTTTTGTGGATGTGGCCCAACGCGCGCATCAGCGTCATGGGCGGCGAGCAGGCGGCCAGCGTGCTGGCCACCGTCAAGCGCGATGGACTCGAGGCCAAGAGCGGCGTGACCGGCGAAGCGGCCTGGAGCATGGAAGAGGAGGAAGCTTTCAAAGCCCCCATCCGCCGCCAGTACGAGGTGCAAGGCCACCCCTACTACGCCACCGCGCGTTTGTGGGACGACGGCATCATCGACCCTGCCGACACCCGCCGGGTGCTGGCGCTGGGCCTGAGCGCCGCATTGAATGCACCTATCCCTGACACGAAGTTCGGCGTCTTCCGGATGTAAGCGAGGCAGCACACATGTTCACCAAAATTCTGATTGCCAACCGTGGCGAAATCGCCTGCCGCGTGGCCGCCACGGCGCAACGCCTGGCCATCCAGACGGTGGCGGTGTACTCGGACGCCGACGCGCATGCCAAGCACGTGGCAGCGTGTGACGACGCGGTCCACATTGGTGGCAGCGCGCCCAAAGAAAGTTACCTGCGCTGGGAAGCCATCATTGCTGCAGCCCAGGCCACCGGCGCGCAGGCGATCCACCCGGGCTACGGTTTTTTGAGCGAAAACCAGGCTTTTGCCCAGGCCTGTGCCGACGCCGGTTTGGTGTTCATCGGCCCGCCGCCATCGGCGATTGCGGCCATGGGCTTGAAGGCCGAATCCAAGCGATTGATGGCGCAGGCCGGTGTGCCCTTGGTGCCCGGCTACCACGGTACCGAACAGGATGCGGTCCATCTGCAGCGCGAGGCAGATCGCATCGGCTATCCCGTGCTGATCAAGGCCAGCGCCGGTGGTGGCGGCAAAGGCATGCGTGTGGTGGAGCGCGCCCACGACTTTGCCGACGCACTGGCGAGTTGCCAACGCGAGGCCACCAGCAGTTTTGGCAACAGCGCGGTGCTGATCGAAAAATACGTGCAACGCCCGCGCCACATCGAAATCCAGGTGTTCGGCGACACGCATGGCAACTATGTGCACCTGTTTGAGCGCGACTGCTCGGTGCAACGCCGCCACCAAAAAGTGTTGGAAGAGGCGCCTGCCCCCGGCATGACGCCGCAGATGCGCGAACAGATGGGTGCCGCCGCAGTCGCCGCCGCACGCGCGGTGCAGTACGTGGGCGCGGGCACGGTGGAGTTCATCGTGGAACAGCGCGCCGACGGCAGCATGGACTTCTTCTTTATGGAGATGAACACCCGGCTGCAGGTGGAGCATCCGGTGACCGAGGCGATCACCGGGCTTGACCTGGTCGAATGGCAGTTGCGCGTGGCCGCAGGGGAGCCGCTGCCGCTGGCGCAAGACGCGCTGGCCATCTGTGGCCACGCCATCGAGGCCCGCATTTGCGCAGAAGCGCCCGATAACAACTTTCTGCCTGCCACCGGCACGCTGCAGGTGTTTGCATTGCCAGAGCACGCCCGCTTCGCGCGTGCAAGTCAAGCAGTGCGGGTGGACTCGGGCGTGCGCCAGGGCGACACCATCAGCCCGTTTTACGACTCCATGGTGGCCAAGCTCATCGTGCACGGTGCCACCCGCGCCGAGGCGTTGGCGCGGCTGGATGCAGCGCTGGCGGCCACCCACATCGTGGGCCTGGCCACCAACGTGCAGTTCTTGCGCCATGTTGTTGCCAGCCCGTCGTTTGCCCAGGCACAGTTGGACACCGCGCTGATCCCGCGCGAGGCGGCGAGGCTGTTCAACCAAGAGACCGTGGGCCTGCCCCTGGCCGCTGCTGCCTTGGTGGCCAGCACCTTGGTCGCCGAGCAAGACGCTGCTGCTGTGCCCGATGCCACCGGCTGGATCGACCCCTGGGCCCAGCGCGACGGTTGGCGGGTGCAGGGTGCTGGGGCGCGCAGCTTCGCGCTGCGTTTTCAGGGCGAGCCGTATACCGCCGTGTTAACACGCAGCCGCGCCGGCGGATTGCACTTGGAGGTACAGGGTGCTGTCGCCGCCTTGCACTTTCAGCGCACGGCCAGCGGTGGGCTCGATGTCATGGTCGGCGCACAGCGCGCCCTGGCCCAGGTGTACCGCCAAGGCGAGGTGCACCAGGTGTTCACCGCCCAGGGTGCCACCGAGATTGCAGCGGTCGACCTGCTGGCACACGCTGGTGGCACGCACACCGAGGCTGGTCGCTTGACCGCGCCCATGCCGGGCAGGGTGGTGTCGTTTGCGGTGCGCCCTGGCGACGTGGTGGCTAAGGGTCAAGCGCTGGCGGTGATGGAGGCGATGAAGATGGAGCACACCATCGCCGCCCCTGCCGACGGCACGGTGGCCGAGCTGCTGTTTGCCCCCGGCGACCAGGTTGCCGAAGGCGCGGAACTGCTGCGCTTGGTGCGCCCCGAATGAGTTGCAAGCATGCGCATTAGTTTTTGCTGCACCGACACCAGCGCTACCGAGTGGCTCGACGGCCTGCGCGCCGCACTGCCCCAAGCCGAGGTGTCGCTGTGGCACAGCGGCGCGCCCTTGGCCGATTACGCGGTGGTGTGGGCCCCACCCCAGACTTTTTTCGACGAGCAAACCCAGCTCAAGGCGGTTTTTAACACCGGAGCCGGAGTGGACGCGCTGCTGCGCTTGCGCCTGCCGCCGGACTTGCGCATCGTCCGACTTGATGATGCCGGTATGGCGCAGCAAATGGCCGAGTACGTGTGCCACGCGCTCCTTCGCTACACCCGTGGTTTTGCCCGCTACGCGCAGCAGGCAGCGCACGCGCAGTGGAAGCAACACGACGCGCTGACCGCTGCGCACTGCCCAGTGGGCATCTTGGGGCTGGGCGTGCTGGGCGAGCAGGTGGCGCGGGCGGTGGCGGCCCTGGGGTTCCCGGTGAATGGCTGGAGCCGAAGCCCCAAGCACCTGCCCGGCGTGCAGCGATTTTGTGGCGCCCAGGAGTTGCCCGCGTTCCTGGCCGCTAGCCGGGTCCTGGTGTGCCTCCTGCCCCTCACGCCCGACACACGCGACTTGCTCAACGGCGCGCGGCTTGCGTTGCTGCAGCCCGGCGGCTACCTGATTAACGTGGCGCGAGGAGCGCATGTGGTGGACGAGGATTTGCTGGCCTTGCTGGAGAGTGGCCATCTTGCCGGCGCCACGCTGGATGTGTTTCGCACCGAGCCGCTGCCCAGCGCGCATCCATTTTGGACGCACCCCCACATCACCGTCACCCCGCACATTTCAGCCCGCACCTTGGTGGCCGAAAGCATCGCCCAGATCGCTGGCAAAATCATCGCGGTAGAGCAGGGCCAGCCGGTGCGCGGCGAAGTGGACCTGCGGCGCGGCTACTGACCACCAACCATCCGAAGGAAACCATGGCATTGCCCACACGCGTCAAACTGGTGGAAGTCGGTCCGCGCGACGGATTGCAAAACGAAAAGCAACCCGTGGGCGCTGCCACCAAGATTGAGCTGGTACACCGTTTGCAAGCTGCGGGCCTGACCGAGATCGAAGTCACCAGTTTTGTGTCGCCCAAGTGGGTGCCGCAAATGGCCGACAACGCCGAGGTGATGGCCGGCATCACCCGCAAACCCGGTGTGCGTTACGCGGTGCTCACCCCCAACATGCAGGGCTACCTGGCAGCAGCGGCCACCCGGCCCGACGAGATCGTGGTGTTTGCCTCCGCCAGCGAAGCCTTCAGCCAAAAGAACATCAACTGTTCCATTGCCCAGAGCATCGAGCGCTTTCGTCCGGTGGTGCAAGCTGCCCAAGCCCAAGGTATTGCGGTGCGCAGCGCCATTTCCTGTGCGGTGGGTTGCCCTTATGAAGGCGAGGTTGCGCCTGAGCGGGTGGAGTTGGTGGCCCGGCTGATGCGTGAGATCGGCGTGGAATACGTGGGCGTGGCCGACACCATCGGCGTGGGCACGCCACTGAAGGTGCAGCGCGCCATGGAAGCAGCGCTCAAGCATTACGACATCGGTGCGGTGGCCGGCCACTTCCACGATACCTACGGCCAGGCGCTGGCCAACACCTTGCGTTGCCTGGAGATGGGCATCTGGCAGTTCGACACCTCCGTGGCCGGGCTGGGCGGCTGCCCCTATGCCAAGGGCGCCACCGGCAATGTGGCCACCGAAGACGTGGTGTATTTGTTGCACGGCATGGGCATCGAGACGGGCATCGACCTCGACAGGCTGGTGGACGCAGGCCAATTTATCAGCGACGCACTGGGGCGCAAACCCCAATCACGCGCGGCCAACGCGCTGTTGGCCAAGCGGGAGCGCTGAGGTGCCGGGTGCCGCCTTCACCCCGCCGCCTGAGGGTGAGCGTTGCGATACCGACGCGCTGCCGGCCGCTGGCATTGCACCTGCGCCAGCCTGGCTGTTGGCGCGTGCCCGCGAGGCGCGCTTAGGCGCGGGCGCAGTGCCATCTCCCTGCATTTCGGTGTGCCGAATGGACCCCAAGACCACTTTGTGCGAGGGCTGCTACCGCACGATGGACGAGATCTGCCAGTGGGCCCAAGCCACTGACACCGATAAGCGGCAGGTGTGGGCCCGCATTGCGCAGCGCGCAGCCCCGGAGGCGGTGTGAAGCAGATCACTTTTTTCCTGGACTTCATTTCGCCTTACGCGTACCTCGCGTTTGAAACATTGCCCAAGGCTTTGCTGGGTGTGAGTTACACGGTCAGCTACCAGCCGGTGTTGTTCGCCGGTTTGCTCAAGCACCATGGCCAACTGGGACCGGCCGAGATTCCAGCCAAACGCGACTGGATGCACCGGCAGGTGCGCTGGTTGGCGCAGCGTGACGGCATTCCCTTGCAATTCCCCGCGCAGCACCCGTTCAACCCACTGGGCCTGCTGCGCCTGGCCGTGGCCAGCGACCCTGCGGGCCTGCCCAACCGCTATGTGTGCGAAACCCTGTTTCGCCATGTGTGGGTGGGCGGCGCCGACGCGGCCAGCGAGGAGCGGCTGCACCTGCTCACCGAGTTGCTTGCACCCGCGCGCGATCCACGCAGCGCGGAAGTGAAGGCGCAGCTGCAAGCCCACGGCGCCGCGGCCATCGCG
This sequence comes from Rhodoferax sp., assembly GCF_044236835.1. GTDB lineage: Bacteria > Pseudomonadota > Gammaproteobacteria > Burkholderiales > Burkholderiaceae_C > Allorhodoferax. Next base: position 21,388 of record NZ_JBIIGC010000021.1, read on the forward strand.
CAGGGCGTATTCGGCGTGCCCACTTTCGTGGTGGACGGCCAGGTGTTTTGGGGCCAAGACGCGCTGCCCATGCTGCGCAGCTACATAGAAGGCGACGCAGTGCAAGTCGCGTCGCGTCCTTAAAAAAAGTTTGCTGACAAGCGGGCGCGCAGACAGCGGCCACCCCGGCACATTGGGGCTAGTTCAGGCCCGATTTTTCACATCCAGAAAGCGCAGCCAAGGGTTACTACCCAAGCCGTAAGCCAGCGTTCAGCCAGACGTAAGTTTGTGCAAGGAACGAGTCAGAGTGCAGTCAGTCCCTCCAGTGATAGTCCACGCCAAACACCGGGTTCGGTGTTTGTTGGACTAATTTTTTGGAGACACAACTATGGCAACAGCAGCAGCGCCACGGCCGATGTCGGCGGAAGAGAAGAAAGTTATCTTCGCTTCCTCGCTCGGTACCGTGTTTGAGTGGTACGACTTCTACCTGTACGGTTCTTTGGCAGCCATCATTGCCAAGCAGTTCTTCAGCGGTCTGGACGAAGGCTCAGCCTTCATCTTCGCGCTGTTGGCGTTTGCAGCCGGCTTCATCGTGCGTCCTTTTGGCGCGCTGGTGTTTGGCCGTTTGGGCGACATGATCGGGCGCAAGTACACCTTCTTGGTGACCATCCTGATCATGGGCTTGTCCACCTTCATCGTGGGTATCTTGCCCAACTACGCTGCCATTGGCGTGGCCGCACCCGTGATCCTGATCGTGCTGCGCCTGCTGCAAGGTCTGGCACTCGGTGGTGAATACGGTGGTGCTGCAACCTATGTGGCCGAGCACGCGCCGCAAGGCAAGCGCGGCGCCTACACCGCCTGGATTCAAACCACCGCGACGCTGGGACTGTTCCTGTCCTTGATGGTGATTTTGGGTACCCGCACTTTGATCGGCGAAGAGGCCTTTGCCGACTGGGGCTGGCGCGTGCCGTTCCTGGTGTCTATCTTGCTGTTGGGCGTGTCGGTGTACATCCGCCTGAGCATGAACGAGTCGCCCGCTTTTGCCAAGATGAAGGCCGAGGGCAAGACCTCCAAGGCACCCTTGTCCGAGTCTTTCGGTCAGTGGAAAAACCTCAAGATCGTGATTCTGGCCCTCATCGGTTTGACCGCAGGCCAGGCCGTGGTGTGGTACTCCGGCCAGTTCTACGCGCTGTTCTTCCTGACCCAGGCGCTCAAGGTCGACGGCCCCACCGCCAACATCATGGTGGCCATCTCGCTGATCATCGGTACGCCCTTCTTCATCGTGTTTGGTGCACTGTCGGACAAGATCGGCCGCAAGCCCATCATCTTGGCCGGCTGCCTGTTGGCCGCGTTGACCTACTTCCCCGTGTTTGAGGCGCTGACCAAGGCGGCCAACCCCGACCTGCACGCCGCCCAACAAGCCGCCAAAGTGACGGTGACTGCGGACCCAGGCGAGTGCTCGTTCCAGTTCAACCCCACAGGCACCAAGAAGTTCACCTCGTCGTGCGACATTGCCAAGCAACGTCTGGCTGGCGCCTCGGTGTCCTATGAAAACATCGCAGCTCCCGCTGGTACGCCTGCAGTGATCAAGGTCGGCGAGACCGTGGTCAACGTCAAGTACAGCCCGGAAGAAATCGCCGCAGCCAAGGCCAAGGCCGAAGCCAAGGTGGCTGAGCTGTCTGCTGCCAGCCCGGTGGACGAGAAGGCTGTGGCCGCTGCCAAGAAGACAGTGGCTGATCTGGCCAACGAAAAGACCGCCTCGGCGACCTTGCTGGGTTCCAACCTGGGTGCTGCACTCAAGGCAGCGGGCTACCCCGCCAAGGCCGACATGGCCAAGTTTGACAAGGTGATGGTTGTCGTGATCCTGTCTTACCTGGTGCTGCTGGTGACCATGGTGTACGGCCCCATTGCCGCCATGCTGGTGGAAATGTTCCCCACCCGCATCCGGTACACCTCGATGAGCTTGCCCTACCACATCGGCAACGGCTGGTTCGGCGGCCTGCTGCCCACCACGGCGTTCGCCATCGTGGCGCAGACCGGCAATATGTACAACGGCCTGTGGTACCCCATCATCATCGCGGGTGCTACCGTGGTGATCGGCGGCTTGTTCATCCGCGAAACCAAAGACGTGGACATTTACGCCAACGACTGATGGTTGCGCTAGAGGTATGAGTGAATGCCCCGGCCACTGGGTCGGGGCAGTTTTCAGGCTCTCCGTGTGGGGGCCTTTTTTTTGAAGGAACTGCTATGTGGAAAATTGCTGTTGGTTTTGCGATCTTTGCCGGTCTGGCGCTCTTCATCCTGAGCAAAGGCGGCGACATTGATATGAGTGGAGAGAAGCACGGGGACACCACGCACACCGAGGCTGCCGCACCCGCTGCGCCTGCCTCTGCTGCCAGCGCGCCTTAAGCGGCAGGTCAAGCGGCTGGATGCGTCGCCGCTCGACCGCTAATGGGTGCCATCGGCGCCAGGAGCGCCGTGCCGTGGGCCTGGCGGGCCGCAGCGGACCCGTTGGCCTTGCAGCGGGAAATTCGCCAGCGCTTGCACTCCCTAAAATGTTGCTCCCATATACAGAGAGCACCCACCTATGTCCCAGGGCACCATCCGCATCCGCGGGGCGCGGCAGCACAACCTCAAAAACCTGGACCTGGACATCCGCACCGGCGAGCTCACGGTGGTCACCGGCCCCAGTGGCTCGGGCAAGTCCAGCCTGGTGTTCGACACGCTGTACGCCGAAGGCCAACGCCGTTATGTAGAAACCTTCTCGGCATACGCCCGCCAGTTTCTGGACCGCATGGACAAGCCGGCGGTCGACAAGGTCGAGGGCGTGCCGCCAGCGATTGCCATCGACCAGACCAACCCGGTGCGCTCCAGCCGCTCCACCGTGGGCACGATGACTGAGCTCAACGACCACCTCAAGCTCCTGTTCGCCCGCGCCGCCAGCCTGTTTGACCAGCACACCGCCCTGCCGGTGCAGCACGACACGCCAGACACCATCTACGCCGAACTGCGGCGTCGTTTCGACACCAGCGAAGCCCCGCGCCTGGTGCTGACCTTCCCAGTGGAGCTGCCCGCCGCGACCAGCCCCGAGGAGCTGACGCAGTGGCTGGCCGCCAGTGGCTTCACCCGGGTTCAGTCCGAGCGCGAGGTGGCCACACCCAGCGGGCCGCGCAAAGTGCTCGACGTGGTGGCCGACCGTTTTCGCCTGTCCAATGTGGAGCAGGCCCGGGTGGTCGAAGCCATCGAGCTGGCCCTCAAGCGCGGCAGTGGCCGCCTCAATGTGTTTGTGCTGGGCGAGGACGGCGCCGCAGCCGAGGCTCCGAGCCTGCGTTTCTCCACTGGCTTGCACTGCCCACAAAGCGACCTGCGCTACGCCGACCCGATCGCGTCCATGTTTTCGTTCAACTCGGCTGTGGGCGCTTGCGAAACCTGTCGCGGCTTTGGCCGGGTGGTCGGGGTGGACTACGGGCTGGTGATTCCGAACGACAAGCTGACCTTGCGCGCCGGTGCCATCAAGCCGATGCAGACACCCGCGTGGCAAGAGTGCCAAGACGACCTGATGCGCCACGCCGAGGCCGCCGGCATTCCGCGCGACACGCCTTGGTACAAGCTCACGCCCGAGCAACAAGCTTGGGTGCTCAAGGGTTCGCCGCAATGGAATGGCAAGTGGAACCAGCAGTGGTACGGGGTGGACCGCTTTTTCGAGTACCTGGAGTCCAAGGCATACAAGATGCACATCCGGGTGCTGCTGTCCAAGTACCGCAGCTACACGCCGTGCAGCGTCTGCGGCGGTGCGCGGCTGAAGACGGAGAGTTTGTTGTGGCGCATAGGCACCCAGGCCCAGGCCGACGCGGTGTTGCCGCCGCAGAAGCGCTTTATGCCGCAGGGTGTGCGGTGGTCGCGCGCGCAGTTGGAAGCCTTGCCGGGGCTGTGTTTGCACGACATGATGTTGTTGCCTTTGGACAGGTTGCGGAGGTTTTTTGATTCTTTGCAGTCGGGTCTTGGGGAGGCGGAGCTGGCGGTGTCGGCGGGGGCCTCATCAACTCGCTTCGCGAGTAGCAAATCGGCCCCCACCGACACCGCCAGCTCCGCTTCGCGTTCGGTAACAACGAATACCGAAATACCTGTTACTTCTCAGGCCTACGGTCTTGCGCACGACAAGGCTGCGAGCGGGGAGGCGCTGGGAGCCGATTTGGCAGATGCGAAGCAGCTGTATGAGGCCCCCAGCGGCTCCCCGCTCGCAGCCCAGCCGGAGACAGCCGCAGCACCAACCACCACCGAGTCCGAACGCAAAACCCTCAAGCTGCTGTTCGACGAAGTCGGCACCCGCCTCAAGTACCTGTGCGACGTCGGCATCGGCTACCTCACGCTCGATCGCCAAAGCCGGACCTTGAGTGGCGGTGAGGTGCAGCGCATCAACCTCACCACCGCGCTGGGCACCTCGCTGGTCAACACCCTGTTCGTGCTGGATGAGCCCAGCATCGGGCTGCACCCGCGCGACATGCACCGCATCATCGTGGCCATGCAGCGCCTGCGCGATGCTGGCAACACGCTGGTCGTGGTCGAGCACGACCCCGCTGTCATGCTGGCTGCCGACCGCATGATCGACATGGGCCCGGGCCCCGGCGAAATGGGCGGGCAGATTGTGTTTGATGGCAGCACCGAAGCGCTCAAAGGCGCCAACACCCTGACCGGCGCGTACCTGGGCGGGCGCAAGCAGGTGGGCATGGGCTTCAAGCGCATGGTGGCAGCCAGCACGCCGCGTTTGGTGCTGGAGGGTGCGACCGAGCAAAACCTCAAAAACATCGACGTCGAGATTCCGCTGCAGCGCCTGGTCTGCGTCACCGGCGTGAGCGGCTCGGGCAAGTCCACGTTGATACAAGACGTGCTGGCTCCAGCGCTGCTGCGCCACTTGGGCCGCGCCACCGAAACGCCGGGCGCGCACGCGCGGCTTTTGGGCGCTGAGTTGCTGGGCGACGTGGTGTTTGTGGACCAGTCGCCGATTGGCAAAACCGCGCGCTCCAACCCGGTGAGCTATGTGGGCGCGTGGGACGCGATCCGCGAACTGTTTGCCAACGCCGACCTGGCGCGCGAGCGCAGCTACACCGCCAGCAAGTTCAGCTTCAACAGCGGCGACGGGCGCTGCCCGAGCTGCGGCGGCTCGGGCTTTGAGCATGTTGAGATGCAGTTTCTGAGCGACGTGTATTTGCGCTGCCCCGATTGCGATGGCAAGCGCTACCGCCCAGAGATTTTGGAGGTGACGATTGCGCGCGGGGCCGCGGGCACACCGGGCGGCCTGCGCCAGCTCAACGTGGCCGATGTGCTGGACCTTACCGTGAGCGAGGCTGCCCAGATTTTCCACGCCGACCGCGACGTGATCCGCGCGCTGCAACCCATCGTCGATGTGGGGCTGGAGTATGTGAAGCTGGGCCAGCCGGTGCCCACGCTCTCCGGTGGCGAGGCGCAACGCCTGAAGCTGGCCGGCTTTCTGGCCGAAGCGGCCAAGGGCAGCACCGCCAGCCGCCAGGCCACAGCCAAGCGCGGCACGCTGTTCATGCTGGACGAACCCACCACCGGTTTGCACTTTGACGACATCGCCAAGCTGATGCGGGCGCTGCGCAAGCTGCTCGAAGCTGGGCATTCGCTGCTGGTCATTGAGCACAACCTGGACGTGATCCGCTCCAGCGATTGGCTGATCGATCTGGGGCCAGAGGGCGGCGAGGGCGGAGGCTTGGTGGTGGCGTGCGGTACACCAGAGGATGTGTTGCTGCACCCGAGCTCGCACACCGGCCAGGCGCTGCGCGAGTACGCAGCGGCCATGGGGGTGGTGCATGCGGTGCGGGAGTTTGCGGCGCTCGATCCAGGTGACAACCGTTTGGTGTGGGCCCCATCGTCTCCCCAAGATGGGCACACGGGCGAGCCCGGGACTGAGACCTTAGCCAGTAATTCCCTCCCTCCCACCGCGCGGTCAAATGTGGCTGTTAAGGCTCCCTCTTTCGCCCCGGCGGGGGCGAGAGAGGGCGGGGGGAGCGAGGGGGGGAATGGCTTTATCCGCATCGTCAACGCCAAGGAGCACAACCTCAAGTCCCTGAGCGTGGACATACCGCGTGGCAAGTTCAGCGTTGTCACCGGCGTGTCCGGTTCGGGCAAATCGACCCTGGCCTTCGACATCTTGTTCAACGAAGGTCAGCGCCGCTACCTGGAAAGCCTCAACGCCTACGCCCGCTCCATCGTGCAACCCGCAGGCCGGCCCGAGGTGGACGCGGTGTATGGCATTCCGCCGACCGTGGCCATCGAGCAGCGCCTCTCGCGCGGTGGGCGCAAGTCCACCGTGGGCACCACCACCGAGGTGTGGCACTTTTTGCGTTTGCTGTATGTGAAGCTAGGCACACAGCACTGCATCCACGATGGCGCGGCGGTGGCGCCGCAGACGCCCGACAGCATTGCGGCGCAGCTGCTCAAGAACTACCGGGGGCAGCACATTGGGCTGCTGGCGCCGCTGGTGGTGGGGCGCAAGGGCGTGTACACCGAGCTGGCCGACTGGGCGCGCCCGCGCGGCTTCACCCACCTGCGGGTGGACGGCAACTTTTTGCCAACCACCGGCTTTCCGCGCATCGACCGCTTCAAGGAGCACCACATTGAGCTGCCGGTCGCCAGCCTGGATGTGGACCCCGCCAACGAGCCGGCCCTGCGTGCCGCGCTGGCCGCCGCGCTGACCCACGGCAAGGGCGTGGTGCAGGTGCTCAGTAACTTAGAGGGCCTGCGCGAAGCGCTGGCCGCTGGCACGCCGACGGCGGGCATAGGCACCTTGCAGACCTTTTCGTCCAAGCGCGCCTGCCCGGTGTGCGCCACCTCCTACGCCGAGCTGGACCCGCGCCTGTTTAGCTACAACAGCAAGCACGGTTGGTGTCCGGATTGCGTGGGCACCGGCGTGGCCCTGACCAAGGACCAGCGCAAGGTGTTTGACGACTCAGTCAAAGACGACAACCACCAGGGCCGCGAACAAACCTTTGCCGAGGCCGATGTCGAAGACCTGGCCGACACCGCCTGCGCCAGTTGCCAAGGAACCCGGCTCAACGCCACCGCCCGCGCGGTGCGTTTTGCCGGTGTGGGTATCACCGACATCGCGCGCCTGAGCGTGGGCGATGTGCGCGCCTGGGTGCAGACGCTGCAGACAGCGGGCGGCATGTCGCAGCGCGAGGCGGACATTGCCCGCGACCTGGTGCCCGAAATCCAAAGCCGCCTGCAGTTTTTGGAGTCGGTGGGACTGGGCTACCTCACCTTGGACCGCGGTGCCCCCACGCTGAGTGGCGGCGAGGCGCAACGCATTCGGCTGGCGGCCCAACTGGGCAGCAACTTGCAGGGTGTGTGTTATGTGCTGGACGAGCCCACCATTGGCCTGCACCCGAGGGACAACCAAGTTTTGCTGGGCGCGCTGCAGACCCTGAGCGACCAGGGCAACACGCTGGTGGTGGTGGAGCACGACGAGGACACGATTCGCCATGCGGACCACATCATCGACATTGGCCCCAGCGCCGGTAAGCGCGGCGGCCGTTTGGTGGCGCAGGGCTCGGTGGCCGATGTGCAGGCCGCTGCCGACTCGCAGACTGGGCGCTACCTGTTGCACGCGATGCGCCACCCTTTGGCGGCGCGGCGGGCAGTTGTTTCGGACGGCGGTTTGGCGGGGGCGGCAGGGTTGGGGCTGGCCGGGCTGGGGGCCGGTGCGTTGGGAGCCGATTTGGCAGACGCGAAGCGGCTGTATGAGGCGCCCGGCGCACCGGCCCCCAGCCCGGCCAGCCCCAACCCTGCTATTCCATCATCGCCCACCATCGATTGGCTTACCGTCACGGGCGCGCGGCTGCACAACTTGCACAACGTCACCGCCCATGTGCCGCTCAAGCGATTGGTGGCTGTTACGGGCGTCAGTGGTTCAGGCAAGTCCACACTCGCGCGCGACGTGCTGTTGGCCAATGTGCAAACCGCAGTGCAGCAACGCAGCACCAAAGCCGGTCGTGACGCGCTGGCGGCGGGTGGGACGATTGCGTGGGTGGGCTGCGACGGTGTGCAAGGTTTCGAGTCCATCGACCGGGTGCTGGAAGTCGACCAGACGCCCATTGGCAAAACTCCGCGCAGCTGCCCGGCCACCTACATCGGCTTTTGGGACACCATCCGCAAACTGTTTGCCGACACCCTAGAGGCCAAAGCGCGTGGCTACGCGGCCAACCGCTTTAGCTTCAACACCGGCGAGGGCCGTTGCCCTGGCTGCGAAGGGCAGGGCATTCGCACCATTGGCATGAGTTTTCTGCCCGATGTGAAAGTACTGTGCGAGAGCTGCAAGGGCGCGCGCTTCAACACCGAAACCCTGGCGGTGACCTGGCGCGGCAAGAACATCGGCGAGATCTTGCAGATGGAGGTGGACGAGGCGGTGGAGTTCTTTGCCAGCATGCCGGTCATTGCCCACCCGCTGCAGTTGCTCAAAGACGTGGGCCTGGGCTACCTCACGCTGGGCCAGCCCTCGCCCACCCTCAGTGGCGGCGAGGCGCAGCGCATCAAGCTGGTCACCGAGCTGTCGAAGGTGCGCGACGACATCACCCGGCGCGGCCAAAAGGTGCCCCACACCCTGTATGTGCTGGATGAGCCCACCGTGGGGCTGCACATGGCCGATGTGGAAAAACTCATCCATGTGCTGCACCGGCTGGTGCACGGCGGGCACAGCGTGGTGGTGATCGAGCACGACCTAGACGTGATCGCCGAAGCCGACTGGGTGCTCGACCTGGGCCCCGAAGGCGGCGCGGGCGGTGGCCGCCTGGTCGCCGCCGCCACCCCTGAAGAGGTGGTGAAGCTGGGCACCCACACCGGGGTGGCGTTGGCGCCGGTGCTACTTCGCGCACAAGGCTAATCTGCTGGGTTGACGCATCTTTACAACAGATGCGCGGCACCGGCCCGGCGGACTAAAGCACAAAACAGGCCCCAAACCCCAGCTTGATCGGCGGGCTTAGGCGGTGTTTTTTGATCACACTTGATAACGGGGGCCAAAAAGTTGCTGCGATCCAGACAGTGTTTTCTCGTACAATGAATTGTGGCTGAACAAAAGAGTTGGCGCTTTGTTTAGCTCGGGGTCCCCGTTGGATCTGTGGTCTTTTCGTGAATAAATGCACGCGTTGAGACCGTGTGAGGCGCATGGCCTTGCAGCAACAAGAAGGTAAATGGCAATTTTTTCGTAGTCTGAAAGTGGGTCAAGCGCGTCATGCGCCTCCCACTCTGGGGCTGGCTGGCTTGTTATTGGTCAAGCGTTCGCTTGGCAGTTTAGGGTGGGTAAATGGGTAAACGATCTAGAGCAACAAAGACGTGGGCATTCCAGGCGAACGTGCTGGCACTGGCGGTGTGCGCTGTTCTGTCGGACGCATCTTGGGCTGACACCACGCTACTCGCACAGGGCCCAGCATCCCCCCAGCCGGAGACGCTGCCGCTTTCCATAGAGGCCCAGGGACTGCTGAACCGCAAAGTTCCGGGCGGTAATGCGCTGCTGGGCACTGGAGCAAGCTCCGCCAAAGCCGCTGAGGCCTTGCTGGCAGACAAGCCGGTTGTCGTGGCAGCTCCCGCGCCCGCGCCAGCCCCCGTCGTTGTGGCAGCGCCTGCTCCCGCACCTGCGCCAGCTCCAGTTGTTGTTGCAGCTCCCGTACCTGCGCCAGCTCCAGTTGTTGTTGCAGCTCCCGCACCTGCGCCAGCCCCTGTGGTTGTGGCAGCTCCCGCACCTGCGCCAGCCCCTGTGGTTGTGGCAGCTCCCGCACCTGCGCCAGCCCCTGTGGTTGTGGCAGCTCCCGCTCCCGCACCAGCTCCAGTTGTCGTTGCAGCTCCCGCACCTGCACCAGCTCCAGTTGTCGTTGCAGCTCCCGCACCTGCACCAGCTCCAGTTGTCGTTGCAGCTCCCGCACCAGCGCCAGCCCCAGTCGTTGTGGCGGCACCGGCACCAGCTCCCGTCGTTGTCGCAGCTCCCGCGCCTGCGCCAGCCCCGGTCGTCGTGGCGGCACCCGCACCTGCGCCAGTTGTCGTTGCAGCTCCCGCTCCTGCTCCTGTACCTGCCAGCGCGCCCTCGGTGCGTCCGCCAGATGTGCGAAAGGCAGTCGAGGTTGCTGCGAGCGCGGCAGCGGCGCAGGGAGACAACACGCCCCTGCTGGTTCTCGCTCAGCATGTTCGGCGCACTTTGCGTACCAATCCCCAAGTGTCCCAGCTTGAGGCGGAAAGCCGAGCTTCGGAGAGCCGGGTGGGCGAGGCGCAAGAAGGCTTCATGCCGCGCATCACGGTTGCCGCCAGCATGGCCCGCGAGCGCCAAAAAATCGTGGCCACGTCCACGGTTAACAAGTTCAACCAATCAGTGGCCCAAGCGCGCGTGACCTTGCCCTTGATTGACCAGTCCCTCACTGCCCAGATAGAGCAGCGCAAATCCAGTGTGTTGGGCGCCGATTGGCGACTGACCGATGTGCGCGAGCAACTGATGCTGCGGACCATCGAGACCTACGGCGAACTGGTGCGCAGCACCAACTTGGTCAGGCTGGCACAAGAGAACCTGAGAATCCACCGCCAGTATGTTGCCCAGATCAAGGACATCGCGCAGTCCGACCTGGGGCGTGCCGCTGACCTGCCTGCAGCCATCGGCCGTGTTTCTCTGGCGGAGTCGGTGCTCACCAGCCGTCTGAGCAAGCTAGAAGCGGTGCGCATCACTTGGCGCCAACTCACCGGGATGGCCGCCGATGCAAATTTGGTACCTCTGCCCCAGGTCAAGCTGCCTGACACGGTGGATGCGGTCGTGGAGCAGGCACTGGAGTTCAATCCGGTGTTGCAACTCGCCCAAGCCGAGCTGCAGACTGCGCGCAAAGCGGTCGACGTAGCCAAGGCGCCTTTCAGTCCCAAGCTCAACGCCGAGGCGTCCACCAAAACCGGTGACAACTGGGGTGGCGTGACGGGCAACCAAACCAACCACTACGCCGGTGTGTCGCTGGAGTGGACGATGTTTGCGGGCAAGACGGAGCGCTATGCGACTCAGGCGGCTATGGAGGGCGTGTACGCGGCCCAGTCCGGAGTGGACCGGGTGCGCGAAGAGTTGCGCAGCCGCGCTGAGCAGGCCTGGTTCGAGCTGCAGGCGGGGGATGCTTCTCTGCGCTCGTTTGAAGAGTACGCGCGCAATGCTGCGCTGATGGTCGAGTCGACCCGCAACCAATTCAAGATCGGCCGCCGCTCCTTGCTCGAGGTGCTCAATGCCGAGAGCGAGCTGTTCACTGCGCGCTCGAATGTGGAGTCCACGCTGCAAGACGTCAAGATCGCTTCCTGGCGTCTGTATGGCCTCCAAGGCCGCATCCAGGCGGAGCTCGGTCTCTGACCAGCATGCATAGTGTCTGGGCCGCACTCTCCGACATTGCGCTCCATTACGGTAAGCGCGTGTCGGCGCGCGATTTGCGCTCGCATGCATCCCAAGTGCAGTCCGAAGCTGCCATTGCGGTGGCGGCTTGCACCTTGCAGGCCCACGGGTTCGAAGTAAAGATTTCCAACCTCCCGGCGCACGAGCTGCCCACGGCCAGTCTGCCGATGCTCTTGGTGCTCAAGGGCGCAGAGGTTGTGACCTGGTTCGGTTTGCGTGGTGAAGCCCTGCACATGCGGCGTTATCGCAGTGATGCGCAGGAGGGCGAACAGGTGGTGCAGGAGGTCTGGTCCTGGGCGGAGCTGACCGAACGCTACGCCGGTACCGCGGTGCTGGTCGAGCTCGACGAAATGCATGGGCACGAGGTCGCCGGGGACACCGCCCACCGCAAGGCCCACTGGTTCTGGGGCGTGTTCGGCATGCTGCGCCGCTATTACGGCGACTGCGTGGTAGCCGCCGTGCTGATCAACCTGCTGGCGCTGGCGGGCTCCATGTTTGCCATGAACGTGTACGACCGCGTCATCCCCAACGGCGCCATGCCGACGCTGTGGGTACTGGCCATTGGCGTGCTGGTGGCGGGTTTGCTGGAGTTGGGCCTGCGCACGCTGCGCGCTTATGTGGTGGACGAGGCGGGCAAGCGGGCTGATTTGTTGTTGTCCGCGGCGATTTTCCGCAAAAGCCTCGATTTGCAGCCCAAGGATCGCCCCCAGTCCAGCGGGCAATACGCTGGCCAAGTGCGTGAGTTCGACTCCGTGCGCGAGTTTGTCAGCTCCACCACGTTGGTGGGTTTGACCGATCTGCCGTTTGCGATGGTGTTCTTCGTGGCCATCGGTTTTCTGGCGGGGTCCCTGGTGTGGGTGCCCATCGTGGCCGGTATGGTGCTGTTGATGGTGGGCCTGATTTCGCAGTGGCCGATTCGCAAATCGGTGGAGCGTTACCAGTACGAAAACTCGCAGAAGCTGGCGTTCATGGTCGAAGCCATCGAGCGTGCCGAGACCATCCAAGCGATTGGCGCCCAGTCCCAGGTGCGGTCGCGCTGGGAGCGCATTTGCGCCGTCACCGCGCGCAGTGGCAACAGCAGCAAGATGGCAGCATCGGTGGCCATCAACATCACGCAGTACGTGCAGCAGGCTGCGTCAACCGCACTGATTTTGTGGGGCGTCTACCTGATTCTGGACGGCAAGCTCACCACCGGCGGGCTGATTGGATGCAGTATTTTGGCGGGCCGCGCGCTCGGGCCGTTGGCGCAGGTGGCATCCATCATGACTCGGTGGCAGCAGACCAAGGTGGCCTACAGGGCGGTGGACCGGATCATGCATTTGACAGGCCGCTACGACGAGAAGCGCACCTATGTCCAGATCAAAAAGCCCAAGGGCTTGCTGGAGCTGACGGATGCGACCTTTTCGTACCCGCGCAGCGACCAGAGAACCCTGCAAATCAATGGCTTGGCGTTTCGGCCTGGCGAAGCGGTGGCCATCATGGGGCCGGTCGGCTCGGGCAAGTCGACCTTGCTGAAGGTGCTGGCAGCCTTGCATGCCCCCAGCACCGGACAGCTGATGCTCGATGGGGTGGATGTCACGCAAATTTCCCCGGCCGACTTCCGGTCGCATGTTGCTTGGGTCGGTCAGGATGCGGTGATGTTTCGCGGCAGCCTTCGCGAAAACCTGCTGATTGCAGCGCCACAAATCAACGAAGAAAGCCTGCTGCGGGTCTTGCGCATCACAGGTGTGCAGCACCTTGCTAACCAGCATCCGCACGGCTTGGACATGCAAGTCGGCGAGGGTGGCCAAGCCCTGTCTGGCGGCCAACGCCAAATGGTGGCCTTGGCGCGAGCCCTGTTGTCGCAGGCGCAAATTGTCCTGCTTGACGAGCCCACCAGCGCATTCGACGAGCAAAGTGAACAACAGCTTTTGCGTGCTTTGGCCGACGAGCTGGCCGGACGCACCGTGATTTTGGTGACCCACCGGGCCGCTCCGCTGGCCATCGTGCGGCGCATCGTTATTCTTGAAGATGGTCAGGTGGTGGCCGATGGTCCGCGCGATGCGGTGCTGCAGGCGGTGCGTGATCGCCATGCAGCGCGCGCGCGCGCAGCGGCCACACCGCGGGTGGACTCGGGTGTGCCCGCAGTGGCTGCATCGGGCGCAGCAGAGGCGGTGGCGTGATGGCTTGGTTCAACAAAAAATCCAGCTCACCGGTGCCCAGTGACGCCATGGACCCCGCCAAAGCGGAGCAGATCAGGCAGTTCCGCTTGGCCAATGCCAAGGTTGCTGAAGCCGACGTCATGACTGACGTTTACCAGTCGCGCCTGGAGCCCATCAGCGGCTGGACCCGTTGGGCGGTGTATTTGGTGTTGGTCGTTATTGCCAGCTTCGTGACGTGGGCTGCCTTGTCCAATGTGGAAGAGGTCACCAGCGGCGCCGGCCGGGTGGTGCCGACCGGGCGCGAGCAGGTGGTGCAAAGCAGCGAAGCCGGTGTGTTGGCCGAAATGATGGTCGCCGAGGGAGACACGGTAGACGCAGGGCAGCCCCTGCTGCGCATCGACGACGTGCGCCTGGGTGCCAACATGAAAGAGACCCAGTCCCGGGTGGACTCGTTGGTGGCCTCAGGCATCCGGCTGCGCGCCGAATCCCAGGGCACCATGCTGAACTTCCCTGCCGATTTGACCGAACGGGCGCCGGTTTTGGTACGCAATGAAATGCAAACCTACCAAGCCAGGCGCCAGGCGCTGGACAGCCTGGTGCGTTCCCAAGAGCAGGCGCTGCGTCTGGCGCAAGAAGAAATGCAGATCACCGAGCCCATGGCCGCCAAGGGGCTGGTGTCCGACCTCGACGTCTTGCGCATTCGCCGGGCGATTGCCGAATCGCGCGGTCGCATCGACGAAGCCCGCAGCCGCTACCGGGCGGATGCAGCGGCCGAGTTGGCGCGGGTCGAGGCCGAGCTGGGCAGCCAGTCGGCCGCATTGCTAGGGCGCGAAGATTCCTTCAAGCGCACCGTGCTGCGCGCGCCCAAGCGGGGCATTGTGAAAAACGTCAAGGCCAACACCATCGGCGGCGTAGTGCAAGTGGGCCAAGACCTGTTGGAAATCGTGCCGCTGGACGAAGCCCTGTTGGTCGAAACCCGCATCCGTCCCTCCGACATTGCCTTCTTGCGCCCCGGATTGCCAGCGGTGGTCAAGATCACCGCCTACGACTCCGGCATCTACGGCTGGCTGACTGGAACCCTGATTCAGATCAGTGCCGACACCTTGCGTGACGAGGTACGGCGCGATGAAACCTACTACCGTGTGCTGGTGCGAACCGAGCGCTCGGAACTGATGACACCGGCTGGGAAACCCCTGCCGATCATTCCCGGTATGTTGGCCCAGGTCGACATCAAAACCGGCCAAAAATCGGTACTGTCGTACCTGTTCAAGCCCATATTGCGTGCCCGCGAGGCATTGCGAGAACGCTAAAGCGAGTCAGCCATGAAAGCCACAATGAAAACGCTCCACAAGCTTGCCGCCCTCACCGGTGTCGGTGCCTTCTCCCTGACCATGGTTGCATCCGCCGTGGCGCAAACTTCGGCGGCTGCGCTCAATGCGGAGCGCGAGCGCACCCGCGCCCGCATCGCCGAAGTCACCGCCGATGTGGTGCGCGAGTCCGATACCAGCCTGACCCTGGGGCGCAGCCTCAGTCCGGGCTTGCAGCAGTCGCTGGCCCGACTCGACGAAGCGGCAACCCGCGGCAAGGCGCCCTTCAAGCCCGGTCCACGCGAGGGCAGCCTGGTGCTGGCGGATGGGCCTGTCGTGGCAGCGCCGCCTCCCAAGCGCACCGAGCGCCGCGAGGCACCCGCGGTGGATCCCGCCAAGGCGCCCTTGGTGTACACCCCTGATTTCTCGCGCCAGTTACTCAGCTTTGCGCAATTGGCCGGCAAAGAGGTAGTTGACCTGCCGCGTTACGACGCGGCCGACGGTGCTGCCTACCAGCCCCTCGCGCCCAAGGACGAGACCACCTGGGGGCTGGCTGACATCGTGACCGAAGGCCTGTTGATCAGTCCGGTCCAAGCGCAGGTGGTTGCCAATTTGGATGTAGCACAGGCCCAGAGAAGCCAGGCGGTTGCAGCCTTGTTCCCCACGCTGTCGCTACGCGCCCGCGCGGGCCTGAGCAAGAACACGCCCGGAGTCGACAGATCGATGGATCGGGACTACCGCGACCATTCCATTCGCCTGACCCAGCCGGTCTACAACCCGGGGCTGACCAACGACGTCAAGTCGGCTGACAGCGCTCAGCAGGCCGCACTTTTGCGCCAGAGCGGCAGCCTGGAGCAGGTCGCGCTGTCCTTGACGGTGGCCACCGTCAATCTGGCGGCGGCTCGCCTCACCATTGACTTTGCAGACGAGCAGGAAACCCAGCTCATCAGTGTGTTGCGCTACTTGGAGACCCGTGCCCAAGCCGGCGCCACCAGCCAAGTTGACTTGGAGCGCGCCCGCACCCGGGTGCTCGCGGCCAAGCAGACCCGCATCGACCAGCAAGCCACCTACAAGACCAGCCTGGCCGAGCTGGATCGCCTGATTGAGCAAAAGCCGATGTCCTTGCGTCTGCCCTACCTCAACCAGTTGCCCGCGCTGCCCGCAACCCGCAACGAGATCGCGGAGCTGGTGCGCAAAAACAGCGCCACCATCAAGGCGCTGGAGAAGGATGTGCAAGCCCAGGTGGCAGTGGTGGCCGCAACCCGGGCCAAGCTGCTGCCCACCTTTAGCCTCAGTGCCGAGCGCGACATCCAGAAGAACACCAGCACGTTTGAAACCCCGGTGAATGTGTTCACCCGCTTCGTGGGCGTGGGCGAATGGCGTGTTTCCCTGGGTGGCAGGGAGTTGTATGAAATTGACGAGGCCCAAGCCGAACTGCGCAAGCGTCAGTCCAAGCTGGAAGAAGAGTCCCGCAAGATTGAGCAGGCAGTCGAGTCCGACTTTGCCGCTTTGCAATCGGCCACCTTGCGCATCACCACTGCCGAAGGCGAGCAGAGAGAAGCGTTCAACGTAGCTGAATCGGTGCAACTTCAACTCAAGTCTGGCCGCATGGGCAACTTGCTCGAGGCGCTGGATGCTACGGACCGCTTGTTTGGCGCACGCAACCGCCAGATCCAGGCCCTCAAAGAGCAGTACACCGCGCAGTCTCGCTTGCTGGGTCAGATCGGCTTGTTGTCGGGCTTGGCACTGGCCCCGGCCAAGCCCGCCCAGCAAGCCAAGCTGTGAGCCCAACCGTAAGCCCCTTGTTTAACGACTTCATTTATTCCTTCACCAGGGCCTGACCATGGCAGCAAGCAGCAATTCCGACGACGCATCCGACATCTTTTGGCCGGGTTACGTCGACGCCATTTCGAATCTGGCGATCAACCTTTTGTTCGTGATCGCGGTGATGGCGATCGTGGTGATCGGTGCGACTTTGCAGATCCAAGAGCTGCTCAAGCGCAAGGACCGCGCCCTCGCAGACGACGTGTCGTTCTCCGTGTTGGAGACCGACCAGACTTTGAAGGGCTCTGGCAAAGCGACGCCGAAGTCCGCCACCAGCGCCGAAAGCCAGCAACAAAATGCCTTCTCCACCGGCACCACCGACAAGCAAACCGAATCGCCCAATGCCGGCGTGGGTGAACGCAAGTCGTCCGCTGGCGAAAGCGAGCAGCGCACTGAGCAATTGGCGCAAAAGTTAAGCCAGGCCCTGTCGCAGGCGCAGAGCCTGGCGCGCCAGGCGCAAACCCAGTCGCAATCGCAGTCCCAATCACCGTCACAGGCCCAGGCCCAAGCGCAGGCGCAAGCCAAACAGGCGCAGACTCTGGCGCAGTCGCTGGCCCAGGCCGAGTCGATTGCCAAGTCACTCGCGCAAGCCCAGTCGCAGTCATCCGCACAGTCCCAGGCGCAATCTCAGCAGTTGGCCAAGGCATTGGCTGAGGCTTTGGCGCAAGCGCAGGCGTTGGCCAAGCTGACCCAGGCGCAGGCCCAGTCCAGCGCGCAGGCCGCGTCGCAGTCGACCTCCAGCGCACAGTCGCAGGCCACCGCACAGGCGCAGGCGCAACAAGCGCAACAAGCGCAAGCCCAGTCGCAGGCGCTGACCCAGTCCTTGGCGCAATCATTGGCGCAGGCACAGGCTCTGGCCAGGGCGATTGCCGCTGCACAGGCCCAAGCACAGGCCCAAGCGCAAGCACAGGCCCAAGCGCAGTCGCAGTCGCAGCAAGAGAGCGAGATCATGGAACTCAAGAGCCAGTTGCAAGAGGCGCAGCAGCAGCTGCGCAGCACCCAGGCACAGCTCAATGAAGCCAAGCAATCTGCTGGCAAGGCCCAGTCCGCCTCGGGCAGCTCGCCCAAGAAGGTGGATGGCGTGGTAGGTACCGAAGACGAGACAGGCCGGGTCGAGGTTGTCACCGCCACCCAGACCACCCCGGCACCGACTGGCAGCAATTCCATTCAAGCGGTGCAAAACGCCGTGATTGTGAAATTCAACCCCGATGTCCTCGAATTGAGCGACGCCGAGGGCCGCAATACGATCGAGAAAATGGCGACCTTCGGGCCCGTGGCCACCAGCAAGTGGCGGATCACGGTGGTGGTGCCCAAGGGCTTCTCCGAAGCGCTGCGCTTGGGCTACTACCGAGCCAACGCGGTTCGAAACCTGTTGCTCAAGAATGGCGTGCCGCCTGGCAGCATTGATCTTCGGACGCAAGAAAGCACCGAGGGTAGCGCAGACAACTCCCGCGTGATCATCCGCAAAGCACCGTGACCTCCCGCCTTGTGTCCACCCCCAAGACTCCACCCGCCGGTTGGCGGGGGGTGTGGCGTGCCTGGCGTTCGCAAGATGCCAGCGCGCCTGCGGGTGCGGGATTGCGCTTGGCCGAGCGCCACGACCGGCGTTTGCTGTGGGCGCTGGCGCTGCTGGGGCTGCACGCCATGGGCCATGCCCAATCCGTTTCGCTCGACACGTCCAGGCAGGTCGAAGGCGTGGTGGTGAACTTCAGCCCTGATGTTCTCGAACTCAGCGACGCCGAGAGCCGCGACTTGGCCGAAAAAATGGCCACCTTCGGGCCTGTGGCTACCAGCCAGTGGCGGATCAGCGTAGAGGTGCCCAAGGGCTTTTCCGAAGGGATGCGCCTAGGCTACTACCGTGTCAACGCGGTGCGAAATGCCTTGCTTAAAAACGGCGTGCGCCCTGCCAGTATTGATTTGCAGACCCAGCAAAGCGCCCCGCAGACCGCCAACAACACCCGCGTCCTTGTTCGTCTGGCGCCCGCCGCGGCTGCTGGCGCATCGAACTTGGTGGTTCAAGGCGGCGCAGAGGGTGCTGCGACCGAACTCGGTCGACTCGAGACGGTCACCGCGACCCAGCAAAAATCTGCACCCACCGGTGATGCATCGGTGAGGGTGGTGCACAGCGCTGTGATTGTCAGTTTCCGTCCCGAAGTTCTTGAGCTCAGCGAAGCGGAGAGCCGCAGTGTGATGGAAAGAATCGCGACCTACGGGTCCGTGGCCAACAGCAAGTGGCGGATCACCGTGATGGTGCCCAAGGGCTCTTCGGAAGCGCTGCGCCTGGGCAGCGAGCGCGCCAACTTGGTTCGAAATCTACTGCTCAAGAATGGCGTGCCCAGCGGCAACATCGATCTGGAGACGCCAGAAAGTTCCCAACAGATTGCCGATCGCACCTTCGTCGTCATCCGTCTTGCATCATGACCCCCATCGCTGAGTCCACCCCCAAGACTCCACCCGCCGGTTGGCGGGGGATGTGGCGTGCCTGGCGTTCGCAAGATGCCAGCGCGCCTGCGGGTGCGGGATTCAGCTTGGCCGAGCGCCACGACCGGCGTTTGCTGTGGGCGCTGGCGCTGCTGGCCTTGGGACTGGTGTTGTGGGCGGTCTGGGCGCCGGTGGACCGCATCGTGCGCGCCGAGGGCCGCATCATTGCGGCGGGCCGGGCCCAAATCGTGCAGCACTTGGAGGGCGGCATCGTCTCGGAGATCTTGGTGCGCGAGGGCCAAAGCGTGCAAGAGGGTCAGGTGCTGATGAAGCTGTCGGACGTGCAAGCCAACACCAGTGTGCAGCAAGGCCAGTCGCGTCTGCAGGCACTGCAGGCACAGCAGGCACGGCTGGAGGCCGAGGCCGAGGGGCGCGCCAACATCAGCTTCCCCCCGGGTGTTGAGCTCGAAATTCAGAACACCGAGCGTGCTGCCTTCCGCGAGCGTTCCGAGCGCATTCGTTCCGAGCAAGCGGTCTTGCGCCAGCAAATCGTGCAGCGCCAGGAGGAGTTGGTGGAAGCCCAAAGCCGCGCTCGAAATTACGCGGGTGAGCTCGAAGCCACCCGCAAGCAAGCCACGCTTTTGGAGAACCTGCAGCGCCGCGGCGCCGCCTCCCAGCTCGAATTGCTGGAGGCGCAGTCGCGCACCTTGCGGCTGGAGAGCACCTACAACGATGTGGTGGCTTCCATCCCGCGGCTGCGCGCTGCGGTGAGCGAAACCGCCTCGCGCATGGCCGAGTCCAGCGCCAAGTTCCGCGCGGACGCCCGCGTTGAACTCAACCAGGTCAATGCCGAAGTACAGCGTATCTCGCTCAATGTCAGCGGCGACACCGACCGCCTCGCCCGCACCGATGTGCGCGCGCCGGTCAGCGGTTTTATCAACCGCATGCAGTTCAACACCATCGGCGGGGTCGCCAAGCCTGGTGAGACCCTGCTGGAGATCACGCCCAGCGAAGGGCCGCTTGCGGTCGAAGCCCGGGTGCGTCCGGACGACCGCGCCTCCTTGCGTGCGGGCCTGCCCACCCGCATCATGATTGGCGCCTACGACTACTCGGTCTACGGTGCGCTGGTGGGCAAGCTCACCGAGGTCAGTGCCGACACCTTGCAAGACGAGAAGGGTGTGCGCTACTACCGTGTGGTGATCGAGACCAGCCAGGCCGATGCCCATGGTCGGCTTGCCAATGAAGTCATCCTTCCGGGCATGACCGCCCGGGCCGATGTGGTGGTGGGCCAACGCAGTGTGCTGAGCTATTTGCTGTCGCCCTTATTGAAGTTTTCTTCCCAAGCCCTGCGGGAGGCCAAATGACCGGCTGCACCGCTCCTTTTTTTGCTAGTTGTTTTTCTGTTTCCTTTTACGCGAGAACGCCATGAACAAAATCAAAAGTTACTACTGGTGGGTGGGTATCCCAATAGCATTGGTAGCACTAGGATCGGTGGTATTTTTTGACCTGATCGCGTCGACGATCCGGGGCAACCCACACCCCGAGATCAACTACATCATCTTTGTGTTGATGGTAGTGGGCTGCGCCATGATGCTCTACCAGGTGCGGCGCATGAACGCTGACGCCAAGCGCGTGGAAGCCTTCTACGAAGTGGCGCTCACCAAGCCCAGCGTGGAGGCGATGCGTGCCCAGCTTGCGGGCAAGCGCCGCGACACCGATGGCGTTTTGGAGATCATGGCTGATCTGTTGGGTAAGCAGGTGTCCTCCGTCCAGCACTCGGCCCTGGAGTCCGAGCTGGAGCGCTACCACGCGGTGCAGAGCCGCTACCTCATCATGCCCAACTACATGTCCGGCATGATGGTGGGTATGGGCTTGCTGGGTACCTTTATTGGTTTGCTTGGTGCCTTGTCTGAAATCAGTAAGCTGATTGGCGCCTTCTCAGTGACCAACAGTGGTGACCCCTCCGAAGCGATTCGCATGCTGGTGGAGCGTTTGACCTCGCCTATGCAGGCCATGGGCGTGGCGTTCAGTGCGTCGCTGTTCGGTGTGTTGGGCTCTTTGATCATGGGCGTGTTGCTCGTCTTCGTGCGCAACTGTACCGGTGAGATGAACTCCCTGATCGACAGCCGCGTCACCTACCTGACCGACTTCTCCAATGCAGACGACGAAGGCGCTGATGTCAAGGGACTGAGTGACGCGGTGACCAGCTTGGCCGAGCAGTCGCCCATCTTGGCCAACCTGGCGGGTGCATTGGCACAGTCGGAGACGCGGGTGCGCAACCTGATCGGTGCCATGGTGCAGATTTCTTCGCACCTCGAACTCAACCAGGCCAGCAACTCGGCACTCGTCAAGGCCCTGCAATCCCGGCTCGAGACCGAAGACGCTGCCTTGCGCAGCTTGCAAGCCACGCAAGAATCGATGGCACTGGTTGCCACCCGCTGGAGCAATGCCACCCAGGTGGAAACCCAGATCGCCGAGCTGGTGCAGCAGCAAACCTACCAGACCGAGCGCTTTATGACCCAGTTGGAGCAGGCCAACGAGCAGCACCAGACGCTTTCCGAGCGCCTGGTCACCGCATTGGTGGATGGCCAAACCACCCAAGCCCAGTCGGTGCAAAACGTCACGCAGCTCAACAAGACCATGGCCGAACTCGCCGAAGACACGGTGACCAAACTGGGCGACATCGCCGGGGTGCAGCGCCGCAGCAGCGACCAGATGACGGAAATCATGCAAAAGGGCTTCTCAGACCTGGCGGGCGTGCAGCGCCGTGGTTCCGATGCGCTGAACGAGTCGACCCAAACCGGCTTCTCCGATTTGGCAGGCGCACAACGCCGCGCGGCCGACGAAACCAACAAGCTTTTGGCGGAAAAACTGGAGGACATGACGCAATCCATTGCCGCCGGCCAGACCGAGCAAATCGCGCTGACCAAGCAAGTGGCCCGCATTACCGATGCGCTGACCAACATGACGGTGACCAGCCAAAACAACGTGCAGAAGCTGATCGATCTGCAACAGCGCAACTTCGAGAAGACCGCGCGCGAGCAGTCGGATGCTTTGCAAGAACTGGTCAATGGGATGCAGTCCAGCCTCAGCGGCCAAACCACCGTCATGCGCGGCGTGGACGACACCCTGGCCGACATTGCCCGCTCCTTCCGTACCGATGCCGAGGCGCGCGCCTTGGTGGTCAATCGCATGGAGCTCCAGTTGCAAGATTACGCCTCGCGTCTGGAAAACTTCACGAATATCGTGGCCCAATCGGCCATCACTGCCAATACCATGGCAATCAAAGAGAATCCGCAGGCTTAAACCATCTGCAAACAATGTCAGACACCTTTTTCTGAGGACATTCCATGGCCACCACCGCATCCCCATCTGTTGCGCCAGCTGCAAATACCGCTCCTGTGACCGACCAGGCCGCCCCGCCCGCGGCGGCCCAGGCGCCACAGCAACAGGCGGCAGTCACAGCGGTGGCACCCAAGACGGATGCCGATGGCAAGCAGCGGTTTGAATTGCCCATCGATCCCAAGGACATTGCTTCGGTGGAAGCGGTGGACGTGGACTTGATCGTTGTCACCAGCAAGGGCGAGCGCTACCTGTTGACCGAGGCGGCCCTGAACGCAGCCACCGCGACCAATCCAAAGATTGTGTTCTCCTCGGGTGACCCGAGCGATGCCGCCAACTTGTTCAAGCTCGTTGGCCAGTTCAAGCCGGTCGTGGGTGGTAGCTTCCGTTTGCAGGCCACCGAAATCAAGCCCACGCCGCCCGATCCGCTGAACGGCCAGGCCGTTGGCTTGGGCGCGGCCGAAGAGACGCTGGCGCAGGTGCTGCGGGACCAGATCGCCGATTTGCAAGACAAAGTGTCCCAGGCCCAGGCGGCGGCAGAAGCTGCCAAATCTGAGGCGGAGCCAGTGCCCCAGCTCAAGAGCAATGCGGTGGCCAATGCCACCAGCACCGATTCCGCCAGCTCCAGCTCCAGCAGCTCCAAGACCAAAGACGAAGACAAGACCTCTGACAAGAAGGACGACAGCCCCACCGATCTGGTGTTCCCCAACATCACCCCGCCCGGGCAAAAAGGCGGGCTAGAGGCCAAGGTCGCCGGCGTCCAAATCTGGGATGGTGTCAATCCCACGGGGGCCACCTTCAAGGACACCGATGTGCGCTTCATGCTGGGTGACAACCGGCTCAAGGTGCGGGTGGAAGACTCTGCGGGAGAGGTCACCACACCGGCGGCCAACGACCCGAGCAAGGCCTACACCAACCTGTTTTTCACTGGGCAGGCCAAGCTAGCCACCATCCGCATCACCCACGACAGCAACCTGACAGGCGATGTCTTGCCTGACGGTTTCTTGCTCAACGGCAAGAATCCGTTTACCGAAACCATCCTCATCACTGCCAACGATGTCAACAACGTCCTGGTGCCGATGGAGTGGACGCTGACCGCAGACGGTGTACAGGTGGTGCCGAAGTCATTCACCCTCAAGATCGAATACCTGGACGCCAACGGCGTGCTGATTTCTGCCAATCCTCTGGCCACCAAGTTCTCCTTCGGCGAAGCCAACTCGATTGATTACTACTCCCTTGACGGCAATGCCAACCCCATCGTCAAGCTGCTGGCGCGCGGCCTGAGCTACGACATCACCGGGCGCGAAGCGGTGAACGACACCATCAACGCCCAGTTTGGTAGCGACGTCGTCAGCGGCCTGAGCGGCAACGACACCATCGATGGCGGCGCCGGCAACGACCTTTTGTTTGGCGGCAACTACGGCGGCGCGGGCCTTCTGCAGTACGACGAGGCTGCAGACACCATCACCGGTACGGGCGACGACATTCTGACGGGCGGTACAGGGGCCGACAAGTTGTACGGGCAAGACGGTGCGGATGAGTTGTATGGCGGCGATGGCGACGACCTGCTGGTCGGTGGTGCTGGCAAAGACACACTGGTGGGTAACGGCGGGAACGACACCGCGAGCTACCGTGGGTCCGATGACGGTGTCACCGTGCGCTTGGTGTTTAAGGACCAAGGCGCCAACTCTGGCGGCCACGCCCAAGAAGATAAGTTGTACGAGATCGAAAATCTGATCGGTTCCAAGTTCGATGACACCCTGGTGGGTCATTCCGAAGTCAATAAGCTCGAAGGTGGCGGTGGCAACGACGTGCTCGAAGGCCGCGAACTCGGCGACACCCTGGACGGCGGCGACGGTGTCAACACCGCCAGCTACGCCAGCGATACAACGGGCAGCCTGGTTGTTTCACTGCTCAACCCCAACCTCAACACCGGGGACGCGGCGGGTGACATTTACATCAACATCCAAAACCTGACCGGCAGTAGCGGTAACGACGAATTGACCGGTGACGGGCAAGTCAACCGGCTTAAGGGTGGTTTGGCTAACGACAAGCTCTATGGTCTGGGTGGCGACGACACCTTGGTTGGTGATGACGGTGACGACCTGCTGGTTGGCGGTCTGGGCAAAGATACGCTGGATGGTGGCGGCGAATCCGACACCGCAAGCTACCAAAATGCCACCTCTTTTGTGCGCGCGTACCTGGTGGCTGCCACCCAGGCTGGGAGTGCTGCTGGCGAGGCCGATGGCGACACCTTCAGCCAAATCGAAAACCTCACCGGCAGTTCGTTCAACGACACCTTGGGCGGTGATGGCGTAGCCAACATCCTGGATGGCGGTGTCGGCAACGACATACTGATCGGCGGGGGTGGCGGCGATGGCTTGTTGGGTGGTGAGGGGTTTGACACTGCCTCCTACGAAACCTCGGGTTCAGGCCTGACGGTGAGCCTCATACGGCCGGGCGATAACACGGGCGATGCGCAGAACGACAGCTTCAGCGGCATCGAAAACCTGACCGGCTCCAATTTCTCTGACTTCATTTACGGCAATGCCTTGTCCAACACCATCAATGGTGGTGCCGGCAATGACATTCTGTTTGGCATGGGTGGTGGCGACAGCTTCATTGGTGGTGAGAACTCCGACACGGTCAGCTATGCCAGTGCGGGGTCCGGCGTTACGGTCTACATGGCTGCCGGACAGCAGACGCTCAATGCAGGCGCAGCGGTGGGCGACACCTACACCGGCGTGGAAAACATCACCGGAAGCAATCTGGACGACTTCATTACCGGTGATAGCCAGGGCAATGTGCTGCTCGGTGGCGATGGCGATGACACGATCGATGGTGGTGTGGGCGCTTCGGTGACCGACACCCTCAACGGCGGCAATGGCGAAGACACAGCAACCTACGCCAATGCATTGCTCGGTGTGACGCTCAGCTTGGTGGCTGGTGGCAGTATTGGTGATGCCCAGGGCGATACCTACCAGTCGATCGAAAACGTCGTGGGATCCAATTTCAGAGACTCGATTGAAGGTGACAGCGGCGACAACGTGATCCGCGCGCTCGATGGTGACGATGACATCAAAGGCGGTGGTGCATCGGATGTGTTGTACGGCGGCAATGGCGACGACACCTTCAGCAACGTGGCAACCAAGGGAGCGGTGCAGACCTTCTACGGTGGCGATGGTTTGACCGACATCGGTAACGACACCGTCACCTATGACGGCAGCGAAAAGTTTGTCAAGGTCAGCCTGCAGTCCGGAGGCTTCGTCTTCGAAAACGACAACACCACCAAGCTGGCAGAGCAGGTGTTCATCGGCATTGAAAACCTGATTGGCGGCAATCAAGCCGATGACCTCACCGGCAACGGTTCGTCCAATCTGCTGGTCGGCAACAATGGTAACGACACGCTCAGCGGTGCTGGGGGAGACGACAACCTGCAAGGTGGTAACGGTAACGATGTCTTGGAAGGTGGTGCAGGTGCCGACACGCTCAATGGCGGCGCCGACACCGGCGTGGGCAACCGCGACGTGGCCAGCTATGCCAACTCGAACGTGACCACCACGGGGCTGACGATTGACGTGTCGGTCTCGACGGCGGGAGAGGGTAACGGCCTCGGTACGGGCGACGCGGCCGGTGACGGGTTTACCGGCATTGAAACGGTGGTGGGCACGCGTGCGTCCGACACCTTTTACGCCTCGTTGGATGCCATCCGGTTCGATGGTGGCGACACCATCGCAGGCGTGTCAGACACGGTGAATTACAGCAAGGACCCCAACGGCATCAATCTGGATCTGGGAACGGGCACCATCATCTGGACGGTCGATCAGTTGAACTCGCTGATACGGGGCGATACCTTCAACGGCATCGAAAACATTGTGGGCGCCGCAAATCAGGCCAACACCATTCGCGGTAGTTCAGCCAACAACGTGCTCACCGGCGGCGCGAAAAACGACAAGCTCTACGGCGGCGACGGTCTAGCCGACGGCAACGACACCCTAGATGGTGGCGAAGGTGACAATGAGCTGTATGGTGGTGGGGGCGACGACACGCTCAAAGCAGGCAAAGGTACCAACGTGTTTGTCGGCGGATTGGGCAATGACACCTTCATTGGCGACATTGGCAACAGCGACACCGCCGACTACAGCTACGTCACAGGTAACGTCAACATCGACTTGGCCATCACAACCGCGCAAACCACCATGGCAGTGGGCGACCGGGACATCATCAGCGGCATCGAACACTTGATTGGGTCTGTCAACAACGACACGCTCAGTGGCAACTTTACTGTCAATATTCTCACTGGCGGGGATGGCAACGACACACTTTTTGGCCGCGGCGATGGCGACACGCTGCTTGGCGGCAAAGGTAATGATGTGCTGGTAGGCGGTGCGGGAGGTGACACCTTGGTGGGTGGCGACAAAGTGGACGGTACCGACTCCGCAGACGCCGGCACCAACACCGCCAGCTACGAAGACGCCACCGCATTCGTGTCGGCCCGGCTTGACGGCTCAAAAGTTGGCGTACTGGGTGATGCCATCGGCGACACCTACATCAACATCCAGAACCTGAGCGGATCGGACTTCAACGATACCTTGCGCGGCAATGCGGGTGCCAACGTCCTTAACGGACTCATGGGCACCGACACCTTGTGGGGTGGTGACGGCGCCGACACGCTCAATGGCTACGGTGGCAACCCCCTCAATGCGGCGGATGACGGAGCCGATACCTTGAATGGCGAGGGAGGCGCAGACACCCTCAACGGTGGGGCAGGCGGTGACACCCTCAATGGTGGCGATGGCGTGGACACCTTGAATGGTGACGACGGTAACGACTTCTTGTTTGGCGACGCCGACAACGACACCCTCAATGGTGGCCAGGGCAATGACACCCTCAACGGTGGCATAGGTTCAAATACCCTCAACGGCAACGAAGGCGCAGACACCTTCACCGGCACGGGTGGTGTGGACAGCTACTTTGGTGGCGACGGAATCGACACCGTCACCTACGCCGCCAGCGGTGCTGGCACCCTCGTCATCGACACCTTCAATGGCAGCACTGGAGATGGCATCGCGGCCGGAGATACTTTTGACAGCATCGAAGTCGTGATTGGCTCCAATGGCGATGACCGCTTCCTGGCCAACAATTCGGTGATGGAGTTCCGCGGTGGCACCGGCACCAACACCGTGAGCTACCAGTTGGTTACCGGCGGTCAGGGCGTGGTGGCCTCCCTGTCAGGAACGACCGATTCGGCCGGTTGGGCCCAGGACGACACCTTCGTGAACATCAGGAACCTGACTGGCACCAACTTCGCTGACGTGCTGTCGGGTGATACCAACAGAAACACCATTGACGGCGGCGCCGGCGACGATCTGTTCTACGGAATGATCAACACCCCGAGCTCACCAAGCCAAGGCGACCTGTATATCGGCGGCCTCAACACAGACGTTTTGTCCTACGCCAAGATTGGCAGCAGCTACAAAGTGAAGGTGACATTCAACGACGATGGCAGCGGAACTGCTGAAATACTCAATGGCATTGATCTGATACAAACCGACACCTTTACTGGGGTGGAAGACGTCGTGGCCAGTGGTGGTGGTGGTGGTGGTGGTGGTGGTGGCGGGGGTGTGGTGAAAGACGAGGCTACCATCGACCTCACCAGCATCGGCAGTGATTTGCAGGGAAACGTCAATGCCAATTCGATGACTGGCTCCGACGGGAAGGACACGGCGTACGGCAAAGGTGGCGCAGACACCATACGCGGCTTGGGTGGTGACGACGAGCTGTTTGGGGGGGACGGCAACGACCGGCTCACTGGCGGGTCGGGCGACGACCAGATTTACGGCGATGTGGGCAGCGCCAAAGACATCGTCACGGTGACCACCAGCAACGACACCTTGATTGGAGGGTCGGGCAAGGACAAGCTGTTTGGCGGCGACGGCAACGACATTTTGTACGGCTGGGGAGATGCGGCCTACCGAACTACCAACACCAACGCTTCGGAAGCTGGCGACGGTGACGACGAGCTCAATGGCGGCTTAGGCAACAACCATTTTTACGGTGGTGCGGGTGCGGACATATTCACCGCGCAGCCTGCCGATGTGAGCGCCTTTTATGTATCTGCCTACAACAGCTACGACCCAGTGGCCAGCATCGCGGCAACGGTGACCAACCTGGCTACTTTTGTGGGCAACTTCGTTCGGTACGAAGACCAAAGCGGCTCGGGCACGGTGGACTTTTCGGCAACCGGCAAGGCCACGGGGCAAGCTGTCGGCGACGTCTACGACGACAGCATCAATGGAGCCATTGGCTTTGCCGGTGACACCACGTTCTGGGGCCGAAGCAGCGGTGAAATCTTCATTGGTAACACCGGCGCAGACACCTTCATGACCAGCAATGGCAACGATATCTACGATGGCCGCACCGGCACGGACACGGTCAACTACTTTGCAGACACCGGCGCGGACCACACCGTCAATCTGCAAACCAATGTCAACACCGGCGGCTTTGCACAAGGGGACAAACTGTTTGCCATCGAAAACGTCATCGGCAGCACCGGCAAGGACACCTTCACTGGCAACTTGACCGTGGGCACCACCCTCGATGGCAAAGGTGGCGATGACACCCTGACCGGCGGCAACTTGGCCGACACCTTGCTGGGCGACGACGGCAACGACACCCTCACCGGCAGCGATGGCAACGACACCTTGAGCGGCGGCGCTGGCAACGACAGCTTGCTGGGTGGCAAAGACAACGACACGCTGACCTCGGGCATTGGGGTGGACACGCTCAACGGCGGTGATGGCAACGATACCCTGGACTTCCGCGCTCTCAATGTCGACGCCAACCTCAATGGCGACTCCGCAATCGGCGGGCAAGGCGCTGACATCATCCGGGTCAACCAATCCCAATTGGCAACCAGTGGCAATACCTTTACCGCCGATGGTGGTACCGAAAGCGACACGTTGGAGTTTTATGCCACCGGCAATGGCGTGATTACCTGGAACACCTACGTCAGCGGCGACTTTGCGGGCGACTTCACCAGCATCAACGTGCTTGACCTCAGCAAAGACGCCTTCAACACCAATTTGGTGCTGAGCATCACGGACATTCAGAACATGGTGGATGCGGGTAACAGCTCTGCCCTCACCGTGCGTCTTTCGACCGGCGACTCGATCACGTTGCCTGTAGGCGTTACCGTCCAGACCGGCGACAACAACTACGAATACTACGACACACCCGGTGGTAACAAGATTGCCAGCTTGGTCGTTGACTATGTGTAGTGCCCAGCGAGCAAGGCCTAGATGACGGCGGAGGCAGCCAACACTGCTAGCTTGGAGGCAACTTTACAGAAGCTCCTGCAGACCCTGCGTGACCAGGGCAGCTTGGTGCCCCCGCGCCTCTTGGATGCGCTGCGGGCGCGCTGTGCCATCGCAACAGACGATCCACAGGCCGACGTGGCCGAGGCCGAGCTGCGGGTGCTGTTGGCCGAGGCCGGTTGGTTGCTGCGTGCTGGGGTGCCGCGCTGGGACATTGCGGCCGACCAAGAGGACGCCGATACACCTTGGGGCAGTCTTTGGCTAGGCCAGCCCGTGGGCCTTGGCGCGCCCTGGCAACTGTGGCAGCGCAGCGCGCAGGAGGGCTGGCAGGCGCTGCCCTTGCCAGTGGGGCCGAAGGACGCCACCGCGCTGGTCATGGAAGCCGCCCCCGGCCCTGGCGCGCGTGGCTGGCTGCTAACACCTGAGGCCTTGCCCGATGGCAGTGGCCAGACCTCCACCTACTGGACTTGGGTGGTTGCGCTGCTGCGGGGTCGTCTGGGTGGCATCTTGGTGGCCAGCATGTTGGTCAACATGGGTCTGATCGTGCTGCCCTTGTTTGCCATGCTGGTGTACGACAAGGTGGTCTACAACGGTGTGTTCGAAACCCTGTGGGCACTGGCCATAGGCGTTTTGGCCTTTGTGGCCATGGAGTTGTTAGTGCGCCAGTTGCGGGCGCGCCAAGTGGAGCGGCTCGCCCTGGTGCTTGACGAACGGGTGGACCGGCAACTGTTTTCTCGCTTGCTGCAGCCCACCGGGCGTGGTGGCTCCCAACCGGGCATGGCCGCACGCTTTCTGAGCCTGTACCGCGACCTGTCGGGTGCACGCGACTTTTTCTCGGCCAACTACCTGATGGCGCTGGCCGACCTGCCGTTTGTGGTGCTGATTTGGGTGGTCATCGGCGTCATCGCCTGGCCGCTGCTGCTGGTGGGCGTGGTCTGGACGGTCATTTACGTGTGGCTGGGCGGGCGCATCAAGCAGCGCACCTTGGAGCTCTCACAGGTGGCAACCCGCACCCAGATGGCCAAGCAGGCGGTGTTGACCGACGCCATGTCTTCGCTCGATGTGCTGCGCACCAGCCACGCTGGCGGCAAGTTATTCCAGCGCTTCATGCGGCTGGCCAGCGCGCAGGCCTTGCAAAACGCGAGCCTGCGCAACGAAGGTTTGCGCCAGGCCTACCTCACCCAGGTGGTCTATACCGGCAATTTCGTTAGCCTGATTGTGGTGGGCGCCTACCTGGTGTTCGACCAGACCATCACCACCGGCGCACTGGTGGCGGTGTCCATGCTGTCGGGCCGCACCCTGAGCTCCGTCAGTCTGGCCCTGCAGACCATGGGCCGCTGGAACGAGTTGCAGCAAGCCCTCACCGCCCTGACGCCTTACCTGAAAGAACAGGCCGATGCCAGCACCAGTGCCACCCGCCGCGCACCCGCCGAGGTGCAGGGCCGTGTGGCTTTGGTGCAAGTGGCCCACCGTTACGGCGACGGCGCAGCGGTGCTGCGTGAAATCAACCTCGCCATTGCGCCTGGAGAGCGGGTGGGCTTGCTGGGCCGTCCGGGTTCGGGCAAATCCACGCTGTCCCGGGTGTTGGCTGGCGCCATGATGCCCAGCGGGGGCGAGGTGCGGGTCGATGACATGGCCTTGCTGGACTACGACGCTGCCGACCGCGCCCAGTGGCTGGCGTTCAAGCCCCAAGAACCCACGCTGGTGGCTGGCACTGTGGAAGACAACATCCTTCTGGGCCTGCCGGAGTGGCTGGGCCAGTCCGAGCGCATGGCTGCCTTGAAGCGCGGCGTGTACTTCTCCGGGCTGGACCAGGATTTGCAACGCGCCACCCTGTCTTTAAGCCAGCCGGTGGAAGAGTACGGCTCCAACCTGTCGGGTGGCCAGCGCCAAAAAGTGGCCTTGGCCCGGGCTCTGGCCCAGAACGCTCGCGTGGTGTTGCTCGATGAGCCCACCAATGGCCTGGACCCCGAGTCCGAACGCCTTCTGGTGGCCCGTTTGGCAGAGCTAACGGGTGTGACTTTATTGCTTGTCACCCACAGCTCCCGTATGCTAGCCTTGACGCAACGCGTCATAGTGCTGGAGCAGGGCCGCCTTGTCGCAGATGGTGAGACGACTGCACTCGTCAAGCCAACCAACTAAATAAATTACTGTCAGAAAGATCGCTATGAGCTTGATCGCCGAAATCCTCAAAGCCAGTGCCACCAAAGCCACCTCGGTGGTGGTCGATGCCCAAACCCGCATCACCTTGGGCGTAGGCGACCTGCTCAAACTCCCCCAAGGCAACAACGTACAAACCCTGCGACAGGGCAACGACTTGGTGGTGCTGATTGACAACGGCGACGGCTTGCCGCCCGACCGGGTAGTGGTGCAAGGCTTCTTTGCGCCGGGCAGCTTAGGGATGGTGCAGATCGGTGAGGATGGCGCTGCCGAAATGATCACCCCGCGCTCTGAGGTGGCACAAG
>NZ_JBIIGC010000036.1:0-6966 GCF_044236835.1 Rhodoferax sp.
TCATCAGGCCCCTGCGCACCCAGGATTTGACTGAGCCAATGGGCGCCCCCATTTGCGCCGATATCTCAGAATGCGACAGACCCTGGTAGTACGCCAGCGCAAGACTCTGGCGCGGGCCTGATTCCAGTTCTGCGATGCATTGGCTGATCTGCAACGAGGTCGCAGCTTCTTCCAAAAGATTGAGCGCGCTGGGCGAACTGTGTTCCATCCAATCTTGCGGCTCATCCGATTCGTAATCCCACTGGGGCAGCTCCACCTCCTTGCGGCGCCCACGCGTTCGTAATACATCGAGTGACTTGTTTCGAACAATGGCAATCAACCATGACATCGCCGAGAAATTCCGGCCTTCGACCATATTGGTGTAGCTGCTTGCGTGCTTCCAGACGCTGACATACGTTTCTTGCAGAACATCCTCCGCCGACTGACGATCCTTTAAAAGCAGTATAGCAACGCCAAACAAGTGGGCGCTGGTGCGCTGATACAAAATGGCAAAACTAGAGTTATCGCCTTCTGCAGCATTTCGAATGAGGACGTCCAACGGCAGGTCATTTGTGCCCATACAATGCCCTTTCGCTGCAACTTGTCGGTGTGGCGACTTGGATTTCGTGCTTCTCTGGATGCTGAGTTGAACCGTTCACTTGATATATTTTTTTCGAGTTACGTTTCATCGATTCACTGCCTCGGATACTTGCAACAAAGTTGCTTTGCTAGTTTGGTTTTTATTTATTCGATTGCCAGCCCCCCTGTTATTTTTTCTTTGCTTAGCTTGCTAGCAAGTTAATCTGAATTTTCTGAATACCATTTGAGGTTTTCAAATTTGCGCGCAGCCGCACTGCACAAACGAATCAGACCTTATGCATGGGTCAACCTGTTGTCTGGCGCGGCGAATTGTTTTTGCATTCAATTTCACGCATGCACCGCTTTGTCGCGCATTGAACAAAGAAGGCTGGTTGCCAAATGCGGCCGCTGCAAGTTGATATCCATATCAACTTGATCCCTTCAGGGATGAATACTCAATCTGAACCCATAAGCAGTGACCTCACTCCGCCCCCATTGAAATCAGTGGCAGGGCAGCTGGCTTCGAGAGGCCGGCAATTCTTGGTTAACGCTGACCTGTGTGCAGGACAACGCCCTTGAACCAAAAGCTAGGGCGGCACTCCGCGAGTCCGCTTTGGCGCTAGCGCTTTACCTCGAGGACCGTTCGCTGTCGCACTGACCGAGGCAGATCGGTGCTGCAAGGTATGGGATGCGAAAAATCAAGTGCATCGGGCTGCTGCGTTACCTGGTCCCACGACTGGCAGTGGAACCGAGATACCCTGGCAAACATCGGATAAATGGCACCGCGAGGTCGCCACGAATAGGCGTCACGTCCGACGCTGCAGTCGACTTGCCTGGTAGGGATGCCTCCCAGGTCGCCAACAAACTCGACGTTGACCTGGAAACGGGAATATCTGCCCAAGAGGCAGCGCGACGGCTCGCCGCGATGGGATCCAACGAGCTACAGGCCGCAATCAAAACGGCGATGTGGCGTCGCGGTCTCGCGCAGTTCCAAGACCCGCTGGTCTACTTGTTGATGGTGGCCATAGCTGTTGCGCTGGTCGCCTGGTTCATCGAGGGCCGAGAGGGTTTGCCGTTGGACGCTGTTGTCATTGCTGTCGTCGTGATGCTGAATGCGGCGCTTGGATACCTGCAGGAGGCCAAGGCCGAAAGCGCGGTAGCAGCACTGGCAAAGATGACCGCTGTCACATCCGCCGTGTGGCGGGGTGGTGAGCGCTTGCGCGTGCCCAGTGCCGAGCTGGTGCGCGGGGATGTCTTGTTGCTCAGCGAAGGCGACGCCGTCGGCGCAGACGCGCGGCTGTTCAAGGCCACGTCGCTGCGCGTGCAAGAGGCTTCGCTTACCGGTGAAAGCGAAGCAGTGCCTAAGGAGACATCAACCCTATTGGCACCGACCGCGCTAGGCGAGCGCGTCAACATGGTTTTTAAAGGCACGTCCGTCGTACAAGGTTGCGGTAGTGCCATCGTCATCGCCACTGGCATGGCCACGCAAATCGGTCACATTGCCCACTTGCTGGGAACCACTGTGGAGCAGCCGACGCCCTTGCAGCAGGAGGTTGCGCGCCTTGGGCGCATCCTGGGCCTGGGCGTAGTGGCCATCGCTTTCGTGGTGGTGGTCACCATCCTGCTGTTGTCCGACATCCACGGTGTCGGCGACGCTGTTCCTGCCCTTTTGCTCGGTGTTTCGCTAGCGGTGGCTGCGGTACCAGAGGGACTGCCGGCAATCCTCTCTCTGGTGCTTGCGCTTGGCGTACAACGTATGGCCAAGCATCGCGCCATCGTCAAGAAGCTGTCGTCGGTCGAGACGCTCGGCTCTGCGACAGTCATCGCCTCCGACAAGACAGGAACGCTTACACGTGCGCAGATGACGATCGAACGCGTTGTCACCCTCTCGGGCTGCACTCGCGTCACCGGCGTGGGCTATGGGCCAGAGGGCCGTGTGGAGTACGAAGGTTCCGATCTGTCCCCTGGTGCCTTGCGGTACGAGCAAATCGTCACCCTCAGCGGTGGCAGCCTCGCGGGCAACGCCGAGTTGCACCAAGGCGAAGCCGGCGCGTGGGAAGTCCATGGTGACCCGACCGACGCAGCATTCCTGGTGGCGGAACGCAAGCTCGGTGTCACCGAGCGGCGCAAGCGGCGCTTTCAGCGCATCGGCGAGATTCCATTCACCACCCAGCGCAAGCTGATGTCAACACTGGAGATGGATCACGAGCACGGCGATCATGTCGTGCTCGTCACCAAGGGGGCTCCAGGCGCATTGCTTGAGCGCTGCCTACTGGCGCGCCGGGGCCTAGAGGTTGTCGAACTTGATGCTGCGATGCGTACACGTTTGCTCGTCGAAGTCGACGCCTTGGCTGATGCCGCGCTGCGCACACTGGCGGTGGCCTACCGACCGCTCAAAGATGGGGAGGACCGGCAAGCGGGCGAATCGTTGGAATACGGTCTGGTCTTTGCCGGCATCGTCGGCATGATCGATCCGCCCCGCGAGGAGGCAGCCACTGCCATCAGTCAAGCACGGCGTGCCGGCATCCGCGTGATCATGATCACCGGCGACCATCCGCGAACCGCAGTTCGTATTGCAGCGGACCTAGGCATTGTTGAGGGCCAGACTGATGTGTTGACCGGCATCGACATAGAAGGCATGGATGACGTGCGCTTTGCCAAGGCAGTGCGCATGACCTCGGTTTTTGCCCGCGTGATGCCCGCCCACAAACTGCGCATCGTCGCAGCACTTCAGGCTGACGGCAACGTCGTGGCAATGACCGGCGACGGCATCAATGACGCGCCTGCCCTCAAGGCCGCGGACATTGGGATTGCGATGGGTATCACTGGCACGCAAGTGTCCAAGGAAGCGGCCAAGATGATCTTGGCCGATGACAACTTTGCCACCATTGTTGAGGCGGTGCGCGAAGGGCGCAGTGTGTTTGACAACATTCGCAAGTTCCTGCGCTTCTTGCTGTCTTCGAATTTAGGTGAGGTGCTAACGGTTTTCTTCGGGGTTGTCGGAGCCGGACTGCTGGGACTCAAGATCGGTGACAACGGCGCTGTGACACTACCCATCCTGGCCACACAACTTTTGTGGATCAATCTCGTCACTGACTTGGGGCCAGCGATGGCACTGGGCGTTGACCCGCCGGTGGGTGAGATGATGGACAAGAAGCCACGTCGTTCGACCGATCGCCTGATTGACACCCGCATGTGGCTCGACATGGTCGAGGTCGGCCTTGTTGTCGCAGTGGCCACGCTCTTGACCATCGACCTCTATTTGCCTGGCGGACTGATCGAGGGCAAACAGAACCTCGCCAACGCCCGCACGGCCGGTTTCAACGTACTGGTCTTCGCCAGCTTATTCGTTTCACTCATCTCACGCTCAGACAACACCAGCGCCTTGCGCCAGCTGTTCGCCAATGTTTGGCTATGGGCCGCGATCGCCGTATCGGCGCTGCTTCAGGTAGCAGTTGTTCACATTCCGTTCCTGAATACGGCCTTC
Source organism: Rhodoferax sp. (assembly GCF_044236835.1). GTDB lineage: Bacteria > Pseudomonadota > Gammaproteobacteria > Burkholderiales > Burkholderiaceae_C > Allorhodoferax. The sequence continues at coordinate 4,046 of NZ_JBIIGC010000036.1, forward strand.
GGCACGGCGCCTCTATCCGACGAACAATGGCTGGTGTGCGTCGCGATGGCCAGCAGCGTGCTGTGGCTAAGCGAGCTGCGCAAGTGGGGCTATCGGCTGTGGGCCGGGCGTCACCCAGCCAAAACAAGCAATCCAATGCCGCCCGTTGGCGCCGGCGGCGAGATGCTGTCGCCCCATCATGGCAAAAAATCGTAGCGCAGCGATGCGATGCCTCCAACGAAGTACGCCCTGCGGCCTTCGGGCCGCACCCAAGCTGCCGCACCGGCCCTGTCAGAGTGATTCCTTGCGGCAGCGTGGTGACATCACACCAGCACGGCCTCGACTGGCCGCCTTAGCGAGCGTGGCATGGTCGGGCCGCGTCCGAAACGCACAACAAGGTCTGGACGTTGACCGCTGAGGCCCATGGCAGCGGAGAAAGACGGGCGCAATGCCGCCACTTCGACCGGCTGGTTGAGGAAGGCGTTGCGAATCCCCAAGGCAACGGCCTGCAGCCCAAAGCGCTCGTAACAGCGCCCCACGTCCACCCAATGCGCCTTGTCTGCAGCATGGCCCACGAAGAGGGCAATGCCTGCGCAACTGCGCAACGGCTGCGCCACCTTGTCGTTCTCTCCCTTGGCAGTCAAGAGCCAGCGAAATGCCAAGTCACCCATCCAGGAGGGAATGTTCGGTTTGCCTGCGCACACGCTGTAGCGCCCGTCGCGCGTGCGCCAGCTCGTCGATGAACACGGGCTTGCCGTCGTAGTACCCGCGTGTGCATTGTCGAACCGGGATCGCGGTGAACAATGGCCTAGCCACTGCGATAGTGGGTTCCAGCGCCAGATGCACCGCGTTGTCGGCGGCATTGAACAGCACCAAGCCCTTCAATCCATGGGAAAGCGCGGCTTGTACCAAGTTTTCGGTAGCGCAGCCCAGTGAGACGAACAGATGATGATCGTCCGGGTCCACTGCGGGGCAACGCCGCACCAGGTCGGGCAGGACGGTGATTGACCGACCGTCGGTGCTGATGGCGAACTGCCAGCACTGCGTGTTGTGGCTCGACGGCGCCAGCGTGGCCCAGCGAACCAGTTCCCGGCCGAGCGCTGCGCCTTGGAGATTCGCTGCGGCGCCTAACTGCCAGGTGCGCTAACGGTCAACCACACGCTGGGCGCCGATCAGCTGCATGGCAATCCGGTAATCGCGCTCTATGAATGGCCGCCGTTTGCAGACTTTCTTGCCGCAACGATGGGCAAGGCGGCGAGCTGGCGTACCGAACCAACCTGCGTAGCGCAGACGACCCCAATTACGACGGCGTGGCTACGCTGCTACGCGGCGAGGACCCTTTGGTTGGCACCACCGGCATTTGGATGGTCGTTGTCTTGCCGACTTCAATAACGCTACCCTTGCCTACCGGGGAAGTTATGCAGACCGCTTACTAACTAGAACGGAATGTCGTCGTCCATATCGTCAAAGCCACTGGCCGGGCGCGCCGCCGCTGGCCGTGCTACGGGCGAAGGGGCTGCTGCGCGCGCACCCGCTGGTGCGCTAGGACGGCGCATGGGCGCTGGTGCCTCCTCACCGTCTTGCGGTGCGCCCATGCCCTCGCGGTTGCCCAGCAGTTGCAGTTCGGTCGCCACAATATCGACCGTGTTCTTCTCAACGCCCGAGGGGTCGGTGTATTTGCCGTACTTGAGTCGGCCTTCTACATAAATGGGGCGGCCCTTCTTCACATATTCACCCGCAATCTCCGCCAAGCGGTCGTAAAAGGTGACCCGGTGCCACTGGGTGTCTTCCACCATTTCGCCCGTGTTCTTGTCTTTGCGCCGGCTGCTGGTGGCTACGCTGACGTTGGCCACCGCTTGGCCCGAGGCCAGATAACGAATCTCCGGGTCACGCCCGCAGTTCCCCACCAAAATGACTTTGTTCACCGATGCCATAGCGTGCTCCTCAAGTTACGCAATTATCCCGGCTTTGCTGGGCTGCCGCGCCCCAACAAATCGCAAGTCAGCACACTGGCCCCTGGGTCACTCCAAGGCATCAACCCCGGCCCACATAAGGCATGTTGGTAGCCATCACCGTGGTGAACAGGATGTTCGCCGACAGCGGCAGACGCGCCATCGTCAAAAAGGTCTCAACCACCGCGGACATGTCCATGCGCGGCTCGGGCCGGATGCTGAGGTCGGCCTGGTGCACGCCCTGCGCCATCTTCAAGGTCATGTCGGACGCCACATTGCCAATGTCGATCTGGCCCACTGCAATGTTGTAGGGCCGACCGTCCAGCGACGCGGCGCGGGTCAGGCCGGAGATGGCGTGCTTGGTTGCGGTGTAGGCGATCGAACCCGGGCGCGGAACATGCGCGGAAATCGAGCCGTTGTTGATGATGCGGCCGCCTTGCGGGCTTTGCTCCTGCATCAGCTTGAAGGCCTGCGACAGCGTGTAAAACGCACCGTTGAGGTTGGTGTCCACCATGCGGCGCCACGCCTCGCCCGTCACATCGCCAGGCAGGGTGTAGGGCAAGGAGATGCCTGCGTTGTTGAAGACCAGGTCCAGTCGGCCGAAGCGATCGCGTATCTCGGCAAACACGGCAAGGACCTCGGGCTCCTTCGACACATCCGCCGGGATCGCATAGGCTTGGGGCGCATGGTCACCAGCCTGGGCTACTACGGCGGCGAGCGCGTCCGCTCGGCGGCCAACCATAACCACCTGCCAACCCTCTTGCAGCAATGCAAGGGCGCAGGCTTTGCCGATACCCGAGCTGGCACCGGTGACGAGGGCGATAGGGCGCATGGCGTGGCTTTCACAGGGGTGTTCGGGTCAAAACGGAATGTCGTCGTCCATATCGTCAAAGCCACTGGCCGGGCGCGCCGCCGCTGGCCGTGCTACGGGCGAAGGGGCTGCTGCGCGCGCACCCGCTGGTGCGCTAGGACGGCGCATGGGCGCTGGTG